>NZ_JBFPKP010000014.1:0-206805 GCF_040948855.1 Paraburkholderia sp. BR10882 | reverse complement strand
TCAATACCTGTTACTGTTTTCGGTCTCTCTCGAGACCGGTCGCTCACTCAAAGCTGACAGGTTCTGAATAAATTCAAAAACCTGACTTACTTTAGTGTGAGACTCTTGATACTTTTGCTGCTCCCGACATCGCTCCGAAGAACCATATCGGGCCGCCACCGCATCAAGCGCCCACACTTATCGGCTGTAAATTTTTAAAGAGCAATTCGTCTTAATCGCTTCGTTTTCGTTCGCAGCGATCAGCGAAGGAGGCGAATTATGCGGGTCATTCCGGATATCGTCAAGCGACTTTCGAATATTTATTTTTGGGGTCCGCTACGCCAATTTTCGACAGCTACGGCACCCACACGAGACAGGTCGCCCCTTCTGTCACCAAATCGGGAACGGCAGCTGCACACGGGTCGCAGCACAATCGAATTCGAGCGCAGTGATGTCGCTATCGATCAAGCGCCGGCGGTCTCGACGACGCCTTCGGGAAGCGGCTGGGGCAACCCGACACAAAACCCTTGCGCGTAGTCGATGCCAATCCCGCTGAGGCGACCGATGATCGCCTCGCTTTCCACAAATTCAGCGATGGTCGCCTTGCCGGCGGCATGGGCCACCTGGTGAATGGACTGGACGATCGTCCGATCGAGGTCGCTGCTGGCAATCCCGCGCACGAAGCTGCCGTCGATCTTCAGGTAGTCCACGGGCAGGCGCTTGAGGTAAGTGAACGAGGACATGCCCGAGCCGAAATCGTCGAGGGCGAATCGGCAGCCGAGTGCTCGCAGGCTCTCCATGAGCGTAATCGCTTTCGAGAGATTGGTGATCACGGCCGTTTCCGTGATCTCGAAGCAGACGCTTTCGAAACTGATTGCGCAACGCTGCTGCTGCTGCACGATGTACGCGAATAAGTCCTCGTCGCCGAGCGACGCGCCGGAGAGGTTGATCGACCAGACGTTTGCGGCGAGATGGCCCGCCGCAATGGCTTCGAAAGCACGGCCGATCACCCATCGATCGACGAGCGGCATCAAGTTGAAGCGCTCGGCGGCGCCAATGAAGTACGCGGGAGGAATCACTTCACCCGATTCGTCGACCATGCGCAGCAGCAACTCGACATGCACTTCTTCGCCGGGACCGCCCTCCTTGAGCGACTTGATCTGTTGCGCGTAGAGGCGGAAGCGGTCGTGCTCGAGCGCGGCCTTCACGCGGGCCACCCACTCCATCTGCGTATGGGTGGTCGACTGGAGCTGATCTTCGAGGCAATACTGGTGCACGCGGTTGCGGCCTTTTTCCTTGGCCATATAACAGGCGACGTCTGCCGCCTTCATGATGTCCCACGTCGAGATTTGCGCGGCGTCCACCTCCACCACACCGATGCTCACGCCGGTCGTCAGCAAACGCTGGTCCCAGGGTAGCCGGATGACCGTCACGGCCTCCCGCAGATCCTCCGCGACCCGCAGGGCGTCGTCGATGCAGCACTCCGGCAACACGACGCCGAATTCATCGCCGCCGAGGCGGGCGAGGATATGGGCAGCGCGCAGCTGCTCTTTCAGGGCACCACCCACACTGCGGATCAATTCGTCGCCGGCCGCGTGACCGCACGTGTCGTTGACGACCTTGAACTGATCGAGGTCGAGGAACATCACCGCATGCGGGCGTGTCCCGGCCTTCTCGAGCAAGCTCGAAAGCCGGCGCTCGAATTCGCGGCGGTTCAGCAAACCCGTCAGATGATCGTGCGTAGCCTGATATTCGAGTTCGGCGGCATGCTTGCGCTCCGTGCTCGCGTCTCGAAGCACCATCACCGTGCCCAGCATTTCCTCTTCGTCATCGCGGATCGTCGCCACAGAGCATGCCACGGGCAGGAGCGAGCCATCCGGGCGCGTCACAGAGAGTCTGCGTTGCGCGTCGTCATCGGCCGCTGCAGCACGGTTGTGCAGACATTGCGCAGTGACGATATTGCCGGACCGCTCGTCGTAGAGATCACAGACGTCGAACAACGGCCTCAGGTAGATATCGCGCGAGGCACGCCCGAGCATGCGCTCGGCGGCGGCGTTGCAATAGGTCACGCTCGCCTGGTTGTCCATGCGGATAACACCGTCGTCGATCGAAGCGAGCGTGGCTTCGGTGAGGCTCTTTTCCTTCGCGGCGGCCGCTTCTGCGCGCTTCAACCCGGAGATATCGAAGAGGCAACCGACGATGCGCGTCGCCCGGCCGCTCTCGTCGCGTATGGCCTTGCCGCGTCCCCGGCACCACAGATATCGACCATCGGCCATTCGCAGTCTGTACTCGACGTCGTAGAGGCTGTCATGCTTCAGATGGTTGATGATGGTCTCGCGCAAACGGAGCAGATCCGCAGGATGCACGAGCGCATTGAACGCGCGGGTGTCCATGGGGAGGTCGCCGTCGCCATACCCGAGTTGCTGATACAGATAGCGAGAATAGTAGGCACGGTCGTTGACCAGGTCCCAGTCCCATAGCCCAGCGTTGATGCCTTCGAACCCGAGGCTGAGACGCTCCTCGCTCAAACGCAAACGAGCGGCGAGTCGCTGGGAGAAGCGCAGCATCGATAGCACAACGCTGCACGCGAGTGCCGCGACGAGCCACGCTATCGCAGCACGGGGCTGCTGAGCGAACACGGCCGCCGCAACGGCACTCATCCACATAGGGACGAGCACCACAACGATTCGACCGCGGCGGTTGCCTTCGGTAAGCCAGCTCACTGCGCGTGTGATCAGTCTCATGGCTGATTTAGTATTCTTCTTGGTTCAGCTTCCATGCGTCGCGTGCGCGCGGCACTACGAGACAGAGTCACAGTAAAGCGTGACGGCGTGTATCTGGAAAACGCGCAAACGGAGGAAGGCCCACGGACGGGTGGGTAAGTCTACCTGCTTTCCCTATTCAGATTGAATGGGGATTACCCGCGGAAGTCATTCATGTTCGCGAGAGTATGCATTTACGTTCTCGCGTGTGCGAATGATAGGTACGGAAAGACTTGCGAATTCGATTTTGTACCGGCTCGCAAACGTTCGCGAGCCGGCCGTTTTCAGGAATTGAACACAGAGGCCGCCACCGCAGCCTCTGTGCGTCCTCTCGCTTACCGGCTCTGCAGGCGGATATCGCGCGACGAAGCCCCCACATACACCGCGCCGCCGGCAACATAAGCCCAGTCGCTATGCGTCGTGTCCCAAACGCTCTGTGCACGTTCGGTGATCGTCACGCGCACCGGCTGCGACTGACCCGGCTTCAGGAACACCTTCTGGAAACCAACCAGACGACGCGGCGGCTCGCCGGCATAACTCACGCCCAGATAGACCTGTGCCGTTTCCGCACCCGCTACGCGGCCATCGTTGCGCACCGTGAACGACGCTGTGAGCGTATGCCCCGGGCCCTGCTTCACCGTCAGCCCCGAATAGCTGAAGTGCGTATACGAAAGGCCATAGCCGAACTCGTAAAGCGGCGTGATGTTGTTCGCGTCATACCAGCGATAGCCCATGTCCAGCTTTTCGGAGTACACGGGATCGGTCGCGAAGGCGCCGTTCGTCCCCCACGTCGGCGTGTCCTGATCGTGCACCGGGAACGTGACCGGCAGCTTGCCCGAAGGGTTCACCTGTCCGAACAGCACGTTCGCGATCGCCTTGCCGCCGCCCTCGCCCGGATACCATGCCTCGACGATTGCCGAGACCTGGTCCTTCCACGGCATCAGTACCGGATTGCCGCTCTCGATGATCACGATCGTGCGCGGGTTGGCCTTCGCAACGGCCTCGACGAGCTGATCCTGATTCGACGGGTTCGCGAGGCTCAGGCTTTGCAGATCGCCGAAGTCCTCACCCGCAGGCTGCGCCACGACGACGATCGCGACATCGGACTGGCTGGCGAGCGTCGCGGCCTGGGTGATCTCCTGCTGCGTATAGGCGCGGAACGGCTGCGTCTGGTCGGTGTTGCCCGCGAAGCTCACCTGCGCCGAAGGCGCGAGCTGCTGGATCGCCTGGGTGATAGGCGTATTGAGCTTGAGCCACGGGTTGGTCCACCAGCCGCAGCCCGTGGACGAAGCGAACGTGAGCCCGCCGCAGCCCGAGAAGTTGCCCGTGACCGGATCGCGCGTATTGCCCGAGCCGCCGCCGCTCAGCACGGCCGTATCGGCGTGAGCGCCGATCACCGCGATCTTGTGCAGGCTCGGGGCCGAAAGCGGCAGCTGGCTGTTGTCATTCTTCAGGAGAACGATGGATTGTTCTTCCGCAGCCTGCGTGAACGCGTTGTACTTCGCGAAGTCGATCGTGGCACCGCCCTGCGCCGGATGGTCCAGCACGCCCGTGCTGATCATCACATAGAGCTTGCGCCGCACCATGTCGTCCAGACGGTCCTGCGACACGGCCTTCGAAGCGATCGCCTGTTTGACCAGATCGGGCGTGAGGTAGACCGTCGGGCCCACGTCCTCTTCCTCGTCGAGACCCGCGTTGATCGCCGGGGCCGTGCTATGCGTCGCGCCCCAGTCCGACTGCACCTGGCCCTGGAAGCCCCAGTCCTTCTTCAGCACGTCGGTCAGCACATGCGTGTTTTCGCATGCGTAGGTGCCGTTCAGGCGGTTGTAGCTGCACATCACGCTGCCCGGGCGCGCTTCCTTCGCCGCGATTTCGAACGGCAGCAGATAGAGTTCGCGCAGCGTGCGCTCGTCGATCTGGCTGTTGCCCCCCTGGCGGCCCGTTTCCTGTTCGTTGCCGACGTAGTGCTTGATCGTGGCGATCACCTGCTGGCTTTGCGTACCGATGGTGCGCGCCGCCAGAATTTCGCCCGCCAGCACGGGGTCTTCGCCGAGGTACTCGAAGAGACGCCCGCCGCGCGGTTCGCGCGCGAGGTTCGTGCCGCCGCCCAGTCCCATGCCGAATCCTTGCTCGCGCAACTGGTCGGCTATGCGTGCGCCGAAGTCGCGCGCGAGATAGGGGTCCCAGCTTGCCGCGAGCGCGATCGTCGCCGGAAAGGTCGTGCTCTTCTGGCTCGTGCTGCCGGAGCCCGTTGCGGAATCAACCATATTGAGGTCGGGAATGCCCAAACGCGGCACGCCCTGAATATAGCCCGCGCCGCCGCCCGGCACGGCGCTCATCTGATATTCGGAATGGATGAACTGGAGCTTCTCGTCCTGCGTCATGCGCTTGAGCAGCAGGTCGGCACGAACGTGCGCGCCGAGGTTCTGGGGGATGGCCATCAATGGCATCGGCAACGGATAAGGTACGTCGTTGCTGCTGTCGCCGGCATGGGCGGTAGCGGCCATCGCAATCAGCACGGCGGCGGTGGGCCAACGGGTGATCCTCATATGTCTCTCCGAGAGTTCGAATACGTTATGGAGTACTGATCAGACCGGTAAACAGGTCTGGCAGAACGGCCGGCCGCGTCGGGCACCGGCAGACTTCCTGCGGGGAAACCGGTTTAGTTGCAGCGCGCAAACGTTTGCTTTGATGCATCCGCTTTGGCTTCGCCGGTTGATGTAGCAAAACTCCAAATAATCATATAAAAACTATTGAGTACCCTTACGGGCTTTTATCTCAGTATTTTCCCGGCTGGCGGTAGCTAACACGCATGAAAGGCGCCAAACCGACAGGTAATTGCAAGCTACCGGTAATGTGATTGTTGCGAACGCAACGGAAATTCGGCATTCGATGTGATTTGCATGACGCTCGCGAATGCGGCGCGCCGGCCTGTGAACGCGGCGTGCAGCGCGCATCGCGGGTCGAAAAAAGCTAATCTGTTACGAGGCCTGCGCAAGCGGCGGCGCCGCCCCTGCGCGCGCGAGATCGACATCACTGTAAGGAGTGACCACGATGGAAAGGCAACGCAAGGTTCCCCGAATCGCGTCGGCCCTGCTCGCTGCAATGTGCGCATTCGCAATGGCAAGCAGCGCACTCGCGCAAACGGGCATGCCCCAAACGGAGCAGCAAGGCGACATCTCGTTCGTCTCCGGCGGGGTCGGCCGCGACGAGTCTTCCGCACTGCGGCACGCGCGCAGCCAGTGGCCGCTCTCGATGCTGTTTACCGGCCCCGGTTCGAGCTATGTGGCCGACGTGCACGTGCAGATAACGAACGCTGGCGGCACGTCGGTGCTCGACACGCGTTCGCACGGTCCGTACATGCTCGTGCGACTGCCGGCCGGACGCTACACGATCACCGCCACCTATAACGAGGTAACGAGGACGCAGCGTGTAAACGTCGCCGGCAATGGCAGCGCGCGTGCGACGTTCTCGTTCCCGGGCAAGCACTGAGCACGAATCGTTTCCGGCCGGTCGGGATGGCTCACCAGGGAACGACTCTGGTGCCCGGATTGTTTCTGTGCAACCGCCGTGTGCAACTGCCGGAACAACGGGGAGAACTGCGCGAATCACTCCACTCCGCTGGAATCCACGTGTTCGAGCTGCCGGCAACGCGTGCCGCTGTGATGTCGACGCAATCAATGCCCAGCGGCCCAGGCGACGATGAAATCAATGAATGCGCGCGTTTTCGCGGGCGTGTAGTGGCGCGACGGATAGTAGACGTATAGCGGGAAGCGTTCGTCGGGCCAGTCAGGAAACAGATTCACCAGCCTGCCATCGGCAATCAGGGGCTCGGCGCCGAGAAGCAGCATTTGCGCAATGCCGGAACCGGCCAGGCACGCATTGAGCAAGGCGCCCGGATCGTTCACCGTGAGCCGCCCTTGCGTCGCTAGCACGACGTGCTTGCGCTTGCGATGAAACTCCCACGGATAAGGCTTGCCTGTCTCAGGGTCGCGGAATTCGAGGCACCGGTGAGCGGGGCCTTCGAGATCTTCGGGGCGCAGCGGTCTTCCCCAGCGCGAGAGATAGGCCGGCGCCGCGACCGTCACGACAGCGGTATCGAGCAGCTTGCGAGCAACCAGCGTGGAGGATCGTGGCTTGCCGAATCGCATCGCAACATCGAATCCCTCCGCAACCAGGTCGCCAAGACTATCTCTCGCGATCAGTTCGATCTCGAGTTCGGGATGGGCGTCCATGAACCGGTCGAGTTCCGCGCCGAGAATCGCCCGATAGCACACCGGGTCCAGATTCACCCGCAATTTACCCCGCACCGCCGACGCATTGCCCGATGCCGCGATGGCCGCTTCCTCGAGCCCCGCGAGATGCGGAACCACCTGCTCGTAGAAACGGCGCCCGCCTTCGGTGAGCGAAATCGATCGCGTCGTGCGATTGAAGAGCCGGATATCGAGCCGCTTCTCCAGCCTCGCAATCGCACGGCTCACGCCTGGCGGCGACATGCCGAGCACGTCTGCCGCGGCGGCAAAGGTCCCCGCGTCGACAACGGCGGCAAACACGCTGATCGCGCCGGAAATGTTCTCGAGTGTCGTTGTTCTCAATGTCGTCGTTCCAATGGCAGCCGGTACGGCGGCCCCTGGCAGCCTTTGGCGATGATGGATCGGCCATCCGATTCGTGCGCCCGAGTCACTGATGTAGTGCCCTTCGCGGCATTTAGCTTCGGCCGCCCTGCGTCCAGAATGCGTCTCACCGAAACGGAACCAGGCAGCATCTCGCTGCCATCGTATTCGGCTTTTTCGACTATCTCGTCGTCGCATGCGGAGGGTTTCAAGTGTACGCAATTACAGGCATTACCGGAAAAGTGGGCGGCGCACTCGCCCGTGCGCTGCTGGCTTCTGGGCAACCGGTGCGGGCGGTCGTGCGCGACGCTGCGCGCGCCGCGTCGTGGCAAGCTCGAGGATGCGAGCTGGTCACGGCAAGCATGGAAGACGCCGCCGCGCTGACCGCGGCATTCAGCGGCGCGCAGGGCGTGTTCATCCTGCTGCCTCCGCAGTTCGATCCCTCGCCGGGCTTCCCGGAGTCGCGCGCGGTCATCGACGCCGTTTGCACCGCGATCCACAACGCACGGCCCGCGAAAGTCGTGTGTCTGTCGACCATCGGTGCGCAGGCGCAAGAGAGCAATCTGCTCACGCAACTCTCGCTGATGGAGCAGGCGCTCGCCGCGCTGCCTGTGCCGGTGACTTTCCTGCGTCCCGGCTGGTTCATGGAGAACGCCGCGTGGGATGTCGCGAGCGCGCGCAACCATGGCGTGATCGAGAGCTACCTGCAACCGCTCGACCAGGCCGTGCCGATGGTCGCGACCGCAGACGTCGGCCGCCTCGCCGCCGAACTGCTGCAGCAGACGTGGAGCGGCACGCGCGTGGTCGAGCTGGAGGGCCCGTGCCGTGTGAGCGCGAACGACATCGCCTCCGCGTTCGCCCGCGTGCTTGGCCGGCCTGTGCGCGCGGTGGCGGTGAACCGGCAGGAATGGGAGTCGCGCTTCCTGTCGCAAGGCATGAAGCATCCCTTGCCGCGAATGCGCATGCTGGACGGATTCAACGAGGGCTGGATCTGTTTTTCCAGGCCCGCCGATGAAATCCTTCGCGGGCATGTCGAACTGGACACCGTGCTCGAAGCGCTGGCAAGCGGTGCGTGACGAGAGGCATTGGCGGGAATGACGCCAAAGTTGGCGGGTTCGGCCGTGGTCCGCCGAACCCGCCTTGTCTAGACTATCATCGCAAACCGTCACCATCCCTTACCGGAGCGCGAATCATGTTCGATGTGCTGGCAACGATACCTGCGGGCAGCACGACCGCGCTGGACAACGTGCCAGGGCACGCGCTGACGGGCCGCCAGCGCCATCTCGCCGTTGGGAACGAGCGCGCAGTGCGGTATGCGCCCGCCGTCGCCCCCTTTGCGGCAATGACGGACACCACGCCTGAATCGTTCGACGCCTTGCGCGGACTGATCGAAGAGCACGCACCCGTTGCCCTGACCACGCTGGATGCCGTGGAGCCACCCGACGGCTTCGCGCTGATCCGGCACGCCACGCTGCTGCAAATGGTCTGGCAAGGCGAAGCGCCTGCGCCCACCGCGCTGAAGTACGCGCGGCTAACGGGGCAAGACGTGCCGGAGATGCTCGCGCTGGCCGCGGCAACGCAACCCGGCCCGTTTGGTCCGCGCACCATCGAATTCGGCGGCTATGTTGGCGTGCGCAGGGAGGGCAAGCTCGTCGCCATGGCCGGCGAACGCATGAAGATCGAAGGCCATACCGAAATCAGCGCCGTGTGCGTGGACCCGGCGTTCCGGGGACAAGGGCTCGCGGCGAGCCTCATGAAGCTGCTGATGGCGGCAATCAGTGCGCGCGGCGAGACACCCTTCCTGCACGTGATCACGTCGAATCACGGCGCCATTTCCATTTATCGCACGCTGGGCTTTGTCGAGCGCCGCGAGATGCATCTCACGGTGCTCGGCCTCGCGCCATAGAAAGGCCGCACGGTCACAACAGGTCGGAACGCAGTTCCCGCACCCCTCTTCCCAAGCGCTGTCGCAACAGGCTGCGCAGCGTCGCGCCGTCGCCGTAACCGACTTCGGCGGCGATCCTTTCCAGGTCGAGCTTGCCGCTGCGCAGCAGCGACTGCGCGTGCTCGACCCGCAAATCCTGAAAGTACGCCAGCGGCGACTTGCCGAGCACTTCCTGGCAGCGGCGCTGCAATGAGCGCGAGCTCGTCGCCAGCGCTTTCGCGGCGTCCTGCAGCGAGAATCCCGACTTGAGATTTTTTCTCGCCCATTGCTCGAAGCGCTGAATGAGCGGATCGGCCTGCGCGAGATGATTCGGGATGATGTACGGCGCCTGCGACGAGCGGATGTCGGCCAGCAGATAGCGCGATACGAGCGATGCGAGTTCGGGGCTCGCCGAACGGATCAGCCAGAGCGCGAGATCGAGATGCCCCATGGCCGCGCCGGCCGTCACGCCGATATCCGAAGGCACGAGCATGCGTGATTCGTTCAACTGAACATGCGGATAGCGTTGCCGGAAGAACGGCGCGAGCGACCAGTTGGTCGTGGCTTCGCGGTGATCGAGCAGCCCCGCCTCTGCGAGGATGAACGTCCCCACACAAGATGCGCCGATTCGCGCGCCCCCCGCTTGCCATTCGAGCAAACGCGCCATGCCCTCTTCGACGTCCCGGCGCTCGAACGACCGCATCAACTCCTGCGCAGACAGCGTCACCAATGCCGGTACGATCACCCAATCGGGCTTCGCATCCGGCGCGACCGTTTGCACCGGCACCGCGAGGCCGTGAGCCGAGCGCACCCGCTTTCTCACCCCCACGAGCGTGATGTCGAAACGCGGAACGCCGCCCATGGCCGCGGCCGAAAGCTTGTTTGCGACCGAGAACGCGTCGAGCGTGACGGAGAGCCCGGTATCGAAGACGCCGTCGAGAGCCAGGACAGCAATGCGCATGGCGTAAATGCCTCTAAAGTTGTCGTTTGTGACAGTACAGCCGACGAGACCCCAACGATACACTCAATCGCGTTGCAAGTCGCAACAAACATGGATCAAGGAGGTTGTCATGAAGGTTCTCGCCATTGGATCGATCGTCAAGGAACTCACGCCCGCGCAGCGCGACGAGATCATGCCGCACGAAGTGCCGGCCACGCTCAAGCTCTACCTGGACGACAAAATCGAGCAGTACTGGTTTCGCCACGACAAGCCGGGCGTGGTGTTTCTCATGAGCTCGGGTTCGGTCGACAATGTGAAGGCCACGCTGGATACGCTGCCGCTCGTCCAGGCCCGCATCCTCGCGTTCGACCTGCTGCCGGTGGGCCCGCTCGCGCCGCTCGGTCTGCTCCTTCAAGGAAAGTAAGCGCTACGCAGGAGGCGCCGTCGACGCATGCGCCATGGGTTGTCGGCGGCCTCCTGGCAGCCTTCTTCTCCTCGCCAGAGATTTCACCTACAACGTACTGATCCGCCGCCTGTTTTCGATGCGCTCCGGCGGCGGGCGCAGAACTTTGGGGAACCTGCAGAACCTGGCAAAGGGAAGAAGGATGAAAACTAACGGTAAAAGCCAAATCGCCCGCGCACTGGTCCTCGTGGCCATCTCGAGTTGCACGGGCTATGCGTACGCACAAACGGCCGCGAGCGCGCCTGGCGAGGCGTCTGCTCAGGAAGGCGCGCCCGCGCAGTCGGGCAGATCGGACAGCGCGCTGGTGCGAGATGTGCGCCGGGCCTTCACGCGCACCACGGGACTGAATTTCGCCAACATCCACGTCACGGCGCATGAGGGCGTCGTCTCGTTGACGGGGTCGGTACCGCACAAATCGCAGATAGCGCGAGCCGGCGACGCGGCCGGGTCGGTGCGCGGCGTCACCTCGGTGTCGAACCACTTGACCGTGCGGACCGCCCGCGGCAGCGGACCTTGATTGGGCGGACTCGGCAGCGGGCTCAGAACCGGCTTCGATCGGCCGCACAGCAGGATCGTCCTATTCCCGGCGCGCGCGTCCTGTCAAAGTGAGTCATCGAACTTCGATCAAGGAGCCCGCCGTGTCCGGCCAGACTGCGTCCTCTAGCCTCGTCTGCGAGACTTTCACCGAATCCGACATCGAGGGCGCCCACGCGCTTTCCCTGCAATTCCGTTGGCCCCATCGTCGCGACGACTGGCGTTTCGCCGCCGCCGCGGCCGGGCACGGCTACGTGGTTCGCGAAGGCACGACCGTGGTGGGCACAGCGCTGTGCTGGCCGTGGGGCGAGCATGGCGCGACGCTCGGGCTCGTGATCGTCTCGGCCGACCAGCAAGGCCGCGGCATCGGCCGGATGTTGATGGAGCGCCTGCTCGAAGCGCTGGGAACCCGCATGACCGTGCTGCACGCCACCGAGGCAGGTCAGCCGCTCTACGAAAAGCTCGGCTTCAGGAAGATTGGGCTGCTGCATCAGCACCAGAGCGACAGTTTCGCGGCGCCGATTGTCGAGCCGCCGCCGGGCGAGCGTTTGCGTCCACTCGAACCGGGCGATACGCCGCGCCTCATCGAACTCGCTTCCCGCGCGAGCGGGCTCGACCGCAGCGCACTCGTGCCGCCGCTGCTCGATGTGTCCCAGGGCGTCGTGCTGGTGCGTGGCGACACGGTGCTCGGCTTCGCGCTGTTGCGCCCGTTCGGCCGCGGCCATGCGATCGGTCCGGTGGCCGTCGCCGCCGACGATGGATTGCACATGCAGCGCGCCAAAGCGCTGATCGCCAACCGCCTCGCCGCCAACGCGGGGGCCTTCACGCGCCTCGATACGCCCGACGAACACGGCCTCGGCCCCTGGCTCGAATCGATCGGCCTCGCGCGCGTCGACACGGTCGTGAAGATGTCGCGCAACGGCGCGCCGGCGCACGATCCTGGCGTGCTGCAATTCGCCATCGTCAATCAGGCGCTAGGCTGATTGCGCAAACCGACCTCATGACGCTCCTCTACAAAGCCGACCCCGAGCGCGGCAAGCAATGGGCACAGCTTTTCGCGCACAAGGCTCCCGAGATCGCTTTTCGCCTGTGGCCCGATACCGGCGACCCCGCCGCTGTGCGCTTTCTCGCGGCGTGGCAACCGCCCGAGGACCCCGCGCGTACGCTGCCCAATCTCGAAGTGATCTTCTCCGTCGGCGCGGGCATCGACCAGTTCGATCTTTCCGGCGTGCCGGAGCACATCGCCGTGGTGCGCATGATCGAGCCGGGCATTGTCGAGGGGATGGTCGAGTACGTGACGCAATCGGTCCTGACCATTCATCGCGATCTGTTTGACTACGCCCTGCAACAGCAGCAGCGCGTATGGCGCGCCCTGCCCGTACGCGCCGCCGCGTCGCGTCGCGTTGGCGTGCTGGGGCTCGGCATGCTGGGCAGCGCGGTGCTCGAACGCCTGCGCCTCTTCGGCTTTGCATGCGCGGGCTGGAGCCGCTCGCCGCGCGCCTTGCCTGGCGTGGAGTGCTACGCGGGCGCCGAGGCGCTCGACGCCTTCCTCGCGCGCACCGATATCCTCATCTGCCTGTTGCCGCTCACCGAAGCCACGCGCGGCCTGCTCGACGCCTCGCTCTTCGCGAAGCTGCCGCAGGGCGCCTCGTTCATCAACGTCGGACGCGGGCCGCAAGTGGACCAGCAAGCGCTGCTAGACGCGCTCGATCGCGCGCAACTGCGCAATGCGATTCTCGATGTCGCGGACCCCGAGCCGCTGCCGCCGGAGCATCCGTTCTGGACGCATCCGCGTGTGCGCCTCACGCCGCACATTGCCAGCGCCACGCGGCCCGAAACGGCCGTCGATGTGGTGCTCGACAACATCCGCCGCCACCGCGACGGCTTGCCGATGCTCGGCCTCATCGACCGCACGCGCGGCTATTGAGTCTCGTGACGGCGCAGAGGGCGCAGCACAATATGCTGCGCTCCCCGATCAAAACGCCACAAACACGCTATTTCGCGAATTAATTGGCGAAACGCGCACCGGTATCGGCCCGGTAGCATGGAACGGTGAATCAACGGCCAGCCAACGCCCAATCAACGGCCAGGCGCCGCACTCCTCTGACTTATCAGCCGGGAACCGAACCATGCCGAATCGCTCGCTCATCGAAGCCGACCGCAAACATCTGATCCATCCCGTCGTGAACTTCCGTGCGCACGAAGCGCGCGGCGTGACCGTGCTCGAATCCGCCCAGGGCGTGTTCCTGCGCGACGCCGCGGGCAACGAACTGCTCGACGCGTTCTCCGGCCTCTGGTGCGTCAACACGGGTTACGGCCATCAAAGCATCGTCGAAGCCGCCGCGCGACAGATGGCGCGCCTGCCCTACGCGACGGGCTATTTTCACTTCGGCTCGGAGCCCGCCATCGAACTGGCCGTGCTGCTCGTCGAGCGCGCGCCTGCTTCGCTGCAACACGTGTACTTCACGCTGGGCGGCTCGGATGCAGTGGATTCGGCGCTGCGCTTCATCACGCACTACTACAACGCCACCGGCCGCCCCGCGAAGAAGCACGTCATCGCGCAGGAGCGCGGCTATCACGGCTCGTCGGCAGTCGGCGCGGGGCTGACTGCGTTGCCCGCGTTCCATCGCAACTTCGACTTGCCGCTCGCCACGCAGCATCATATTCCGTCGCCCTATGCATATCGCAGCGAGCATGCGGACGACGCAGCGCTCATCGCCGCTTCGGTCGCCGCGCTCGAAGCGAAAGTCGCGGCACTCGGCGCCGAAAACGTCGCCGCGTTTTTCTGCGAGCCGATCCAGGGTTCGGGCGGCGTGATCGTGCCGCCCGCCGGCTGGCTGAAAGCCATGCGCGAAGCGTGCCGCAAGCTCGACATTCTGTTCGTCGCCGACGAGGTGATCACGGGCTTTGGCCGCACGGGTCCGCTCTTCGCCTGCCAGGCCGAAGACGTCGAGCCGGATCTGATGACGGTGGCCAAGGGCCTCACCGCGGGCTATGCGCCGATGGGCGCCGTGCTGATGTCGGATGCCGTTTATCAAGGCATTGCCGATGGCGACGCCGCCGCCGTGATCGGCCATGGCCACACCTATTCGGCGCACCCCGTGAGCGCGGCCATCGGCCTCGAAGTCATGCGCCTCTATCACGAAGGCGGCCTGCTCGCGAACGGCGTCGCGCGCGCGCCGCGCTTCGCTCAGGGGCTCGACGCATTGCTCGCCCACCCGCTCGTGGGCGACTCGCGTCACCGCGGTCTGCTCGGCGGGCTCGAACTCGTCGCCGACAAGGAGACCAAACAGCGCTTCGACGCCTCGCTCGGCCTGCCCGATCGCATCGCCGCCGCCGCGTATGGCAACGGCCTCGTATTCCGCGCGTTCGGCGACGGCATTCTCGGCTTCGCGCCCGCGCTTTCGTACGGCGAAAGCGAGTTCGACCTGCTGTTCGAGCGCCTCGAAAAAACACTCGACGACGTGCTCGCGCAGCCCGAAGTACGCGCCGCATTGAGGACAAAGAATGGGGTCAGCGCCCGTGTCGCCGCGTGATACCATCACTCGACACTTCGACATGCAGGGCCGCCCCCATCACGATGAGCAACGACTGCAAGCTGGACCGAATCGATCTGCGCATCCTCTCACAGCTGCAGAAGCGGGGGCGCATCACGAATGTCGAACTGGCCGACGCAGTCGGGCTGTCGCCAAGCCCCTGCCTGATCCGCGTAAAGCGTCTGGAGAAGGCGGGGTTCATCGTCGGCTACGGCGCGCAGATCCAGCTGGAAAAGCTGGGCGACGTGCAGATGGTGTTCACCGAGGTCACGCTCGCCGACCATCGCCGCGAGGACTTCATCAAGTTCGAGAAGGCAATACGCGAGGTGGACGAGGTGGTCGAGTGCCATCTCGCGAGCGGCGGCTACGACTATCTGCTGAAGTTCGTCGCGCGCAGCGTGAGCCATTATCAGAGCATCGTCGAGGGGCTGCTGGAGCGCGATATCGGCATCGAGAAGTACTTCAGCTACGTCATCATCAAGACGGCATTCGTCAAGCCGCACTACCCGCTCGAAACGCTGTTCTCGCAGAACCTGCATTCCTGAGCATGGGCAACGGACGTGAGGCACGCGCCTCGCGCTCCTGCGTCCCGCATCCATTTTCTCGCGCGCGCTTCGCGCTGAAACCTCGCGGCTTCGGCGCACTCGTCGTGCGCGCTCATTTCCCACCATCGATCCATATTCTTCCGCACGTGCGGAAAGGAATCGGCATATGACTACGCGTTATCCCTTGAGCGCGCTGATTCGCGGCGACAACTTCATCGACGGGCAATGGGTGCCCTCGGCCTCCGGCACGCGCTTCGCCGTGACCGATCCCGCGACCGGCAAAACGATCGCCGACGTCGCCGATAGCGATGCGAACGACGCACGCGCAGCGACCGACGCCGCCGCCCGCGCATTCCCCGCCTGGCGCGACACGCTTGCCGCCGAACGCGCCGCCGTGCTGCGCCGCTGGCATGCGCTGATCGTCGCGAACGCCGACGAACTCGGTCAACTGATCTCGCTCGAACAAGGCAAGCCCCTGCACGAGGGACGCGGTGAAGCGATGTATGGCGCGTCCTACGTCGCCTGGTTCGCCGATGAGGCCACGCGCATCTACGGCGACCTCATCCCGCAGCAGCAGCGCGGCAAGCGCATGAGCGCCGTGAAGGAGCCCGTTGGCGTGGTCGCGGCGATCACGCCCTGGAACTTCCCGCTCGCGATGATCGCGCGCAAGATCGCCCCCGCCCTCGCCGCGGGCTGCACGGTGGTCGGCAAGCCCGCCGAAGATACGCCGCTCACCGCGCTCGCACTCGTCATGCTCGCGCACGAGGCGGGTGTGCCGCCTGGCGTGCTGAACCTCATCTGCGCGTCGCGCGAACGGGGCGTGAGCGCCGTCGCCGACTGGCTCGCGGACGCCCGCGTGCGCAAGATCACCTTCACCGGCTCGACGCCCGTGGGCAAGCACCTCGCGAAGGAATCGGCGGCCACCTTGAAGAAGCTCTCGCTCGAACTGGGCGGCAACGCGCCGTTCATCGTCTTCGACGACGCGGACCTCGACGCTGCCGTCGAAGGGCTCATGGCCGCCAAGTTCCGCAACGGCGGCCAGACCTGCGTGTGCCCAAATCGCGTGTACGTGCAATCAGGCATATTCGAGCGCTTCGCCGACAAGCTCGCCACGCGCGTGGCCTCGTTGAAAGTCGCGCCCGCGACCGACCCCGCCGCGCAGATCGGCCCGATGATCAATGCGCGCGCGGTCGAGAAGATCGCCCGCCATGTGGACGACGCCGTGAGCCGCGGCGCACGCGTGCTCACGGGCGGCAAGCGTTTGAGCGAACTGGGCGCGAACTGGTACGCGCCTACCGTGCTCGCAGGCGCCACGCCCGACATGCAGCTAAGCTGCGAAGAAACCTTCGGTCCCGTCGTGCCGCTATTCCGCTTCGACGACGAAGCCGAGGCCATTCGCGCCGCCAACGACACGCCATACGGCCTCGCCGCCTACTTTTACAGCCAGGACGTGCGCCGCATCGATCGCGTCGCGCGGCAGCTCGAAGCGGGCATCGTCGGCATCAACGAAGGCGCGCTCGCTAGCGAAGCGGCGCCGTTCGGCGGCGTGAAGGAATCGGGCTATGGCCGGGAAGGCTCGAAGTACGGGCTCGACGATTTCCTCTCCATCAAATACCTCTGCCAGGGAGGGCTTGCATGAGCACCTATCCGATCGAAGTCACGCTCCCCGACATCGCCGCGCACGAGCGCAGCGAGACGGGCATCCCCTATGTGCATACGTTCGACGCGGGCGCGCCCGGCCCGCATGTGATGATCAATGCGCTCACGCACGGCAACGAGGTGTGCGGCGCCATCGTCGTCGATGCGCTGCTGCACGCGCGGCTGCGGCCACGACGCGGCAAGCTCACGCTCGCGTTCGCGAACGTGGCGGCCTACCGCCGCTTCGACCCCGCGCACCCCGACGCGGCGCGTTTCGTCGATCAGGACTTCAACCGCGTGTGGACCGCGCAGGCGCTGGACGACCTCACGCGCGAATCGAACGAATTGCGCCGCGCCCGCGCGATGCGGCCCGTGATCGACGACGTCGATCTGCTGCTCGACCTCCATTCGATGCACGAGAAGTGCATGCCGCTCATCGTCGCGGGGCCGCTCGCCAAGGGCGTCGAACTCTCTGCGCGGCTAGGCGCACCGGCCACCGTCATTTGCGACGAAGGCCACCCGGAAGGCCGCCGCATGCGCGATTACGAAGGCTTCGGCGACGCCGCGAGCGCGAAGAACGCGCTTTTGATCGAGTGCGGACAGCATTGGGAAGCAAGCGCCGTGAGCGTGGCGCGCGATGTCACCGCGCGCTTTCTGCTGCTCTCGGGTGTCGTGGAACAAGCGGATCTGCCCGCGGACTGGCTGCAACCGCTTCCGCCGGAAATGCGCGTGGTGCGCGTGACCGAGCCCGTGGTGGCGAAGAGCATGGACTTCCGCTTCGCTGGCGATTACACGGGCCTCGAAGTGTTTCCCGAGGCCGGCGCCGTGATCGGCTGGTCCGATGGCGCGCCGGTAGTCACGCCCTACGACGACTGCATCCTCGTGATGCCTTCGCTGCGCCAGTTGCGCCCGGGCGTGACCGTGGTGCGGCTCGGCAAGATCGAGCAGCGCATCGTTCGGAAGCGCTGAAGCGCCCCTACTCATTACACGCAAAGCACGAGGGGAGTCGACAAAACGATGCGCAAGGTCTACGTCATTCTGTGACGCGCGACGCAGGACAGAAGGCGCTCAAGCCGCTTCGAGCGCCCTCGCCTGCTGCAGGAAGGCGCTGGGCGTCACGCCGCAAAAGCGCTTGAAATGGCGCGCCAGATGACTCTGGTCGAAGAAGCCGACCTGCGTCGCGACCACGGCGCCCGGCACGCCCGCCAGCAGCAATAGCTGCGCGCGGCGCACGCGCACCTCGCACAGGTACTTGTATGGCGAAAGGCCGACCTGCTCACGAAACACGGTCGCGAATCGCGAGACGCTGAGCGCCGATACCTCGGCCAGTTCGGCGAGGCTCACGGACTTGTCGAAATTCGCGTCGATATAGGCCAGTGCGTCGCGAAGCGGCGTGACTGGCGCAGCAACGGATGCATTCGCGTCATGCATGATCAAGCCTCGCTGGCAGTCGATGTGTGCGCGCTTGCAGCGGGCGCCGCGCGCCCGAAACGCGCAATCGAAAACGGTTCGAGCGGTATGTCGGTTGCGCCGGCGTCGAGCAGTTCCGCGAGCGTTTCGCCCACGCCTGGCCCGATCTGGAAGCCCGAGCCGCTGAAGCCGAACGCATAGAAAACGCCGTCTGTCGTCGAACTCGGGCCAATCACCGGCTCCGAATCCGGCAGGTAGCTTTCCACGCCGCTCCACACGCGGATCACATGCAGCGGCGCGAGCGCCGGAACCAACCGGCGGAACTGTGCGATCTGCTGCACGGTGTTGCCGGGCAGCACGCCGGCGCGGCGCGTTCCCGCATCGGCGGGCCCCGGGGCGCCGCCGCCCAGCACGAGGTTGCCGCGCGGAATCTGCCGGAAGTACACGCTCTCCTCCTTGATCGACGTGTAGACCCCCATCGAATGCATGAAGCGGTAGGGCACGGGCTCGGTCACGGCCATTTGCGGGCCGCGCGCGACGAGCGGCACCGGCTCGCCGAATTGCGCGGAGAGCGCTCCCGCCCATGCACCGGCGCAAATCAGCAGTTGCTCCGCGCGCCACACGGCGCCCGTTGCGCTCTCCACGCGAAAGCCGCCCGCTTCCTTTTCCACGCGCACGATCTCGGTGTTCTCCACGAGATTGGCGCCGAGCCGCGCGGCGGCGCGCCCGAACGCCGGTGCGGCCAGACGCGGATTGGCGTGACCGTCGCGCGGCGAGATGGAGGCGGCCAGCACCTCGCGGCCCAGGAACGGGAAGCGCTCGAACATCGCGGCGCCTTCGAGCACTTCGAGATCGAGGTCGTACGCACGCGCCTGCCCGGCGTAGCGATGAAAGTATTCGGCGTCGTGTGCGTGGTAGCACACGCGCGTGTGGCCCGAAGGCAGAAACTCGACATCCTCGCCGAGCAGCGACTGCGCGCGATACCAGATATCGAGCGCGCGATTGGACATGGCGAGTTGAGAGAGCGCGCGTCCCTGGCGGCGCACGCCGCCGAAGTTCACGCCGCTCGCCTGCTGGCCCGTGAGCCCGCGTTCGATCAGGATCACTGAACGCTTGCGGCGGCTCAGGAAGAACGTCGTGGACGTCCCGATGATGCCGCCACCAATCACGATCACATCGGCGCGATCCGTCATTCGCTGAACTCCTTTGTGCGGCATGCGCCGGGCTGCGTTTGCGCGGCGGGCGCCGCACCGCCCTGCGCTTCGTCGATACCATTCACCGTGGCGCTCAGCGTCATCGTCAACGGCTTGACCGGCGCCTGCCCGCGCAGCCGGCCTACGGCTTCCAGCGGTACACGCGCCTCGGCTGCGATGACTTCGGCCCCGGCGTGCGCGCAGAAGCGGCCCTGGCAGCGCCCCATCCCCACGCGTGAGAACGCCTTCGCGCGATTCGCTTCGGTCGCGCCCGTCTCGCGCACTACGCGGCGCAATTCGCCCGCCGTGACGGCTTCGCAGCGGCAGACGACGGTGTCATCAGGCAGCGTCGCCGCGAAATGCGCGGGCCACGGAAATGCCTGGCGCAATCCTTGTGCGAAGCGCGTGAAGCGTGCGAGTTCGACACGCAGTGTCGCCACTTCGGCAAGTGCTCCATTCGGTGAGACCGCGCCCGCATCCTGCAACGCCGCCAGAGCGGCAAGACGGCCCGCACGCTCGGCCGCGTCGGCGCCGCGCACGCGTGCGCCGTCCCCGGCCAGATAGACGCCTGCCACGCTGCTGCGGCCGTCCTGATCGACTTCGGGCAGCCATTGCCGCGCGGCTCGATCGAAACGAAACGCGCAACCGGCGAGATCCGCAATTTGCGTTTCGGAGCGCAAGTGATAGCCCAGCGCCACGGCGTCGCATGCCACGCGCGCTTCGCCGCCCTTCGCGATTTTCACGCGCACCGCCGTCACGCCGTGCTCGGGCGAGCCTTCGATCGCGAGCGGCGTCACGCCCCGATGCATCGGTACACCCGCGCGGCGCAGCGTGCGCACGAGCGCCATGCCCTTGCGCAGCGTGGCGGGCACTTGCAGCAAATCGGGCAACGCGCGCAGGCGCTGGCCGAGCGTGGACGTATCGAGCACCGCGCTCACCGTCGCGCCCGCTTTCACGTACTGCGCGGCGACGAGGTAAAGCAGCGGGCCGGTGCCCATCATGACAGTGCGCGCGCCGATGGCGCAGCCCTGCGACTTCAGCGCGACCTGCGCGCCGCCCAGGCTGTATGCGCCCGCCAGATGCCAGCCCGGCACGGGCATGAGCCGGTCGGTGGCGCCGCTGCAGACGATCAGCGCGTCGAAGGCCAGCTCGTGGTAGCGTGCGCCGCTCGCGAGATGCACGGACTTCGGCCCGACGTTCCAGACGAGCGTGTCAGGCAGATAGTCGATCTGCGAGCGCAGCGCGTCGAAGTCGCGATGGAGCGACGCCGCGCGTTCGGCCTCGGTGCCGTAGAGCGTTTCGTAGCTGCGCTTGAAACCTTCGGGTTGACGCCGATAAATCTGCCCGCCGTCGCGCCGCCCTTCATCGACGACGACGGGTCGCAGGCCCGCCGCGACCAGCGTCTGCGCCGCGCGCACGCCCGCCGGTCCCGCGCCGATCACGACGACCTTCAGTTCTGCGCGCGCGGCCATACGCCCTCCCCGGCAAGCACGTTGCGGGTGACGATCGACATGCCCGGCGCCGCGGGTGTCGTGCAGGCGCGCAACCGCTCGCCCTGCGCGGTCCACACCCAGCAGTCCTGGCACGCGCCCATCAGGCAGAAACCGGCGCGGCGTCCATCGTCGAACTCGCAGTCGCGCAGCGCGTCCTGCGTGGCGAGGAGCGCGACCATCAGCGTGTCGCCCTCGGCGGCCTGCGCCACGCGGCCGTCGATCTCGATCTCGAAGGTCGGGCGGCCCGCTTCCGCCACTCTCACGAAGCGCGCGCTCATGCGGCTGCCCTCCCGTTGGATTGCGTCGCCTGTGCGACTTGTGCAGCCTGTGCGGTCTGCAGCCGTTCCAGTTCCGCCGTCGTGTGATGGCAAAGGATCTGCGCGCCGCTCGGCAAGCGCTTCATCACGGGCGCCGACACATTGCACGCGCCATCGATACGCACCGGGCAGCGTGCGCGGAACGCGCACAGCTCGCGTACCTCGGCCGACGCCCCGAGCGGCGGCAGCGCGGCGCCCGCCAGGGCACGCCGGGCGTCGAGCCAGCCCGGCTGCAGGGCCGGCACCGAATCGACGAGCAACCCCGTGTACGGGTGATAAGGCGGCGCCTCCAGCACGTCGCGCTGGCCCGCCTCGACACACTGGCCGCCGTACAGCACGACGACGTCGTCGCAGATCGCGCGCACCGTCGAAATATCGTGGCTGATGAACATGTACGAGACGCCCAGTTCGCGCCGCAATTCGGCGAGCAGGTCGAGAATCGCGGCGCCAACGACGGTGTCGAGCGCGGACGTCACCTCGTCGCACAGAATGAGCGCCGGCTCGGCCGCAAGGGCGCGGGCCAGGTTCACGCGCTGCTTCTGGCCGCCCGAGAGGCCGCCCGGCTGACGCTTCGCAATCGAGGCGGGCAGTTTCACGAGGTCCAGTAGTTCGAGCATGCGCTTTTGCGCCCGCGCGCCGCGCAGGCCGTGATAGAAGCACATGGGCCGCGCGAGGATGTCGGCGATCGTGCGGCTCGGGTTGAGCGCCGTGTCGGCGTTCTGGAACACGATCTGGATGCGCCGGTACTGATCGGGCGTGCGTGCCGAAAGCGTCGCGGGCAGCGGCACGCCGTCGAGCAGCACCTCGCCGCGCGCGCGCTCGACCAGCCCGGCCACCACGCGCGCGAGCGTCGTCTTGCCCGAGCCCGATTCGCCGATCACGCCCAGTGCGCTGCCGCGCTCAATCCGCAGGCTCACGTCCTCGAGCACACGTACAGCGGGCACACCGTTCGCATCGACCCGGCCATAGCCCGCGGACAGACCGCGCACTTCGAGCAGCGGCACTTCGGCGGCAGGCGGCACGGCGGGCGGACCAGGGTCGGGGCGGCGGCGGGCGGCCAGCAGCGCGCGCGTGTAGTCGTCGGCGGGGGCGTCGAGCACCTGGAGCGTCGTGCCGTTTTCGCGCACCGCGCCATTGTTCAGGACGACGATGCGATCGGCCATCTGCGCCACGACCGCGAGATCGTGCGAGACGTACACGGCCGTCGTGCCCAGCTCCTTCACGACCTTGCGGAAGGCCGCGAGCACTTCGATCTGCGTGGTCACGTCGAGCGCCGTGGTGGGCTCGTCGAACACGACCACGGCGGGGTCGGTGATGAGCGCCATCGCCGCCATCAGCCGCTGCAGCTGGCCGCCGGACACCTGGTGCGGATAGCGCGCGCCGATCGTCTCGGGCGAAGGCAGCGCGAGCGCCCGGAACAGGCTCACCGCCTTCTCGCGCGCCGCCGCGGGCGACATCAGCTTGTGCAGCAGCGCGGGCTCGGTCACCTGATCCATGATCGTGCGTGCCGGATTGAAGCCCGCCGAGGCGCTCTGCGCGACATAAGCCACGGTACGCGCGCGCAGCGCGCGGCGGCCGCGTTCGTCGAGCGCGAGCACGTCGGTGCCGCCGATCTTCAGGCTGCCGCCCGCAATGGCGCAGCCGTCGCGCGCATGGCCGAGCAGCGAGAGCGCGATGGTGGTCTTGCCCGAACCGGACTCGCCGATCAGCGCGAGCACTTCGCCCTTCTTCACCGTGAAGTCGACACCCTTGACGATCTCGACGACCGGATCGGGCGCCGCGCCCGCGACCACTCTCAGGCCCGTCACTTCGATCATGTTCATTTTCCGCCTCCATGCGCACGGCCGCCGTGACGGCGCAGGCTGTCGATCAGCAGGTTCACGCCCACGGTCAGCGTCGCGATGGCGACGGCCGGCATCAGCACGGCCGGCGCACCTTCCGCGAGGCCGCCGATGTTCTCGCGCACGAGCGAGCCCCAGTCCGCGTCCGGCGGCTGCACGCCGAGGCCGAGGAACGAGAGGCCGGAGAGCAGCAGCACGATGAACACGAAACGCAGGCCGAAATCGGCGAGCATCGGGTGGATCATGTTCGGCAGCACTTCCACGCGGGCGATATAGAAGAGCCCTTCGCCGCGCGCTCTGGCGACCTGCACATATTCGAGCGTCATCAGGTTCACGGCCAGCGAGCGCGAGATACGGAACGCGCCCGGAATATAGGCGAGCGCCGCGACGGTGATGAGCATCGGCACCGACGAGCCGAACGCCGCGATCACGACGAGCGCGAGCACCTTGCTCGGAATGGAGATCAGTGCGTCGAACAGGCGGCTCAGCACCTCGTCGATCCAGCGCGGCGCGACAGCCGCAAGCAGTCCGAAGAATATGCCGATACCGCTTGCGAGCAGCGTGGCGGCGAGCGCGAGGCCCACGGTGTACTGCGTGCCGTAGAGCACGCGGCTCAGCATGTCGCGACCCAGGAAATCGGTGCCGAGCAGATGCGCCGCGCTATACGAGCCGAAGATTTCGGTGGAGGTGATCGCGCCGCCCTTGTACGGCGCGACGAGCGGCCCGATGAAGGCCACGCCGAGCCAGAACACGACGATCGCCAGGCCGATCAGGCCGAGCACCGAGAGGCGCCCGACCATGCGGCGCAGCGGCGAGCGCGGCGGCGTGGGCACGTCGCCCGGCACGTCCTTGACGGCGTCGGCGGCGGCCCGCTCCTCGCTCTCGCTCGTCGCGTAGAGCACGGTCGCGGCATGGGAAGTGGCGGGTCGGTTCATCGTTGACGCAGCCTCGGGTTGGATACGATTTGACACAGGTCCGCGATCAGCACGAGCACCAGATACGCGGCGCAAAACACCATCACGCAGCCCTGCACGAGCGGGAGATCGCGGTTCGTCACGGCGTCGACCATCAGGCTCGCGAGGCCCGGATAGTTGAAGATCGACTCCACGATCACCACGCCGCCGAAGAGATACGAGAGGCTCAGCGCGACGGCATTGGCGATCGGCCCGATCGTGTTCGGCAGCACGTGGCGTAACACGACGCGAGCGGGCGACGCTCCTTTGAGGCGCGCCATTTCCACATAGGGCGCGCTCAACTGGTCGAGCACGGCGGCGCGCGTCATGCGCGCCATCTGCGCGACGATCACGCAGCACAGCGTCATGACCGGCATCGCGTAGATGCGCAACAGCGTGCCGAACGAGTCCACCTCCGAGAGGTACGAGAGCGCGGGCAGCCAGCGCAGTTTCACCGCGAAGATCAGCACGGCGATGGTGGCGACCAGAAATTCGGGCACGGCCACGGCGGACAGCGTGAGCACGTTGAGCACGCGATCGAGCAGCGAGCCGCGGAACACGGCGGAAAAGATGCCGATGGCGAGCGCGAGCGGCACCGAAACGAGCGTGGTGAGCCCCGCGAGCACGAGCGAATTCGGCAGGCGCGTGGCGATCAGCTCGCTCACTGGCTGGTTGTTCGACACCGAGGTGCCGAAGTTGCCGGTCACGGCCTGCAGCAGCCAGTGGACATAGCGCGTGAGCGCGGGCTGGTCGAGGCCGAACTGGTGCCGCAGCGCCGCCACCTGCTCGGGCGTGGCCGCCTGACCGAGGGCCTGCTGCGCGGCGTCGCCGGGCAAGAGGCCCGTGAGACCGAACACGATTGCCGAGACGATCAGCAACGTGAGCAGTGCGAGACCGAGACGCGCGGCAATGAGACGTTGCGCGTGAGCTTTCATCGGATGTCGCCTCCCTGAACATCATGAAGCGGGGAATCGGTGGCCGGGGGCCCATCCAGGCGCACACCGGCCGCACACATCACACCTCGAACTACGCCTCGAGCCAGACGTTCTCGGCGAACTTGAAGCCCATCAGTCCGGCAATCGGAATCGAACCGAGGCCCTTGAGCTTCGTCGTGTGCGCGTCGAGCGAGCTCAGGAACAGCGGAATGCCGATGCCGCCGTCGCTGTGCACGAGCACTTGCATGTCGCCATAGATCTTCTTGCGCTTCTCTTCGTCCGGCTCGCCGCGCGCGGCCAGCAGCATCTGGTCGAACTTCGGGTCCTTCCAGTTCGCTTCATTCCACGGCGCATCCGACTTGAAAAACTGCGTGAAGATCACATCGGCGCTCGGGCGCGCGTTGATGTTGCCGAAGGTCAGCGGGTGCTTCATCCAGTGGTTCGACCAGTAGCCGTCGCCGGGCGTGCGCACCACCTGCAGGTTCAGGCCCGCCTGCGGCGCGACCTGCTGCAGCAGCATCGCCATTTCGACCGAGCCGTCCGCGGCCGGGGAGGCATAGATCTGCAGCGGCGTGCTGCCGAGCTTTGCCTTCTGGAAGTAGAACCTGGCCTTCTGCGGATCGAAGGCGCGCTCCGGCAGGCCGGCAAAGTAGTACTTGTTGGTCGGATCGATCGGCTGGTCGTTGCCGATCGCGCCATAGCCGAGGAACACGGCGTTGCGGATCTGCTCGCGGTCGAACAGGTGCATCATGCCGCGGCGGAAGTCGGCATTGCCCGTGACGCCGCCTTCGTCGCGCATGATGAGGTCGGTGTACTGGCCCGTCTTCGTCTCCTTCACCGCGAAGCCCGGAGTGCCCTTGACGCGCGAGGTCGAGCGCGGGCTCACCTGGTTGATGAGCTGCACGTCGCCCGAGAGCAGCGCGTTCACGCGCGCCGACTCGTCGCCGATGCCGACCAGTTCGATCTCGTCCAGATGCGGCAGGCCCGGCTTCCAGTAGCGCTCGTTGCGCACGACCACCGTGCGCACGCCCGGCGAGAACTCCTTGAGCTTGAACGGGCCGGTGCCCACGGCCGTCTTGAAGTCGTTCGTGCCGTCCTTGATGATCATGAAATGCGAGTCGGCGAGGATCACGGGCAGGTCGGCGTTCGCGCCCGAGAGCGTGATCGTCACTTCGTTCGGGCCCGTGGCCTTCACGTCCTGGAACTGATCCGCGAGCGTCTTCACCTTCGAGCCCACCGCGGCGTCCTTGTGGCGCATGAGCGAGTACACCACGTCGGCGGGCGCGAGCGTCTTGCCGTCATGGAACTGCACGCCGCTGCGCAGCTTCACGACCCACACCGTCGCGTCCTTCGTTTCGAGCGACTGCGCGAGCGCCATTTGCGCGCCGAGGTGCGAGTCGTACTCGGTCAGGCCGTTGTACAGCATATTTGCGCGCACATAGTCGGTGGACACCGACTCCTTCGCGGGATCGAGCGTGTCCGACGCGGAAGACGACTGCGTCGCCACGCGGATCTTGCCGCCCTGCTTCGGCTTCTCCTGTGCGAAGGCGGCGCCGCTCGCGGCGAGCAGGCCCGCGCCCGTCATCGACATCATGCCCCCCGCGACCATCGCGCGAAGGAGGTCGCGGCGCGAGGCGCCGCGCTTCGTCAGTTCATCGAGCCGCACGCCCGGGTGAGCCATGTCTTCAAGCGATTTGTCGGTGCTCATGAAACTTCTCCGCGTCTGATGTGGGGGGCCGCAGCTCGACGTATCGAGGCTGTGTGTTGTGAAAAACAGCGTCAGTAAAAAACGTCTTTGATCTGGTAGTACGCGCCGACGAGCGGCAAAAACCACGGCTTGCCCGTGTGGCCCGGAATGGCGGGCCACGCGAAATCGCGCCACGGGTTCGCACACGGGTTGCCGCTCATCACCTCGGCCATCACCTGGCCCATGTGCGTCGACATCTGCGTGCCGTGACCGCTGTAGCCCATCGAGAACCACACGCCTTCGTGCTGACCCGCGCGCGGCAGGCGGTCCGCGGTGATATCGACGAGCCCGCCCCAGCAGTAATCGATCCGCACCCTCGCGAGCGCCGGAAAGAGCTGCGCGAGCGTGCGCTGGAGGATGCGCCCGCTCCTGGCATCGGACGGCCGCTCCGACGCCGTGAAACGCGCCCGGCCGCCGAACAGCAGGCGCGAATCCGGCGTCACGCGGAAATAGTTGTGCATGAGGCGACTCGTCGTATACGAGCGGCGGTTGGGCAATAGCCGCATGAGCTGCGCGGGCGGCAGCGGCTCCGTCACGACGATGAACGAGCCGACCGGCGCAAGACGCCGCCGGTACCACGCGAACGGCCCATGCCGCGAAGGACCCGTGGCGATCAATACCTGTTGCGCATGCAACGTTCCGCGCGCCGACTCCACGCGATAGCCGCCGCCCTCTTTCGCGATGGACGTCACGGCGGCGTGCTCGTAGAGCCGTGCGCCGCGCCGTACCGCGGCGTTCGCGAGCCCTATCGCGAAGCGGCCCATGTGCATCTGGCCGCCGTGCTTCTGTAGCAGTCCGCCATGGAAGCTGTCCGATTCCACCTCACTGCGAATCTGTTCCCGGCCGATGATCTCGACGTCCGGATCGACTTCGCGGCGAATCAGCTCGGCCGTTCGTTCGAGGTGTTCGAGGTGATGCGGTTTCGCCGCGAGCTTGAGCTTGCCCGAAGCGAGATAGTCGCAGTCGATGCCCTCTTCGCGAATGAGCCGCTCGACCGTGTCGACGGCCGCTGCGTAAGCGCGGTAGCAACCCTGCGCGCGCTCGACGCCCAGTTGCCCGCGCAGCGCCGCATAGTCCTGCGCCACGCCGGTATTGCACTGGCCGCCGTTGCGCCCCGACGCGCCGCCACCCATGCGCCCCGCGTCCAGCACCGCGACGCTCGCGCCACGGCGCCCGAACGCGAGCGCCGCGGAAAGCCCCGTGAAGCCGCCGCCCACCACCGCGACGTCCACGCGGCCTTCCACCGGTCCCTCGCTTGCGAGCAGACCGCCAGGGGCGGTGTCGAGCCAGTAGGAGTCGAGCTTCATCGGGCGGCCTCGGCTAGCGCGTTTCTCAAAGACCCAGTTGCGAAGCGAGTTCGCCGATCGTCTCGACTTCGTAGTACTCGTAGTACGGCGTGCCCGGCTCGTGGCCGCGCTTGACGAACGCCTTGTGCTCGATGCCCATGTCGTGCGCCGTCATGAGGTCGTAGCGCAGGCTCGACGAAACGTGCAGCACGTCGCCGGGATTGCAGTTCAGCTGGTCGAACATGTACTCGAAGCCCTGCATGCGCGGCTTGTACGACTGCGCCTGCTGCGCCGTGAACACGCGGTGGAACGGCGCGCCGAGTTTGTCGACATTGCTCTGGATCTGGTCGTCCGAAGCGTTCGAGAGAATCACGAGCTTGTACTTCTTCGCGAGGCGCGAGAGGCCTTCCGGCACGTCCGGGTGCGGGCCCCAGGTCGGCACGGCGGTGTAGAACTTTTCCGCTTCGGCCTCGATGAACTCGACGTTCATGCGCTTGCAGGCGCGGCGCACCGAATTGACGACCACGTCGCGGTACGGCTTCCATGCGCCGAGCACCTCGTCGCGGCGATAGCCCGCGAAGAACGCGACGAACTTCTCGAGGTCGGCGCCCTGGAGGCGGTCGCCATACATCTCGCGCGCCGTGTCGGCCATGCGGAACTTCGTCAGCGTGCCGTAGCAGTCGAACGTGATGTACTTCGGCTCGAAATCGATCATGATGGCAATCCTTTCGTGTGATGAACCCGCTTGGGGCTCAGTGGCGAAAACAGGTGGAAGTGCGTCCCTGTGGAAAATTTAAACAGCGCAAAATTTGGGGTTGGCGTCGAATCGTGGGGCCTGCACGGTATAAACCACGCGTTTGCAGGGGTCGCCGCAGCAGATTCTGCGGTGGCGCCATCGCGCGGGCCATAGCCGAATGACCGTGCGTTTTCGTGCGTGATTCGTCAGCTTTCCAGTCAGCATGGCGTCAGGTTCTCGTATCGATCAGCACGCTCTTGAAACGCAGGTGCGCTTCGTAACCCTGGCGCCCGAGATCCTTGCCCATGCCCGAGCGTTTGTATCCGCCCGTCGGGATCATGAAATCGTTGCTGCGGCCGTAGCGGTTGACCCACACGGTGCCCGCCTCCAGCGCGCGCACGAGGCGCAGCGCGCGGCCGATGTCCGCGGTGTGCACGCCGGCCGCCAGGCCGTATTCGGGATGCGAGGCGAGCGCGAGCGCCTCTTCCTCGGTGTCGAAGGTCTGCACCGTGAGAACCGGGCCGAAGATCTCGGCGCGCACCGCCTCGGTCTGCGCCGTCACGCCGGTGAGGATGGTGGGCAGGTAGAACGCGCCGGGCACGGGCGCGTCCGCGCGGCGGCCACCGCAGTAGAGCGTGGCGCCTTCGGCCACGCTGCGCTCGACGATGCCTTCGATGCGCGCGGCCTGGGTTTCCGAAATGATGGGCGGCAGCGTCGTGCCCGAAGCCCACGTCGCGCCGGCGCGCAACTCAGCGATAGCCTGCTCGATGCGCGACACGAGTTCGTCCGCAATGGCGCGCTCGACCAGCAGGCGCGAACCGGCCACGCACACCTGCCCCGCGTTGACGGCAATCGCGCCGGCGATGCGGCGCGCGACCTCGTCGAGCTTCGGCGCATCCGCGAAGACGATTTGCGGGCTCTTGCCGCCCAATTCCAGCGTGACCGGCTTCGTGCCGCTTTGCGCGCACGCCGCCATGATCGCCGAGCCCGCGCGCGTCGATCCCGTGAACGTGACTTTCGCGATGTCCGGGTGGCGCACGAGTGCGTCGCCGGTCGTCGCGCCGTCGCCTTGCACCACGTTGAAGATGCCAGGGGGAATGCCTGCCTCGATCGCGAGTTCGGCCAGACGCAGCACCGAGAACGGCGTCATCTCCGAAGGCTTGAGCACCACGGCATTGCCCGCCGCGAGCGCCGGACCGATCTTCCACGACGCCATCACGAGCGGGAAATTCCACGGCGCGATCGCGCCGACCACGCCATAAGGCTCGGCGATCGTCATGCCCAGATGGTCGTGATCGGTGGCCACGACCTCGCCGCCGAGCTTGTCGGCGAACTCGGCATAGAAACGGATGCCTTCCGCCGTGAACGGCACGTCCCACGCGCACACGTCGCGCACGGGGCGCGTCGAGCCGAGCGCCTCGAGCGGCGCGAGCGTGGCGGTGTCGGCGGCGATCAGGTCGGCGAAGCGGCGCAGGATGCGGGCGCGCTCGCGCGGCGCCATGCGTGGCCAGCCGCTCGTGCGAAACGCGCGCTTCGCGTTGTCGACGGCGTGGTCCACCCGTTGCGCGTCGCCAAGCGGCGCCGAGGCATAGACGACGCCGTCCGATGGCCGCGCGACCCCGATGCGCGCCGCGCCTTCGACGACCCACTCTCCGCCGATGAAGTGGCCGGCTTTTTCGGCCACTGAGGCAGCGACTGCGGCGGGATCGAACTGGTCCATGACTGGGTTCCCTCGACTTGGTCTCGATGGGAAATATCGTAGGTCCACTGCCACCGCATATTTCGCCGACAAAAAAGCCCAATCAGCAGAATCGACGCGTTATTGACCGTCCAACCCCGCGTTTTGCATTGCATCACGGGCGCTGGCGGGGCGCGCGCCCAAACAGGAAGATCGTCCTAGTCAGTCACGGCGGGCGATGCGATAGTCACGGGACGCGTATACAGAATCCGGAGGCCGGCGTGTCCGACCCAAACCTGAACAGCGTCATTACCTACCGCGCATTTACCGCCGACGATCTGGCCGCCGCGCATGCGTTGTCGACGGCGGTGCGCTGGCGGCACCGCCCCGAAGACTGGCGTTTCGCTGCCCGCATCGGCGAAGGCATCGTGGCCGTGGACGAAAGCGGTTCGCTCGTCGGCACGGCTTTCTCGTGGTTGTTCGGTCCCAACGCGGCGACGCTCGGCATGCTGATCGTCAAGCCCAGTCATCAGCGCCGCGGCATTGGCCGGGCCATGATCGAGCACTGGATGCAGGCGCTCGCCTCGCGCACGCTGCTGCTCCACGCGAGCGACACGGGCTGGCCGCTCGTCGAGCGGCTCGGCTTTACGCGCATCGGCCGCATTCACCAGCACCAGGGCGCGGCGTTTCAGCCGCCGCTCGTCTCGCTGCCCGCGGGCGAGCGGCTGCGCCCGATCGGCGCGAGCGACCGGCCCCGGCTCATCGAACTGGCGACGCGCGCAAGCGGCCTCGACCGCTCGGACATGCTGCCGAAACTGCTCGATCAGGCGAGCGGCATCGCGCTCGACCGCGACGGCGACCTGATTGGCTTCGCCCTCTTTCGCCGCTTTGGCGACGGGCACGTGATCGGCCCCGTGATCGCCCCCGATTCGCCGGATGCCTGCCGCGCCAAGGCGCTGATCAGCCATTGGCTCGCCTCCAACGCGGGCATGTTCGTACGCATCGACACGCCCGTCGATCTGGGACTCTCCGACTGGCTCGAAGGCGTGGGGCTGCCGCTCGTCGACCACATCGAGAAGACGGAGCGCGGCGCGCCCTTGCGCGTCGATACCCAGTTCAAGCAGTTTGCAATCACGAGCCAGGCGGTGTGGTGAGCGCGGTCGAATGGACGGCATCCGGCGTGCTACCACCCGGGCAGCGAACGGATTACCATTAGAGGATTCTCGCCTCGAGGGTGACGCTATGGCTACCTATGGTATCGACGGTGTCCGCATCAGTTCCTCAACGGACCGCGTAACACACGTGCGCTGGGCGCTGATCGACCCCCAGACACACGACTGGCTCTCGACACCCACTATCTCCGAAGTGGCGGCCGTCACCAACGACATCCGCTCGGGCGCCGTGGTGTATTCGGTATTTACGCTCGGCGGCATGAGATTTCTCGGCCCGAAGATCAAGCCGGTGCCGCATCCCAACGGAATCGATGGAATCGATCTGGAAGTGCCGGACGGTAACGTCGAAAAATCCATCGACGATCTACCGCGCGTCTAGCGGTGCGTCGATTGTCCTGCCGACTACCGGAAAGAAAGTGCGCTGCGCCCGGATGGGCGCACGTCGGCCGCTAGTCGCCAAAGCTGAATCGCCGAATCAAATCATTCGGAATACCGACTATTTGACCCGGCAATCGACGAGCGAACGCGTTGCAGTCGGTCAGTTGTACCCGAGGATCGCCGACGTAGCGACGTCTGCGCGGTCGCTTGGGTTGCCAGCCAGTACGACGGTGGGCTCATGCAATAACGAGCGATACGGGTGCAGATAAGGTTCGTTTTCCGGATCGGCGTCGTCCTGTTCGATCTCCTGGGAGTGGCTGTACTCACGTGTATCCATGATCGTCTCCTGATGTAGGGTCTAGTTGTTCGACAGTAGGGTTCCCTACATACCGGCTGAGCAAGTTTGGTGCCGCACTCGCTTTCTATCATGCCGGCGGAGTTTCTTCTGCCGCGCCCGACTCTCAGGAAGTCGTGAGCTTCAGGTTCGGACGCAAGTCGTGAGTAACCGCTTCACGTTGCCCTTTGCGCAGGTCGGACACCTGTTCGATGCCGGCCTTCAGCACCTCCTCGCAAAACGCAATTCGCGTGCGGTAGTACTCGGCCTGCAATTGCGCATCGAGAACCCGCTGTTCGGCCTGGAAGAGTGCCATGCGCAATTCACTGAGCGCGCGTTGAGCCTGCTTCTCCGGCGTTGCGGCATTGTGGGCAATCAAGTTCGAAAGCCAATGCAACATGGATAAGCCCCCCTGTTTTCAATTTCACGATCGCACGCGTCAAGTTTGATAACCGCCCGAACTGTCGCTGGGAAAAGACTATCAGAGGCGAAGAAAACCAGTGTGTGTGCAAACGAACGTGTTGTATAAACGATGCAAAAAGGTCGTATCCACGACGCGCTTACATAGCGCGTTTTCATCGCATGCTTTCGCTGCACGCTGCGGTTGCAAATAGGGAGCGATACATGTCCGTGGTGCCGGATCAGCCGATCGAGATGGGGCGCAACCGTGACTATCCACAAGCTGAGGTTTTGCACACTTGCGCTGTGCATCGCGTTCGCGTTATTGGGCCCCGGCGTGTGTCTGGCGGACCAGGTGAAAGTCATGATGTCGGGCTGGTTTGCGCCAGCGTATCGTGATCTGGGCCCGCAATTCGAGGACGAGAGCGGCTATACGCTGGCCACCGTCTGGGGCGCTGCAACAGGCAACGCCCTGAATGCGATTCCCGTGCGGTTTGCGCGCGGCGAGTGGGCCGACGTGCTGATCGTGGTCAGCAATGCGCTCGACGACCAGGTTCGCGCGGGCAACGTGGTGCCCGGCAGCAAGGTGGACTTCGCACGCTCGCCAATCGGCCTCGCGGTGCACGAGGGCGCGCCGCAACCGGACATCAGCACGGTCGACGCTTTGCGCCGCACGCTGCTTGCAGCGAAGTCGATTGTCTATCCGGATAGCGCGAGCGGCGTCTATATCGCCAACGAACTGTTTCCGCGTCTGGGCCTCGACGGGCGCATGAATAGCAGGAGCCGCATGGTCTCCGCCGAGCGGGTCGCGACTGTCGTCGCGAACGGCGACGCCGAGATCGGCTTGCAACAGGTCGTGGAACTGTTGCCGGTGAAGGGGATAATAGTGGTCGGCAGTCTGCCCGCGGAAGTACAACGTTACACGGTGTACTCCGGCGGCATTGCAACCACAGCGAGAAATCCTGTCGGCGCAGAAGCGCTGATCCGCTTTCTGTCCTCGCCGGAAGCGGCGGCCGCGATCACGCACAGCGGTCTCGAACCGATCACGGCACCGCAACCTCCTCCGCTGCCGCTGCTGCAGCCGCAGCCACAGCCACAGCCGCAACTGCCGCTGCAACCACCACCGCAACCGCAACTGGCGCCACAAGAACCGCAACCTCAACCGAATTGAGCGAAGCAGCCGTCCGGCCGATCGGCCATCACCGAAAACCGGCCATCAACTGGCTGCCATCCCTTTTTCGGCCAGTTCTTTCTTCGCGCTTTCGTTCTTGGTCAAGTGCGTCAGGCCCATGCCGCGCAGGACGTTCGGCGCCTTCGTGAACTGGATGTTGTCATAGCCCACGATCTCGATGCGATTGCCCCAGGGGTCGCGAAAATCCAGAAATGGACCGTCGAGCGGCTTCACGCCCGCCGCCTTGAGTGCGGCGCGCGCCGCCTCCTTGTCATCGACAACGAGGCCGACATGGCGGCCGTCGTCGGCGGGCTGTTTGCGCCCCGCCTGCAACGCGATGAATTGATCGCCAAGATCGATGAAGGCCATCGTCCTGCTCTTGCCGCGCAACTGAAAGTCGAAGATGCGGCCATAGAATGCCAGCGCTTCCTCGATGTCGCCGACTTCCAGCGCGACGTGATTGAAGCCGATGACGCGCGGCCTGGTGGTTGAAGTGTCAACCATTTCCCCCTCCTTCTGCAGCCAGTGCATAGCGTTCGCAAACTCGCCCGGAACCGATATTCCGACGAGACACCCTCAAGTATGGGGATTGAAGTCGACTCGCACTAGCCGGTCAAACAAGATTTGTTGGAGTTATTTTTGAATAAGAATCGTACCCGATGCGGCGCGCGTGCATGGCGTAACCTATGATGGTTCGAGCGCAATGAGCCGGCAAACCGTGAGGGCACCAGCACCATGGACAGGACAGAGCGGACTATCAAATGGCGCAGTTTGCCAAATGTAAGCAACGACGCGAACGAGCCACGCAATCCATTGCCTGCGGTCTGTGACGTCTCAGTGACGAACGTTTGCAACGCTGCATGCGACTTCTGCGGCTTTTCTCGTGAGAAGAAAATGGCAGGTCCGCGCCGCTATCTCGATCCCGATGCGTTCGAGCGTGCGATGCCGATGCTGCGCAGACGCAAGATTCGCTACATGACGCTGCAGGGGGGCGAGCCTCTGGTGCACCCGCAGATCGAATCGCTCGTAGGCTCGGCCACGAAAGCCGGCATCCAGTGCGGCGTGATCACGAACGGCTGGTTCCTTCCCCGCCACATCAAGCAGCTGGCTGACGCCGGCCTCAAGCGTCTCCTGATCTCGATCGATAGCGCGGACATGAGCGAGCACGAGCACAATCGCGGCCTGCCCGGCCTTGCGGCCCGCATCCGCGAGGGCATCACCCAGGCGCATGCTTTCGGCATCCCGGTTTGCGCAACGGTTACGGTGAGCCATCTGGTCCGTTACGCAGCGCTTCCCGAGACGCTCAATCAGCTTGGCTTCGATTCCGTGGTGTTCTCCTACCCAAGGCGCGACGCATTCGGTTCCACATCGCTCGTTTACGACGAAAATTCGAAGCTCGTCGACCTCAGCCGCGACGAACTGCTCGAAGCATTGAGTGCCATCGAGGCCCTCAAAAAGCGCTTTCGCGTGATGGACCCGGGCGCTGCACTGGACGAGGTCGCGCGGTTCGTGCGCGGCGAACAGCAACTCATTCCGTGCATCGCCGGCAGCAAGTATTTTTATATCGACTGGAACCTCGATGTCTGGCGTTGCGAACCGTGGCATGAGCCCATGGGCTCTGTGTTCGACCTCGACCGCCTACCCGATCAACGCGAACCGTGCAATGCCTGCATGATGGGGTGCTACCGCCACGCCAGCGTGCTGATGCACGGCGCCAAGGCCGTCACTGACTCGGTCTATGCGCTCGGCAGGGGCGAGCTTCGCAGTGCTGTCAGCTTGTTGTTCCAGCGCGGCGTGGCGTATTCGCTGTGGGCTCTCGCCACCGAAGAATTACCTCGAACGGCGCTTGGCGCACTGGCAGGACGGAGCGGCGCGCGCCGTTCATCGCCGCAAGGCGCATGAATCGAGGCTACGGGCAAATCACCGTCATGTTGAACGGGCCCCCGTTCGCCGCCGCGTGCGCGACGGCCTCGTTCGCATCGTCGAGCGCAAAGGTCGTCACGTCGAAATGGCGCAGATCGAGCAGCGCCCCGTGAATCAAACCTGTCATGAGCGTCACGGCGTGCGTGGGGTACATCCATTTGCCCCGCACCGTGATGTCATTGCGCATGATCCAAGGATAAGGCAGTTCGAGCCCGGCGCCACCGAGCATGCCGACCCCGCCCATCAGGACCACGCGCCCGTATGGGCGGACCGCCATCACCGCGGCGCGCATCGTCGTCGCCGGAACCGATGGCGGCATCAGGTCCATCACGCAGTCGATCGGCCCAGGCGCCGCCTGTTGCATGCGTTCGCGGTCCGTTGCTTCGTCGCCGGAAAGCGCCACGGTCCGCACGCGCTCGCCGAAGTGGCGCGCCAGTTTGTCGAGCGCCTGTACATTGCGCCCGGGGGCTACGACGCACCGCGCACCCATGGCGAGCGCGACCGCGACGCACGCGCTGCCGAAGTTGCCGGTCGCGCCGCTCACGAGCAGGATCTCGCCCGCCCGCAGATCGGACGCGAGCAGCCCGCCATAAGGCACGAGCAGCGTATTGAGCGCACACCATCGCGCAGCGTCGGCCGGATCGATGTCGCCGATACGCACCGCGTTTTCGGTCGGCACCCTAAGCTGTTCCGCGAACGGGCCGTCATGAAAATAGCGCTGCAATTTCTGGCCGCCCTCGCCCCGCGCGCTCCAGCCCTGCAGCACGATGTCGGGCATGAGCGCGTCGTCGCGCGCGCGCACCGTCGGATCGCAGAACACCCAGTCGCCCGGTTGCAGTTTCGTCGCATCCGGGCCGACGGTCCGGACCCGGCCGATCGCGCCGCAACCAGGCACGATCGGCAGGTCGATGGGATAGCGGCGTTCTCCACTAAACACTTCCTGCGCATAGGACAACACCGGCGCCGCAACGACGTCCACGACGACCTCGCCAGTGCCGGCGGTGGGGTCCGGTATCTGTTCGATCGTGAGCGGCGCGTTGAGGGTTTTCAGAATGGCAGCTTTCATGGCGCTTCCAGAAGGGGGACCGAGCCGATTCTGGCAGGCTTAGAATGGGCAACAAGGCCCGCTGCGATCCCAGGATTGCGCAGTCCCACCCACCCTGCACGAAGCGAACGCGATGACCGCCACGACACAAACCCAATTCGGCGATTTTCTGCGCTCCCGGCGCAAGAAGCTGAGCCCCGACGACGTCGGCCTCGGTGGCGGCCGGCGCCGCCGTACGCCCGGCCTGCGGCGTGAAGAGGTCGCGGAACTCGCGGGCATCGGCGTCGACTGGTATGTCCGGCTCGAGCAGGGGCGCGCGGTCAGCCCTTCGGCTTCGACGCTCGATGCACTTGCCCAGGCACTGCGGCTCGACAAGGCCGAAGCCGCCCATTTGCGCGCGCTCGCGCGGCGCGGCGAGGCGCGCGTCTTCGCCCGCGAGAGCGTGCCGCCGACCCTTGCGCGGATCGTCGCCAGTCTCGGTCTGCCCGCTTACGTCACGGGCCGGCGCTGGGACATCCTCGTGTGCAACGAGGCCGCCTCCGATCTGCTTGGCTTCGATCGCCTCGCTGCGGAAGATCGCAACATCATGATCTACATGTTCATCGAACCGGAGGCACGGCGGCTCTTTGGCGCGGGCTGGCCCGATGAAGCGCGCCGCATGATCGCGCTGTTTCGCACGAGCCACGACCTCTATGCAGGCGACCCGGCGTTCGTCGAACTGGTCGAGCGCCTGCGTTCAGGCAGCGAGGAATTCGTGAGGTGGTGGAGTGCACACGACGTGCGCAGCGGCGCGTCGGGCCAGAAGGTCCTGGCGCACGGGAAGCACGGTACGCAGCGCTACGAGTACGCAACGTTTCAGGCGAACGACGATCCGGCGCTGAAACTCGCGATCTATACGCCGGTCGACACGGATGCCGTCTAGCCTAGCGCGGCAACCAGCGTATGGTGCGCCCGCTTGCCGGCGTGGGGTTTGACGCTCTGCCGGTGCGCACCGGACGTCGGGGCGCTCCGGTACGATGCGAGCCGCACCCTGACGCCGTGCGAGCGCGCGAGCATCGAATAGTGATGATGCGCACGGGCGCTTGCGTAATAGCGCGGTTCCACGACCGGCGTGTCGTCGCCGTTCAGCCATCGTCGTATCGTGACGAGATCGGCAGAGCGTCCCCACGAGGTTCGCGAGCCGAGCAGCGCAATCATCACCTGCCCGTTCGGCATGTTCGCATCGACCACGATGCAGCGCCCCGCCTCGCGGATATAGCCTGTCTTTGCGACCAGCACGTCCCAGTCGGCTGAGCTCACTATCGGGTCGGTGTTGTGATAGAACCGCGTCCTCGTGCCGATCGCCTCTTCGTAACGGGGAAGCGTCGTGTATTCGCTGATCAACGGGTAGCGCGCCGCGGCGTCCGCCATCTTCACGACATCGCGCGCCGTCGAGAGATTCTCGGGCGAGAGCCCGGTTGGATCGTCGAAGTGCGTACTGGCCATATTCAGCGCGCGCGCCTTTTCATTCATCTGCCGGATGAACGCCGCCTGGCCGCCCGGGAACGCATGCGAAAGCGCGGATGCAGCGCGGTTCTCCGACGCCATGAGCGCAAGACGCAGCATCTCTCCTCGCTCGAGCGACGCACCGATAGGGATGCGGGACCCCGTATGCTTGAGCCGATCGATGTCGTCGTTGCCGACCGTCACCGTGTCTCCCAACGGCTGGGCGCTGTCCAGCACGACCATCGCCGTCATCAGCTTGGTGAGCGACGCGATCGGCTGGGCCTCGTCGGCGTTCTTTTCGAGCAGGACTTCGTGGCGCGCGACGTCATACACGATCGCGCTGTGTGAATGGAGGAATGGCGTCTCGCTCCACGCGACGAACGGCGCCGAAGCGAGCAATAGCGCGCTGAGGAATTTTTTCATGGCGTTCACACCCTGGGACGGCAATCAGGCGATGGCGGGTCCAACGTGCAACTGATCCCCAACGATTCAACTGTAGTTGCTCGTTGCACGAATGAGTGTGGGAAAGAGGACAGAATTCTTGTCCTTCACGCCGAGTATTTAGCGGCTTGCGAAAATTCCTCGGGCGGCAGCGAAACCGCCCGTTTCATGGCGTCAGGCAGACAGCCGTTCGACGATCTCATCGAACGAAGGCCGCCTGTCGACCTGCTCGGCGAAACAGTCTGCAATCAGCGCATCGAAGCCGGCGTCGCGTTCATTAGCCTCTGCGGCCAGACGTTGCGCGAGTTCTTCCAGCAGACAGCCGAACGCACGCACCTCGATGCGCTCGAGCGCCTGGGACTGTGCGCGATCGTCGATATCGTGAAAGGACGCCGCGCCGAAGTCGCCGAGCAATACGTGCCCCGAGCCGTCGTGCAGGATGTTGTGCGCATAGAGATCGCCGTGCATGATCCCGCGCCCATGCAGATGCCGCGCCGCCGATGCGATCCCGCGCGCGATCTGCAGTGCGACTGGCCTGTCGAACAGAACATCGGCTGCATAGACGTCCCGCGTACACGAATCGAGGCTCGGCGGCCCGGCGAGATTGGCGAACGACGGAGGGATCAGTTCCATCACGAGGCCGTGCTCGCCCAGCGGATGACCCGTGATCTTGCCGAGCACCGGGATGAGGTTCGCGTGCGGCCCGGCTTGCAGGCACGCCGCCATTTCCAGTTCCGGCAAACCGTCGCTCGTGACCGCGCCCTTGAACAGCTTGACGGCCACCGCCTCCACCGGATGCCCGTCGCGCAGGAGACGCGTCGCGCGATGCGTCACGCCCGATGCGCCCTCGCCGAGCGTTTGTCCGAGTGCGAGCGTGTGCCAGTCGATATCGGGCACCGGCGAATCGGCCAGCGCCACCTGCTCGCGCACCACGTTCAGCGGATTGCCGGCGTAGGCGAGCCACGCCAGGCGCGGCAGGCGCAACAGCCAGTCGGGCAAGGCGTCGAGCCGGTTCGCCGAAATCCGCAGCAGCTCGAGCCGGCTGCACGCGGCCATCGTCTCGGGCAACGAGCGCAGCCGGTTGCCGGCAAGCATCAGCTTCTGCAGATTCGGACGTTCGCCGATTTCAGGCGGCAGCGCGTCGATGTCGTTATCGGTCAGGATCAGCCAGCGCAATTGCGGCGGCAGCGCGCGCCCCGTAACGCGGCGGATGCGGTTCGCCTTGAAGCCGATCATGCTCAGCGATTCGCAGTCGCCGAGTACAGGCGGCAACTCGGTGAACGGGTTGTTCGAAGCGAACAGTATGCGCAGACGGCGCAGCCTCGGCAGGTCGTCCGGCAGCGACGTGAGCGCATTGCCCGAGAGGTCGAGCACCTCGAGGGTGTCGGCGAGATCGAAGATTTCGCGCGGAAATTCGGTCAACCCGCAAGCGAGCTTGAGCTGTCGTGCGCCGGCGAGTTGCCCGTCACGCAGTTGTTCGAGAGTAGCGGTCTTCACGCGTGAATTGAATCGAGTAATGGCAAGGAAGTCGCAAGCGCCGCTGCACAACGCAGCGCCGACCATCGCAATTCTAGCGGGTGACTCGCCTGGACTGCATCCTGGGCCGCATTTCCGACTACATGCTTCAGGAATGCGCCGGTTCGCTTGCGGCAGCCTGCTCAGGCACGCTCGACGCGGACCAGCCGCCGCCCAGCACCTTGTACAGCGTGACCTGATTCGAGAGCTTCGCCAGCTCGTCGCTGACGAGTTGCTCCTGTGCCGTATAGAGCGTGCGCTGCGCGGTGAGCACGGTCAGGAAGCTGTCGGTGCCGGTCTTGTAGCGCGCCTGCGCGAGGTCGTAGTAATCCTGCGCCGACTTCACGTAGTCGCGGTCCGCCGCGACCTGATCGACATAAGTCGCGCGCCCCGCCAGTGCGTTCGACACTTCCTTGAATGCCGTCTGGATCGCCTTTTCGTAGTCGGCCACGTCGATATCCTTCTCGATCTTCGCAACGTCGAGCGACGCCTTGTTGCTGCCGTAATCGAAGATCGGCATCGTGACCGTCGGTGCGAACGTCCACGCGCCCGTGCTCGCCTTGAAGAGTTGCGAGAGGCTCGTGCTGGCCGTGCCGGCGCTCGCCGTCAGCTCGATCTTGGGAAAGAACGCGGCGCGTGCGGCGCCGATATTTGCGTTCGCCGCCTTGAGCGTATGCTCGGCCTCGATGATATCGGGCCGCCGCGCGAGCAGATCGGACGGGATGCCCGCATCGACGTCGGCGAACATGGCGTCGCTCTCGAACAACGTGGACCCGGTGGCAAAGTCATCGGGCAACGGGCAGCCAATTTCGGCGATCAGATTGTTACGGTCCTGCGCGACCGCGCGCGTGTATGACGCCACGCTCGCGCGTGCGCTCGCCAGCGAGGTCTGCGCCTCGCGCACGTCCTGAAGCGACGCGCTGCCGATCTTCATCATGCTCACCGTGAGGTCATACGTGCTCTGGTCGGCCGCGGCGGTGTCGGTCGAGACCTTCAGCAAAGTCTCGTCCGAGAGCAATTGCAGATAGTCGGTCGCCACGTCGGCCACGAGCGAAAGCTGCGTGCTGGTGCGCGAGGCCTGCGTCGACAGATAGTTTTCGAGCGCCTGGCGCTTCAGGCTCCGGATGCGCCCAAAGAAGTCGATTTCCCACGACGTCGTGCCGACCGAAACGGTGTTCGAGTGGCTGACCGCGCCATCGGTGCGCGTGTTCGTGAGCGAGCCGCCGGCGTCGATCGTCGGCGCCAGCTCCGCGCGCGTGATGCGGTACTGCGCCTCGTACTCGGCCACCTGCAGCGCCGCAACACGCAGGTCGCGGTTGTGGTCGAGTGCGAGCGCGATCAGCTCCTGCAGTCGCGGGTCCTTGAAGTAATCGCGCCAGCCGATGTCGGCCGCGTTCGGTGCTGCAGGTGACACCGGGGGCGTCGCCGCCGATGCACCGGCGTCGTACGCGGCGCCCGTTGGCCACGCGGTGGCGACCGGCGCCGCGGGCCGCTGATAAACCGGGTCGAGAGAACACGCACTCAATGCTGCCGCACAGAGCACGGATAGAAGCTTCAATTTCATTCCTGGTCCTTTGCGGGCTGCGCGGCTTCGCCGTCGCCGTGCTCCTTGAACAGCCGGCGCACGACGATGAAGAACACGGGCACGAAGAAGATGGCGAGCGCCGTCGCCGCGATCATCCCGCCGGCAACGCCGGTTCCGATCGCATGGCGCGCGGCCGAGCCCGCGCCGGTGCTGATCACGAGCGGCAGCACGCCGAACACGAACGCCAGCGATGTCATCAGGATCGGCCGCAAGCGCTGGTGCGCCGCCTCGAGCGTGGCCTCGACGAGCCCACGGCCCTGCTCCTGGAGGTCCTTCGCGAATTCGACGATCAGAATCGCGTTCTTCGTTGCGAGGCCGATTGTCGTCAGCAGGCCGACCTTGAAATAGACGTCGTTCGACAGCCCGCGCAAATGCGCGCCCAACAACGCGCCAAGCACGCCGATCGGCACCACGAGAATGACCGCGAGCGGCACCGACCAGCTCTCGTACAGCCCCGCGAGGCACAGGAACACCACGATCAGCGAAATCGCATACAGATACGTGGCCTGCGAACCGGCAAGCACTTCCTGATACGACTGCCCCGTCCACTCGATGCCGAATCCGGTGGGCAACTGCCTCGCGAGATTTTCGACGGCGGCCATTGCCTGGCCGGTGCTCACACCGGGCGCGGGCTGTGCGCTCATCTGCATCGCCAGTTCGCGGTTGTAGCGCTCGATCTGCGGCGGCCCGAACGTCCAGCGCGTGGTGGCGAATGCGGAGAACGGCACCATCTGGCCGTCGTAGCCCGACGTCGTCGTGGACGTCGTGGACGTTGTAGACGTTGAAGCCGAAGTCGAACTCGACGACGAACTCGAGGATGACGAAGTACTCGACGACGACGAATCCGCGCGCACATACCATTGCCCGATGTCGTCCGGCATCATCCGGTACGGTGCGTCCGCCTGCACGTAGACCTTCTGGATCCGCCCGGTATCGATGTAGTTGTTCACGTACGCGGAGCCGAACGCGGTGGAAATCGTCGTGTCGACATCGGCGATCGACAGCCCGAACGCACTCGCCTTCTCGCGGTCGATATCGACGTAGAGCTGCGGCGTATCTTCGAGGCCGGCCGAGCGCGTCATGGCGAGCGACGGTTCCTTCGCGGCCAGCGCAAGAAACTGGTTGCGCGCCTTCAGCAGCTTGTCATGCCCCTGGCCCGCGCGCTCCTCGATCTCGAAGTCGAGGCCGCTTTGCGTGCCGAGACCATGAATCGCGGGCTCGTTCATCACGAAGATCTGCGCATCGCGATTGCCCGCGAAGACCGCGTTCGCGCGATTGATCACCGCCTGCGCGCTATCGTTCGACCCGCGCTGGCTCCAGTCCTTCAACTGCACGAACGCCAGCGCATTGTTCTGCCCTTGCCCGTTGAAGCTGAAACCGTTCACGGCCATCACGTGCGTTACCGCGGGCTGCTTCAGAAAGTATTGCTCGACGGCTGCCACGGTCTGAAGCGTCTTCGAAGAAGGCGTGCCGACCGGCGCCGAAATCGATACCATGATCGAGCCCTGATCTTCCTCCGGCAGATACGACGAAGGCAGCGTCACGTACAGAATGCCGACCACGCCCGCAATGAGTGCATAGCCGAGCATCCAGCGCGCGGGCCTGGCCACCACGCGCGCAAGCGTGGTGCTGTAGCGCGCGTTGCTCTTCGTGAAGAAGCGATTGAACGCGCCGAGCAAGCCGCGGCTCTGCGCATGTTCGACGGCCGACGGGTTCAGCAGGCTCGCGCAGAGTGCGGGCGTGAGCGTCATGGCGAGCAGCACCGAGAGCACCATCGCCGAAACGATAGTGACAGAGAACTGGCGATAGATCGCGCCGGTCGAGCCGGAAAAGAAGGCCATCGGGATGAAAACGGCGGTCAGCACCGTCGTCACGCCTACGAGCGCGCCGGTGATCTGGCTCATCGCTTTCTTCGTGGCCGCCTTCGCGTCGAGCTTTTCCTCGGCCATGATGCGCTCGACATTCTCGACGACGACGATCGCGTCGTCCACGAGCAGGCCGATCGCGAGCACCATCGCGAACATCGAGAGCACGTTGATCGAGAAGCCTATCGCCGACATCACGCCCAGCGTGCCGAGCAGCGCAACCGGCACGACGATCGTCGGAATCAGCGTCGCACGCAGGTTCTGCAGGAACAGATACATCACGAGGAACACGAGGATCACCGCTTCGAAGAGCGTCTTCATGACCTCCTCGATCGAGATCTTCACGAACGGCGTGGAGTCGTACGGATACGCAATCGCCACGTCTTTGGGCAATTGCGGCTGCAGCTCTACGAGCTTCGCGCGCACGGCCTTCGCGACCGCCATGGCGTTCGCACCCGTCGAGAGCTTGACGGCCAGCGCGGCCGCCGGCTTGCCGTCGAGCCGCGAGGACGTATCGTATGAATCGCCGCCCACCTCGACGCGCGCGACGTCCTTGAGCCGAACCTTCGAGCCGTCGCTGTTCACGCGCAGCAGAATGTCGCCGAACTGGTCGGCAGTCGTCATCAGGCTCGACGCCGAGATCGTCGCATTGATCGCCTGGGAGTCCGTAGCAGGCGCGCCGCCGAGTTCGCCGACGGAAAGCTGCACGTTCTGATTGGTGACCGCTGTCGTCACGTCGGACGCAGTGACGCCGAAGCTGCGCAGCTTCACGGAATCGAGCCAGATCCGCATGGCGTGCTGCGCGCCAAAGAGCGTGACGTCGCCCACACCGTTGATCTGGGTAAGCGGGTCCTCGATCTGCGTGGCGATGACATTGCCGAGGTCGATCGAATCGAGCGTGCCGCCCGGCGACGACAGCGCGACGATCATCAGAAAGTCGCTCGACGCCTTCGCCACCTGCACGCCCTGCTCCTGCACCGTCTCCGGCAGCGAGGCGGTGGCCTGGGTCACCTTGTTCTGGACCTGCACCTGCGCGATGTCCGGATTGGTGCCGGGCCTGAACGTCAGGTTGATGGTCGCCTGCCCCGCGCCGCTGCTCGTCGACGACATGTACAGCAGGTTATCGATGCCGGAAAGCTTCTGCTCGATCACCTGCGTGACGGTCTTCGCGACCGTGTCGGCGGAAGCGCCCGGATAGGTTGCCGTGACCTGCACCGAAGGCGGCGCGATGGTCGGATATTGCTCGATCGGCAGCGTGGTGGTCGCCGCGCCGCCGATCAACATGATGACGATCGCAACGACCCACGCGAGGATCGGGCGCTGGATGAAGAAACCTGCCATGCGCCCTCCTTACGACTTCGCAGCAGACGCAGCCGCGGCTGCGGTGGCCGAATCCGCGGCCACGTGAACCGCCACGCCGGCCTGCACCTTTTGCAGCCCGCTCACGATCACGCGATCGCCGGCTTGCAATCCGCTCGTGACGATCCACTGGTCTGCATAGGCACTGTCCGCGTGTACCGCAACCTGCTTCGCGTGTCCGGTCGCATCGACGACCCATACGCTCGCGTTGCCGTCCGAAGCGCGCGTGACCGCGAGTTGCGGAACGAGCAGCGCGTTCGTGCTCTCGCCCTCGTCGAGCTGCGCGCGCACGAACATGCCGGGCAGCAGTTCGCCGTCCGGGTTCGGGAAGACCATGCGCACCGTCACCGAGCCCGTTGTCGCGTCAACGGTGATGCCCGAAAACTGCAGCACGCCAGCGTGTGCGTACTGCGTGCCGTCCTCCATCACGAGCTGCACCGCCGCGCCCGTGCCCGAACGCTTGAGCCGCCCCGAGGCAAACGCCTTGCGCAAGCGCAGCCAGTCGGCGCTCGAACGCGTGACGTCGAGGTACATCTCGTCGTATGCCTGAATGGTGGCGAGCGCCGTGGTCTGCTCTGAAGTCACGAGCGCGCCTTCGGTCACCGACGAAGCGCCGATGCGGCCCGAAATGGGCGCCGTGATCCGCGTGTAGCCGAGATTGATACGCGCCGACTCGAGCGATGCGCGATCCGCGATCACGTCAGCCTCGTCCTCGCGAACGGCCGCGATCGCATCGTCGTTGTCCTGTGCGCTGACCGCGTTGATCTTCACGAGCTGGGCGTAGCGATCGGCTTTCGTCTTCGCGGAAGCGAGCGTTGCCTCGGCCTTCGCGAGCGTGCCGCGCGCCTGATCGTACGTCGCCTGGTAGGTGGCCGGATCGATCTGGTAGAGCACCTGCCCCGCCTTCACGTCCGAACCCTCGACGAAGAACCGCTTCTGCACGATGCCGCCGATTTGCGGCCGCACATCCGAGACCTTGAGAGACGAAAGGCGGCCCGAAAGCTCGGCCGTCATCACGATGCGCTGCGGCGCGAGCGTCTTGACGCCGACTTCGACGCTCTGGCTGGCGGGGTTAGCGGGCATCCCGGCGTCGTGACGTTGACAGCCGGCGATCAATATGGCGGTCGAGCAGAAAAGCGCCGCGCCGAGGCGTTGGCCCTTCCTGTTCCATCCCTCTCTTGCATGAATCTGTTGTGGCATATATTCCATCGAATCGTGCGTTGACGCGCCCTGCCAGAACAAGGCAAGGCGCAAAGCCATTGACTCGTAGTACTAAGCGGTTGAAGTCTTGCAGCCCGGTAAGGCTGATGCCTCGTTGCGCATCAACTTCGAACCCTGAATTAATGTCCCGGTCACATAACTAAACTGAACGGTATGGTTTATAATGGAACGATCGATGACTGTCAATCGCCTTGCCCGGCAACGAATGTTTCATTCCATGACGGACGAGGGTATTGGCGTGGACGCTCGCGTCCCAGGCCCGAGAACAAGTGAGGAAGGGAGACCCGATGAGAAAGAAGACCGAAGAAAAGCGTCAATCCATCATCGAAGCCGCGCTGGCAGTGTTCCGGGACGTCGGCTTCGAGCAGGCGTCGATGACGCAAATCGCGGCTCGCTCGGGCGCGTCGAAGGCGACGCTGTATAGCTATTTCGAGTCGAAAGAGGCGTTATTTGCTGAAACAATGACGAGCCGCGCCGGAAGGGAAATCCGGCATGCGTTCAGTCAACTGACGCTCGAAATGCCGCTGGGCGAGTCGCTCGTCGCGTTTGGGGTCCACTTCCTGACGGCCGTGCTGCAGCCCTCTTTTCTCGCAACGCGCCGCCTGTGCTACCAGGAGGTCGACCGGTCGAACGTGGGCCGAGCCTTGTATGAATCGGGTCCAAAACGGGGCTTGATGCACGTGCGCGACTTTCTGGCGAGCGCGATCGAGGCGGGCACAATCCGGCCGTGCGATCCAGGCGTCGCGGCGCGACATCTACTGGCGCTTCTCGAAGCCGAGTTGGTCGAAATCGCGACGCTAGGCTATGAGGTCAAGGCCTCGCGCGCGAAATTGCTGGAGGTCGTGAACCGGGCAATCGATGTATTTCTCGCGGGCTATGCCGTGACAGCGCCGCAAGCGAACCGCAAGGGTCCGCAGAACGCAAAATGATGGCGGGATTCGCGAGCGCAAGCCCGCATCAGCAAGGCGCAACATGCGGAATCATCGCAGCCTGCCCGTGCAGCACACCCGTTTCGTCGATCAGTTGCCATACGGTCGCGCGCTCGATCCAGAAGCGCTGCCCCGACCTCGTGATGCGGATGCCGCGATAGTCTTTCACGAAGCCTTCGCGCGTCACCGAATCGAGAAATGCCTGCCGCTCGCTACGCTCGGGCGCCTGCGCGGAAAGACGCGAAGGCAGCGCCGTGATTTCGTCCCAGTCGTAGCCGAAGATCGCTTGCGCGCGACGATTGCCATACATGAATACGGGGTCCGCCTGCGTGCCGTGCGCAAGCAAGCCGAACGGCGCGCGTTCGTAGAGCCAGGCCGCGCCCTCTGTGTCGCCCATGCCTTCGGGAACGAGCGCGACGCCCAACAGGCGGCGATAGCTGTTCGCGAGAAGGCGAAATAATTCGGTATCCGTGTTCGGCGACATTCAGACTGGCTCCTTCGAGTCGAGGGGTTGCTTGCGCGTTGCGCAATTCTATCAACCGCTTGTAAAAACCCGCGCCCTGCCTCACGATCCGCCGTCTCGATGCGCCAACTACGGACATCCACGATGTCTATCTGCACTTGCACCCGAATCCGGCTTGCTTCGGGTGAAGTGGTAAAGGCCATCGACATCAGTGGCCGAAGCGGCCTCGTGTATCGGCGCAATTCGCAGACCGGTCAGATCGAAGCGCTGGAAAGTGCGAGAAGCTGGGTGTCGCTGCATCCGTCGCTTCACCGTCCCTCGCCTCAACGGTATCTCGTCACGCCAGACAGCCGAGGCTCGATTCGAAGCGTTTGAAGGAGAGGCCGATCTCTAATTCGCCGCGCCGCACGCGCATGGTGTTCGCAACGGCTTACGTATGACGAAAGACGGCGTAATCCGCAAAAACTCAAGAACAGCAGACTTGAGCCGTAATAGGGAAGTCGGCGCGTCATGCGCCTTGCATTTTTAGCCATTCGAACCCCATGAAACTCAGCCGCAAGATTCCCCTCGCCTTCGCCGCGTCGCTCACCCTCATGTCGGCGGGTGCGTTCTACGGCATCCACACGCTCAACCAGGCGATCGATACCTACCGCACCACCGTGCAGGACGCCGCCGCGAACGAGCGCATGGTGTCGGCCACGCTCGTCGAGTTCAAGCTGCAGGTGCAGGAGTGGAAAGACACACTCCTGCGTGGCAAGGACCCGCAAAAACTCGATCGTTACTGGAGCGCGTTTCAGAAGCGCGAGCGCACCGTGAACGATCTCGCCGCCGGGCTCGAAACGAAGCTGCCCGAAGGCGAAGCGCACACGCTCGTCGCGCAGTTCGCCGAGGCGCATGAGGCGATGGGCCAGGGGTACCGCAAGGGCTTCGAGGCGTTCAAGGCGGCCGGCGCCGATCCTGTTTCGGGCGATACCGTGGTCGCCGGCGTCGATCGCGCGCCCGCCCAACTGCTCGACCGCGCCGCACAGATCATTGCCGCCACCAACGCGCAAGTGGCCGCCCAGGCGGCGGTGCAGGCCGCGCACGCCACCATCGTGAGCGCCGTGCTGATGGTGGCCGCGTTCCTGCTCGCGCTGGCGGGCGGCGTGCTGTTCAGCCGTACTGTCACGAGCCCGCTGGGCCGTGCCGTGGACTTTGCGCGCGAGGTCGCCGACGGCGACCTGTCGACCGATCTGCATGCACATGGCGACGACGAGACCGCGGAACTGCTCACGGCGCTTTCGAAAATGCAGACGAGCCTCGCACGCGTGGTGAGCGAAGTTCGCGCCAACGCCGAGGGCGTGGCAACGGCGAGCGCGCAGATTGCCTCGGGTAACCAGAATCTTTCCTCGCGCACCGAAGAGCAGGCTGCATCGCTTGAAGAAACGGCCGCGAGCATGGAGGAGCTGACGTCGATCGTACGCATGAACGCGCAGAACGCGGAGCACGTCAGTTCGCTCGCGGGAACGGCGGCGCAGACCGCGGCGCGCGGCGGCACGGTGATGCGAGGCGTGGTCGGCACGATGCAATCTATCGCGGACAGTTCGAGCAAGGTCGGCGAGATCATCGGCTTGATCGACGGCATCGCGTTCCAGACCAACATCCTTGCGCTCAACGCCGCCGTCGAAGCGGCGCGTGCGGGCGAGCAAGGCCGCGGTTTCGCCGTTGTCGCGGGCGAGGTTCGCACGCTCGCGCAGCGCAGCGCGAGCGCGGCGCGCGAGATCAAGGCGCTCATCGAGCAGTCGAAAGTACACGTCGAAAGCGGATCGTTCCAGGTGGCCGACGCCGGCCACATCATCGACGAGATCGTCGAAGCCGTGCAGCGGGTTTCCGGCACCGTGCAGGAGATTTCGACGGCGTCGCGCGAACAGTCGACGGGCATCGAGCAGGTGAACATCGCCGTCACGCAAATGGACGAGGTCACGCAGCAGAACGCGGCGCTCGTGGAGGAGGCTTCGGCCGCGACGTATGCGCTGGCTGAGCAGGCACACGCGCTTCGCGAGACCGTGTCCGCGTTCAGGCTCAGGGAAGGCGCCATTGCCTGACTTCGAGCGATTGCCGCGCGCGCCCTGGGGGACATAAGCGCCGCGTCCTCCCGCTCTGAGCCTGCAACCCCGGCTGGTCTGTGCAACGCAGACTGGCCGTAATTGACTGGCACGCCCGGCCGCGGCGCGCCTTGCGGCTCGGGCAACCACCGCCGCCGGGTTCGCGCTCCGATTTTGTGAGGCGATACGCCGCACTGAAACTTCGCTCCCATTGCTTGAAAGCAAATCTTACGAAATGTAAACTTGGTGCAAGCTTTGGATTCGGACGCAGTCTTCCCGAGGCTTCCCTCGAAACTCGAGTCAATCCATCGATAACTTAGTCATCCTTTACTTCATTGCCCTGGAGAAAACCATGAACTCGTACATCAACCGACTCAACGCCACGTTCGCGATCGCCGGCCTCCTCATGATGGCGCCGTTCATGGCCATGGCCCGCTTGCCAGCGCCGAGCGCTGTCCCGCATGGCGAATCTCTCGTCAAGAAGCGCACGTCGAACCGCTTCGCCGATGAGGAGCGTCGCGCCAGCGAATCCGGTGGAAGTGAATCCGTTAGTGAGTGATCAACATTCCTAAGTAAATTCCATCTCACTTCCTCTTTTCTTGAACGCTATTTGGAGCATTCACCATGAAAGCGAAAGTCACGACACTCTTCATTATTGCCGCCCTGCTCGCCACGACAGGCACCGCGTTCGCATCGCAGCCCGAACACCGGCCTGGCAACCCGCCGCCTACGTCGATCGAACGAGCCAACCGTCCGGTCGGTGCGATTCCGCATCGCGACTGGCATCGTGGCGACCGCCTGCCGCCTGAATACCGTGATCGGATTTTCGTGGTCGAAAACTGGAATCAGCATGGCCTGAAAGCGCCCCCGCGTGGCTACCACTGGGTCGGCGTAGCCGGCGACTACGTGCTCGTTGCCAGCGCGACCGGCGTGATCTCGACGGTTCTGACCGCCGGCAGCCATTGATCATGCCGTTGTCTTTCCACGATATGCCCGCTCTTCGCCGCAACGCGGCCAAGGGCCGGCAACCAGCAGCGACCTGAAATCGAGCCGCAACGACGGCAAAACAACTAACTCTCGCAAATCCCCGGCACGGCAACTTTCTGGAAGATATGCGGCGACGCGATCACCGAGGAAGGATAAGCGGCCAGACTCGACCGGAACGCCGGCGCAGAGAATGCCGCCCGAAAATGCGCCGTGGATTCCCACACTGCGTAATTCATATAAGCCGGTTGCTCTCCGATCGCCCGATGGAGCTGCGTTGAAATAAAGCCGGCTTGCTGCTTCATGAGCGCAGCGTCTTCCTGCCAGGCCTCCAGAAACTTCGCCTCATCGGCCAGATCCAGTGTGAAAACGTTCACGAGCACAACGGGCTCGGCGTCAACGGCAAGTTGACGTTCGATCGGGAAAGAAGGATCAAGCGGTCGCAATTGCAGCATGGTGCACTCCAGAGTCTAAAAGCATGATGTCAACCGGTCATCGCAAATATATAGTAAATTGACATGATGATGTCAACTTAGAAATATGGTGCCATATGCGCGAACTCGCGAGAACACCGGTCGGCGAACTCCTGTCGGGCATCATGCTCGATCTCTTCCGGCTCAATAGCGGACTGCTCACTTCGGGCGACCGCCTGGTCGAGGGCCTCGGCCTCACGAGCGCACGCTGGCAAATGCTCGGCGCCATCAGGGCCGCGCAACGGCCGCAGCCGGTGGCCTGGATTGCCCGCGATCTGGGGGCCAATCGGCAAAACGTGCAACGAATCGTGAATGACCTGGCCAACGACGGTCTGCTCCGCTTCGAGGCCAACCCTCACCACCGCCGCGCGCAGCTTGTCGTTTTGACCGACGAGGGACGGCAAGCTTTCGAAGCGGCCATGCGTCTTCAGGCCCCCTGGATCAACCAGCTCTCCGCTGGCGTGACCGCCAGCGAAATCAAGACCTTGCACCGCGTCATCACGAAATTGCAGGCGAATCTGGACCAAATGGCCGGAGCCGACGAGCCGGATTGATCGACAGCGCTGCTTGCGCATGCAATGTGCTACAGCAGGGCATCGTTACCATCCGCGAGGCGAGGCCCACGCATGTCGACCATTGCCCTCATTGTCGTGACGGTCGCGGTGACGCTCGTCGTCATCCTGGTGATCGCGAACCTCACGAGCGGCGAAAAGAAGATCGAGCACAAGATCGACCGGCTTTACGCGAGCGACAGTCCGCAGTTCATCCGCTCGATGGGGCTGCTGCTCGGGCCGCCCGTCGTGGGAGGCAATCGCTTCAAGGTGCTCGTGAACGGCGACGAGATCTTTCCGTCGATGCTGGCCGGCATCCGCGCGGCGCAGCACACCATTACCTTCGAGACCTTCATTTACTGGTCCGGCGCGATTGGCGAAGAAGTCGCCCGGGCGCTGTCCGACAAGGCGCGCGCGGGCATCGCCGTGCACGTGCTGCTCGACTGGGTCGGCTCGTCCAAAATGGACAAGCGTTATCAACGCATGCTGCGCGAGGCGGGCGTCCAGCTCGTCCTGTATCACAAGCCGCACTGGACGGGCCTCGGCCGCATGAACGACCGCACGCACCGCAAGTTGCTGGTGATCGACGGACGCATCGGTTTTACGGGCGGCGTAGGCATCGCCGACGAATGGACCGGCCATGCGCAGGACGAAAAGCACTGGCGCGATACGCACTTTCGCATTGAAGGCCCGGCGGTCGGACAGATGCAGGCGGTCTTCATGGACAACTGGGTCAAGTCGACGGGCAATGTGCTGCACGGCCCGCAGTACTTTCCCGCGATCGACGCCGCGGGCAACGGCCTCGCGCACGTGTTCAGCAGTTCGCCCTCGGGCGGCAGCGACGACATGGAGTTGATGTACCTCATGGCGATCACCGCCGCGGCGCGCTCCATCCATTTGTCGACGGCGTACTTCGTGCCGGACAAGCTGACGATCAACGCGATCGTCGAGGCGGCGAAGCGCGGCGTGAAGGTGCGCATCATCACGCCGGGCAAGCGCATCGATACTCACACGGTGCGCGAGGCCTCGCGTGCGTGCTGGGGCGACCTGCTCGCGGCCGGCGTGGAGATGTACGAGTATCAGCCGACGATGTTCCACTGCAAGCTGATCGTCGTCGACGAATATCTGGTGTCGGTCGGCTCGACCAACTTCGACAGCCGCTCGTTCAAGCTCAACGACGAGGCCAATCTCAACATCTACGACCGCGATTTCGCGCGCCAGCAGACGGCCATTTTCGATGCCGACGCTGCCCTCGCCAAACGCATCACGCTCGAAGACTGGCGCCGCCGGTCGTTACGGGAAAAGCTGCTCGAACACGCAGCCGCCCTCCTCGATTCGCAGTTGTGACGCCTGCCGCGAGCGCCGCGCCGCCAATCGACAAGAAAGCGAAGATCGCCGACAATCGGTGCCCGACATTGGGCTGTCGACAAAGCAAACAGAAAAAAGGGACCGCAATCCATGCTGCACATCGAGGATCTGGCCAATCCGCCCGAGGGGTTTCTGCGCGACGAGCCGGAGGGAGCGGAGTTTTACCAGGCCTTTCAGACGGCCCGGCTGGATGATTTCAGCTTCGGTTATTTCGCCGTGTACCGGGACAGCGCGCTCGTTACCGTGGCGCCCTACTTCGTGATGGATTTCCGGCTCAACACCCTCCTTCCCAGCGGCTGGCTGAAGCAAAGCCTGAGCTGGATCCGCTTCAAGCTGGCCTGCATCGGGCATCCGACCGTCGATGCCGGCCGCATCCAGGGCGAAGTCTCGCAGGAGACGCTCGCGGCCATCAGCACGGCGCTTGCGAAGAAAGGGAGCCTGCTCGCGTACAAGGGTTTCACCGAGGACTTGCCGCTGCGCGGCTTCGTGGCGGCAAAAGGCCTGCCCGTGCCGGTGCTGTCGATCGGCCCGGACTACTACCAGGCCATGAAGAGCGACCGCAGGAACCTGCTCAAGCGTAAGCTGAAAAAGGCCGCTGCACTGCGCTATGAAGAATGCGCGGGTCTGCCCGATCACCTCGTCGCCAGAGTGTATGAGTTGTATCTGAACACCTGGCAGAAAGCCGAGTTGAAGTTCGAGAAGCTCACGCCGGAGTACTTCGCCAATACCCGCAGCCTTAGCCATTATCTGCTGTACTTTCTGGACGACGAGTTGATTGGCTTCACCCAGTTGATCGGCAAGGGAAGGCACCTCGTCAACCGCTATATCGGGCTCGACTACGCCAGGAGCCAGGAGTACGGCTTGTACTTCGCCATGTTCATTCGCACGGTCGAATTCGGCATTCGCGAAGGTTTCGAGGAAATCGAGCTGGGCGCGACGTCCTATGAGTTCAAACGCATCCTCGGCGCCCGCCAGATTCCCACCTGGAATCACTACCGGCACAACAACGCGTTGGTCAACTGGCTGCTCGGCAAGCTGCGCAGCGTGCTGGAACCGTCGGAGTCCGAACTGCGTTAGCGCCCGACCGATTGGTTCGGTGCGTCCCACCTGCCGGCAACACGCGTTACAGGCGATAATGTGCCAAACGCAATCGACTTGAGAAACGGAGTGAGAATGAGCAAGCAAGGCTTCACCACTGGCATCGTTCACGGCGACAGGATCGCGGGCACCGAGCACGGCGGCGTGCGCCAGCCGATTCATACGTCCGTGCAATATGGTTTCGAGCGCGTCGAGGACCTGATCGGCGTATTTCAGGGCACGAAGAAAGGGGGTTTCAACTACGCGCGGCAAGGCACTCCCACGACGGCGGCTCTCGAGCGCAAGATCACGAGCCTGGAAGGCGGCACCGGCACAGTCTGTTTCAGCACCGGCATGGCCGCGATCACGGCGACCTTCCTCACGCTGCTGCGTGCGGGCGATCATCTCGTGTCGAGCCGCTATGTGTTCGGCAACACCAACAGCCTGTTCGGCACGTTGCGCACGCTCGGCGTGGAAGTCACGACCGTCGACGCCAGCGACGCCGAAAACGTGCAGAACGCCATCCAGCCGAATACGCGCATGGTGTTCGTCGAAACCATCGCGAATCCGGGCACGCAGATCCCCGACCTGCAAGGCATCGGCGAGCTGTGCCGCGAGCGCGGCATTGTCTACGTCGTCGACAACACGATTACCTCGCCCGCCTTGTTCCAGCCGAAGGCGGTCGGCGCGAGCCTCGTCATCAACTCGTTGACGAAGACCATCGCGGGCCATGGCGCCGCGCTCGGCGGCGCGGTGACCGATACGGGCCTGTTCGACTGGAGCGCGTATCCGAACATCGCCGACGACTATCGGCGTTCGGCACCGAAAGATCAGGGGCTCCTGCAGATCCGCAAGAAGGGCCTGCGGGACATGGGCGCGTCATTGTCGTCCGAGCAGGCGCACGCCATCGCCATGGGCGCGGAAACGCTCGCCCTGCGCGTGAAGCAAAGCAGCGACAATGCGCTCGCGCTCGCACAGTTTCTCGAAGGCCACGAAGCCATCGGCAAGGTGTTCTATCCGGGCTTGAAGAGCCATCCGCAATACGAGGTTGCCCATGCGCTCTTCAAGGGCGCGTCGTGGCTGCTCTCATTTGAACTGCTCAACGCGGAGCGCATGATCGACGTCGTCAACGCGCTCGAACTGCCGATCAAGGCGACCGGCCTCGGCGACACGCGCACGCTCATCATCCCCGTCGCGCCGACGATCTTTTTCGAAGCCGGCGCAGAAACGCGCAAGGCGATGGGCATCTCCGACGGCATGCTGCGGCTTTCGGCGGGCATCGAAGATATCGACGACCTGATTGCAGACTTCTCGCAAGCGCTCAAGCTGGCAGCATAACGCCGGGAGCGTCGATGTCGTGAACAGGGCCAGCACTCGCTGGCCCTGCGCGTTTTCGACGCTGATGCCGCTTACGGATTGAAGCGTTTTGCCTCGTCGCGCCAGTAGTGCTGCTGCTGCCAGCCAAGCAAGCGTTTGAGCTTCTCGTTGCTGAGCAGCGTCTCGAACTCGCCGAGGGCCTTCTTGACCGGCACGCCCGGATAGTAGCGATCCAGCAACGTCTGGGTCGGCAAGTCGGACGACACGTCGTCCGCCGCGACGTTCATGATCTCGAAGCCGAGGCCGTCCGTTTCGATGGCGAGCCGGCACGCGTTGGCGAGATCTCGCCCGTCGATGTAGCTCCACGCAATACGCTTGCGCAGCGCGGGATCCTTGAGCCACGTGGAGAACTTCGCGTAATCCTCGGGATCGAGCACGTTGCCGATGCGAAAACAGTAGATGTCCGACCCGGTGCGCGCCTGGAATGCCTTCGCGGTCACTTCGTTGACCACTTTCGAGGTGGCGTAGCTGTCCATCGGGTCCACCGGATAGTTCTCGTCCAGCGGAAAGTACGCGGGATCGCGATGCCGGTGGGCGAACACCACACCGTAAGTCGTCTCGCTCGAGGCGAGGATCACCTTGCGGACCCCTAGTTTCGCAGCGGCGTCGAGAATGTTGTAAGTCCCCATCACATTGATGCGGTAGACCTCGTTATCGGTCGTCAACATGATGCGAGGAATCGCCGCGAAGTGAACGATCGCGTCGATGGGTTTCGGCTCCAGGTCGTCGGCGAATTCCACTGGCGCCGTGGTCGAGGCGATCGCGTTGAAAACCTGGCCCGCGTCGGTGATGTCCGTGATCAGCGTGCGCGCCGTGCGCTTCGGCATGGGCACACGGTCCAGATTCAACACTTCGTAGCCGTGCGCGACCAGGTTCTCGACCACCCATTTGCCGGCAAGGCCGCTACCGCCGGTCACTATCACTCGCTTTGTCATCTGTCTCTCTCCTTTTCGTGGCGTCGTTCCCGCCTCTGCAAACGCGCACGTTACCGCAAACATCGGCCGGCTGTAATGACCACCGCTACCTTTCCAGCCGGATGGATTGTCTGCGGGGGACGCAGACAAAATCGTTATGCGCCCGATTGCGCGGGCGCGGCCACCGCAGGCTGCCGGTTGAACCGCTCCGCCAGAAAATCGATGAACGCACGCGCACGCGCCGATTGATTGCGCTTGTTCGGGTAGTACACGAACAAATCGGCAAGCGGCTGCACGAACTCGGGCAGCACGACGCGCAGCCGGCCGCTTTCCAGATACTTCGCCAGGTCCCACTCCGAGCGCAGCAGAATGCCGTGCCCGTCGAGCGCCCAGCCGAGCACGATATCGCCGTCGTTGCTCGACAGCATGCCGTGCACCTTCACCGCATGCGCCTCGCCATCGCGCTCGAGCCGCCATATGCCGTAGGCGTTGTCGTTCTGTCGATGCACGATGCATTGATGGTTGGCGAGATCGCCCAGCGTTGCGGGCGTGCCCTGCGTCTCCAGATAGCGCGGCGAGGCGCACAGCAAGCGGCGGTTCGTCATGATGCGCCGCGCAATGAGCCGCTTGTCGGGCAGCTCGCCAAAACGGATCGCCAGATCCACGCCGCTTTCGACGAGATCGATAGGCCGGTCGGTGACATCGAGCTGCACTTCGACATGCGGATGCCGCCGCGCGAACTCCGAAACGAGCGGTGCGATCGTCGTGCGCCCGAAGCCGAGCGTCGCGTTCACACGCAGCAAGCCGCGCGTGACGGAGCGGCTCGACGACACGACATCTTCCATTTCCTGCACTTCGGCAAGAATGCGCGTCGCGTAGTGCAGAAAGGTCTCGCCTTCGGCGGTCAGGCTCACGCTGCGGGTGGTCCGGTTGACCAGGCGCACGCCCAGGCGCGCCTCGAGCTGCGCGAGCCGTTTGGTCGCCGCCGGCGGCGTGATGTCCATGTCGCGCGCAACGCTTGAAAGGTTTCCGTAACGCCCGAGCAGAACGAAAAACGCCAGGTAGGAGGTCAGGTCATTCTTCACCGTGAGTTAATAAAGATGTGAAAACAAGTGAATCATAGAGCCGATCCGGGCGCATAACCTAGCGTCTCCCACAGCCAGCGAATCGCGAACGACCGCGAGAACGACCGCGCATGCTGGCCGTGCCACCAGGAGACACCCGTGAGAATCGTTGAAATCCGCGAAAAAACCGTGCCGATCAGTTCCTCGATCCGCAACGCCTATATCGACTTCAGCAAGATGACGCTCAGCCTCGTCGCCGTGGTCACCGACGTGATCCGCGACGGCAAGCCCGTCATCGGCTATGGCTTCAACTCGAACGGCCGCTATGGCCAAGGCACGCTGATGCGCGAGCGCTTCATCCCGCGCATTCTCGAAGCCGATCCCGCCTCGCTCGTGAACGAGGCGGGCGACAACCTCGACCCGCACAAGATCTGGGCGACGATGTTCACCAACGAAAAGCCGGGCGGCCATGGCGAGCGCTCGGTGGCGATCGGCACGATCGACATGGCGGTATGGGACGCCGTGGCGAAGATCGAAGGCAAGCCGCTCTTCCAGCTGCTCGCCGAGCGCTACGGCAATGGCCAACCCGACCGCAAGATCTTCGTCTATGCGGCGGGCGGCTACTACTACCCAGGCCAGGACCACAACAAGCTCAAAGACGAAATGCGCAGCTATATCGACCGCGGCTACACGGTCGTGAAGAAAAAGATTGGCGGCGCGTCGCTCGACGAGGACCTGCGCCGCATCGATTCGATCCTGAGCGTGCTGGGCGACGGTCAGAAACTGGCCGTCGACGCCAACGGCCGTTTCGATCTGGACACCGCGATCCAGTACGCGAAAGCGCTCTCGCAATACGATCTGTTCTGGTACGAGGAGCCGGGCGATCCGCTCGACTTCGAATTGCAGGCCACGCTGCGCAACTACTACGACAAACCGATGGCGACCGGCGAGGATCTGTTCTCGATGCAGGACGCGCGCAACCTCATCCGCTACGGCGGCATGCGTCCCGACCGCGACTGGCTGCAGTTCGACTGCGCGTTGAGCTACGGCCTCGTCGAATATCTGCGCACGCTGGAGATGCTGCATCAGCACGGCTGGTCCGCGAGCCGCTGCATTCCGCACGGCGGCCATCAGATGTCGCTCAACATCGCGGCGGGCCTCGGGCTTGGCGGCAACGAGTCGTATCCCGATCTGTTCCAGCCTTATGGCGGCTTCCCCGATGGCGTGAAGGTCGACAACGGCTATATCACGATGCCCGACCTGCCCGGCATCGGCTTCGAGGGCAAGGCCGATCTGTTTGCGGAAATGAAGAAGATCGCGGCCTGACGCCGAAGCGAAGAAAAGAGCGCGACCGGAAACACAACCGCTGCACGCATGGCGGTTGGCGGTCGCCCGAAATTACCTGCATGGCGCCATGCTCAGGAGACAGACATGCGGCCCTCGAAACTCAAAAAGTATCTTTCGAAGCTCTACATACAGGTCTTGATCGGTATCCTGGCGGGCATTCTCGTCGGCCACTTCTATCCGGATATCGGAGCCGATCTCAAACCGCTTGGCGACCTCTTCATCAAGCTGATCCGCATGGCGCTCGCGCCGATCATCTTCGCTTCGGTCGTCGTGGGCATTGCCCGGATGAACGACCTGCACGAAGCCGGCCGCGTAGGCGTGAAGGCGCTGCTCTACTTCGAGGTGGCGTCGACCATTGCGCTTCTCGTAGGCCTCGTCGTCGTGAACGTGATCAAGCCGGGCAGCGGCATGAACATCGATCCGGCGCAGCTCGACAGCTCGGCGATCGCCAGCTACGCGCACGCGGCCCACGACCATACGGCGCTCGGGTTCCTCATGAGCATCGTGCCGAACAGCATCGTCGGCGCGTTTGCGAACGGCGAAATTTTGCCGATCATCTTTTTTTCGGTGCTGTTCGCCATTGCGCTGGCGAAGCTCGGCCCGCGTACCGCACCGCTCGTCGATATGCTCGACATGTTCTTGCAGGGCATGTTCGGCGTCGTGCGGATCGTCATGTATGTCGCGCCCGTGGGCGCGTTTGGCGGCATGGCGTTCACCATCGCGAAGTACGGGCTCGGCACGCTGGCGTCGTTTGGCGAGCTGATGCTTTGCCTGTACGTGACTTCGATTGTCTTCGTCGTGGTGGTGCTCGGGCTCGTCATGCGCGTTTGCGGTTTTTCGCTGTGGAAGTATCTCCGCTATATCCGCGACGAAATCCTGATCACGTTCGGCACGGCGTCGACCGAGGCCGTGCTGCCGCAGATGCTCGTCAAGATGGAGAACCTCGGCTGTTCGCGGCCTGTTGTCGGCATGGTGTTGCCGACCGGCTATACGTTCAACGCGGACGGCACGGCGATCTATCTCACGATGGCGGCCCTCTTCGTGGCGCAGGCGATGAACATTCATCTCACGCTGTTCGATCAACTTGTCGTGCTGAGCGTTTTGCTGCTGACTTCGAAGGGTTCTGCTGGTGTGGCCGGAGCGGGGTTTGTTGCGCTCGCTGCTACGCTTGCTTCGATGCATAAGATTCCGGTTTCCGGGCTGGTGCTGCTGTTGGGGGTGGATCGGTTTCTCAATGAAGCTCGGGCGGTGACCAATTTGATTGGGAATGGCGTGGCCACGATCGTGGTCGCCAGGTGGGAAGGGGCGATGGATGTTGCGCGGGCTCGGGCGGTTTTGAATGGGGAGATTGAGGGTGGGGACGCGTCGGGCGCTGGCGATTTGTCTTTGCCCAGCGGCGAGCCGGTTTCTGGCTCGAGGGGGCTGGTAGAAAACCATCTGTGAAATGAGTACTTTGCGGTGCCTTGTTTTCGCGTCGGTATGCCTGGGTTGCCCCTGTAAGGTTCACCGACGCGAACACAAGAAAAAGCCAAAGCGCCAAAAACCACAACCCTTCCGCGATAGCACCAAAAAACCACAACAAAGCAAACCCAAACCAGACACCAAAGAAATACATATCAGAATTCGTTAGTTTGTCGCGGATGGAACCCTGACTAGACTGCAGATCCATCTTGTTATGACAAGCGAACCATGCCCCGAACGAATCTGGTGGCGCTATCCCCCCAGCCGCTCTACGTCCAGATCAAGGACACGCTCCGAGAGCGCATCCTGAACGGCACCTATGCGCCGCACAGCCAGATGCCCTCCGAACACGAGCTATGCGCCCTGTTCGGCGTCAGCCGCATCACCGTGCGCCAGGCACTAGGCGATCTGCAAAAGGAAGGCCTGGTCTTCAGGCTGCACGGCAAGGGCACGTTCGTCTCCAGGCCCAAGGCATTCCAGAACGTAACCTCGCTGCAAGGCTTCGCGGAAGCGATGTCGTCGATGGGCTACGAAATTGTCAACCAGTTGCGCAGCTTCAGGATCATCAAGGCCGATCGCCACGTCGCGCAACGGCTCAATCTTCTGGAAGGCGCGCCGGTCGCGGAAATCCATCGCGTGCGCATGCTCAACCGCGAACCAGTTTCGCTAGAACTCACGTGGGTGCCGGAAGCGCTCGGCAAGCGGCTCGCCAACGCCGACCTCGCCACGCGCGACATTTTCCTGATTCTCGAGAACGACTGCGGCGTGCTGCTCGGTCATGCCGATGTGTCGATCGACGCGATTCTCGCCGATGACGACATCGCCCGCGCCCTGCGCGTGGAAGACGGCAGCCCCGTTCTGCGGATCGAACGCCTGACGCACGACGCATCCGGCAATCCCATCGACTACGAATACCTGTATTTCCGCGGCGACGCCTTCCAGTACCGGCTGCGCGTCGACCGCCAAAAAACCCGTGCAAGGGGAAGGAAAGCGCTATGAATACCGAAGTGCTCGAATACGACATCGTGGTCGTCGGCGGCGGCACGGCCGGCCCAATGGCTGCAATCAAGGCCAAGGAACGCAACCCGGCACTCAAGGTGCTGCTGCTTGAAAAAGCCAATGTCAAGCGCAGCGGCGCAATCTCGATGGGCATGGACGGCTTGAACAACGCCATCATTCCCGGCCACGCCACACCCGAGCAGTACACGCGCGAAATCACCGTCGCCAACGATGGCATTATCGACCAGGAGGCCGTCTATGCGTATGCGCGACACAGCTTCACGACCATCGAGCAGCTCGACCGCTGGGGCGTGAAGTTCGAAAAAGACGGCAACGGCGACTATGCCGTGAAGAAGGTCCATCACATGGGCGCTTACGTATTGCCCATGCCCGAAGGACACGACGTGAAAAAGATCCTCTACCGGCAGCTCAAACGGGCGCGCATCGAGATCACGAACCGCATCGTCGCCACGCGGCTCATGACCGATTCGCAGGGCCGCGTAAGCGGCGTGCTCGGCTTCGACTGCCGCACGGCGCAGTTCCACGTAGTGCGCGCGAAAGCCGTGATCCTGTGCTGCGGCGCGGCGGGGCGCCTCGGTCTGCCCTCCTCCGGCTACCTGATGGGCACTTACGAGAATCCGACCAACGCGGGCGACGGCTACGCCATGGCGTACCACGCGGGCGCTGCCCTCGCGAATCTGGAATGCTTTCAAATCAATCCGCTTATTAAGGACTACAACGGACCGGCTTGTGCCTATGTCACCGGGCCGCTCGGCGGCTTCACCGCGAACGGCAAGGGCGAGCGCTTCATCGAATGCGACTACTGGAGCGGCCAGATGATGTGGGAGTTCTACCAGGAGCTGCAGAGCGGAAACGGCCCCGTGTTCCTGAAGCTCGATCATCTTGCCGAGGAAACGATCCAGACCATCGAGCAGATCCTGCACACCAACGAGCGCCCGAGCCGCGGCCGGTTCCACGCCGGCCGCGGCACGGACTACCGTCAGCAGATGGTCGAGATGCATATTTCCGAGATCGGCTTTTGCAGCGGGCATAGCGCGTCGGGTGTCTATGTGAATGCGCGCGCGGAGACGACCGTACCCGGACTCTATGCAGCAGGCGACATGGCGGCCGTGCCCCACAACTACATGCTAGGCGCGTTCACCTACGGCTGGTTCGCGGGCGCCAACGCGGCCGAATACGTGGAGGGCCGCGAGCATGCGAGCCTCGACGAAGCCCAGATCGCCGCTGAACGCGCACGGATCTACGCGCCGCTCGAACGCGAAAACGGACTCGCACCGGCCCAGGTCGAATACAAGCTGCGCCGCATGGTGAACGACTATCTTCAGCCGCCCAAGGTCACGCGCAAGATGGAGATCGGCCTGCAGCGCTTCGACGAGATCGCCGAAGACATCGAAGCGATCAAGGCCAACAATGCGCACGAATTGATGCGCGCCGCCGAGGTGCGCGCCATTCGCGACTGCGCGGAAATGGCGGCGCGCGCCTCACTGTTCCGCACCGAAAGCCGCTGGGGACTGTATCACCACCGGGTCGATTACCCGCAGCGCAACGACGCCGATTGGTTCTGCCATACGCACCTGCGCAAGGACGCTTCCGGCAGCATGACGAGCGAAAAGCGCGCGGTCGAGCCGTACATCATCCCGCTCGCGCAAGCGGATCGAGGCGCTTACGATCAGCTACGCATTCGCGAATCCGCGGAACTCGTCGCCGAACACTAAGGAATCCGAATATGTCCTATACGCCGCACGAAATCTTCCAGCGCAGCAGTGCGCCCGTCACGATCGACGAAGACCGCTGCATCGCCGACAAAGGCTGCACGGTTTGCGTGGATGTGTGCCCGCTCGACCTGCTCGCAATCGATGTGAGCAAGGGTAAGGCCTATATGCAATTCGACGAATGCTGGTATTGCATGCCCTGCGAACGCGACTGCCCGACCGGCGCAGTCAAGGTCGACATTCCGTACCTGTTGCGCTAACCGCTGTCACCCCACGACGGTACCCGTATTGCTCGCCAAACAGATCATGAAAACACGCCAACGGATTCTTCGCCTTTTCGCCGCCCCGCTACTGTTGAGCGCCGCGATCACCGTACACGCCGAGACGATTCGCGTCGCGATCGGCACCCAGGACACCACTATCAACTGCGCGACGGGTGGCCTCCTGATCCGCGAATTGCACTTGCTCGACAAGTATCTGCCCCACACCGGCAAATACGCGAACGTCACCTACGACGTGCAGTGGAAGGACTTCACTTCCGGCGCGCCGCTCACGAACGAAATGGTGGCCGGCAAGCTCGACTTCGGCGCCATGGCGGATTTCCCGGGCTCGCTCAATGGCGCGGCGTTCCAGAAAGCGGGCCGAAAGAGCCTCTTCATCACCGTGCTCGAAGGCAGCACCGATGGCAGCGGCAACGGCATCGTCGTGCCCGTCAACTCGCCGCTGCATTCGATTGCCGACCTCAAGGGCAAGACGATCTCGGTGCCGTTCGCCTCGACGTCGCACGGCATGCTGCTGCGCGCAATCAAAGCGCAAGGCTGGAACCCGGATACCGACGTGAACATCATCACGCAAGCGCCGGAAGTGGCAGGGAGCGCCCTCAAGGCGGCCAAGATCGACGCCCACGCCGACTTCGTGCCGTTCGCCGACCTGTTCCCGTACCGCGGCATCGCTCGCAAGATATACGACGGCGCCCAAAGCCGTGCGCCCACCTTTCACGGCGCGCTCGTCGATGCCGCTTATGCGCAGAAGTACCCGGAAGTGGTGGTCGCCTATCTGCGCGCGGCAATCGAAGCGAACCGCCTGATTGCGGAAGATCCCGAAAAATATAGTTTGCTGATCGAGAAGGTGACGGGCATCGAGGCGCCCGTCGACTATCTCTATCATGGACCGCTCGGCCTGCAAACGCGCGATCTCACCTGGAAGCCGGAGTACCGCCAGGCCGTGGCGACTGCCATCGACACGCTGAAGCTGCTCAAGAAAACGGATGTCAATCTCGATGCGAACACCTTCATCGACGACCGCTACATCCGCGAGGCGTTCAAGGAGTCGGGACTCGACTATGACGCCGCGCTGAAAAACTACGCTCGGCAGCCGCTCGCCGCGAACGACGCGCTGACCGGCAAGCCCATTCGTGATTTCCTCGCGGTCACACAGGTGTGGGTCGCCAACGAGGCACACGTGCGCAACTATGCGAACGCGGCGGAAGGGTTCGCAGCGCTCGCGAAACTCGAACAGTCCGGCAGCAAGGTGCGCGCGGTTTACGTGCAGGACCACGACAGCGGACAGAAGCTCTTCGCTTCCGACGCCTGGTACGTACGCGACGCGCATGGCGACGTCACCGCGTTCCTGCAGAAGACAGGCGCGGATGCCTACGCACAGCACACGTCGGGCGCGGTCGTCGACTATGCCGCTGCAAAAACGGGCGCCCAGCAGGCCCTCGCTTCGAGCTAACGCGTCGCGCTCTGTCCGCCCGCTCACTTGCCATTTATGAGGAGTCCGCATGTCTGCCACGCTTGACCTCGCAGCCCGGCAACGCCAGGCCGTCCGGGAACCGGCACTGACTGCAGCCGCAGCGCGCAGCGCACCGATACGCCGCCGCGCATGGCGCGCCGGCTCGATCGTGCTGTTCGTGGCTGCCTGGCAGTTGGCCGTTCATTTCCGGCTCTCGCTTGGCATCGTCACGTTCGCGAATGTCCCTTCGCCCGCCGACGCCATTCCCGCGCTATGGGCGCTGCTCCATTCGCCGAAGCTGCCGATGCGTCTCGCCGCGAGTCTGACGCGCGTGCTGGCCGGCTTCTGCGCGGCGGCCCTGGTCGGCGTCGGGCTCGGACTCGCGATCGGCCGCTATCGCGCACTCGAAGATGTGCTCCTGCCGCCGCTCGAAGTGCTGCGGCCAATCCCGGCGGTCGCGTGGATTCCGCTCGCGATCCTGATGTTTCCCTCTTCGGAACTGAGCATGATGTTCATCACGTTCATCGGTGCGCTGTTCCCGATCCTGCTGAACACGATCCACGGCGTGGAGGCCGTCGACCCCCGCCTCGTCGCCACCGCGCGGGGTCTCGGCACCGGCTCGCTGTCGCTCTATACAGAAGTGGTATTGCCGGGTGCCGCGCCTGCGATCTTCACGGGTCTTTCCATCGGCATGGGCACCGCGTGGTTCTGCCTCGTAACCGCGGAAATGATCGCCGGGCAGTACGGCATAGGCTATTTCACCTGGGAATCCTATACGCTCCAGAACTACGCGGATATCGTGGTCGGCATGGCCCTGATCGGCGTGCTCGGCATGGGCAGCAGCCTCCTCGTCAAACGCATCGGCACCGCACTGACGCCGTGGTACCGCCTGCGGGGAGCGCGCCAGTGAACACGCCTGCCGCCGTCCATCCTGAAGCCCGCGCCAGGGCGCCGGTGTCCCACGCGGCGGGGCACATCAACGTGCGTTCGCTGACCGTGGAGGTCGGGCCGCCGCACGCGCGCTTCGCCGCGCTCGACTCACTGAACGTCGAGATCGCGCCCGCCGAGTTCGTGTGCGTGCTTGGGCCGTCCGGCTGCGGAAAGTCCACGCTGCTCGGCGCCATCGCGGGGCACGTCCCGTCCACGCAGGGCGAAATCGCCGTCGACGGTCTCGCGGTCGAGCGCCCGCATCCGGAGCGCGGCCTCGTATTCCAGCAGCACACGCTGTTTCCCTGGAAGCGTGTGATCGACAACGTGGCCTTCGGCCTGAAGATGAAGGGCGTTGGCGCCAGTGAGCGTCGGCGCGAAGCGGCCGAACTGCTCGCGCTGGTGGGGCTCGCGGGATTCGAGTCGCACTATCCCGCGCAGCTGTCGGGCGGCATGCAGCAGCGTGTGGAAATCGCGCGCGTGCTGATCAACCGTCCGCGCATTTTGTTGATGGACGAGCCCTTCGGCGCACTCGACGCCCAAACGCGCCGCATGATGCAAACGCTTTTGCTCGACATCTGGACGCAGGTACGCACGACCGTCGTGTTCGTCACGCACGACATCGACGAAGCGCTGTTTCTCGGCGACCGCATCCTGATGCTCTCGCAACGACCCGCGCGCCTCGTCGCCGATATCACAGTGCCGCTCGCGCGGCCACGCAGCGACGAGAGCACGACCGAAGCCGGCTTCATCGACATCAAGCGCCGCTGCCTCGCGTTTCTGCGCGAAGCGGCGTAGTCCCTCAAGCGCCCACCAGATCACTGCCCTTCCCATGACCGTTTCCGCTCCCACCTTGCCGAACCCGCAGCACCCGAGCGCCGAAGCGAGCGCCCTGCTCGCGCGCCTCGCCGACGCCGATCCCGCCGTGCGCCGCATCGCGCTCTTCGAACTCGCCGATCTCGAAGATGAAGCGCTGCTGCCCGCGTTCGTGGCCACGCTGCGCGACGATCCCGCTCCAGACGTGCGCCGCGAAGCCGCCGCCGTGCTGGCCGCGTGGGAAGACGACGACGTCGTCGAAGCGCTCTGCGCAGCATTGCTCGACACCGACGACGACGTGCGCGAAGCCGCGGCGCAAAGTCTTTCGGAATTGAAGGCGCAGTCGTCGGGCCACGTGCTGCGCCGGTGGGCCGCGCGGCCCGAACCGTTCGTGCGCCGCGCGGCGCTGCGCGGCCTGCGCGAACTCCGCTTTGCGGATGCCTTCGAGCCCGCGCTGCATGCGCTTGCGGACACTGAGGCCGACGTGCGGCTCGAGGCCGTCGCCGTGCTCGGCTGGCTGAAGGAGGAACGCGCGCTGAAGGCGCTCGCCGCGCTCGGCGCCGGCGACGCGCACCCCGACGTCCGCCGCGCCGCCGTTGGCGCGCTCGGCTTCGCATCGCCGGACGATCAGGCCACGCTCGACGCGCTGCTCACGGCGTTGCGCGACGACGCCTGGCAAGTGCGCGAAGAAGCCGCGACGACGCTCGGCAAGCTGCGTGCCGCAACGGCACTCGCACCGCTTGTCGAAGCGCTCGGTGACGCCTACTGGCAGGTCCGGCTGCGCGCGGCCCGCGCACTCGGACAGCTACGCGATGCGCAAGCGGCCACCGCCGTCGCCACGCTGCTCACGCATTCGATCAGCAACTTGCGCAAGGAAGCGGCGCTCACGCTCGGCGAACTGGGCACGCGCGAGTCTTTGCCCGCGCTGCAAAACGCGCTGCAGGACCGCGATCCCGAGGTGCGCAAGGCCGTGCGCATCGCTATCGGCCAGATCGCGGGCGCAGCGCCATGAAAACGCCGCTCGAGGTTCGCAACGACGCCGTCGCGCGAGCGCTCACGCTCCGCTGGCCGGCAGGCGAGACACAACTTTTGAAGCACGCCCGGCTGCGCGCGGCGTGCCCGTGCGCAGCCTGCCGGCGCGTGCGGCTCGACGGCGCCGCGCCCGCGGCCGCTGCGGATGTGATGCTGATCGGCATCGAGCCGATGGGCTACGGCGTGCAACTCGCGTTCAGCGACGGCCATGCACGCGGCATCTATCCATGGACCTACCTCGAGCAGCTTGGGCGCGGCGAAGACCGCTAGCTTGCGCCCTGAAGCTGGCAGCCACCCGCCTCGCTTCGATCTCCGATTAAAGAACGCTCGCATCGCGCCGATAAGCATGCCATGCCGTGCTCGTTTGACGGGCGCCCGATCCGTTGACAAAGAATCGAAGAAAAAGATGCGAAACAGAATGACCCGCCTGCTCGTCGGCACTTCCTTCACATCCGCTGCGCTATTGTCAGGTTGTGTTCAGTTCGTGCCGGTCAAGGATATGGCCAACGACAAGCCCGGCTATCTCGCGGCGCACTTTGCCGTGGATTCCTTGCCCACGAGCGTTCGCGAGAAAATGCCGGCACCGGGCACGCACGTGCTGCCCTTCAAGGTCTTGACGGTGCTCGGCAAGGTAACGGGCCATGTTGGCACGGTGGGGATCGAGCGCGACTTCAAGACTGTGCTGATCAACGCACAAGATACGGGCATGGTCCAGCAGGTGTATGAAAGCTCGGCGAATGGTGTGCCCGCCGCCGCAACGTTCAGCCTCTCTTACCTCAACATTTACAGCCTGAAAGAGGAAACGGCGAACTACGCGCAGACGGCGGCGTTCATCCCCTTCGTCGCGCACGACGCCGACAACAATCAGTTCGCGTTCAACGCGCCGCAGGAAGACGAAACCTATACCACGACGTTCAAGTTCGGCACGACGGTTCAGATCGTCAACTTCCGGGCGCTCACGTGGACCTGTCACACGAGCCGCTACTATCCGGCTTCCCAGTTCAATGCAGCGTTCACCGGCAAAGCGATCGACCTGGACTGCGAACAGACGAAGGACGGTATCGTCCAGAACAAGACGCGTCGAACGTATCTGACTCAGTACGGCATCGGCCTGACCCGCTCGGTCGCCACCACTTCCGGCAAACTGGACTGGACCTATAGCGGCTTCGACAAGGACGGGCAACAAACGCTGACGCCGCACGGCCAGGCAGCGATCGAAAAACCGATTTGAAGTCGAGGCAGTGACGGCGCGCGCGATCGTCGGCCCCGCCCCTCGATTATTCGGACCGTTGAGAATCGATCGATGCGGTGAACACGCGGTTTCCCACGATTGTGGCCCTGAGTTCCAGCGCCTTGGATACCTGCTCCTGACAGCCAGCTACACTACGGGCGCAGAGGCGATTGCAACGCCTGCCAGACAACTGCGCAAACCACAGGAGGAGCACGCAAATGACGCTTTCGAAGAGAAAATTTGGGCGGACCGGCTGGAACGTGTCCGAGATCGGCTTTGGTGCATGGGCAATCGGCGGCTCGTGGGGAAGCGTCGGCGAAGACGACGCCAGAGCCGCGCTGAACGCCGCGCTCGATAACGGCGTCACGTTCATCGACACCGCCGACGTCTACGGCGACGGCCGCTCGGAGCGCATTATCCGGGACGTGCTGCGCGAACGCGGCGGCAAGCGCCCGATCGTGGCGACGAAACTCGGACGCCGGCTCGATCCGCATGTGACCAGCGGCTATCTGAACAAGCGCGAACTCGAAGGCTTCATCGACCGGAGTCTTTCGAACCTGGGTGTCGACACGCTCGACCTCGTGCAATTGCACTGCCCGCCGACGGAGGTCTACTACCGCCCCGAGGTATTCGACGCGATGGACAGCTTCGTCGCCGCCGGCAAAATCCGCTTTTACGGCGTTTCGGTCGAAAAGGTGGAGGAAGCGCTGAAGGCGATCGAATATCCCAATGTGGTCTCGGTGCAGATCATCTACAACATGTTCCGCCAACGGCCTGCCGCCCTGTTTTTCCGCGAGGCGCTAAAGAAGAATGTTGCGGTCATCGCGCGAGTGCCGCTCGCGAGCGGCATGCTCACCGGCAAATTGTCCGCGGATTCCGTTTTTGCGGCGGACGACCACCGTGCGTTCAATCGTCATGGCGAGGCATTCGACGTAGGCGAAACGTTCTCGGGCGTGCCGTACGACGTCGCCTTGAAGGCGGTCGATGAACTGCGCGGCCTGGTACCCGTGGACGCCTCGATGGCACAGCTCGCCCTGCGCTGGATACTCATGGAAGACGCTGTCTCCGTCATCATTCCGGGCAGCAAGAACGCGGCCCAGGCGGCGTCGAACGTCTCGGCGGCAAACCTCGCGCCGCTCTCCGACGCGGCGATGCAACGCGTGCGGGACGTTTACGAACAATATATAGCGCCGCACGTCCACCAGCGCTGGTAAAAGCCCTTGCGGTCGAGGCCGCAGGAATTTCTGCGCCCGCTTACCCGATTTTGCTCCGCCCCGATTGTTCGGCTGATCCTGCCAGTCAATTCGCGCCAGGCCGCTTTATCGCGGCGGCGCGGACCTTTAGATTCGCAATAGTCGCCGGCCGATGGCTTCATTCAAGCCAGGACGCCGGTTCCATTCGATGCTGCGACATACGGTAAGGAGAACATGATGGGCAAACTTGCAGGCAAGGTGGCAGTCGTCACGGGCGCGTCGAAAGGCATTGGCGCTGCGATCGCCAAGGCCCTCGCGGCCGAAGGCGCTTCGGTGGTCGTGAACTACGCGAGCAGCAAGGCGGGCGCCGATGCGGTCGTGAGCGCGATTACGGCCGCGGGCGGCAAGGCGGTTTCCGTCGGCGGCGACGTGTCGAAGGCGTCCGACGCACAAGGCATCATCAGCACGGCCGTCGAAACTTACGGTCGCCTCGACATCCTTGTCAACAACTCGGGCGTCTACGAGTTCGCGCCAATCGAAGAGTTCACGGAGGCGCAATACCGCAAGCAGTTCGACATCAACGTGCTCGGCGTGCTGCTCACCACGCAGGCGGCCGTGAAGCATCTTGGCGAGGGTGCGAGCATCGTCAACGTGAGTTCGGTCGTGACGACGGTCACGCCACCGGGAACGGCTGTCTATAGCGGCACGAAGGGCGCGGTGGATGCGATCACGGGCGTGCTGGCACGCGAACTGGGACCGCGCAAGATCCGCGTGAATGCGATCAATCCCGGCATCATCGAGACAGAAGGCGCACACGCGATCGGCGTCATCGGATCGGATTTCGAAAGCCAGACGGTCAGCCAGACGCCGCTCGGACGCATCGGTCAGCCGGACGATATCGCCTCGGCCGTCGTGTTCCTCGCATCGGACGACGCCAAATGGTTGACGGGCGAGCATATCGTCGCCAGCGGGGGCCTGCGCTAAGGCAGGTGGGTGAAACTGGCTGGCGCGAAAAAACGCGTGCGTGCTAATCTCCTGAAGATCGGTCGTGCCGCCCGGGTGGCGGCACGACCGGCAACGCTTCGGAAAGAGGAGTTTGGCCAAGCCGCCTCATGCGAGTTTCCGACCTTGTAGACAGCCGCACGATTCTGCGCAGCCGGCGGCGTTGGCTGTATTTCGGCGTGTTCTGGCTCGGCGCCATCGCGACGGGACTGGTCGCGGTCATGTACGCGCGGCTCGTCGACTTCGGTTACTCGCTCTTTGTGCAGATGACAGGCCACAACCGGTGGCTGCCACTCGTCATCACGCCGGCCATCGGTGCGTTCTGCGTATGGGCCACGCGCCGCTGGTTTCCGGGTTCGGAGGGCAGCGGCATCCCGCAAGTCATCGCAACGCTGCACGACGTGCGCAAATTCGGCCCGCGCCTGCTCACGGTGCGCATCCTGATCGGCAAGATCGCCCTGTCGTTTCTCGCCATTGTCGGCGGATTCACGATTGGCCGCGAAGGGCCGACTATCCACGTGGGCGCGGCGCTCATGTACAGCCTCCGGCGTTTCTATCCGGCGCGACTGCGCAGCATGTACGGCGTCGGCCTCGAATACAAGCTCGCGCTCGCCGGGTCCGCCGCGGGCCTTTCTGCCGCATTTAATGCACCGCTCGCGGGCGTGGTCTTCGCCATCGAGGAACTCACGCGCAGCTTCGAAGCACGAACGAGCGGCGTGATCATCACGGCGATCATCTTCTCGGGCATCGTCTCACTCGCGCTGCAAGGCAACTATGTCTATTTCGGCACGATCGCCATCGGCAGTCATATGCCCGATCTGCTCGCCGTCGCCGTCATCCTCGTCGGCGTGATCACGGGCCTCGCAGGCGGCGTGTTTTGCTGGCTGCTGCTCAACACCGAACGATGGATGCCGGCCCGTTTGTTCGCTCTCCGAAAGGAACGGCCCGTGACGTTCGGCGCCGTGTGCGGTTTATTCATCGCCGTGATTGGCGTGGCGAGCGGCGGCAATCTGTTCGGCAGCGGCTATGCGCAAGCGCGCGGCATGCTCGAGGGTCATTCACAGCTCGGCGTCGCCTATCCCGTGCTGAAAATGGCCTCGATGGTGGGCTCGTACCTGCCGGGCACGCCGGGCGGCCTCTTTGCGCCGTCGCTGGCGATCGGCGCAGGCATCGGCAACGTGCTGCACATGGTGTTCGGGCAGATGCAGTTGCCGATGCTGATCGCGCTCGGCATGGTCGGCTATCTGGCCGCCGTCACGCAGAGCCCGATCACGGCGTTTGTCATCGTCATCGAAATGATCGACGGGCACGCGCTCGTGATCTCGTTGATGGCAACGGCGCTCGTGTCGAGCCAGGTCTCGAAGCTGTTCGCGCCGCCGCTGTACGAAGCCCTGGCGCAACGCTTCCTGAAGCAGTGACGCGCGCTCACGCGCGTCGATCCTCACGCGCCGTTACCAGCGCAGCAACCGCGGCCCCAGCCACGCGCCAATGCCGGCGGGCAGCAACATGCCGATCACGTACCAGACGCTCCAGAACGCCGGGCTCATTTCCGGGCAATGGAGGCAATACGCAATGGTCGCGAGCGCGCTCGCAAAAAGCCCGGCTGCCGCGCCCGCTGCGCGCAGGCGGGTGGGCGCGAGACCGCGCACGGCCCAGAAGACGGCCACAAACGTGGGCACCGAAAGCAGCACGATATTGAACGGGCACGTGCGCCATGTGAGGCCCATCACGAGCGGTATGCGTTGCGCGGGCGCCGCGTCGCCCAGTGCGAGCCACGCGCCCGCCAGCACGGCGACGAACGGCAGCGCGACCAGCGCCCACGCATAGCCGCCGCGCCGGCCCGGCCGCCCGAGGCGGCTGACCGCGAGCGCGGCAGCGGCCGCGACACACAACGGGAACGCGAGCTTCCCCCAGAAGATCGGCGTGTGCATGACACTCATGAGATCGTGCCGCACGCCGAACACCACGCTCATCAGCACGACCGAGCCCGCAAAACCGAGCGCCAGCGCCCGCGCGAAGCGGCGCAGCACAGCTTTGCGGTCCACGCGCGCATCGCCGGCGGCGAGCAGGTTGATCAGATCGTCGGTTTTCATCGCGCTCCCCTGATGCGCGTGGCAAGCGCCTTCAAACCGCGATGAATGCCCACCTTGACCGCCGATTCGGAGAGCCCCGTAAGCTTCGCCGTCTCCACGACCGAAAGCCCTTCGAGCTTCACGTGGACGATAGGCAGGCGCTGCTTGTCGGGCAATTGCTCGAGCAGCTTGCCGATATCTCGGCGCGCCTGCGCGGGTTCGTCGTCGGGCGCGGCGAAGAGATCGGTGTGATCTTCGAGCGGATCGTTGAGCACGTCGCGGCGTGCGCGCGAGCGGAAAAAGTCCATCAGCTTGTAGCGGGCGATCGCGTGCACCCAGGCCGTGAGCGGTTCGTCGGGGCGCCATGTGTGACGCGCGTTGTGGACCGCCAGCAGGATCTCCTGTACGAGGTCCTCGACGTCGTCGCGCAACTGCGGGATGCGCCGGCGCAGGTAGCCGCGCAAATGGCGCGTGAGTTCCTCGAGGAAGTCGCGATACGCTTGCGCGTCGCCTTCCAGGCCGCTGACGAAAAGCGCTTTGAGACGGGTTTCCGCGGTGTGCAAAGGTCGTCCTGGATGATCGCGACGGTAGGTTAGCGGGCTTGCGGGCATGGCGCTCGCCTGGTCTTGCGAAGGAGAGCTTTCAAAATTATTACGAGCACCGCCATATTCGCGCCCGTTCGCGTGAGCGTAGCCGAACGCTTCGCGCCCCGCAACGGCATGCGCTGCCCCGGCGCGCGCGCCGGGCGTCGCCCCTTCCGTCATCGTCGCCCATGTGCTAGTCAAACCCACCTTGTGCCTCTTTCGCTTGGCGCGAGCGCGTGCGCCCGTTGCGGGTAGTTCGTTCGCCGCGCCAGTTGGGTTACAGCCTCGGCGACTTATTTTTAGCCGCCCCCCGGTCTCGCGATTTTTTCCCGACGCGCTGTAACCGGCGCGCGCGCCACAGCGAATTCACTGTCAACTCTGCGCTAACGAGGAATCGCCATGCACACGTCGATCGGTGAACCGCCCGCACTCGAAGCCAGCGTGCGCCGCCCACGCGCCATCCAGCCGCTCTGGCTGCGCGTCACGCATTGGCTCAACGCGCTTGCGGCGCTCGTCATGATGTTCTCCGGCTGGCGCATTTACGATGCGTCTCCCGTGTTCGCGGGCTTCGTCATTCCCACCTCGATCACGCTCGGCGGCTGGCTCGGCGGCGCACTGCAATGGCATTTCGCGGCAATGTGGCTGCTGTTTTTCAACGGCCTCGTCTATCTCGCCATGAATCTCGCCACCGGCCGCTGGCGCACGAAGTTCTTCCCGCTGAGCCCGCGCGCCGTGCTGCACGATCTGCGCGCCGCGCTCATGGGCCGGCTTTCTCACGCTGACCTAAGCCAGTACAACGCCGTGCAGAAGCTCGCCTACCTGATTGCGATCGCCGATCTCGTCGTCCTCGTGCTGTCGGGCCTTGCGATCTGGAAGTCGGTGCAGTTTCCGCTGCTGCGCGAGTCGATGGGCGGATACGACCGCGCGCGCGTCGTGCACTTTTGCGCGATGTCCGTGCTTGCGGCGTTCGTGCTCGTTCACGTGACGATGGTCGCGCTCGTGCCGCGCTCGCTGCTCACCATGCTGCGCGGACGCTGAACGCGCCGCCCAATCCTGTTTGAATCACCGTCCTTCGATATCGATAAGGATTCCAGATGAACACGACCGACCGCAAGATCATCGCAATCGACCGCGCAGCGATTCTTGCCGATGCACGGCGCGAACTCGACATGCCGTCACGGCGCCTGTTCGGCAAGCGCATGCTCACGCTCGGCGGCCTCTCGCTGCTGACAGGCTGCACGATTACCGACGACGCCTCGGTCAACACGTTCCTCACCGCCGTTTCCCGGCTCAACGATCGCGTGCAGGCATGGCTGTTCGACCCGACCGGGCTCGCACCCACGTACAGCGAAGCCCAGATCACGCGCCCCTTCCCCTTCAACGCGTTCTATAGCGAAAGCGAAGCGCCCGTGGTCGATGGCGACGACTATCGGCTCAGGCTCAGCGGGCTCGTCAAGGGCCAGCGCGTCTGGACGCTGCCCGAGTTGTACGCGCTGCCGCACGCCGAGCAGATCACACGGCACATCTGTGTCGAAGGCTGGAGCGCGATAGGCCGCTGGGGCGGCACGCCATTCGCGCATTTCCTGCGCCGGGTCGATGCGGATCTCACCGCGCAATACGTGGGCTTTCGCTGCGCCGACAACTACTACGAAAGCATCGACATGGCCACGGCGCTGCATCCGCAAACCTTGCTCGCTTTCGACTACGACGGCGAGCGCCTGCCGGCGAAATATGGCTATCCGATGAAGCTGCGCATGCCGACGAAGCTCGGCTACAAGAACCCCAAGCACATCGTCGAGATTTTCGTCACGAATACGTATCCAGGCGGCTACTGGGTCGACCAGGGCTACAACTGGTTCGGCGGTTCGTGACGTCTTCCGGCCGCCGCCTGATACGCCACTTCATGCGACGGTTCTGTTTCACTTCCGCCCGCAAAAGGGGCAACGTTTTTTTCCACCCAGCAAGGAGCAATGCAAATGAACACGATCCGATTCGCAGCCATCGCCATCTCGGCCGCCCTGTTGAGCATGAGCGCGGGAGCATTCGCGCAGGCAAGCGGCGCGATGTCGAACGACGCCATGTCGAAGGACTCGATGCAGAAGGACGCCATGGGCAAAGGCGCCATGGCGCACGATACAATGAGCAAAGGCGGCGCGATGAGCCATGATCAGATGAAAAAGCCGATGAAGCCCGACGCCATGGGCATGGATCATCCGGCATCGGGCGCCATGGCGCACTGAACCGTCGTAACGCGCTCCCGGCATCGCTTGCCAGGAGCGCATCGCGTGCGCCCCAGCACAATGCGCAAGCGATGCACGATTTCCGCGGGGCCGCACACCCTGCACTGGGAGTACGTGATGGGAAGCGAATGGCAACGCCGCCTGAAATTGTTCATTCAGCGCTTCTGGCAGCCAACCAGCGCATGCATGACCTGCATGCCGGGGAGCTGGGGCAACATCATGAGCCTGCCCCATTGGACCATTGCATTCAAAACAGGACTGTTCACCGGCGCGCTGGCGGTGCTTCTCACCTTCACGCCAGCAACGAAGTGGTACGCGAATCGCTATGGCAACGCGCTGCTGGTGGGCTGCCTGACCATCATCGGCGATGCCTACGCACACACGAGTCACTATCGCATTCATGTTCTCGAACACATTGCGACGGGGGTCGTCGCTGGCCTGATCGCGCTCGCAGCGTCGTATCTGTTTGACGAGCGCGCGCGCCGCATACGAACGCTATGGACGCGCCTGACCGGGTGATTCACGAGGCGAAGCGGGCTTCCGCATAGGCCATAGGTCCGATTGACTGCGCATCCACGCATGGCACCCTTCGACAAAGCCGTCCTTTGGCTCATCGAAGGGGAACCCAATGCGCGCCTGCCGATACGTGGTCCTTTGCGCTTTGCCATTCACGATCGTCGGCTGCAACACGCCGCCCATCCCACCGGGCAAGCCGGTCGATATTCCGACCGCCCTCGAGCAGGTCCTCACGGGCCTGTGCAATTTCAGGAAGGAACAGGCCGAGCGCAAGCAGGATATGGGCGTCGCAATCGACACGGTCACCGTGGAACTCGACTTGACCGTCGACGGCGCAAGGAATCCCCCTGTAGCGGTCGCGCCGGATATCCAGTTCATTCCCACGGTGAGCTATGGGCAGATCATCACGGCGAACCGGGGCAGCCGGCTTACGCTCACCCTGAAAGGCGCTGGCACGCACGGCGGCTGTGACGTCATGACATCGCCAAAGTAGCGGCTGTTCGTTTTCGCTATAGGACCATGGGCCCATAGCCAGATCGTGCGGTTGTGACATGATGGGAGGGCGCGTCACACTCGGCCCTGGCACCATGCGCATTGTTCATACGTTGCTGATCATCCTGGCTTTCGGGACGAGTATTGCCAGCCGGCCGACAGGCTGCCTCGCTGCCCAGGGAACGCCTGCGCAAGCCGCGGCGTCACAGGCCGCGACGGCTGCACCAGCCAGTGCGCCATCGCCCCCTGCGGCCCCCACCTCCACCACGACGCGCCGGCTCAACCTCGCCATCCAGCCGAAGTTCGGCGATTTCGATGCCATGCTCGACCGCAGGCTGATCCGCGTGCTGGTGCCATACAGCAGGACGCTCTATTTCAACGAGCTCGGTCATGAGCGCGGGCTGACCGCCGGGCTCATGCGCGACTTCGAGCGCTACCTGAACAAGACGTACCAGAGCAGCCTCGGCAAGCGTCCCTTGACGCTCGTGATCATCCCGACGACGCGCGACCAGCTCCTTCCCGCTCTGCTGGCCGGGAAAGGAGACATTGCCGCCGGCAATCTGACCGTCACCGAAACGCGGCTCAAGCAGGTCGACTTCGTCGCGCCGCGCGACCGCAAGCCGGTTCGCGAGCTGGTCGTCACCGGTCCGAAATCGCCCGCGCTCACCAAACTCGACGACCTGAGCGGCAAGACCGTGCACGTGCGTGCGAGCAGCAGCTACTTCGAGAGTCTGACCGCCCTGAACGCGCGCTTCAAAAAAGAAGGCAAACCGCCGATAAAGCTGGTATTGCTGCCCGATGCGCTCGAGGACGAGGACGCCATGGAGATGCTCAATGTCGGGCTGGTCCAGATTCTCGTCGTCGACGACTGGAAGGCGAAATTCTGGGCGCAGGTGCTGCCGGGCATCGTGGTGCATGACGACATGGCCGTGCGTGACGCCGGCTATATCGGCTGGGCGATCCGCAAGCAGAGTCCGAAACTCCAGCAGGCCATCACCGACTTCTACGTTGGCTACGTGAAAAAGCAGAGCGTGGCGGAAGTGCGTCTGCAGCAGGAACTGCAGCGCGTCAAGCAGATCACCAGCAATACGGAGGACGCCGAACTGAAGCGCTTCACGCAAACGGTCGGTCTCTTCGAGAAGTACGGCGCGCAATATCGCTTCGATCCATTGATGCTTGCCGCGCAAGGGTTCCAGGAATCGCAGCTCGACCAGAGCGCCCGCAGCCACGTTGGCGCGATCGGCATCATGCAGCTCATGCCGGCGACCGGCAAGGAGCTGGCCGTCGGTGACATCCGCGTGACAGAATCGAACATCCACGCCGGCGCGAAATACCTGGACCTCCTGATGTCCCGCTACTTCCCGGATGCGCACTTTTCCGACTCGGACCGCGCCCTGTTCGCGTTTGCGAGCTACAACGCGGGTCCGGCCAGGATCGCGAAGATGCGCAAGGAGGCGGCCGCCCGAGGGCTCTCGCCCGACAAGTGGTTCAACAACGTCGAGATCGTGGTCGGCGAGAAGATCGGGATCGAGACGACCACTTACGTGCGCAATATCTACAAGTACTACGCCGCCTACCGGCTCGTACAACAAGCGCAGGCGGCACGCGAACGCGTCATCGGGCAGGCGCGCAAGCAGGGCTGAGGCAGACTTACGCGTCAGGCGTCCAGCACCGCGAGATGAATCTCGCGACTTCATCCAGCGCATACCGCGCACTCGACAGCTCGTGCGTGGATCGCTGGAACACGTGGTGCAGTCCTTCGTAGATTTCCAGTTGCACCGTTGCGCCCTGCTCCGCTGCAGCCGCCGCGTAACGTCGCGCGTCGTCGAATAGCAACTCGTCCGTGCCCACCTGGAGCGCGATGGGCGGCAGGCGCCCGGGAATGGCATGCAGCGGCGACGCGCGTCCATCCGTGGGATCGCCAGCCCCAAGATACGCTGCGGCGGCATTGGCGAGCACCGGCCGCGTCAGAACGGCATCCCGGGTCGCATCGCTCTTGAACGACGGCCCTGTCAACGCCAGATCGACCCACGGCGAGAAAGCGGCCACGCTCGCAATGTTCAACGTGCGCGGTTCCTCCACACCCAGAGCCGCCAGTGCAAGGGCGCCGCCCGCGGAGTCGCCGACCAGCGAGACTTCGCGTATGCCGCCGTTCGCCAGCCATCGCAGCGCGGCGAGCACGGCATCGTGCGCCGCGGGAAACGGATGCTCGGGCGCAAGCGGATAGTCGAGCACGAAGGTATCGACACCGGCGCGCACCGCGATCTGGCTTGCGAAACCGCGATAGCCCGATGCAGAGCCGAGCACAAAGGCCCCGCCGTGCAGGAACAGGATCGCGCGATGGGCAGGCGCGGCGCGCGGCCGAATCCACCACCCTGTTGCGTCCGCGTTCGCGATGCTCTCCATGCCGACGCCGTCCGCGACCGGCGTCTGCGCGGTCATGGCGTCGTACGCCTCGCGCATCGTTCCTTCGAATTCGTCGAAAAGCCGCTGCGTGCGCTCGATCGAGGCCCTCGCCGCCTCGCGGTCGTCTTCGCTCAGGCTGTGCCGCACTTCGGTCAGGTTTGTGCGTTGTCCGATGCTCATCATGGCTCCTTCGTTGCGTGAATGCGTTGTCGATGGGCATGACGATATCGATTCCACTCAGGGCATGGAAGACGGTCAGATGGAATAGAATCCATTCCAGTCAGGAAGTTTTGGGGAAGGGAAAATGGACCGGCTCGACGCGCTCAAACTTTTCATTCGCATCGTCGAAAGCGGGAGTTTCGCCGCGGCGGCCCGCGACATCGGCGTGGGTCAACCTGCGGTCAGCAAGCAGATCGCGTCGCTCGAGCGTCACCTCGGCGCTCAACTGGTGCGGCGCACGTCGCGCAGCATGACGCTCACCGAGACCGGTCAAACGGTCTATGAAGCGGGCTTGCGCATCATTGGCGACTTCGCCGATCTCGAGTCCTCCGTCGGGCACGGCCAGCTCTCTCCGAGCGGGCTGATCCGCGTCACCGTGCCACCGGTCTTTGGCCGGCTGTATGTCGTGCCGCACCTGCCGGTGTTTTTCTCCCGCTATCCGCAGGTGTACGTGGACCTTTCCGCAACGGAGCGAGTCGTCAATCTCGTCGAGGAAGGTTTCGATCTTTCGGTCAAAAGCGGACCGCTTGCCGATTCCTCAATGATTTCGAGGCATCTGGCCTCGAGTCCGGTCGTTGTCGTCGCGACACCGCAATACCTCGAAAAGCATGGGCGCCCCGAACGGCCGCAAGAGATCGAACGGCATGCCTGTGTGGTTTTCGCGCCCCTGCACGAGCCGCGGGCATGGCGTTTCGGCAACGTCGAAGGGCCGGGCCTGCAGGTTCCGTCCGGCAATTTCCGCACCGGCGACGCGGAGCAGATTCGCGCTGCCGTTCTGGCCCATATGGGCCTGGTTCAGGCGCCGGCCTGGCTCTTCGCAGCGGAGATGGCGAGCGGCGAGGTCGTCAGCGTGCTGGAGGATTTCGCGCCGCCGCCGTTGCCCGTCCACGGCGTGCATCCATCGGGCAGGCGGCTGCCGAACAAGACTCGCGTGTTTCTCGACTTCGTTGCCGAAATCCTCGCGGCTGCTCCGCGGCCGGCTTTCGTTGCGGTCTGATGGCTTTGCGCCTGTGCGGAACGGTGCTTGCTGCGATAAGTGGGTCACTCATCCAGGAGAGCCAAAATGCCCGAGAAGAAAACGATCGAGCGCGCGCGCGCAGACAAGCGCGCAGGCAAATCTGCCAGTACCCAGGCCGGCGAGTTCGTGAAGGAGGAGTTCGATCGCGTGCGCGAAGGCAAGCATGGCGTGCGTTCCGCGAAGCAGGCTGTCGCGATCGGCCTCTCGAAGGCGCGACGCGCCGGTGTGGACCTGAAACCGCCGGCGCCAGGCAAAACCAGCGAAGCGACGCGCAAGAAGGCCGCAAAGGATAGCGCGGCGGGCCGCGGCGAGAAAACGGGCCGCGCGAGCACGGAATCGAAGGCCAAACGCTCGCGTACGACGACGCAAGTGCTCAAGGGCGAGAGCCGGGCGGGCGCATCGCCACGAGCCGCGTCGAAACAGGCGAAGACCGCGGCGGCGCGCCGCCCCGCGGCAAGCCGGTCGGCGGCCGCGAAAAAGGCTGCGCAGACGAAGGGCGCAGCGGGCCGTTCCGCCGCGGCAAAAAAGGCGGCGAAGACACGCGCCGCGCGGGCGCAGCACACCCGCCACTAGCGGTAGCGCGGGGTTATGAGACTATCTTCCTCATCGCCCCGCACGCGCGTGCTGCACAATCGCCGATGTCCTCACCCGCTCTGCTGCTCGAACAGATCCTTCGCGACGTCCCACGCCGCTATCGCTTGCCGCAAGAGCCCGCGGCTTCGGCGCTGCCGCTTCGACACGCCAATCCGGCGACGGCTCTCGCACGCGTCATCGAACAGGCGCGTGAAGCCATCGCACATGGCAGAGCACCCGACGCGACGCTGAAGCCGCGTTTCATCGACGCGCTCGCGGCCATGATCACGGAGGCGATGCACGCCGATTCCGGAGACCGGGCATTTCAGGCGATGGTGCTGCGGCACCGCGCGCCCCACGTACGCGAATTTGCCTCGCTTTCGGCCCAGGCCGATCAGGACCGCCGGCAGATCCATGCTGCGGTCAATGCGATCGCGCATCCAGCCAAACAGCAGCGCGCCCTCGAGGCCTGGCAGCGCGAAGCGCTTGCGCGGCTGCATGCGTCCGCGGCATTGGCGCACCACGAGGCCCATTACGCGGGACTCCATGAAACCGCGCGAGACCTTCTCGCTTCGCCGGAGCTTGCGAAGGGCTCGGCTTTCGAACCCGCGCTGGCCGATCTGCAGAACAGTCTGGCACTGGCGCGCTTGTGCCGGCTCGAAGCCCTGGCGCCCGACCCACTCGTGCAGCAATACGTATCATTGCTGGATGCGTATGGTCCGCGGCCGGGTACGCCGGCGGCCGTGGCGCAAGGCCGGGCGTCGCAGCGACGCGGCGCGGCTGTCGAAGCGCTGGCCATCCAAGCCCTCGAATCTCTGGCTCAAAGGCTCAACGCGGCGCAGGAGAACCCGCACGCGTACCGTGTCGTGAGTTCGATGCGCGTCCCGGCCTCGATACCGGGTTCGCACGAGCGCGCCAAAACGGAATGGGACGTGGTCCTGCTCGAGCGGCTGCATGCGAAGACCTTCGATATCGTGCCCGTCTGGAACGTGCGCCTGCTCGTCGAAGCGAAGGCATCCGTCGAATCCGCAACGACCGACCTGCCGCGGCTCATGCGCGGTTTGCGCCTGCTCACGCACGCTGAAGAAAACGTCGTGTATACGTTCGAGACCCAGCAGGGGCCAGTGCGACTGCACGGCGCCTCGCTACGCGCGCAAGGCTTCGACGAGTGCGGCTTGCTGAGCGCCGTGCTCTATTGCTGCGACGCGCCCGCCAACGGCGTTTCGCGAATGCTCAACGCCGCGAGCCGTATGCAGCTTTTGTCCGCACCGGCGAGCCTCGAATACGCCAGCGCCCAGTGGGACGGGCGCCATGCGGATCCGGAAATACTGGCTGCTGTCTGGCAGCACCTCACGCAATCGTCGCGCTGGCATGCCGTGCTCGACCAGTATTCGATGCTGCGTCTCGTGCGCGAATTGATGGTGCACCCCGATGACCTGATGGCCACGATTCGCGATGCAACGGGGTGCTCGCCGGGGTGTTCACAGTACACAGCGAACGAACGGCCTTGTTGACGTGCGCGTGCGTGCGTTCGAGAGAGGCGCGCTGACGCCTCAATGCTCCGTGCTTGCGCGCGCCGCCGCGGGGCACGCCGGATCCTTGCCCCAATGCCCGTCGCACACGCGCCAACGGCAAAGCTGATCTTCGAAGAAGCCCTGTTCTCCGCACGCCTTGACTTGCTGCGCGAGCGTGAGCTTGCCAGCCGCCGGCTTCGACCCGTGCGCGGACGCGTCCTTGCCATCGCCCGGCTTGGTGCGGGCAACGAGCACGGCGAGCAGATCGACATCGGAATCGTCCTTCTGGCCGCCCGGACGCGCATCGTGTCGCTTCTTCGCCAGCGTTTCAGCCTTGGTGCTTCCTGCATGCGCGGCGCTTTTCGCTTCGTGGCGGGCTTCGGCGCCCTTGGCCGGATGCTTGTGATTCGCGTCTACGGACGCGCTCGCCTGCGGCGCCGCACCGCCCGCCGGTGCGCTCGCTCCGGCATCGCGCGCGCCATTGGCCAACGCACGCGAAAGCCGGCCATCGTCGGGTACCGTTGCGGACGCAACGGCGTCAGGTGCGGGCTTCGCGTTGTCGGCAGTTTCGTCGTCGCTCACGATCGTGGCGGCGTGCGAAGCCGACGCCGTATCATGCGCGCTCGCCGCGTTCGCGACGGTTGGCGCTGCCCCTGTAGGGGCAGCTATCGGTGCAACGGCGGTGGCAGCCGCCTGCGTCCCGGCGTTCGCTGGCGCGCTGCGCTCGGCCACGTGCCAGGCGCCGAAACCGGCGGCGCCGATCAGAACCAGCGCCCCGACCAGCATCGGCGTGCGCGAACGCCGACTTGTACCAGGCGGCGCGGCCGGCGGCACGACGCGGCCCTCGAGATTCGCGAGGATGCGCGAGCCGCCCGGTTGCGCGCCCGGGACGCTGGCTGGCGTGTCGGCGAGGAGGCTGGGGGCAGCCTTGGGGGTAGAGTTGTCCGGCGCACTCATTCACTGTCTCGTTGGAATCGTGCTCATTGTGCTCATTGAATTGAGCCTGTTTCACCGCAATAATACGAGGCGGCCCAACTTCGGGCAGCGCTGATTCTAAAATCAAGCATTACAAAAAACAATTGCCACTCCGCAGGTTCGCTTTTGGTCGCCATTGCTCTCGTCGCCTATTTTGCCATTGCCGTACCATTGGCCGCACTCTTGCTGCTGCCCGCCGTACGTGCATCGCTTTTCAGCACGTTATTCGAATTGCATAATTTAATTATGCGTCGCGCTTCAGCAAGCGCCACTCACGCCCGGAGTCAGTTCTTTAAGTCGGCAAAAATTTCTCATTCGAGAATGGCCGATATGAAAAATATACTCATCAGGCGGCGCTTGCTGATTTTCATTACCGCAGGTATTCTTGCGACGCCGCCGCTCATTGCCATTACATTGCGCGGTCATCAGTTATTTCAATACGATGACACGCCCCGGGTGCCGGACGAAAAAATCGCTGCCTTGCTGAACGGCGAGCAGCTGGTTCCACCGCCGCCGCTGCCTCCCGAGGTATTCGCCACGAAGGAGGTCGAGCAGGTGCGGCCCGCGCTGCACGACGCAAGCCGCGACTGGAATCTGCTGGATGCGGATTTCCGCACGCGGCTATTGCTCGTCTACAAGATCATGCGCGAGCAATACGGTTATGAAATGGCACTACTGGAAGGTTACCGCAGCCCCGAGCGACAAAACAGGCTTGCGCAAATGGGCGGTAATGTGACAAACGCGGCAGCTTTCCAAAGCTATCACCAATATGGACTCGCGGCCGATAACGCATTTCTGCGTGACGGCAAGCTCGTCATTTCAGAAAAAGATCCCTGGGCGATGCGGGGTTATCAGTTATACGGCCAGGTGGCCGAGCAGGTTGGCCTGACCTGGGGCGGACGCTGGAAATTGATGGACCTGGGCCACGTCGAATATCACAAACCCGGCTTCGTTCTGGGTCGCGCGCCGGCAATTGTTAAATGAGGCGCAGCGGGAAATAAATGGGGAGTTTTATGGGGCGTTCTTTCATTCTGCCGGGCGGCAAAACCTCTTGCTGCGTGACGACACCGCACACCACGACAAACAGCACCCAAGGCACCAGGACCTGAACGGCTTATGCAACGCTTCTTCAACGTGTTGACAAACACGCGCACGCTCTCTGTCGTCGGCGTGATCGCGCTCGCGGCCGCATTGTTCATCGCGGCCGATGCACTGCAAATCAGCCCGGTCTGGCCCGCTGCCGTGCTCGGCGCGCTGTTCGCGATCTGGCTCGTGTTCTGGCTCTGGCGCCGCGCGCGCGTGCGGCGCGCGAACCGCAAGCTCGGCGACATGCTGGAGCAGCAGGCGCAGACCGATAACGGAGAGCCCGCACCCGCCCCTGCCAGGCAGGCGGAGCTGGATGTGCTGCGCACGCGGCTCGTCGACGCCGTAAAAACCATCAAGTCCTCGAAGATCGGCCAGCTTTCGGGCGGCTCGGCGCTGTATGAGTTGCCGTGGTACATCGTCATCGGCAATCCTGCAGCCGGCAAGAGCAGCGCCGTGCTGAATTCGGGCTTGCAATTCCCCTTCGCCGACAAGCACGACGCCGTGGTGCACGGCATTGGCGGCACGCGCAACTGCGACTGGTTCTTCACGACCGAAGGCATCCTGCTCGACACAGCGGGCCGCTATTCGGTCCACGAGGAAGACCGCAGCGAATGGCTCGGCTTTCTCGGCCTCCTCAAGCGCCATCGTCCGAAGGCGCCGATCAACGGCATCATCGTCACCGCGAGCATCGCGGAACTCACGGGCAACCGCCCCGAGTTCGCCATCAACCTCGCGAAGAATCTGCGCCAGCGCGTGCAGGAACTGACCGAAAAGCTCGAAGTGTTTGCGCCCGTGTACGTGATGTTCACGAAGGCCGACCTGATTACCGGCTTCACCGAATTCTTCAGCAGCAACGACCGCCAGGAGTACGACCGCGTGTGGGGCGCTACCCTGCCCTACGAGCCGGATGAGAAGCGCGATATCGTCGCGCTGTTCGACGAGCGCTTCGAAGAGCTTTACGAAGGCCTCAAGGAAATCAGCATCGCGCAGATGTCGCTCAGCCGCGGCAAGCAGCTCTCGCCTGGGCAACTGAGCTTCCCGCTCGAATTCTCGGCGATCAAGCCGGCGTTGCGCGCGTTCCTCGCTACGCTGTTCGAGAACAACCCTTTCCAGTACAAGCCGATCTTCCGCGGCTTCTATTTCACGAGCGCGCTGCAGGAAGGCGAAACCAGCAGCGCCGCCGCGCAGCGCATTGCCAACCGCTTCGTGCTCTCCGCCGAGGGGCTGCCCAAGCCGCATAGCGCGTTTTCCAAAAACGGCTTCTTCCTGCGCGATCTGTTCTCGAAAGTGATCTTCGCGGACCGGCAAACCGTGAAGCAGTTCGCGAGCCCTGCCAAGACGCGCATGCGCTACGCCACGTTCTTCGGCTTCGTCGCGGTGCTCGCGCTCGCGCTGGGCGGCTGGACGTGGTCGACCATCGGCAACCAGCAGCTCGTGGCGAACGTGCAGGCCGATCTCGACAACGTCGAGCGCATGCAGCAGAACCGCAACGACCTGCAGTCGCGCCTGCAGGCCATGGACATTCTCGAAGACCGCATCGAGCAACTCGAGCAGTTCCGTCGCGACCGCCCGCTCGCCGTTTCGCTCGGACTCTACCAGGGCGACCGGCTCGAACAGCATCTGCTCGAAGAGTATTACAGCGGCGTACGGCAGATCATGCTGACGCCCGTCTCGCAGAATCTCGCCTCGTTTCTCAAGGACGTGGACGCGCATCCCGAACTGCTCGCGCCGATGTCGCATACGCCCGATTCGGGTGCGATTCCCGTCTCGGCGCACACGGCAATGGCGGCCGGCAGCCAGGGCGGCCTCTATAGCGCCGCCTCGCCCACGAGCGTTGAAGACGCGTACAACGCGCTCAAGACCTACCTGATGCTCTCCGACAAGCGTCACGTCGAGGCCGCGCACCTGACCGACCAGATCGCGCGCTTCTGGCGTGGCTGGCTCGAAACGAATCGCGGCAACATGCCTCGCGACGAGATGATCAAGAGTGCCGAGCGCATGATCACGTTCTACCTCGCGCGCGTCTCCGACGACGACTGGCCGATGATCGACGCGAACCTGGCGCTCGTCGACCAGACGCGAGAAAACCTGCGCCACGTGGTGCGCGGCATGCCGGCGCGTCAGCGCGTGTACGAGGAGATCAAGGCGCGCGCCTCCACGCGTTTCGCGCCCATGACGGTGGCGCGCATCGTCGGCGACACGAATACCTCGCTGATTGCGGGCAGTTACGCGATTTCCGGCACCTTCACGCGCGAGGCGTGGTTCCAGTACGTGCAGCCTGCGATCCGCGACGCCGCAACGAAGGAACTGCAAGCGAAGGACTGGGTGCTCAACACCTCGGCGCAAGACGATCTCACGCTCGAAGGCAGCCCCGAGCAGATCCAGAAGGCGCTGGTGTCGATGTACAAGACCGAGTATGCGCAGAACTGGCAGAAGTTCATGCAGGGCATTGCCGTGCAGGACTTCGGCACGTTCGGCCAGGCCGTCGATGCGATGAATCGCCTGGGCGACCCGCAGGATTCGCCGATCCGCAAGATCCTCGAAACCGCGTACGACCAGACCTCGTGGGATAACCCATCGCTCGCGAGCGTGAGCATCAAGCGCGCGGAAAGCGGCGTGACGGGATGGGTCAGGCAATGGTTCTCGCGCATGTCGGGCAACACTGCCACGGCCAATCTCGACCTCAACGGCAATCCGGTCGAGCCTTCGATGGGTCCGATCGGCCAGGCATTCGCGGGGCTGGGCCGCATGGTCGTGACGCACGACAACGCGTCGCTCCTCGGCGGCTACATGGACTCGCTCTCGAAGGTGCGCACGCGTCTTAACGTCATCAAGAATCAGGGCGACCCGGGACCGGGCGCGCGCCAGCTCATGCAGCAAACGCTGGACGGCAACGGCTCCGAACTTTCCGATTCGCTCAAGTTCGTCGACGAGCAGATGCTCACGGGCTTGACCGACGCGCAGAAGAAGGCGCTGCGCCCGCTGCTCGTGCGCCCGCTCATGCAGGCCTACGCCGTGGTGATCCAGCCTGCGACCGTGGAAGTGAACAAGGTTTGGAATGCGCAGGTGTACCAACCGTTCCAGGCCTCGCTCGCGAACAAGTACCCGTTTGCGGGCAGCGCGAAGATCGAGGCAGGCGCGAGCGAAATCGCCCAGATGTTCGGGCCGGACGGTGCGATTTCGAAGTTCGTCGGCACCACGCTCGGGCCACTCGCCGTGCGCCGCGGCGACACGCTCTCCGCACGCACCTGGGGCGACATGGGCCTCACGCTCACGCCCGACTTCACGACCGGCTTCGCGCGCTGGGTGGCGCCGCTTGCGGGCGGCGCGGCGGGCGCGGGACAAGGCTCGTCCGAGCCGCAGACCGTGTTCCAGATTCTGCCGCAGCCGTCGAGCGGCACGACCGAGTACACGATCGCGATCGACGGCCAGCAACTGCGCTACCGCAACACGCCGCCGCAGTGGACGAACTTCGTCTGGCCCAATCCTCAGGGCGCGCCGGGCGCGACGCTCTCGGCCACCACGTTCGACGGTCGCACGATTCAGTTCGTCAACGAGCCGGGACGTTACGGCCTGGAGAAGCTCATCAACTCGGCACAGCGCACGCGCCATCCGGACGGCACGTTCGACCTGACGTGGACGCAAGGCAGCGTGACCGTATCGGTGAGCATGCGCATCGTCAGCACCTCGCAGCCCACGGCTGCGAGCAGTAACGCGCCGCAGCAGCAAGGTTTGAGCGGCGTGCAACTGCCCTCTTCGATCGCAAGCGTCGGGACAGTGAACAGTGCGGCTGCCAACCCTGCGGCCGGCGCGAGCGCGTCGCCCGCCGCCGTGGCCGCCGTGACAACATCGGCGGCCCCCACCCAGACAGGAGGAACCGCGCAATGACGCAGTCCGTTCAGGCGCAGATCGCGTACTTCGGCAAGATTCCGTCGCGCGGCGACTTCGTCAAGAGTGCGCACAATCCGCAGTTGCTGCAGACACTGGACCGCTGGATCGCACAGGCGATGGAACTGCTCGCCGACGATCCGCGGTGGAAGATCGTCTATGCCGAAGCGCAGCCCATGCACTTCGCGTTTCTCGGCTCGCAAAGCAAACTCGCGATCGCCGGGCACATGGTGGCGAGCCAGGACCAGTCGTCGCGGCGCTTTCCGTTTCTCGCGGCCACCGCGCTCGAAGTCGAGCAGCCGCTCGCCTTTCTCGCGCGCAGCCCGCTCGCCTTCGCGCGGCTGTGGTCGCGTGCCGCGCAGCAGATGCAGCCGCTCCTTGGCACGAGCGAACCGGCGGGCGCGCTGCATGCGCTCGGCGAAACCCAGGTTCCCGTAGATGTGGGCGGCGTGGGCAACCCGCACGACGGCACCTTCAACGACTTCGTCGAACACCAGACGCTCGAAGGCCTCGAGCGGATGCTGCTCGCGAGCGGCCACCCCGTGCGCCTGCGCGGCGCGATGCTCGCGCTCGGCTCGCTGCTGCGACCAGTGATGACGAGCGGCTCCTCGCATCTGGAGCGCGGCCTCACGCTGCCGCTGCCGGTCGACCCGTTCTACCGCAGCCTCGTGGCCGCATTCTGGCTGGAGCTGATCGCGCCGTTCGTTTCGAAGGCGGACTTCGAACTCGCTATCTTCATCGGCACCATCGCGCAGCGCGAGCGGCTCATCGTCGGCTTCAACGGCGCATCGGCCCGGACCCTGCACAGCGTGGTCGATCCGCAAACCTACGCCGCCCACAACATCGATATCGACGATCCCGAATGGATCGACGGTCACGCACAAAGCGACCATGGCATCAGCAAACTCGTCAGCTACCTCGATCAGCCGCAACTGTCGCTGCGTCTTGCGATCGACACGTTCCAGGAAGCGTTCGTTGGGGAGGCTGGGCATGCTCGGCGCGGATAAACAGGCGCGCGTTCCTGTGCGTACGGCGATGGCTGCGGCGCTCGCGGCTGCCGTGTTGGGATTCGCTGGCTCGAACGCGTGGGCCGACGATGCGAGCCCTGCTCGCGTCACGCCCGTGAACAACAGCGGCGCGCAGGTCAGCACGACTGAGCTTCCTGCGGCGAACCCGGCCGCCTCTACGGCTGATACTGTTCCCCGCTCGACCGCCACGTCCACGCCCGCGCCTGTCGATACGGCGCCCGGCCAGGTCGTGGCAGGCGGCAAGGTGCCCGACGAAGCCACGCACGCGGCTGTGCTCGCTCGTCTGCGCGAGACCTATGGCGCGGCGAACGTCGTGGATCAGATTGAAGTGGGCGACGTAGCGACGCCGCCCAACTGGTCGGATAACGTGCAGAAGCTGCTCAACGCGCAGCTCAAGCAGATCCATAAAGGACAACTGAAGATCGACGGCACGCAGATCGACGTGCGCGGCGAGGTGGGCAACGAGGCCACGCGCCAGCAGATCGCGAGCGACATGGCCACCGCGCTCAATCCGACCTATACGATCCGCAATGGGTTGCGCGTGAGCGCGTCCGAACAGGGGCTGCTCGACCAGACGCTCGCGAATCGCACGATCGAGTTCGAAACGGGCAGCGCGACGCTCACGCCGCAAGGCCGGGCGATTCTTGATCAGATGGCGGCCGTGCTTGCGAAGATGAATACGCGTACTGTGGCGATCATCGGGCATACGGACAACTCGGGTAATCGCACTTCAAACATTGCGCTGAGCCAGGCGCGTGCCGATGCTGTTAAAGGGTATCTCGTCGGCAAGGGGATCTCGCCGCAACAGATGACGGCGACTGGTGTGGGTCCTGACCAGCCGATTGCTTCGAACGATACGAGTGATGGGCGGGCAAGGAATCGGCGGATTGAGTTTCGGGCGGGGTTGTAGGGGGAATGGCCCTCGGGCCTATCATCACAACCACAGATCACTTCAGGCGGAAAGCGTTCCCGTGGTTTGCGATGCCACAAGCTTCGGCTGGGGTTGACAGTGGCACTGACACAGGTCGCCTTCAAGAGCGACCTGTTTTCCCATTACCGTCAGCCTGTGCGGAGTTCCATCCGACACGATGACACCTTGGGTATTGCAGGTGTGGCACATGACCGGTGCTCCGATATAGGCCATCGGTCTCCCGGAAAACGAGGACCCCTCGATGCCATCCATAACGACGCCGTTGTGATCGGTCTTGTCGTCTTTCAGTATGAATTTGCGAGTCATATCTGCTCCCTGAGATTCTTCTCTGATGCGACTTTGGTGGTGCTCGCCACGAATGCGTCGGGCTTCAATGACTGCTGGATGGCTTCAGGCCAAACCGGCTCACGGGACGGTTTCCAGCTAAGCCAGGCGAACACGGACTGGAGGTTGCCCACGAACTTTGCCTTCCTGACGATCTCCCTTGTCAGTCAAAGGCCGCTGCGTCTTAACCCGGATGTTTCCGTCGAATGCCATCGCGCCAGAGTCTTAGCGTCCCGCCACTTAGGCCGTCACCGTCGAAGACGGTTCACCGGGGAGCGAAGCTCGTTGTACGTCCTCGGGTCACACCGGCTCACGACTAGTCAGTTGCGCAATGTAATGCAATAACACCATCAGGCACATTGGAACCGCGATCACGGTCGTCAGCAGCCAAAGGGCGGCGTTTGCCCTGCGAACGGCCTTGAAATTGGAGAACAACACACTCGCCGATGCCCTCAAGGACGGTCCTTCGGGCAAGTACTCCTTGATAGGTGGAAGCGATTCCGGGCCGTCTTCCATAAACTTTCGAACGAATTCGAAGTTCGCCAGAAGTTGCTCAAGAACGTTCGCCCCCCACGCTGACGTCTCCGATCCCCCGTTGACCGTACGTTTGCCAAAACTGAAGGTATTGACGATGGTTTTATCGTCCTCGGCGAGCACGAAACATCTCAGGACGGTTGGCGCACCGCCGAAGAGCGGCGAAGACGTCTGCCGGTCAGTGAAGAAGAAAGCTTTGTCCCAAGGCACGGCAACGACCCCGTTCTTGCCGTTATGGCGGAAGGCATAGACCATCCGGTTTTTCCTGTTAAACCGAATTGTCTTGTGCCGGTAGTTGAAGCAGTCCTTCAGCAAAATGCCGGCACAAAACGCGCATCCTATGGCACACGGCACAACCAGTGTCCAGAAAATCGCGCTGCTATGAGTGAACAACACGAACTGCCAGCCAAAATAGGCAAATCCGGGAAATCCGACGAGAAAAGCCAGGGTTGCCCAACCCACCTGCTGGTATGAGGTATCGCAAATGCCCAAATAGATGTTGTTCATTCGAAAGACCATGTGCTTGTCTTTCGCATCGCTTGCCGCCGGCTTGCGGATATCGAGGCGACGCGCGCACTCCTCCGCCGTCACGGGGCGATTTATGGATACCTTCGTCAGATAGTCGTAAGTCATATAGCCTTCAAGTCGCTGCGAACCCCATCGCCGCCGCTGCGGAAGCTCCAATGCCAACTTGAGGCCAGAATCCAAGAAACGGCAACACTTCCAGGCGACAGAGTCGTCTTTCCGATAAATCGCTTACGCACGATACGTCCGAAAAAGTGGTCACGGCATTTCAATTCAGTTATTCGATCACATCAGGGCTCGATCGACAGTTGGTCGGCTTTGACCCATCGAACCAGATGCTTGCCGGAAGCTGTGACGTAGTCGACATAGGCCCACCCGGCAGGCGACTGCTTCAATACCGTCACCGTATCGTTCTGGACTAGATAGGCGCGGCTCGCGTGGCTATCATCGGGTGCCGTATAGAGCGTTGCATTATGTGCCGACACAGTCGCCGCACGGTGCCGGTCATCCGCGACTGCAGACTCTAACGTATGTGCCGCGCCGTCGTTGGCATTCGACAGTGCGGCGTCTATCAATCGCGCATCGTTGCTCGCGCCTGCGGCATGCAAAGCAGTTGCAATCTTTTGATAGGCCTCGCGATTAATGGACGACAGCGGATCGCACCGCAAGAGATTGTCCGCACCGGAATCGTCGTCGATTGCTAATCGTACCGGCTGACCGGCGCTGATGAAGCGCAGCAGCCTGCTCGCCGACGGACGATCGCGCTTCAGCATCACGTTCGTTTGATCCTCCGTTCCCCACTGTGCGGGCTGGCCAGCCTGCCAGCCCGCTCCGCATATCGCACCAGTTTGATCGGCGGTAATACACCCCGTGCGTATCTCAATGACAGGACAGTACTCCCGGCTCAGGACGGACTCCGCTTGCCCCGGCCCAGACGATACCGTCCCCGATTCGACTCGCCCTATAACAACAAATTGGCCGGACGGCGAAATATCGCTCTCGCTCGGCGGTTCAATTGCAGCCCCGCCAGCGTTCGTTTTGCCAGTTCTTGGCAGCAGGCTGAACGTCGCTCCGTTCGGGAAATAAAATACTGCCTGTTGCCAGGACCGCTCGGCCAATGGTGCTTGAGGGTTCGATGCGTTGCCGTAAAGAATGGCTGCCCCACCCGGTAGAGCGAAGCGGAATGTGGACGATGTTTCGGAGGCAAGTGATGGCGTAGCAGCGCCGTTGGTCAGGAGAAAAGCGGTGGCAATTCCCGTGCCGATACGGACAGCATCCAAGCAAACTAAGCTGATTCGAAACTGCAGGCTACTTGTCTTCATAGATTTTGAAGTCTTCTTTCTCAAGATGGCATTCCCAAGGCTTGGACCAGATGCTGATATCTTCCCGGCGCGACCGACTCGCCGTTGACTTGCGCCATAGAGCGCGATGGCCCGTAATCTTGCAGGATACTTGTTTCGTATGCAGACCTGTTCGCCCCCCATTCTGCCGGATTGTGCGACGCCTGCGGATTGTGTTGAAAAAAGCGATCCAACGAAGTTTTCATACTGACTGGTGTTGCACGGGGCCAGTTGACGTCCTGATCCAGCACGGTCGCACGGCCGAGCGCTGACTGAAGATAATCCTTGATCGGATAAGCGTAGCCGCTAGGTGTCTTGTTGATAGCCTGATTAAGCCGATCGACGAAGTCCTTGATTTGCAGCTCTTGGTATAGCGGTGACGACACAGCGTGCGCCATCGACGCGACAGGCGGGCAGTTGACCGGCTTGCCAAAGTGGAGATGGAACAATCGCGCCGTAACGCAGTGTAAAGCTCGTCACCAATGATCCGGGCGCCACTCGTAAATGTCGAATGCGCGTACCCCAGCGAAGCATCGCTGCCCGAACCGGTAACGGTCCAGCCGCAATTAGCAAAATACCGTTGGTACTCAGCAGGATGCGCGTCTCGAAACGCAGCGATCTGGGTGGCCAGTTCGCCTTGGCTTGCCGAACCACGGATCGTCTTCTGCATTGCCCCAGCGCTGATGATTGCTACATCGATCGCTTGAACCGTATCCACCTTGCCTTCATTCTGCGACATGGCGCGCAGAATCCTTTCCTCGGTCTCGCTTAGGGTCCCGTTGGTCCGCATCGTCGCCAACGCCGGACAGTTGCCCAGCGAGATCGAACCCGAATGCTGCGGGCCATACCAATACGTATTCGCATCCTTCTTGAAGCGCGTTCCGGTCACCGTTACGCAGCAGACGGTCGAGCCACCCGCACCGCCTGGGTGATAGGCCATATAAGCACCACCTGCGTATTGACCGTTGACCGCGACATCGTAGATCGCGCGGGGCCAGTAGTTGTAGATTGAGACGTCGATGTTCATCGGCCGCTCCGAGCAAGCGGCGAGCGGCAATACGGACAGCAAACCGACGAGCAAGCGGCGGGTTAATGTGTTGAACGCAGCGTCATACATCATGCATCGACGGACATGGACTGCTGCGATGCCACAAGCTTCGGCGGCGGATCGCATTTGCAAATACAGAGGTCATCGCTCAATGCCGCATGTCGTCCATCGGGCGCGGTCATCACCTGACGCGGTCCATCGCATTTGATTTTGCCCGTGGTGTTGCATGCGGGGCATTGCACATCATCGCCTTCGTGAGCGACATCACGGCTTTCGAACTGGATCGAGGTTGGCGTGGCGACCACAGTACCGTTTGCCGTGGTCTTGTCGCCTTGAAGTATCAAGTAACGTGGCATGGTTCACTCTAGTTTGACGACAAATGGGGTCAGCTGACAATCACGCGTCGATCAATATGACCTCCTGCGACGCGACGATTTCGGCGTCTGTGCGCATTAGCGAACGTCATCACTAACAACGATCACTGATTTGCCTTGCATTCGCTCCAGCATTTTGGGCAAACGTATCATCACGATATACTGCCTGACGCCGAGTCCGGCGATCCATTGCGATACGGGAAAGAGAATCAGGGCGACTAGCAGGATCGGGCCGTGCGAACCCAAAACAGGCGCCAGAATTCGCGGATCACCAGCGAGAGAGGCGCGATCAGCAGCACCAGATACATGTGAAACTTTCCAGAGGGGCTGCGTGAACTCAGCACTACCTCCAACTTGGCGATACTTTGCAGCCGATACTGCAAGACACTTCCTTTATCCTCAAATGCCTCCTGAACGAAGCGCGAGGTCGCTAGTGCCCTGTCGACATCTCGCGCTGTAAATGCCATCCAGTAGCCGGTCAGAGTGATACCGATCGCGAGACCACCAGCCTGTACGTACAGAGGCATCGGCGCGAACAGAAAGTAGAAAAAAAAGCAAACGATGCCAAAAAAGAAGTAAAACGCCGTCACCATGATCGTATTCGCGAGTCCCAGAGAAACGAGCCTGGATTGACCTCTGTCGATCAAAACAATGGCGCATGGTCCCACAACGGTAACTATCAACATCGCCGTAGCCAGCCAGAAAGGCGCTAGGGACACACGAAAAGCCAGCGCGTAAAAACCAAAGGCGATGGTGATCGAAACGACATTGACGAACAGCGTTAGCGGAATCGTCTTCTTCACTACGTTCCAAAGCGCGGTCTTTGCGTGAATCACGGTCGTCTCGGCGGCGAATTACATTTGCAGATACTGAGCTACTCAGCCACCAGTACGGGCTTTCGGCGATCCTTCGCGAGTTGTCTCGGCAAAATGACCATCACGACAACGATGCGAACCAGCAGCCCCCCTAACCACAGCGACACCGGCATGCCCAACACCGCCAGAAAAAAAAGAACACCGTTCGTTCCAGAACTGGAACTCAGGAGCCGGCTCAGAATAAGGCAAAACGGCGCAACACCGCAGACGATCCAGTAATAAATCTTCGGGAACGGCAAACGTTCATTGTGGAGTTGGATCGAACAGCATCATTCCTGGCTGGATCCGGAAGCCGAGGTCGGATCCCTGATCGATAAAAGCGCGCTCGACAAAAGAAGTTGTCGTGATTGTATGAAGGACGCTTCGTTTGATGATGATCAGCCAGTACAACGTGAATGCGATGCCACCCAGAAGCCCTGGCCATTTAACCACCGGATGCAGTGGCGCAAAGATGAAATAGTAAAAGTACGCAAAAATGCCGAAAAAGAAATAGACCGCGAATATGCCGATCGACTGGACCAGCCCACACACCCACAGCAAGTTCGTGCGGCGGTACATCATGTAGATCATGAAGGGCGAGAAAGAGCACGTCAAAGTGACGAGCATCGCGAATTTCCACGGCCACCCAGAGACCGCAAGATCGTCGGCATAGGCGGCATATGAAACGCCGGTACCAAGCAACGGCAAGAGCAGGCTCATCGGTGCGACTGTTCTCACCATGTCCCGCAGCGAATCCTTGGGTGCCGTCTGCAGCGTTGCTATCGACTGTCTTCGTGGCATGTCTTTGCTTTCTTCCAGTGGATACCCGTCATGATCGAATGCACGCCAAAACCGTGAAGGACTACCTCTTCTACGAGGGAGGATTGCCGCGGCTGATGACGGCGACGGGCGCTGAGCGCTATGCGTCGACTGACATCGACTGCTGCGAAGCCACAAGCTTCGGCGGCGGATTACATTAACAGACGCAGAGATCGTCGCTCAACGCCGCATGCCGGCCGTCTGACGCCGTCATCACCAGGACGCGTCCTGTCGAAGGTGAACGATCCCGGGCAACCCGTTGAAGTCATCGATCGACATGTCGAATTGCTTCGGCGATCCGCTCGGCGCACCGAAAGCATACGCGTCATCGATCCTCCACGAACCTGTTTCCTTTACGAGAATCAGATCCGTCCGGCCGATTCCGTAGTAGCTCGCGCCACCTTTAACGATCTCTGCCCAATCGATCCGCACGCGCACGCGCGACGGGTTTACCTGAAGAATTCGGACCGGCTGTGTAATCTCTAGTCGAGCCTCATTGCCATAGTTCGATGGATCGGAATCTATTTCGGAGCCCCACAATCTGGCATCGAGCATGCCTGTTGCCTTGACATCCCCAACGCACGATTTGCGCATTTTGTCAAACAAGGAGCGGGAAAATAGCGGCTTAAAAATTCGCGTATAGGCCTCAAGGCGGAACTCACGATTGCGTACTCTGGGATCGACCGGTTGTCCATTGTGATCGATCTTACTGAAGACGCATGAAGCGTCCGGATGCGACAACGAATAGTATTGTTTGACCGTTGCGTTTATCTGTGCACCATCGGCCGCTGAAATTGCGACCTGCTGTGCATGAGCCATACCCCAACAGGCCGACAGCACAATTGCCACGAATAAGGCAGCTCGCTTTCTCAATTGTTGAACTCCTTCACGTACTTATCGAAATCTGATTTTAGCTGCGCCATTGTATAGCCTTGGTCCTGGCTAGTGCCAGGCATACTGGCCCATTCGCTTCGAAGCAACGCAACTGCCTTTTCGATTTCGCCGGTTCTCACGTAACCCAGCGCTGTCGGTTGTGGCTCTCTGGTGGTCGGGTCAAGACGTCCAGGATGCCCCTCCATGAGAAAGACTGCGTACCTGTCCTGCGTAGCGGGTTGAAAGTCGGCCGGCAAAGCGCCCATGTCGGGCCTTTGGCCGGCCATCCAAACCGCTCGGGTCATCTGATACGCTCCCTGGTGGTGTGCGCCGGGTGGATAGGTCGATAAATCCCTGATTCCGCCGGAAAGCGAGTAAACACCTTGCGACGCGTAATAGGTTTTCGAATCGCCTCCCAACTGAAAAAATGTCTTTGCTTCACGACTGCGAATAATCTTCAGGAACGCCTTCATGCGCGCGAGCGGCAATGGATCGCTAAAGCCCGCCTTGCGATATATGCCAACTGGTTCGTAATAGTGTCGCGTACCGTTTGGGTTCCTGCCGCCCACGCACAGGCGACTCTAGAAAGGCTCCAGCAACTTTTGCGTAGCTGCCACCTGCGCCTTCGAACTTGCCGTTCTTTTCACGAATGAAGCGAATCGCATCCATCTTCCACAGTGCGATCTTCACAAACATATAGCACTGTCCCTTCGATTCTTTCGAGGCTTTCGTACCATATTTGATCGTGCCGTCAGCAATTTGCTTGAGATTCACGACGGTCGATGGGGACGGCATAGTATGTGTCGTCTGCTCCTCCACCAGCCCACTGTTCTTTCTCGCGATGGCCGCGGTATCCAGGACGCTAGCGGATTGCCCCTGATCGGCGCCCCGCGGTGCCCGTTTCGCGGGGGCGATGGCGCCCTTACCGGCGACAGGATTCGACTCGACGCCCATACAGTCCTCGATGAAATGCCACGCCGCGTTGATTTTGTGCCCAGCCCAATCGGCCCATGTCTCTAGAGGCTGCGCCTGCGGGTGACCTACAGCATCGCGCTTCGTCGCAACGTTGGGCGTAACCGGCGGTTTGCCCGATCCGCCCTTTGGCGACGCTGGCTTTGATTCCGGTTTGGATGCGCTGGTCGTTTTGCTAACTGCGGCCTTGCTTGAAGTCGCAACGGCATTCGGCTTTGGATTTGTCGCCGTATTTCCGACGCCGGTGGTCAATGTCGTTGTACCCAGCGAACTCACCGACGGTGCAGGAGCTACTGAGCCCAGTGGCGGCGCAGTTGTGTTGGTCGGATCGACTGTACTGCCCGCGCTATTGGCAGCCGGCGAAGCACTGGTGTCCGCGGTCGGCCTATCGCTTTCGGCAGGGGTACTGCTTGCGTCGTCAGCATACGCAGGATGCGTTGCTAAATTACCTGTTTCTGCCGGTGCTTCGGGAGGTGGCTCCTTGTATACGTCGGCATCCCCGCCTCCATGGAGTTCGGTGGATGTTTTCAGGAGCATGCTCGGGCTCATCAGCGTGACTGTGGTGTCGGCGCTGGGAATGGTAAAGCACGCGACCTGCTTATACTCGCCGGTATCCGTCTTCACGGATACAGAACATTCGGCGCCGGTGTTAAATGTCGTCGGAGCTGACGAGCTGCCGTCCTCGCCGGTGGAACAATCAACTGTCGCACTATCGGACTGCACGCGGTAAGTCAGGCCACTAATCGGGCTACCGTCCAAACCGACAAACCTGTATTGCATTTTCGGTGGAGAATCGGAGTCCGTTGACATCTGAGTGTCGGTAGATGAATCCTCCGCAGGCGTTTGCGATGTTGAGGCAGCAGTCCCATCGGCGCCGACGGGTTGTGGCGTCGCGACTCCCGTTCCGTTCGCGGCGGCCTTGTCGTGATGAAGCATCCGGTAACGTGGCACGGTTCATCCCGGCTTGACGCCAAATAGCACGATAAACTGGACATCACGGATCTGATCGAGCGATCGATTTCACGTTTGACCCGGTGGCCCGGCATCCAGAGGCGAATGCTGCGAGCATCGTGGCCGCTAAAAAAGCAATCAAATAGCGTCGCATGTGTTAGCGCGTTCTGTAGTTGGCAACGACGGATAGAGACGATTCCTGACGCACTAGCACTGGATACTCGTGCAACATCGGCAGAATGTCTCACGGGTCAATTGGATTCCTTGCGAGGCAGCCCTACTGTCCTAATCGTACGGAGAGGTCGGAAGATTTCACCCATCGCACGAGGCCCCCTCCCTTACCGAGGTAGTCGATTCTGGACCAGCTGGAACGCGTTTCAAGCACGGCCACAGGATCTAGTCGAACGAGATAGGCCTTTGTCCTGCTACTGTCTGCCGGCGCGGAATAAAGAATTGATTTCGGAACTGCAACGTAGTTGATGACGCGCCACGGTTGTGGCGTATCCAGTTTCAGAAAATCGCCCGTCGCAATAGTCGGCACGTCGCAATTGGGTAACGCGCCGGACAAGGTGGCAATCCAGGTACCGTCAGACCGTTTCTTCAGGGCAACAGACGCGCCCGTCTCATCGGCCTTGCCGCGTTCCGTGGGATACCAGGTATCGAGTTTCACCTCGCCGGCAGACGACAGCTTGCCTGTGAGAAAAAAGCGACAAGTTGGATTTGCGTCGGGATCGTTTGATGCGGGCTGAGTGAACGGATTATCAAAAAATCCAGAGACCCGATCGCCGTCGAAAGACAAGAACAACTTCCTGTAGTCAAGCTGCGTTCCAGCCACTGTCCGAAGCGTGTACGCACCTGATTGTTCTTCACTGCGGGCAACGTTGAATGCAGACAGCATGATCAAAGCCATGCCGATCGTCTTTACCCTGGTTACTTTCACTTGCCCTCCTGCGCATTGCGCTTTGCGTCCGCCTTCTGCAGTGCGTCAAAATTTCTCTTCATCTTTCCATCATAGTCGTTCTCGGCATACGATGGTCCGTTGTAACGGGATGCAAATTTGGTAAACTCTTCCTTCTGGATGGCCTTCAATAGTACCGGATCGGCCTTGACAAAATTCACAAATCCGTCAAGATGCGCTTTTTCAGATCGGGAAAGGGCTCTCACCATGGCTTGTACTGAGTCATACCCTAGCGTTTTGTAGTTGGAGCCCATAATCTGGAACGCTCCCCAGGAACATGACTCCAGTGCCGCTGTGTCATCGAGTCGAAACGCCTTTCTCAGTCGGCGATAGCTATCCTTATAAAAATCCCGATCGTCAAGGAGCACTCCTTCACGCAGCAATTGTTTGCCCGTTTCTGCTCCCGCAGCGTGAGATTTATCCTTGTCGTCATATCGCACCCAAACATCGACGGCAGCGGCCGTCCCGTCTGTTTTGGTCAGCGTCTCGGATTTCTTGTAGTACTTCTTTTTCAGGCGATAGTAGCCCACGGGATAAGAAAGATCGGGATTTGTGTCCCAATACTTCTTTCCAGATAGCCGATAAAAATAATGCCGCTCGTAAAGAATCTTGGGGACGGTGCGCCCATCCACAATAGTAAAGCTCCCCGAACCGACCTCCGTCTCATGGACTGCTTTTACGGCGTTGACGTTGCAGCTCAGCGATTTAGCAGCCGCCTTATAGTCATCTTCGCAAATCGGATCGCCGGTATACTTGTCAAGAAATTCATCAAGAGACGCATCATCGCTGGTCGCCTTCAAGACTGAAGCGCCGTTCTTGTCCTCTTCCAGTTTGGTCTTGACACCTTTATCGGGTGCAAACCTCGATGAGGTCTGGCTTCCTAATGGTGCCGCCTTAGGACCTGATTTCGCGCCATATTCAGACACAGCTGCATTTTTTGGATGGAGGACTGTCTGTGCGGTTAACTTGAGCCGAGGACTCACAAGCGTAATAAGCTTGTCGTTCATCGACGACATTGTTACATGGACAATCTTCCACTCACCGTTCAGCTTTTGAATGAGGAACTCAATCGTTTCGTCTTGGGTCGACGGCCAAAAGTCCTCTGTTTGCCCACCGGCTCCCGTCTTGCCAGACACTTCGCGGTCGGCGCCCTTGATACGATAAGAGACGTTCCCGAGCGGATTATGATCGGCATCCAGTACATGCGCACGCACCTTCCCAGATTTTCGCTTCGGAATCTTGAGCGTCTGTCCCGCACGCAACTCACGAGGGTCGCCTATACAGTTCGCTTGTGCGATGGCCTGCCAGGTTACACCTTTTTGCTGAGCGATCCCACTCAACGTGTCGCCGGGTTGAACGACGTAGTTGCCATCCTCATTGGTCATGCTTGACCTCGCAATGCCTGATCATCAGATAGGTGCTCCTCCTCGGAGACACGCCATTTCTCACTTTCTACCCACACGTCTACCTGCTGAGACTCTCTGGTAAAAAAGCGGCTTCCCACCCCGAATTGGTCGGTTACACCGCTTGCTATAACTGTTCCTTGTTGATCCGCAACGTAATAAGGCGCGTTCGCCCACAAATGCGCGTAATCTTCGGAAACAACGTCAAGTCCAGAAAGGTCGAGGAGGTTGCTATACCGTTGTACGTCAACAGGTATCGGCAACGCTGGGATCGGATAATTCGCTTGCGCAGGCCCCGCGAACGAATGCTGCGCACCCTTGATATCGATCTTCCCAGGAGCATGAATTTCTATGTTGCCATCCTTGATGCGGATATAGGCCCCGCCTGACGTCAGCAGGATTTCCTGTTTCGCGGCGGCTTCGATATTCTCTGTCGCGGAAAGCACCTTGACCGTCTTCTGTGCAGTCAACTCGATGTTGTCCGAGTGCGCCTGAACTTCGACCTTGCCCTTAGCCGCAAACAGTTTCATCCCCGCGTTCTGCACGAACAGACTGATCTTCTCGGCAGCGCTGGCTACAAGCGATTTCCCGCTGGCGATGAACGTGCTCTGTCCACTAACCAGGTTAGTCTGCTGATCACTCGCCAAGTGCACTGACTTTTGCGTCGACAGCGCAATACCGGACGGACTCGCAACCAGCATCACAGGCGACTTGAACGCGTTCGCATTGCCGGTGCCACCTCCAGCCGTTCTACCACCAGACGATGCCCCACCCTGCGCACTGCTCTGTGTCGCATCGGTAAAGGACTTGAGCGCATCGTGCCCGTCACTGAGACTCTCCGCCTGATGCGCCTCGCTAGCCTGCGACATCGACTCAACCACGCTCTTGGCGCCCATGAGTTGCTGTCTGGCCTCGCTCACGTCCAGTTGCTGGCTGCCAGCCTGTTTAGGATGCGTCGTGACGTACAGCCCCTGCGAAGCACGCACCGCACCGTACGAATCCGTCTTCAGATCGAATCCTGATCCAAGGTATGAACCGCGCGTATTTCCGCTCTGGTCGATCAGATACCCCAGATGAAGCACACTGTTCCCCGTACTGCTGTACAACCTCGCCCGATTCTGCCCCGTCGCATCGTCGAGCACCATTTCATTAAAGCCGGAACCCGAATACTCCTTCGACCGGTAGCCCGAGAGAATACCGTTGCTGTGCCACTGCGGCTGGACACTCCCGTTGTAGACGCGATGCAGGACGATGGGCCGATCGCAATCTCCGCCCACATACCCGATCAGCACTTCCTCGCCAACTCGAGGAACGTGAACGCTACCGTAACCGCCCCCCGTATCCGACTGCGCAACCCGCACCCAGCACGAAGCGCCCGCATCGCCTGGATTCTGCCGGTCCCAGATAAACATCACCTTCACGCGATTCAGTTCGTCTGTGTAGACCTCTTCGCCCTGTGGTCCGACGACGATGGCGGTCTCCAGGTGCATCTCCGGCTTCTTGTGCTCGAACGGGCTGCGATAAGGAACCGTCACGCGCTGCGCTTCGACTTCGACCAGATAAAAACCTGCGGAACCGTCTTCCTGGGTAACAGTTTCTCCGGTGTGCCCGGATTTGGCCCTCGCCAGTTCGTTCTGCAAGCTGTGCGGAAAGCTCGCTTCGTGGTCCGAAAGCGGCAGGTTGTTCTCGATGTACCGGCGCACCTTGATTGCCGCGAATTCCCGCTGGCCCGCCGGATCGTGATCGTGCTCCGGGTGACCGGTCAGTTCGAAGCGCAGTCCCGCATCCATACCGCGAACGCCACCCGCCGCATAGAACCGTTTGGCACGCGACTCCCATTCTTCCAGATGAACTCTTGAAAGGTGTTCGCCACGAGTCTGGTCCGAGTATGTATATGCACCGGTATATTCGTAGACCTCAGCTTGCTCTGGCAAATCCCCCTGGTTCGCCATCGTCGGCAGCGTTGTCCCTTTAGGATTGACCGCCGATGAAGGTGCCTTGTAGTCGAACGTGCGCGTCGTATGCGCCGTGCTCTGCAACGTCCGCGAGCCCGACCACTGCGTGAAGGCGTCCGTTTCGCTGCCAGTTCCCGACCGGTAGAACGTAACCGGATTAGGCGACACCTCATCGAGTGTGTGGATGTCGTCGGTCACCACCAAGGTATGCGACTTGCCGTCCTTGGCCTGCCGCCAGAAGCCGAACAGACCTTCTTCTTCCATCAACCGGTGAACAAAGTTCCAGTCGGTTTCGCTCTGGCGACAATACGAGCGTTGCGGCAGCGGCTTGCTCAAGGCGAACTGGAACTGGCCGCGCGCCTGCGGATGCTCGTTGAATACGTCCGTGATGATGGCGTCGGCGCTCTTGTCCTGCCAGTACCGCATGTCGCTGCGGAACCGCAGAAAGTGCATCCATGAGGCGTAGGTCAGCTGGTAACTCGTGAAGCTGCCGTCCGCGCCGAGCCTTCGGGCCGTATGAATATAGCCGTTGACCGGGAGATAGGACTTGTCCGCTTGCTGAATCCACAGCGTCATTGGCTGCGCGATGAGTTTCTTGAGCTCGATGTCACCCGCCGTGGACACGAGGTCGAGCGTACCGCTGAAATCGCGCCCCAGCTCCGAACAAAGAACTGCCCTGCGCGGCACGAGCGCACTATCCGGCAAGACCGGAATATCGGCCTTGATCAGGCGGTCCTGCTGGATCAGACCGCCCTGAATGACCTGCACAAGTTCAGTGAGATTCATGCTCAACCCGCATCATCGGTCTTCACACCCAGCATCTCGCGAATCTGCGCGAGCGTGCCATCGTCTTTCACCACGGTCGAAAGCCACTTGTGCAGCGGCATCTCCGCCCATTCCGCCGCCTTGTCTGCGAGATAGGCAGCAGGACTATGCGGCTCGGTCTCGCGAAAGAAGACAGCAACCGCGCGCAGTTGCGCAACGGCTTCGGCACGGCTCTGTATGCCCGCGTACGCGCGTACCGGCATTCGAATCGGATTCGCCATGGTGTCCTCAACGGGCAAAGGTGTCTTGAAGCTCGGTTCCGCGCGTTCGACCGCCACGGGCGAAGCGGCAGGCTGCACGGCGTGCTCCAAAGCCTCCGCATTCAGGTTCACGCCCACGTCACGCGCGAACCGCTCTGCAAGTCCATACACGCTCTCGCAGGCTTCCCGCGCTTGCCGGAAGCTAGGCGCGGCATCACCTGCGCGAGCCTCGAGCACCGTGTCGAGCGCTGCGAGAGCGGCTTCGAAGGTCTTCAACTGCGCGAGCAGCGTTCTATAGAAAGCTGCCGGCGTGGCGCGCTTCGAGGCGTCGATCTGCTCCACCGAAGGCTTGCCGCGCGCGATATCGTCTGCGTGATCCGGATCGCGCTTGACGGCCTGCGCGACGTGCATCGCGACATCCCAGTCGATCGCGCTGAAAGCCACACCCGACTGCGTGAGCGGCACCGAACGCAGCAATTCCGCCGTGCGGCCCGCAAGCCACGCGACATTGCCGAGGCGGTACTCGGTATCGTCGCCTTCGGGTAGCGGATGCACTTGCTCCCAAAACTGCTCGACCAGTCCACTCAGGAGCGCATAGCCCTGCGTGAGGCCCGGCACGCCCTCCTGAATCGCGAGCGCCTCGGTGAGCCACACGGCGAGCCGCAAGTCCTTCGTCTGCGTGCGCAGCAACGCCGTGCAGCGTTCGACGACGAAAGGCCAGTCGGCTTCCTTGATCTCGGTGATCCACTCGCCCTGGTCGAGCGACGGGTCGTCGAAGCGTCGTGCATGCTGGATCGCGTCGAAATCCGCCGAAAACAGCAGGTCGGCGCCGCACGGCGACGCTTCATTAATGGGCGCTAGCAGCGCGGTCGTGTCAGTCGACATGGCGTTCTACAGAAGGGCTAAGGCGTCGGGCTTCGAGCGAAGCATGGGGGTCGCGTATCAACGTCATGGTCATTGCACCGCGTACTCGAACTCACCCGCATCATCGGCGCGCACGCTCACGCGCGCGAGCGACGTGCCCTGCGCGATGCGCTCCAGAATCTGCTGTGCGAGTTCCGGCAAGAGCGTGCCGTTCAGAATGTGATCGACATTGCGCGCGCCCGAATCGACTTCGGTGCATCGCGCAAGCACCGCATCGACGAGCGACTCGTCCCATTCGAATTTGGCACCGTGGTTCGCCTCGACGCGGCGGCGGATGCGTTCCAGCTTCAGCTCGATGATCTCCGCGAGCACGTCATCGGAAATCGGGTAATACGGCACGACTTTCATGCGGCCGAGGAAAGCAGGTTTGAACGACTTGTACAGTTGCGGGCGCAGCAGCTCTGCCAGCGCCTGTGCGTCGGGCAGTTCTTCATTGGGCTTGTTCAGGCAGGCCTGCATGACAGCAGTCGATCCCACATTCGACGTAAGGATAATAAGCGTATTGCGAAAGTCGATCGCACGCCCCTCGGCGTCGTCCATCGTGCCTTTGTCGAAAACCTGGAAGAACATTTCCAGCACGTCCGGATGGGCCTTTTCCACTTCATCGAGCAGCACGACCGAATATGGATTGCGGCGCACGGCCTCGGTCAGCACGCCGCCCTCGCCATAGCCCACATAGCCGGGCGGCGAGCCCTTCAGGCCCGATACGCTGTGCGCCTCCTGATACTCGCTCATGTTGATGGTGATGAGCTTGCGCTCGCCGCCGTAGAGAATGTCCGCCAATGCGAGCGCCGTCTCCGTCTTGCCCACGCCGGACGGTCCCACGAACATGAAGACGCCGCGCGGCTTGTTGGGATCCTCGAGATTCGCGCCCGCCGTCCGCACGCGCTGCGCAATGGCTTCGAGCGCGTGATCCTGGCCGATCACGCGCTCGGCCAGCAGCGGATGAAGATTCAGCATGGTCTGGATTTCATCCTTCACCATGCGGCCAAGCGGAATCCCGGTCCATGACGCGACGATTTCCGCCACCACGTGTGCGTCGACCTGCAGCGGCACCATCGGCGCGTTCTCCTGCAGCGCGTGCATGCGCGCGATGAGCGGAGGCAACGATTCGCGCGCGGCATCGGCTTCGCGCATTCGTTCGGATGACGTACTGTCTTCGCGCGCCGCGTCGATCTGGCCGCGCAGTTTCGTGATCTGCGCCACGAGTTCGCGCTCCTCGGCGTGGCGCGCCTCGCTTTCTGCCAGTTCGCGAGCGGCAGTGTCCCGCGCCTCGCGCAGCGCCACGAGGCGCCCCTCATGCTCGGCGCCATGCACGGTTTCCCGCTCGAGCGAGGCGATCTCCGCTTCGATACGTTCGATGCGCTTCTTGCCGTCATCGATCGCACCAGGCGTCGCGCCCTGCGCGAGCGCCACTCTGGCGCACGCGGTATCGAGCACGCTCACGGCCTTATCGGGCAGTTGCCGCGCGCTGATATACCGGTGGGAAAGCCGCACGGCCTCGGTAATCGCCTCGTCGAGAATGCGCACGTCGAAGTGGCGCTCCATGAGCCCCACCATGCCGCGCAGCATGGCCGCCGCGAGCGTTTCGTCGGGCTCCTCGATCTTGACCACCTGAAAACGCCGCGCCAGTGCCGCATCTTTCTCGAAGTAACGCTTGTACTCGCTCCACGTCGTCGCGGCGATCGTGCGCAGCTCGCCACGCGCGAGCGCGGGCTTGAGCAGGTTCGCCGCATCGTTCTGGCCGGCCTGACCGCCTGCGCCGATGATCGTATGCGCCTCGTCGATGAAGAGCACAATGGGCTGCGCACTCTTCTTGACCTCGTCGATCACGCTTTTCAGACGGTTCTCGAACTCGCCCTTCACGCTCGCGCCGGCCTGCAGCAACCCCATGTCCAGCACGCGCAGCGCAACGCCGCTCAGCGCCTCTGGCACATCGCCCGCGGCGATGCGCAGTGCGAGCCCTTCCACCACGGCCGTCTTGCCCACGCCCGGCTCGCCGGTGAGGATCGGGTTGTTCTGGCGGCGGCGCATCAAGATATCGATCGTCTGGCGGATCTCCGCTTCGCGCCCAATCACCGGGTCGACAAACCCTTCGCGCGCACGCTGGGTCAGGTCAGTCGTGTAGGTGTCGAGAGCGGGCGTTTTCGACGCAGCGACACTTGTTGCGCTTCCGACCTCGCCACCAGCTTCTGCCGCGCCTTCGACAGGCTCGACCTCGACCGAACCGAGCGTCACTTCATCAAAACGATGCTTGAGTTCGCCGACAGGAATCTCAGCGAAACGCGTCGATATGCGCTGCGCGAACTGCGCAAGATCGGGCGCGCTCAAGAGCGCGAGCAGCAGATGACCGGAACGGATGCGCCCGATCTGCGAGTCGAGCGACGCGATCAGCCAGGCCTGCTCGAACAGCGCGATCAGATGCGGGGAGAACACCGGTGTGCGCGTGTTGCCCGTCTTGAGGCGTTGCAGTTCGCGTTCCAGATCCGCACGCAGCGCATGCGCATCGACGCGCGACGCACGCAGCACGCATACGAGGTCGCTGGCCGGTTCCTCGAGCAGCGCGAGGAGCACATGTTCGAGGTCCACTTCGTAGTGCCCGCGCGACAGGCACGCACTGGCCGCACGCTCGGTAGCCAGCCGGCAAGTCGTGTTCAGCTTCGCGATCAGGGTTTTCAGGGGCGTGCTCATGTCGTCCGGTCCGGCCTCGGGTCTCGTGTGTTCAATGAATGACGTGCAGTTCGTAGCGTGCGTCGCGGCGCTCGCGGTCGGCTTCGTGCGTGCAAAGGAAAGCATCCCAGCCCAGACGCGCGCCGGCGCCCAGGCGGCTCGGCCCGACTTCCTCGCGGCGCAGCACCAGCAGCACCTCGTATTCGAGCGTCACGCGCGCGAGCAGCGTGAGCATGCGTTCGAGCGCGAGCGCGTGTTCCGCGCCCGGCAGGAAGGCCTCATAGTCCGCCTTCGAAAGCGGCCCGATCACCAGGCGCGCACGCATGTCGCGCTGCCAGACGCGCTCGCCCGCAAGCGCCGTTGCACCGAGCATCACGTTGCGCTGGCCGAGCATGGAAAGCTGGTCGGGCGGCACGTCGTACCACTTGCCCACGAACTGCTCGACCTGCACGGGCACGCCGAAATAGTCGGAGAGCGTCTGGCGCAGATACGCGGCGGAAACCGGCTGATGACGCGCGGCCACCGCATGCCCCGCGATCGCCTCGTCGAAGAGCGCGCCGCCGCCGTCCTGCAGGCTCTCGCGCGACGCGTCGTTGGCCACGCCCGCAAGCGCGAGCAGCAGTGGCAGATAGCGTTCGTCGCGATCGAGTTCGTAGTGCAACGGCAGCCGGTACTTTTTCCACGCCGAATAGAACAGCGCCGTGGCGCGGTTCGAGAACACGTCGAAAAACTCGCGTGCCGCGCGGTCGCGCCGCAATTGCTCGCGCGCGACGATCTGCTCGGTGTAGTTCAGCGGCAGCGCGCCTTGCGCGCCCAGCAGCCCGAAGAACGCGGGCGTGAGATCCACGCGTTCGAGTTCGCCTGCATCGAGCGCCGCCGTGCGCTGGCCGGCATCGGCCAGCGGCGCGCCAGCCGCGTCATAAGACACGGCACCCGCGATCTCGCTGGCAGGAAACGCGAGCGACAGCGTGTTGCGAAAGCCGATACGCTGTGGGAGCACGTCACGCTGCCGCGCGCCGGCCTTGTCGACGAACCAGCGTTCGAGCAGGCGCACCGCCTGGAAAAAACCAAAGCGGTGCGGCTCATCGAGCAGCCGCTCGATTACGCCAGAATCGATTCGCCGCTGCGGGGGCTGCATCGCATGATCTCCTCGCCGGTGCGCCGCGAAACGACGACCAGTTGCACGAAGCTGTTGATGTGCACGTAAAGCCCGAAAAACACGTCGATGACGCGTACGAACGTTCCGAGGCTCGTGCCGACGAAGTGATCCTCATCGACGGTCAGGCGGATTTCGATGCCGCGCACGAAGGTCGCGAACGGCTTGCCGGGCAGCCATTGCACGGCGGCGCGCTGCTCGACGTCGACGATGCCGTCCACGTGCCGCGCCGAAACCGCCGTGCGCCGCAGGTCATAGAGCGCGAGCATTTCCTTGAGCGTCGTGGCGCCGTGGTTCACGAGCGAGACGTGATTGAGCGCGAGATGCGAAATGAGCCGCCAGTGCGCGGCCTGGCGGCGCTCGAAGCGCACGCAGGGCGTCGGCCGCATCAGGAGCGCGATGCTGCTCGCCATCGCGCCGCCCTCCAGAAACAGATCGCCGCCTTCGAGCCCGGTCGCGAGCGCAGTGGGCAAATCGCGGTTGGTACAGGTCAGATCGAGGCTCAATGTTTCGTTTTGCTCGGTATCGACTTCGAAGTCGATATCGACGATCGAGATTTCGGTTTCGTAGCCCGGACTCTTTTGCGCGACGGCTTCGTCGCGCCGGGCGAACCAGTAGTGGCCGGCCCGCATCGATTCGCCATGCCGCAGCGAATAAAAAGGCCGGAACTCGACGACCGTTTCTTCGTGTGCGCGTTGCCGCACCAGTTGCACGGAGTCGATCGAATAAACTTCATAGGCGAACGCTCGCCGGCCCTCCGCCACCACCGGATACGAGACCGCCTGATGATCGAGGCGAATCGGCTCGCCGTGCTGCTTGAAGAGGTTCACCACGGGCGTGCAGAAAAGCCGCAGATGATGCGCCGCGAGTGCGTCGAGCAACCGTGCCACGTGCGAGTCGCCGCGCACGTCCTTGAGCACGATATGAAGCGTGAGTCGCTGGCAGCGGCCCGCCGCGGCGGTCATTGCCGCGAGGTCGAAGTCGACGAAATCGAACTTGTCCGGAAACGCAAAATACTCCGTGAGCAAGCGGTACGCAGGGTGCGATTTCGCGGGATAGTCGATCAGCGCGTCAGCCGCGTCGAAGCCGGCTTGCGCGAACGGCAGCGCGGAGAGCGCGCGCCAGCGGCCATTGCGTTCGGGCTCGGCGTAGGCGGCGATCGCGTGCACGAAGAGGCAATCGCCGAGCGCCGCGATGAACGACTGCTCGCCGTGCAGGTAAGTGCGCAGCCCGCCGCTTCTCCACGCAGAGAGGTCGAACTGCGGCGACGTCGACTCGAACGTGATCGACAGGACGCCGGTTGCATTCGGCGGGAGCACGGTCGCGCTCGGTGCGATCGCCGTCGGCACGTAGCGCGCCTCCGAAATGCGGATCGGCGCGAGCGTCACGTCATAGGCGGTGCGAAAGCGGCATTGCACGCCGCGGATCGGCCGGGACTTCAGTTCCGTGCCGCGCTCGATCACGGCCGGCTCGGTGAGATTGCCGAGCGCGCCCGCGGCGCCGAACTGGGCGATCGAGCACGAGGGGAATGGGCGCAAATAATGCGGGTAGAGCACCTCGAGCAGCGCCTCGGTGAACTCCGGGTAGTCGTCGTCGAGTCGCTTGTTGATGCGCGCACCGAGCAACGCGAACGACTCGATCATCCGCTCGACGTGCGGGTCTTCGCAGTGCTCCCCCGTCATCGCGAGGCGGGCCGCGATCTTCGGGTAGCGCTGGGCGAATTCGCGCGAATAACGCCGCAGGAACGACAATTCGCGCTCGTAATACGGCAACAGCTCTTCCATCGGTACGCTCCCGCCCCCCAAAACTACCTTTGTGTCATGCCATGTCGCGCGCCGCCGGTCGCGGCCGCGTCATGCTTTTGCGCGTGCGCGCGTGACCGAATACTGCAGCGTCGATGGCTGCAGCATCGCGTCGAAACTCACCGGCTCTTGCGCCGGATGCACCACTAACAACGCCTGAATCGCGAAGTACAGTGCGTTGGTCGAGCGCTCGTTCAGTTCGAGCGTCACCGTTACGCGCTGCAAACGCGGCTCGTGCCGCTCGATCGCCTGCTGGATCGACTTGCAGATGAACGCGCGGTCGTAATGACTCGCGAGGCTCAAGCCAGCGAAATCGTTCAGCCCGTAGGTCAGGATCGAACGGCGGCACTCGGGCAACATCGCGAGTTCGTGCTCGGTGAACGCGATGCGCGAATTCAGGATCGACTCCAGATCGCGCGCAACGGTCGCCTTGAGCTCTTCGATCGAGAACTGCCGCAATGCCGCCGGTGCCGGCGAATGCGGATCGTCGTCGAAGAGCTTGTCAAGCAGTCCTGGCTCGAAACGCTTCATCGGTTCAAATAGAGTCGGTCAGCCAGATGAAACCGGCGCAGGCATTGCACGCGATCGCGCGCGCCGCCTGCGCACGCCGCGTCAGACCGCGTAGGTCTTGTCGTTCTTCGTGAGGCTCCATGCGCCTTGCGCATTGCCGCCCTGGTTGCCGCCGATCTTCTGCTGCGTGTACTTCCACTGCACGGCCGCATACTTCAGCGAAAACTGCTCCGTGGGCAGCCCTTCGCCGACCACTTCCGGCGTGATGCTGGAAATGATCACGTATTTGAGCTTGATTTCGAGGTACTTGATGCGGTTGCCCTCGCCGTCCGAGCGCATGAAGTCGATCGTGACTTCGTCGAAGGTCGTGCCGCCCGAAGCGTGCTGATAGAGCAGCGGGCTCACCACGTCGATGTCCTTCAGGAAGCGCATGTCGGCATGCTCGCAGCGCTCGACCGTGTGACCGCCCGCCGTCGAGGCCGTTGCCGAACGCGGCTGCAGAATCGAGTGATTCCACGAATCGATTTCGATCCAGCCAGCATGGTCCTTGTCCTGCGACTCGCCCTTGATGGCCGGATTGCCGAATTTTAGATAGATGTCCTTCATAACGCCTCGACTCCCCAGAGTGGTGGTTTACGGTAGTTTGCTAACGCGGGCCCGAGGGCGATGCCCCCGGGTTGCTTCCCGGTGCGATCCGCTGGATAGCGGACCGCTCCTGCTCAACTCAGTTGCGCGCTCGCGCGGTTTTATGCATTCGCCGGCTTCGGCAGATCCGCCACGAGCCGCAGCGAAATCGACAGTTCGTCGAGCTGGAAGTGCGGCCGCAGGAACGCGACCGACCGGTACGAACCCGGCTTGCCCGGAATCTCGCTGACCTGGATCGATGCCTCGCGCAACGGAAACTGCGCCTTTTGTTCCTGCGAGGCGTTGTCGTCGAGCAGCACGTACTGCGAAATCCAGCGGTTCAGGAACACTTCGACGTTCTGCGCGGACGCGAAGCTGCCGATCTTGTCGCGCATCATCGCCTTCAGATAGTGCGCCACGCGCGACACCGAGAAGATGTATTGCAGCTGCGCCGAAAGCACGGCATTCGCGTTCGCGTTGTCGGTACTATATTTTTTGGGTTTCTGCACTGACTGTGCGGCAAAGAACGCGGCGTAGTCCGAGTTCTTGCAATGGACGAGCGGAATGAAGCCGAGGTCGCTCAGTTCCTTTTCGCGCCGGTCGGTGATGGCGATTTCGGTCGGGCATTTCAGCGCGATCTCGCCGTCGTCGGTCTTGAACGTATGCGTGGGCAGGTCTTCCACGAGGCCGCCGCCCTCCACGCCGCGAATCGCCGCGCACCAGCCGAAGTCGTCGAACGCCGCGGTCAAACGCGCCGCAAAGGCCCATGCCGCGTTACACCACAGGTATTTTGCGTGATCCGTGCCGTCCACGTCTTCGACGAAATTGAAGCCTTCCGCCGTCGCGCCGTCCTTCGGATTGAACGGCAGGCGGCCGAGAAAGCGCGGCAGCGTGAGACCCACATAGCGCGAATCTTCTGCGTCGCGGAACGACTTCCACTTCGTGTATTCGACAGTGTCGAACACCTTGCCGAGATCACGCGGCTTGCCAAGGTCGGCGAACGACTCGAGGCCGAGCAGTTCCGGCGAGGCCGATGCGACGAACGGCGCATGCGCCGCCGCCGCGACATGCGACATCTGCTCGATGAAATACATGTCTTCGGGCTGGCGCGTCACTTCGTAGTCGCCGATCAGCGCACCGAAGGGCGCGCCGCCGAACGTGCCGAACTCTTCTTCGTAGATCTTCTTGAAGAGCGCGCTCTGGTCGAATTCGACGGCGGTCTTGAAGTCGCGCACGATGTCGCGCTTGGGCGCGTGCAGCGCCTTGATCTTGATGGTCGAGCCGGTATTGCTTTCCTTGCACAGATACTCGAGGCCGCGCCAGGTGCTTTCGAGCCCCTGGAATTCCGGCGCGTGCATCACGGCACTCAGCTGCGCCGAGATCAGGCGGTCGAGTTCGGCCACGCGGGCATCGATCGTCGCGGAAAGATTGCTCGAGACGATCACGGTGCCTTCCAGCACCTGATGCACGAGCTCGCCAATGAGGTCTTTCGCGCGAGCGTGCTCGGATTCGGATTTGGCCACCTTGCTCTTTTCGACGATCTCGTCGAGCAACGAGGGCGCGGCCTTGGCTTCTTCCAGGGCCGGTGCGCGAACTGCGCCAGTCTGCTGATTCATGTCGATTTCCCCTCGCGCTTATTGCTCGTTGCCGTCGCCGGATTCGTTGCGCTCGCCACGATCCGCTTCGCCAGCGCCGCCCGTGTTGCCCGCGAGCGCCTGCAATTGCTGCGTATTGGCCAGCACCTCGCTCAGCAGGTCTTCGAGCTTGTCGTTGCCGGCGAGCTTGTTGCGCAGGTCCGCGAGCTTCGAGCGTGCCTCGAGCAGACGACGCAGCGGCTCGACCTGCGCGACGACTTCGTCGGGATTGAAGTCGGCCATCGAACGGAAGCGCAAGTCCACGGCGAACTTGCCGCCCGCCTCGCTCAAGCGGTTTTCGACCTGGAACGCCGCGCGCGGTTCGATGCCCTTCATGACGTCGTCGAAATTGTCACGGTCGATATTGACGAACTTGCGGTCGCGCAGCCGCGGCTGTTCGACTTCCGACTGACCCGCGAGATCGCCCATCACGCCGACTACGAACGGCAGTTCCTTCACCTCAATCGCGTCGCCGAGTTCGACTTCGTACGTCAACTGGACGCGCGGCGGCCGCACTTTCTGCAAGCGCTTCTGAATACTTTCTTTCTTGGCCATCGAGGGCTCCCCTGTTCGAGTCGTTCAAGACCTGTTGTCGGCAATTCACCGCCGTGCGGTTCAGCGCAGTGCGCTGAACGGATCGGACGCACCACCGCTTGCCGCCGCTTTGGCCGGCGCCGCTTTGGCGGGCGCGGGCGCAGGAGCCGCAGCCGCGGGGGCTGCGGGCGCGGACGGTGCAGCCGGCGCAGCCTCGGCTGTTTCAACGGGCTTCGCCGCCGGCTTCTGCACATGGCGAACGATGCGGCGCTTCTTCGGCGCGGGCTTATCCGCCTGCTCGGGCGGGAACAGCGAATCCTCGCCGAGCGTGTCGCGCAACTGCTTCGCGAGCGCCTGCGCATCGGACTTCGCATCACCCTGTAGCGAGGCATCCTGGCGCAGTTCGCCAAGCGACTGCGTCGCGACGCGCAAACCGGCCACGGCCAGCACGCTCTTCGCGGCGCGGTCGGTCTGATCGCGCTGCAGCGCTTCCTGCGCCGCCACGATGGCTTGTCCATAGTGTTGCTGCTGGAACTGGATCTGCGCGATGCGCGACCACGGTTCTTCGCGCGTGGGATCCGCAGCGGCGAGTTTCTGGTAAAGCGCGATCGCGCGATCCTGATCGCCGCCCTTCGCCGCGGTATCGGCGTCGGCTAGCGCCTTGTTGAATGCGTCTGGCGATGCCGCGAGATTATGGTCCTGCGTAGCGCAGCCCGCGATTACCCCGCATGCCAGCACCACCCCGGAGAGCCTTGAAATGACCCGGTTTATCATTCTTTCACCAGCGTGTAATTATTAATTCGATGGGAGGGAACTAGAGTTTTGCTTTAGCTCTAGCGCGCGGGTATAGTACAGCCCAAATTTTGATAATTCAACTTCTTAATGTAATGCGCCGACACTAAATAGCTTCTTTGACACGGGGTTTACTGCCACAAGAAATTCATACAGGAAAGAATTTCTCACTCGTGCAATTGAAAACACGAGCGAGCCGGAAAAGTTTGCCGCATCACTTAATCAACCGCTTATCGGCGCCACGCGGGGTTAAACGCGTCTTTATGCGGATAGCATTATCCGGATCGCATATCACCACTTAACGGACCCCGGGCATTCACGCCTGGCCAACAAATAATGAATGCGCGTGTTATTCGTTTCGCATCGATCCTCATCGTCGCGGCGCAACTCGCCGGCTGCGCGGCGGCCGTACCGGCGCTCGGCAGTGCGGCGTCGGCCGCTTTGCAACTCGCGGGCATCGGCAAGCCCGACGTGCCGGACAGCCAGAAACCCCCGCGCGACCTCGGTATCACGCTGCTTGCCGCGCAAAACCTCAACGCGGCGACCGACCGCAAGCCGCTTGCGCTCGTCGTGCGGCTATACGTGCTGAAGGACCCTACGTCATTCCAGCAGGCGCCGTTCGATACGTTCACCGACCCCGCAAAAGAAAAGAGCGCGCTGGGCAGCGACTTGCTCGGCGTGCGCGAAGTGACGCTCATTCCGGGCCAGAGATATAACGCCACAGAAAAGGTTTCACGCGAGGCGCAAGCCTTCGGCATCGTCGCGCTATTCCGCGATCCGGCCATGCAGCGCTGGAAGTTCGCCTTCGATCCTGCGAAATCCGAGAAATCCGGCATAATGGTCGGCCTGCATAACTGCGCAATGACCGTCACGAGCGGCACGGTGATCTCGCCGGACCAGGGATTACCGCCGCAGCAGCTGAATCTGCTTTCGTCGGTGACTTGCGGGTGAATAAAGGGCAAAGCACCAGGCAGAGTAACGAGCAAGCGGGATATTTAACAATTTCAGTCCGCCGATCGCCGGCGCGAGCGGCACGGGCCGAATCACGCATATAGCCGATTTAACATGAGTTATTCCTCGAAAGTGCTTTGGGGAGAAGGCCTGTTCCTCAGGCCTCAGCACTTCCAGCGGCAGGACGCCTATCACGAAGCGCGCCTCTTCGAATCGATCCAGGCCATTGCGCCGTACAACTGGGGCGTGCGCACCGCGCGGCTCGACCACGACGCACTGGGCAGCAACATGCTGCGCATGAGCGAACTCGCGCTCGTGTTTCCGGACGGCACGCTCTACAGCGCGCCGCAGGCCGACGACCTGCCGCCGCCCGTGGCGCTCGACACGCTGCCCGAGGGCATCAACGAATTCACGTTCTACCTGGCGCTGCACCAGATGCGCGAAACCGGCACGAACTACGCGCCGGATCGCAACGACGGCTTCGTCACGCGTTACGTGAGCGAGCAGGCGAGCGTAGCCGATCACTACACGGACGCCGCGCAGGCCGACGTGACGTTCCTGAAAACGAACGTCAAGCTGATCGCGCACAGCGAGCCGCGCGATCAGTTGCTCTCGGTGCCCGTCGCACGCGTGCGGCGCACTGCGACTTCGGGATTCGAGGTCGACGAAAGCTTCGTGCCGCCGAGTCTCGCCATCGAAGCGTCGCCGCTCCTGCACCAGCGTCTGCGCCGCCTCATCGACGCGCTGCAGGCCAAGGTCAATGCGCTCTACGGCTTTCATCGCGAGCCGACCAAGAACATCATCGAGTTCCGTTCGGGCGACATCGCCTCGTTCTGGCTGCTGCATACGGCGAGCGGCGCGTTCGCCACGCTCGCACATCTCTATCAGCATGCGGCGCTTCACCCCGAGCGGCTCTTTCACGAGCTGCTGCGCCTCGCGGGCCAGCTCATGACGTTCTCCAAGGGCTACGCGCTGGCCGACCTGCCGGCGTACCGTCACGACGATCCCGGCCCCGGCTTTGCGCGCCTCGATACGATACTGCGCGACCTGCTCGAAACGGTGATCTCCACGCAATACTTCGCCATTGCGCTCGAAGAAGTGCGTCCGTCGTTCCATATCGGCCGGCTCGATTCGGGCAAGATCGACGACAAGACCACGTTCTATCTCGCGGTTTCGGCAGACATGCCCGCCGTCGACCTCGTCGAGGCCGTGCCGGCTCGCTTCAAGGTCGGCGCGCCCGACGACGTCGACAAGCTCGTGCTCTCGGCCATGCCGGGCGTGCGGCTCGTCTACACGCCCCAGGTGCCGCCCGCCATTCCCGTGCGGCCCGGCGCATGCTATTTCGCGTTCGAGGCGCGTAGCGCGCTTTATGAGCGCATGGTGCAGGCGCAGTCGGCCATGGTCTATGCGCCCTCGGGCATCAACGATCTCAAACTCGAACTGATCGCGGTGACGTCATGAGCAACGCCCCTTCCCTTTTCGGCGACGCGGCGCCGCCCGTGAATCACCCCGCGCCTGCCGCGGAGCCCGCTTACCAGGTGCGCTCGCTGCTCGATTTGCTCTACGACGGCTTCTTCATGCTGTTCCTGTTGAAGAACGGCCGCGAGCCCGGCGACGCCAGCGAATTCGGCGCGCGCGTGCAGCAGTTTCTGGGCGATTTCGAGCGCGGCGCGAAAAAACTGAACGTCGCGGCCGAAGACGTGTACGCGGCCAAGTTCGCGTTCTGCGCCGCACTCGACGAATCGGTGCTGGCGTCGTCGTTCCGTATTCGCGCCGAGTGGGAACGCCGCCCCTTGCAGCTCGCGCTCTTTGGCGAGCAACTCGCGGGCGAGAAGTTCTTCCAGTATCTCGAGGAATGTCGCGCACAAGGCGCGCCGCGGCTGCAGTCGCTCGAGGTCTTCCATATGTGCCTGCTGCTCGGATTCCAGGGCAAGTACATTCTCGAAGGGCCGGAAAAGCTCGCCTATCTCACGGCGCGCCTGGGCGACGAGATCGCGCATATCAAGGGCAAGCGCGCGGCCTTCGCGCCGCATTGGCCGCTGCCCGATCAGGTTGCGCACCGCCTCAAACGCGAGGTGCCGCTGTGGTCCATCGGCGCGGTGTTCGCGCTGGTGGGTCTGCTCGCCTGGCTCGGCCTCAGCACCTGGCTGCGCGACAACACGGTGCACATGCTCGCCCCGTATACGCAACTCATCAAGCTCGGGCCGCAATCGGCAAATTTGACGATCTCGCTGCCTTGAGCGTTCGAAAGGGGCGTGGCGTGCGGCCCGCCCCTTTCGCACCCAATCAACGCAAAAAGCAAAACCACCGCCGCAGCGGATATTTCGAAGCAACTGCAGAGTAGCCGGATTGACGCATTGTCGATACGAACAACTAAGCAAATCATAATTCGTTGGTTTGCCTGGAATCGTTGCAGATCGACAATCATCGAGCATCGTCAATCCACTACCCTGCTCGTTGCCGAGTCTCCGCTCATGAAGGCGTTCTCCCCGAAAATCCGTCGGCGCTCCGCCGGAACCGTTCTGCTTGCCGCGTGCGCCGCTGCGGTCCTGGTACTTCAGGGCGGTTGCAAGCCGCATGGGGAGCAGGCGCAAGACGCGTCTGTCACGACCCGACAAGCGCCGGCGCAGCAGCAAATCACCTACTTCAAGTACCCCGACAATCCCGCGTTCGACCTGGTCTATCTCGCCGACAAGCTCGGCTACTTCGACAACACGAGCACGCGGCCCAAATATGTCGGCAAGATTTCCGCGCCGCAGATCATTCCGCTCGTGGGCACCGGCGATATCGATTTCGGCACGCGCATGGTGCCGCTCGTCATCTCCGCGATTGCCAGCGGCGCCGATATCAAGGTCATTTCCGCAGGCGGCGAAACACTGCCCGACGCGCCGCACATGAAGTATTTCGTGCGCAAGGATTCGGGCATTCTCGGTCCGAAGGACTTCGAAGGCAAAACGGTAGCGTTCAATAGCTTCGGCGCGTGCGCGGAGTTCGTGACCAAAAAGTATCTGGCGCAACACGGTGTGAATGTATCGAAGGTGAACTGGCTCGTCGTGCCCGACAATCAGTCCGAGCAGGCGCTCGTCACGAAGAACGTGGATGTCGCGATCATTCATCCGCCCTTTTCCGGCTCGGCGGAGGCCGATCCGCAACTGCGCAAGCTGTGGAGCGACTGGGACGAGGACCACGGCCTTGGCGGCATGGCGCCCTATAGCGTGAACGGCGCGTTTGCTCGTGCCCACCCGCAGGCGGTGCGCGACTTCGTCACGGCCATCGCGAAGGCGGGCAACTGGGTCAATGCGCATCCCGACGAAGCGCGCAAGCTGACGGCCGAGCGGCTCGGCATCGACGTTCGGCTCGTGGAGCGCTATGCCTACGTGAAGGATCTCGTGGTCACGGAGCCGCCCATCCAGTACTACATCGATATCCTCGAAACGGCAGGCAGGATTCCGAAGGGCAAGGTCAACGTCAAGGATGTCTACACGAACGACTTCAATCCGTTCGCGAAGCACGAGGCCCAGGCCAGCGCGACGATTTTGCCGAACGGAACACGCTCGTGAGCATGGCAACTGCGCTACGCGAGAAGATCGTCGCGCGCGATCTCTCCCTCACCTATAGCAACGCGCAAACGGACACGCACCATACGGTCCTCAAACGCTTCGATCTCGCCGTACGCGAAGGCGAATTCATGGCGCTTTTGGGGCCGAGCGGTTGCGGCAAGTCGACCTTCCTCAACGTGCTCGCCGGCCTCACGCTGCCAACCTCGGGCGATATTCGCGTGGACGGCGACCCCGTGAGCGCCGTGCGGCAAAAGCTCGGCTTCGTGTTTCAGGGCTACGCGCTCTTTCCGTGGCGCACCGTGCGCAAGAACGTGGAGGCGGGACTCGAAATTCGCGGCATGAAACGCGTCGAGCGGCGCAGCGAGGCCGAACGCTTCTTGCGCCTCGTGGGCCTGCTGGAATTCGCGAATCACTATCCGCATCAGCTTTCCGGCGGCATGCGCCAGCGCGTGGCCATCGCGCGTGCGCTCGCTTATGGCCCCGAGATCCTGCTGATGGACGAGCCGTTCGGCGCGCTCGACGCACAGACGCGCGAATTGCTTCAGCAGGAACTGCTCGCGATCTGGGAGCAAAGCGCCACGACCGTCGTGTTCGTCACGCACAGCATCGACGAGGCGATCTTTCTCTCCGATCGCATCGCCATTCTTGGGCGCGGCCCCGGACGCGTGAAAGAGATCATCGACGTCGACCTGCCGCGCCCGCGCGACGCCGCGCTGCGTCACTCGGCGGCGTTCGTCGCGCTGCGTCAGCGCGCATGGGCGAGCCTCAGCACGGAACTCGACACGCGACTCGACGCACAGCCGCAAACCCATGCATTGACGGGAGCCGATCATGTCCGATTCGATGTCTGACTCGATGTCCAACCCGGGCGCGGTCCGCGAATCCTCGCACAGCGTTCAGCGCGCGCACACAGCTTCATCTTTCGCGCGCCTTTACGTAGGCGTGGAGCGCTCCCTCGCGCTCGCCGCCTTCCTCCTGTTGTGGGAGTTGCTGCCCCGGCTCGGCGTGGTCAACGCGGCTTACCTGAGCCCGCCTTCACAAGTCGCCCTCGCCATCGCGCGGCTCTTCGAAAACGGCGACGCGTGGACCCATATCGGTGCGAGCGCCGTGCGCTCCATCAGCGGTTTGCTGCTTGCCGTGGCCGGTGGCATTGCATGCGGCTTCCTGCTGGGATGGTTCAAGCGCGTCGAACGCGTCGTCGATCCTGTCTTTCAACTGCTGCGGCAGGTGTCGGCGTTTGCGCTCTTTCCCGTTTTCATGTTGTTTCTCGGCATCGGCGAGTCGTCGAAGATCGCCATTGTCGTGTGGGCCGCGTTCTGGCCGGTGCTGCTCAACACCATTGCGGGCGTGAAACAGGTCGAGCGCGTGCTGATCGACTGCGCGCGCTCGATGGGCGCCTCGCAGCGCTTTATCGCGACGAAGGTCGTGCTGCCGGCTGCGTTGCCGCAGATCCTCACAGGCGTGCGTCTGGCGGGCGCCTACAGCATTACGGCGCTGGTGGCGGCGGAAATGATCGGGGCACGTTCGGGGCTCGGCTTCTATACGCTCAATTCGCAGGAGACGTTTCAGATTCCCGATATGTACGCAGGCATCGTGCTGCTCGCCATATTTGGACTGCTGATCAATCAGGGCCTGTCGATACTCGAACGGCAACTGCTGCGCTGGCGCGTCGGACTCGCGCAGAATGGCTAGGAACGCTGAGCTCGACGCTTCGGCAATTCCGCGGCGCCTGCGCTGGCCCGCCACCGCGCTAACGGCCACGTTCGCAGCGCTCGCATTACTCGCGCTGCTCGCGTGGGCGCTGAACCGCGAGTTGCCACGCGCCCTTGCCGAAAGCGACCTGCCTTTCGCAGCCGCGGCAGCACGCGGCGTGCTGATCGTGGCGGTGCCCCCGCGCCCCGCGCCTGCGCTTTATGTCGGCAAGGTCGACCGCGCGCTGCGCTCGCCCGACCCGTTCGCGGCGGCGCTCGCTTCGGACCTCGCTCGCCGCGCAGGGCTGCCTGTGCAGTTCCTGCTGGCCCAACCGGCCGCCGCGCGTGCCGCGCTGCAGGCGGGCAAAGCCGATGCCGCCATTGCCGGCCTGGACTTCTCGCCCGACGCGCGGGTCGCGTTCGCACCGGCTTCGTATTCGAGCGGCCGTGGCATGGCGCTCGTGCTGGATCATGGCAACGTGCGGACATGGCGAGACCTGAGCGGCCGCGCGATTTGCGCATCGCAAGGCAACCCTTATGCACGGCGCGCAGCGCGCGAGTACCACGCGAACCTGCGCGGATTCGACCGGTCGCTCGATGCGCTGCTGGCGTTCCAGGCGGGCGATTGCGCCGCCCTTGTCGACGACGAATTCGTGATCGAGGCGCTGCTCAAGCAGGCGGACTGGTCCTACTATCGCCCGCTACCCGGAACCATCGCTGCGCAGGCGGCGTTCATCGCCACGCGCGCGGGCGACGCGGCAAGCGCGGTCTTTGTCGGCAATACGGTGGCGCAGTGGCAACGCAGCCGCTGGCTGGCGACCGTGCGCAAAGATCAGGCAATCAGCCTCGCGTTCGACATGTTCAACGCGGAAAACGACCTGTATTGCCACTAGCTGCGCCGCCTGAGTTCTGCCACGCGCAGCTGGCAGCTTTTCAACAGGCACGCCTTGTGGCCGCACGCATTGCGCGAGTTTCGAATCCATGCCCTTGCTCTGCCCTTAGCCGGTAACGAAAGCGGCGCTCGCGCAAAGCTTCAGTAGATATTGAACTCCATGGCGCGCAAGACGCCAGGCAGCACGAGTAGCGCAGCCGATAGCCACGCACGCGCGAGGCGGTGCAGAGTCGTCGAATCCTGGGCGTTACGCACACACGCCTCTAAACGGAACCCGGTCTAGAACCCGCGCCTCAGGTACCGGTCGCGCATTGGGTCGGGCGTCTTCTGCGTGAGCCGCAAGATGCCCTGATCGTCGAAGTAGAAGTGAAACATCATGTAGTCGATGTTGTTCGCGATGTAGCGGTAGGACCAGACTTCCCGCTGCATGCGCGAAAAGTAGGCCGTCTCCGCGGGCCGGCCGAAATTGATCAGGACATCGTTGCGTGTCCACTCGTTGACTTTCGCCCGATAGAACTCGCTCTCCTGCATGACCTGACGCACACTCACGACCTTGCCGCTCGCGTCGATGTCGGCGACGGTGTTCGTCGACCCCATCGGCTGGGTCGGCCACATGAGACGTTTGCCGCCGTCCGGCAGGTTATAGGTTTCGCGCGGCGGCCCGAGACGCGCGATCAACGCAGACTGGTCGCTGCCCGGTTCGATGCTTTGCCACGGCTGGGCGCAACCGGCCGCGAGCAGCACCGCGGCGGCGAGCCACGCGCGCTTCACGAAATTGGACAGAGACCCCATTCACGCACCCCTGAGTAGCGAATCTGGCGAGCAACACACGCAGATCATGGCGGCCGTGGCGGATGCGGACAATCAGACCTTGGTCCTACCGGCAAAAGCCGGCGCTCCGCGGAGGCCGGCCACGGCGTGTGCAATACTGGTGCAGCATGGTTGCACGCCCCGAACGGGTTGCCAGCGGCGTTTACACGCGACCTCTGCTTTCGGGGCGATCGCGTGGAAGCGATCTGGCCAGTCGACGCACGCGGTCTTTCCCGATGACGCTCCGATGCCGCAACGATCGCTGCGGCATCCGCTTTTACGTCAAGCGCCCACAAATCTGAAAACCGACACCGCCTGCTGCAACTGCGCCGCCTGATCGGCCATCGAGCTTGCCGCGGCAGCCGCCTGCTCGACCAAGGCCGCGTTTTGCTGCGTGACCTGGTCCATTTGCGCGACCGCGCGAATGTCGGCGACGATGCCGGTTAGCTGCGCACGCATCTCGCCGAGCGCGTACAGCAAGCTGCTCGTATCGCCAGCATGCGTTGCTATGGATACCGAAAGATCGTCAGCCGCGATACGGCCCGCGATTTCCATGGCGTGAGCCGGCTCGCAGCCCAGCTGGCGCGAAAGCCGCTGCGAAATCAACCACGCCAGCAATGCGCCTGTCGCGACCGCACCGAGCAGCATCGCCACGATGAGGGTGCGCAAATGCTGGAATTGCACCGTGGCTTCGGTCTGCGCACTCTTGGCCTCGCGTTGCAGCGAATCGATCAGCGCGGCGACGCTGTCTCCCAACGCGACACTCGGCGCAATGGCGCGGCGTACGAGCTCGGCGTTGTCCACACCTGCCGGCACGGGTGCGAAACCGATCTGCTGATGCATGCTGTCAGCAGCTTTTTGAACACCGTCATGCGATCGAGCCATCTCATGGCTGTCCCCTTATTCGATTCCGCTTTATGTGTATCACGGCGAGCGAAAGCCTCGACGCAAGCGCGCCAAGCTTGATGCAATCCCCCCACCACGGGCAGGAGGGCAACGGATATAGGGAGAATCAGCCAGCGCTTCTAGCGGTGTCAGCGGAGTTCTGCTAACCCGCTGCGCGCGCCGCATTTCGAGGGGGACGTGACATCCATGACGCTGAGAGCCCTCAGTTTCCAGCCTGCTGCGCGCTGCCCGGTACGAGCTTCAGCGTATGCACCACTGCGCCCGGCAAGAACGGCGCCGCGTCGCCATGCACCCACGTTTCATGCCCCGCGAGGAAATACGGCGACATGGGATTGCCCGATTGCCCGCCCGGCATCTCGAAGATGCCGTCCTGTTCGCGCCCCGGCGACACCGCGAAACGCTCGGACGCGCCGAATGCCCGGGCCTGCACGCGCGGCATGTTGATGTCGCCCGGGAGCGGGTCGTGCGGCGCGCTGAGCCAGCCGCGAACCCACGGCAGCCATGCCGGCACCATGCGCGCGAACGGATGCGCAATGGTCGAGCGGTTGCGCTCGCCCCAGCGCGCCTCTTCGAGCGTGGTGCCCTTGGGCAACCGGGCGATCGTGTGATCGATGCGGTCCAGCATGAACGCGCGCCAGTCCGCGAAGCCTCCCGGTATCCACGCGCGATGGTCGGCCAGCGTCTCCATCGTCGCTTCGTAACGCGAGTTCGCCGCGCGATAGCTGAGGTCCGGCGCAATCGCGGCCATCTGTTTGTCAAGTACCCCGAACCATGCTTCGTAGAGCGAGTCGTAGAACGCGCGCACCAGCCGGTAGCCGACAGCATTCACATCGGCGCGGCCATCCCACGCCTGAACGAGGCGCTGGAATTCGGCGCGTTGAGGATGGCCGTCGAGCGCGCGTGCATCGAGCGCGTCGAGCGCAACGCGTCGCCAGTACTCGATCCAGAACGCGCGATCGTCGGTCTGCACCGCGAGCATGTCGCGCTCGCTCGCGTGCGGCAGCGCGAGCAGGTCGTTGCGAATCTGCGTGGCGCGCGCGCCGAGATCGGTGCCGGCATCGCCGATTCGCGCCACTTCCTCCAGCGGCAGGGTACGGTTATTCGCGGTCCAGATGCGGCCGGCCGGCGGATCGACGCGCACCGGATACGCATCGGGCGTCCGATATCCTTGCCAGCCGGCGTACGTCCCTGAGAGGTACGGCATGCTCGCGAGCGCGGCCGCCTGACCGCTCACTTCAGCGTCCGCATTAGCATCCGCGAAGCGCGGCAGCGGCCCGGCGAGCGTCCAGCCGATATGGCCTTGCGCGTCGGCCACCATGAAGTTCTGCGTCGGCATGCCGAAGGTCTGCGCGGCATGCAACGCGTCGGCGACGTTCGTGATGCCTTCGAGCCGCATGAAGTTCATGTTGGTCGCCTGCGGGTCCTGCGCGACCCAATGCAATGCATACGCGCGCTCGCCGGCCACAATCTGTGGCCCCCAGCGCGTTTGTACGACCGGCAGATCGACGCTCGCGCCGCCGTTCACGTCGAGCCGCTCGTGGATCACCTGCGCGCGCTCCCATCCGCCGCTCGGGACGCGGTAGCGCAGTGGATCGGCCGGATCGCGTTGAAGTTCGACCAGATCGACGAAGCGCCCATAGCTGTTCGTGAAGCCCCAGGCGATATGGCCGTTGCTGCCGGCCACGACGAACGGTGTACCCGGCAAGCTGACGCCCGTGATGCGCCGCTCGCCGCCTTCGGGCGCAGGATAGACGAGCGAGATCCGGTACCAGATGTTCGGCAACGACAGGCCGAGGTGCATGTCGCTCGCGAGCAGCGCGCCGCCGTGTGCGCTGTGCGCGCCGTCGACCGCGAAACCGTTGCTGCCGACCATCGAATCGACCGCGCTCCCGCCGCCCGCGAAGCCGCTCACGAAACCAGGCAGGCCGGCGACAAGTACGTTGGCCTCCGGTTCGGCATCGACGGCGGACCGCGTTGACGGGAGCCATGACGGCGGCGCGGCGGGCAGCGCCGCCGGCGGCTGCGCCAATGGGCGCTGCCCGTCGAGCGGGGCGTCCCAGTGGCTCGTCTCAGGCAGCAGGAACGCAAGCAGATCGGCCGGCACGCGCTCGCGCAACGCCGCGCGAGAGAGTACGCGCCTCACCTGGTCATACTGAAGATCGAAGTACATCGCGTACACCGCGAGCACTGTGTCTTCGGGACGCCACGGCGCCGGTTGCGCGCGCAACAGCCAGTATTCGAACGGCCGCGCGCGAAGCGAACGCAGGCCGTCGTTGACACCCGCCGTGTAGCGCTCGATCAGCTCCCGCTGGTCGGCGGAGAGCGCGGCGAGCGCCGCCTGCGCGTGCTCGCGAAAGCGCAAGGGCCGGTCGCGTCGGTCCAGCGGCAGCGCCGCCGGGCCGATGAGTGCCGCCATTTCGCCAGCGGCGACCCGGCGCAGCAAATCCATCTGGAAGAAGCGGTCCTGCGCGTGAAGGAAACCGCTCGCATACGCAACGTCGCCACGCGTGTCGCCCTGCACCGTCGGCACGCCGAGCGCATCGCGCCCGATCGTTACCGGTGCGGAGAGCGGCACGGCACGCGTGCCGTCCAGCTGCGGCAAGCTGCCGCGCAATGCCAGCCAGCCCGCCAGCACCATGGCAGCCAGGACGATGCTGACGGCACACAGCAAAATCAGCGGCCACGCACGGCGCCGCTTTGGCGGGAAAGGACTCGAACGGGTCATGGAGGAGCACGCAGGTCGTTGTGTTCAGCGCTTCCAGGCGCGGCGACCGGATCGGCCGGACGCCGTACGACCATAGCATGACCCTGTGGCAACAACACGCAGGGAGAGCGACGCGGCCTTCTACCTCTTCACCGCCCTTCCTGGGCGCGACAGTCTGCCATCTGCCACCGTGCCGCGGAAAGAACACAATCTCGATATTGCGTTCCGTCCGAGATCGCGCGGGGGCGACATCATGGCAAAGAAGTTTCCGATTCACCCGCTGCGCCCCGAGCGCCTGTGCTGGGGCTGCGACCACTACTGCCCGGCCAACGACATGCGATGCGGCAACGGCCAGAGCCGCACGCAGCATCCGGCCGAACTGCTCGGCGACGACTGGCTCGAACAGGGCGACTGGGGTATCGAAGTCGACGCGTCCGGCAAAAGCGTCACGCCTTGACGCGCGAAATCAACCGCGCAATCAGATATGAATGCCGCCAGCCACCTCGATGCGTTGCGCGTTCACCCAGCCAAAGTCATCCGATAGTAGACCGGCAATCACCGGCCCCACGTCCGTCGGTAATCCCACGCGGCCCAGCGCGGTATGTTCCGCCACTGCCTTGTTGACCTCAGGATTGTCCCGCACGATACCGCCGCTGAAGTCGGTGGCAATGGCGCCCGGCGCCACGACGTTGACCGCGATCCTGCGCGGCGCGAGTTCGAGCGCCATATAGCGCGTGAGCGCTTCGACAGCCGCCTTCATCGGGCCATAAATCGAGCGGCCCGGGTACGCGAAGCGCGCAAGGCCCGAGGAGATGTTCACAATCCGGCCGCCGTCATGAATGAGCGGCAGCAGCTTTTGCGTCAGCAGGAACGGCCCCTTGAAATGCACCGCGAACTGCGCGTCGAGCTCCGATTCGGTGCCCGCTGCGAGCGTGGCCGTCGATGAGATACCGGCGTTGTTCACCAGATAATCGAAGCCCGTTGCATTGAGCGTCCCAAGCGCCTCTCGCAGGCGCGCGACGAAGTCGTCGAACGCGCCCGAATTCGCGATATTCAACTGCAGGGCAATCGCCCGGCCGCCCGCTTGCGCGATCTCGGCAGAGACCTTCTCCGCCTCGTCTCGATTGGTGTTGTAGGTGAAAACCGTATGGACGCCGCGGCTTGCCAGCCGCAGCACCGTGTCGCGACCGATCCCTCGGCTGCCTCCGGTGACGACCGCGATTTTCGGGCCCGACTGACTGCCGTTGTTCGTTGCCATTTGGCACCTCTCGCTGAGTTGGATAGCGTCGATTCTGCGCCTGACGTCACCAGCGAGTGAATACCCGAATCTCCCCGATTCTTGCCTAATCCTGCTTCGCTGACTAAGATGGACCGTCGCGCACTTTCCGTCGCGCGTTTCTTATCCAGCCCCCATGACAAACGATCTGGCCGCCGCCCTGCTGCGCTACACGCAAACACAGCCGGGCACGAGCCCATACAGCACCGCTGTCGACGGACTGCTCATCCTGCGCTCCGACCATCCCGCGCCGCCCACGTTTCGCTCGGCGCGGCCGGCTTTGTGCATCGTCGCCCAGGGCGCCAAATGGGCCAGTTTTGGCGGGGAACAACTGGAGTATCGCGCCGGTCAAGGGCTCGTGGTCGGCGTGGAAACGCCGTCGCGGGGCCGCGTGTTCGAGGCGAGCCCGGACAAGCCTTGCCTGGTTCTGATTCTCGAGCTGGACCTGGCCATGTTGCGCGCCGTGGCAAAGGAGATGTCGCCTGCGCCCGTGCCGGCGGCGGACGCAAGCCGCGGCGTGTTCGTCGCGAACTTCGACGGCCCCCTCGCCGATTGCGCGCTGCGCGCCGTGCGCCTGCTGGACACGCCGGACGCCATCGGCATGCTGTATCCCATGCTGATGCGCGAGATCTGCTACTGGTTGCTAAGCGGTCCGAACGGTTCGGAAATCGCGAGGCTGGCGTCGACGGAAAGCCCTTCTCACAGCCTGCTGCGCGCGGTGGAAAACTTGCGTGTGCGGTTTGCCGAACCCGTGCGGGTGGAAGACCTGGCGGCAGTCGCCCAGCTCAGCGCTTCGGCGTTCCACCGGCAGTTCAAGGCGCTGACCGGGCTGCCGCCCCTTCAGTACCAGAAGCAGTTGCGGCTGCTGGAAGCGCGCAGACTGCTGCTTTCGCTGTCGATGAGCGTACAGGCCGCCGCCTTCGAAGTGGGATACGAGAGCGCCTCGCAGTTCAGCCGCGAATACACGCGAATGTTCGGAGCGCCACCGAAAAAAGACTCGACTCAAGCGAAGACACTGCGCGAGGCCGCGTAGCACGCTCCGCTGACACGCGGCGCGAGAGCGGTGCATCCGCTCTCGCGCCGTGCACACGTCACGCAGGACGCGTCACATCACTTGCCATACACGTCGAAGTCGAAGTACTTCTTCTCGATCTTCTTGTACGTACCGTCCTTGATGATGCTGGCGATCGCGCCGTCGATCTTCGTCTTGAGCGCGGCGTCTTCCTTGCGCAGGCCGATGCCGGCGCCGTTGCCGAGCGTTGCCGGATCGTCGAGGTCGCCGCCCGCGAAGCTGTAGCCCTTGCCGCGCGGCGTCTTCAGGAAGCCCACGTCGGCCTGCACGGCGTCTTGCAGCGCGGCGTCCACGCGGCCGGCCAGCAGGTCCTGATAAACCTGGTCCTGGTTCTGGTAAGGCACGACCTCAACGCCTGCCGTTGCCCAATGCGCCTTTGCGTAGGCCTCCTGAATCGTGCCCTGCTCCACGCCCACGCGCTTACCCTTGAGCGATTCGGCGGTCGGCATGATGCCCGAACCCGTCTTGGCGACGAGACGCGTCGGCGTGTTGAACAGCTTGTCCGAGAACGCGATCTGCTCTTTGCGCGCCGGGGTCATGGACATCGACGAAAGCACGCCGTCGAACTTGCGCGCCTTCAGCGCCGGGATCATGCCGTCGAAGTCGTTCTCGATCCAGACACATTTGGCATTCAGACGGTGGCAGATCTCGTTGCCGAGATCGATGTCGAAGCCGACCAGTTTGCCGTCCGGCGCTTTCGATTCGAACGGCGGATAGCTTGCATCGACACCGAAGCGAATGGTGTCCGCCGCAAAGGCGCCGACGCTGGCCGTGGAGGCGATCAAGGCAATAGATACGGCTGCAAACAACTTTTTCATGGGATCCCCTCGGTTCTGGATATCAAGGTGGTCAAGAACATAAACACCGCCCGCATGGTTGCGGCGCGGACATTCCCTCGCGGCGCACGCCGCAAACGTGATCGACGCTGCGGGTGCACCTGCGCCCGGCAAGGTAGCAGTCCAGAATACGCGCGTCGAGTCGTCAAAAACAGGCGGAAACACCTATGGCAGGGAAGACCCTAAAGGGGTTGAAAGCGGCAGTCGAAGACTTACCCGAATGTCCAGTTGCTCTTGCCGGCGCGAGCCGCGCGCCGGTTGGGCAGTTCCGTCATGTCGTCGATCAGGGCGCGTTGTGCTAGATGTTCCGGCTGATGGCGCATAGCGTACCGATCACGGCGCCGCCTTGCGCGCAGACCGGTGCGCTCGCATAGGTGCAAATCCCGAGTTCGGAGGCCGCCCGCGAATCGCCCCGGATATCCTTGACGTTGCTGACCACGCGCCGCCCGCTTTCCAGACTGCGCTTGCAGAGGGTGTCGAACCACTGAACCTGCGGGCCCTCCATGATCTGCACGTCGCCGTCGTTGCGCGAATAGAGGACGGTCTGCACCTCGCGGCTGAAGTCGACCGAGGCGCCCGTCAGTTCGTCGATCGTCGCGAGTTTTTCCATGCGCCCAGGTATCCGGTCGTGAGCGAGCATCACCATGCCGATAGACATGCAAGGCAACGTGACGATCGCAAGGCCGAGCAGCACCACGTTCCAGGGCGACGGCTGCACCGCCACACGGCACGCATGCCAAAAAACTGGCGCGTGCCCTGCAGGAGCAGCACGACGACCAGCGAAAGCAGATTGAAAGAATCCAGGCCGCGTGTGGCGCATATCGCTTAAGCGTCGGGGACGCATCGTATCCCAGGTTTGGCCCGAATCCATGCAATCCGGATCGATCCGGTCGACTTCGCCCGCTCGAACCCGCGAATCGAAACTCGAGGGCCGGCAACAGTCGGGCGCATAGCGCGAAATCCGCGAAGGATCGACGCTACACTAAGCGGCACCCGCGGACTCTCCAGACGAGGTACTCGCCATGCCAGCACCTGACGTCAGGCGCTCAATGCGACTTGTTTGCGCCTTGCTTTGTGTGCTGTTCTGGCTTGGCGGCTGCGCGGGGTTGACGGGAGACCCGCTGCGGGTCAACGTGGCGGGGCTGGAGCCACTCCAGGGCGAGGGGATGGAAATGCGCTTCAACGTGAAGTTGCGCATCCAGAATCCCAACGACACGCCGGTCGAATTTAGCGGCGTGTCACTGCAACTGGACCTGAACGGTCAATCGTTCGCGAGCGGCGTAAGCGATCAAAGCGGCGTCGTGCCGCGCTTCGGCGAAGCGGTGATCATCGTGCCGCTGACCGTGCCGGCACTCTCCGCCGTCCGGCAGGCTTTCGCCTTTGCGGGCAGCGCACAGGCCGGCAACATTCCCTACGAAATACGCGGGCGCCTGGCGGGCGGCATCGGCGGCGGCACACGCTTCGTCGATCACGGCAACCTGTCGCTGCCAACGCAGGGCCTGTTCGGCCCGTGAACGGCGCCAGCGCGCCGGCCGGGCGTGTCGCAGCTTGCTTCGGCGCTCAAACGTCACGGCCCTCGACGCCGAGCGCCGGACGCGCTTCGTCCGGCGGAAAGATGTACCAGCTGCCGTCGTCGTGACGAAAGAAGAACATGCCCGATTCGCCGACGGCGCCGACCGCGCTGACATAGACGCACGACCGATGCTTCCTCGCACCCTGCGCAACACGCGTCACATGCACTTGCGTGTCCGGCCGCAAGAAGAGCCATTTATCGGCCATCGCTCGCAATGAGCGTGATTTCCTGCGCATCGTCGTTTCCCTCCCAACTCGCTCCGATGTTCCAACCCGCGGCATCCCCATTGATACGGTGCATCGGGCATGCCGGCATGATCAGCCAATCGGACTTCGGATACCTTTAACTTCGCATCGCATGTTCCTGCGCCCCGCGCTTTTCAGGCATCGAAATAAGTCAGGCCCGACGTGCCTTTCACCTCGGAAAGCGTCGCCCCGGCGTGCAGCGCAACGCGCAGGCCGGCTTCGATCGGCATCTCGCCAGGCCTACCGGCCTTGATCTCGCCAGGCCTACCGGCCTTGATCTCGCCAGGCCTACCGGCCTTGATTAGCTCACCGCCGCGCTGATGCTTGCGCGCGAGCGCTGATTCGCCCGTGTTTCATCGATCGCTGCACTGCGGGCATTCGCGTTGCTCCGCCGTCATTGCGCAAGTGGAGCGCGCAAACTCAATGACCCACCCTGAGCACACAGGAGCACGATCATGGACACGAGACACGCACACGCCATCGCGAACGAGGTCGCGGGAGAAGCGCAGCACCTGGCCGGCCGCATGCTGCGCGACCCCGCCATGGGCCTGGCCGGCAAGGCAAAGGTGCTGTACGGCAAATCCCAACAGGCCTTGAACGATGCGGCCGACGCAACACGCGACAACGTCGCCGACAAGCCCATGACCGCGCTCGGGCTCGCCGCCGCTGTCGGCTTCGCGCTCGGCGCGGCATGGGTCTTGAACCGCAATAAATCCGAAGGCTGAAAGCCAACCCCGGCTCGGGAACGCTTTATGCGCGTGGTCGTGAAATCGCCTCACTGATGCGAATCGTGTGTCATCGCGAGGCGTAGTCAGGAGCTCCGCCCATGACGATCGGCTGTCCCGAATGCGGCGCCCTCGAGGACATCCCTCCGCTCGGCCCGCGCATGCTCGCGCGCTGCAGGATCTGCCACTACCCGCTCGAGCGGCGCAGCGGGCGCAGCATCACCGCTTCGCTCGCCTGCGCCATCACGACCTTCGTCCTGCTGTTCCCCGCCAACCTCGCGCCGCTGATGACGGTGCACATGCTCGGCGCCGATCGTTCATCCGTTCTCGCGTCGGGCATCGTGTCGATCTGGCGCGACGGCTGGCTCGCGCTCGCGCTGTTGCTCGGCGCATTCGGCATCGTGCTGCCGTTCGTACGCTTCGGCCTGCTCATGATCGTGCTGGGACTGCTCGGCTTCGGTGTGCGATTCAGGCATATCGGCACGCTCTTTCGCTGGTCCATCGCGCTCGACATCTGGGCCATGCCCGACGTCTACCTCGCCGGTTGCCTCGTCGGCTATGCGCGCGTCACGCAGAACCTCACGGGAACGATCGGGGCGGGCGGCTACTGTTTCATCCTAGCCGCGCTCATGTCGATGCTCACGCGCGCCTCGCTCGATCGCCGCACCGTCTGGCGCGCCATCGTCCCCGACCAACAGGCGCCGCACGGGCATGGCGCGCTGTCCTGCCCCGTGTGCGACCTCGTCGTGCCCATTTCGCATGAAGGCCGGCCATGCCCGCGCTGCGGCCTGAAACTGCGCGCGCGCAAGCCGGACGCCGTGGTGCGCGCGGCCGCGCTCACGCTCGCGGCGCTCGTGCTCACCGTGCCCGCCAACTTCTATCCGATGACCATGTCGCGGCAACTCGGGCATTACGACTCGCACCGCATCATCGACGGCGTCTATCAGCTCTTTCACGTCGGACTATGGCCGTTCGGCATCCTGATCATTGGCACGAGCATCGTCATTCCCCTTGCGAAGCTCGGCGGCATGGCGTGGTTCATCACCTCGGTCTTGCGCCATTCGCGCCGGCACCTGCGCGCCAAGGCCCATCTTTATCGCTGGATCGACGAACTGGGCCGCTGGTCGAACGTCGACGTCTTCACGATCGCGGCATTCGTGCCGCTGATCCACTTCGATGGCGTGGCGGTGGCGAGACCCGACACCGGCGCGACGGCGTTCGCACTCGTCGTCTTCTTCACGATGCTGGCCTCGCGCAGCTTCGACCCGCGCATGATGTGGGACGTGCATAGGCGGAGAAAGCCATGAGCGGCCCGCATCGCCATCGCACGCAAGCCGAAGTGCGGCGCAGCGCCTGGCCCGGCTGGATCTGGGCCGTGCCGATTGCCGCCATCGGCGCGACGGGATGGCTCGGCCTGCGCGCGCTCGTCCATGACGGCGAGACGGTTGTCGTGACGTTCGACAATGCCTACGGCATGAAGCCCGACGACACGATCGTCACGCTGCACGGCGTGAAAGTGGGCGCCGTCTCGGACGTGTCGCTCGCGCCAGATGGTCAGCATGTCGAAGCAAAGCTCCGGATCGACCGGGCGGAGAATCCGTATTTGCTCTCGGGCACGCGGTTTTACCTGCGCGGCGCGAAGGTGGATTTGAGCGACCCTGCCTCGCTGAAGGCCATGCTTTCGGGACCCGAAATCGTCATGGAGCCCGGTCCCGGCAAACATGCCGACCACTTCGACGGCAGCGATCGCCGGCCCCCGCTTGCGCCCGAACACGGTCCGATGGTGCGCTATGCGGTGCGCTTCGACGGCGCGGTCGGCAACCTGGAGACCGGCTCGGAAGTGGACCTGCGCGGCTTTCCCGTGGGGACCGTCACGAGCGTGCGCCTGAGCTACGACGTGCGCACTGGCGCGCTGAGCACCCCGGTTCAACTCGCGCTGGACCCGTCGCAGCTTGGCATCGTCGGCGCACCGCCGCCCGCGGACGGCAACTGGCGGCCGCTCGTCGACGGCATGCTCGATCACCTCGTCGCCGACGGGCTGCGCGCGCGCCTTTCGCAGGACCCGCCGCTCCTCGGGCCGCGCAAGGTCAATCTCGACTTCGTTGCGGGCGCAGCGGGCGCGACGCTCACCGCCGACAGCGGGCTCCCTGTGATCCCGAGCGTCGCCCCCGCCGATTTCGATACCATGACCTCGCGCGCCGGCGAGGTGATCCGGAAGATCGACGACCTGCCGATCAAGCAAACGGGCGACGAAGTGCGCAGCATTGCCGCGCACGTGAACGCCATCAGCGCCTCGCCGCAGATCCGCGACAGCCTCATGCATATCGACCGCTCGGTTGCGCAAATCGATCAGACGCTCGCGCAGGTGTCGCCCAAGATCGGCCCGCTCGTCGCGCAGCTGCGCGAGACGGCGAACGAAGCCGATCGCACCGTCGCGGCGGCCAATCGCACGCTGGGCGCCGACGCCTCGAGCCAGAACGACCTGCCCGCCGCGCTGCGCGAGCTGACGGATACCGCGCGCTCGGTTCGCGCGCTAGCCGACTATCTCGACCGGCATCCCGAAGCGCTGCTGCGCGGCAAGGCGCAGGAGGAGAGCCAATGATGCGCCGCCAAGCGAGCCGGGCTTCGATCGCGCGACTGCTAGATGCGGCCGTGCTCGCGGGCATCGGCGTCGGGATCACCGCATGTGGCCACAGCGCACCCACGCGTTACGTCACGCTCAACGCGACGCCTGCGCAAGCGCCGCTTGCCACCGCCGCCATGGCGCCGGTGCAGCTGGGCGCCGTGCATATTCCCGCCGTGCTCGACCGGCCCGAAGTGGTGACGCATGTCGCCCCCAACCGGCTCGCCGTCGACGACAACGACCGCTGGGGGGCGCCGCTCGGGCAGATGATGCGCAGCACGCTCGCGCAGGACCTGCTGCCGCGCCTGCCGCCCGGCGCATTCGTTTTTCCGGACGCGCCCGCGCCCGCCGGCACGCGCACGCTCGTCGTCACGGTGCTCGACTGCAACGCGAGCGCGGGCGGCACGCTCACGCTGCAAGTGGCGTGGACGCTGCTCGCGGGTCAGCCCGCACGAACCACAATGAGCCAGGAGGCGGCGCTAAGCGCACAGGTCGAAGGTCACGATGCGGCCGCGCAAGCCGCTGCGCTCAGTCGCGTGCTCGGCGAACTCGCCGACCGGATCGCCGCATCGATCGCCGTGCGCTGACACGGCGATCGCTGACACAGGCGGCCCTCCCCGCAGCGCTAACCTCCCGTCTGGAATCCTAACGACGCCGCCTTGGCGCGCAGGTCCGCGAAGCGGTCCACGTTCGGGTTGGTCGCGAGCTGCGACTGATCGATCGACGACACCGGATTCGACGGCGACACCCCGGGGATCCCCGAGCACTCCCCGCCGAATGTGCCTTGGGCAATCGTGAACGCAGGCGCGTCTGTGCGCGGCGCATCGGTGAAATCGAGCGCATAGGCGAGATTGAAGGTCGCCGAATCGCTGCTGCGCACGCCGAGCGGCGGCAAGCCGAAGCGCCATTGCAGCAGCGCGTGAATCGAACTCGGGTCGAACGGATAGCGCGTGACCGTGCCCGCGCGAACGCGCGGCCCCAGCAGCGCGAGCGGCACGCGAAAACCCAGCTTGCCGTCGTTGCCGAGCGCGAGCTCGTTCTTGCTGATCGGCCTCGTGGGCGGCACCACGTGCTCGAGAAAGCCGCCCCACTCGTCATACACGACGATCATCAGCGTGCGGTTCCAGGTCGGACTCGTGCGCAGCGCTTCGTACACCTGCCCGAGAAACGCCTCGCCGTTGCGGATGTCCGCGTGCGGATGATCGTCCGCGGAAGTGCCTTGCGGCTCGCCCGCGAATGCCGGATCGACCATGCAGAACGGCGGCAGCGTACCCGTCCCGGCATGCGCGACAAAATCCGCAAACGGACGCGAAATGCCGACATGGCGCCTGCCGTAAAGCGCCGTGAACGGCACGTCGTGATAGTAGTAGTTGCAGCCGATATTCGCGGCGCTGAGCCTGTCCCAGATCGTGGGGAGAGTCGAATTGTCGATACTGTCGTCGAGGCGATCCGTGGCGCCGCTGTGCAGATAAAGGCGATTGGGAAACGTGCTGGTGAGGATGCCGGTGAAGTAGAAGTCGCCGATCGTGTAACTGCTCGCGACCGCGTCGAAGAACTGCACATCGGCCGAAGTGTAGTAACCGATGGGCAGCAAGTCGCCCTGATGCAGGCTCGTGCCGGGTGTGAGGAGAAAGCCGTTCATCGCGCCCGAAGCGAGTTGCGTACGCGCGCCGTCGTAGCTGTGATTGGGGTCCTGGTACGCGCACGCCTGGTAGCCATAGGCGGAATTCGCTGCGAGCGAAAACGGCGTTTGCGTCGCGCCGAACGCGTCCTTGAACTGCCGGTTCGCGGGCATGCCTTCGGCGCCCGGCACCCAGCCGAGGAAGTGGTCGAAGGAACGATTTTCCATCGTGACGAGCACGATGAAGTCGATGCCCGAACTCGCGGGATTCGGCAACGCCGGACGCGGCAAGCTATAACGGTCAGCGCCGTCCGGCGAGGGAACGTCGCCGACCGAGGGCGCGGGCGCGTCGCCGTTCTGGCCGGCCGGGTCGTCACCGCCTCCGCCACCGCAGCCCGATAATGCAACGCTGCCGGCAACCGCCGCTACGCCGGCAAGAAAGCGGCGCCGGTCGTATCCGTGATGCGGGCTATTGTCGTCTCCCATGACACGTCTCCTGGTTGGATGCGGCGCTGGCAATCCGCCCGTGCCTCGCTGCCGCGAAGCGAAACGCGCTCGCGACGGCGAGCAGCGGACGGCCTTTGCCCGCAAGCCTCGCGCCCGCTGTGGTGCAGCCAGGACACGCTCGGAGTGTGGCGATGAGAGAGGAGGACGAGGGAGGTCAGGATGCGTGCGGCAGGGTCACGACACTTCGATGAGCGCCTTGATGCGCTCGGCCTGCCCGGCATCGACCGGGTTGTAGGCGATCATGTGCAGGTCGGGCCGGCCATCGACGGAAAACGCCGATTGCTCCAGCGCGATCAGACCCAGCGTGGGATGGTGCAAGCGCTTCACGTGGTCGGCTTCTGCATGTGCCGGCACTTCGTTCTCGCGCCACAGTGCGTCGAACTCGGGGCTCATGCTGCACAACTCGTCGACGAGCCCGCCGAATGAATCGGAATGGAAAGCCTGTTAGTCATCTTACTATGATGAACTCACTACTTTAACGGTATAGAGAATTTGGAGAAAGTACGCCAGTCATGACCCAGGAGAGATGACCATGCGTATTTTTCTAACTGGCGCGACCGGCTTCATCGGCTCGGCGCTCGTGCCGGAACTCATCGAAGCCGGTCACGAAGTGATCGGCATGACCCGTTCCGAAGCCGGCGCACAGGCGCTCGCCAGGGCGGGTGCACGCGTGCATCGCGGCACGCTGGAGGAACCGGCAAGCCTGCGCAGCGGCGCGGAGCAAGCGGACGCCGTGATCCACACGGCCTTCGACCACGACTTTTCGCGCTTCGTCGAAAACTGCGAAAAGGACAAGCGCGCCATTGCGGCGCTCGGCACCGCCCTCGCCGGCTCGGATCGTCCGCTACTGATCACGTCCGGCACGGGCATCGGCAACGCCCAGCCAGGCGAACTGGCCAGCGAGGACGTCTTCAATCCGGGCCATCCCAACCCGCGTATTGCGTCCGAGCTGGCTGGGCAGGTACTGTTGGAACAAGGGCTCAATGTAGGCGCGGTGCGGCTGCCCCAGGTCCACAACCCGTTCCGGCAGGGGCTCATTACGCCGCTCGTCGCGATCGCCCGCGAGAAAGGCGTTTGCGCCTACGTGGGCGACGGCCAGAACCGCTGGCCGGCGGGCCACCTCTCCGACGTCGTGCGCCTTTATCGGCTCGCCGTTGAAAAAGGTCAACCGGGCGCGCGCTACAACGCGGTTGGCGAAGAAGGCGTGACGAGCCGCGCAATCGCCGAGGCGCTAGGCCGCGGGCTCGGCCTGCCGGTCGTTTCGATCGCGCCGGAGGAGGCAGCCGCGCATTTCGGCTGGATGGGGATGTTCGTCGGCCTCGACATGCCCGCTTCGAGCGCGCTCACCCAGGCGCGGCTAGGCTGGCGCCCGACCGGTCCCTCGCTGATTGCCGATCTGAACGAAGCGCGCTTCGCCGAGGTGGGAGCGTCGACTTGATCCGGCAGCAATCCTGAATATCCTCACCTCACCGTCTCGTGGTCGACGACGCCATCGCCGCGCTTACGCGGGGTCGCGTCGCGCGTCATGCGCGCGCAACGCCACGGCGAATCTGCCTGGCTCCCAGTCCTCATGCAGCGCGCGCTGCATGAGTGCCTGCTGGCTTTCTGGCGCGAGGCCCCCCAGAGGCGGGTCCCGGTCGAGATTCGTGGGAAACGGATAGCCTTCGGCGCACGAAGCGATGACCGCCATTGTCGCGAGTTCGTCTGCAACGCCCAGGCCCTTCCTGCGCCACTCGCGCAGCACGGGATAAATCGCCTCGCACATGCTCGCACGGTCGAGCGCTTCCATTGCGCGCCCCATTGCCGACGAAACCTGCAGCAGATTCGCCATGCGCTGCACGTCGGCGGTGCGGTTCGCGCCCGCCGCATGAAATAGCGCGGGATTGAAGAACAGGGCGTCGCCCCTGGTAAGCGGCAACTGTACGCAATGCGTTTCGAAGTACGCGCGGAAATCGGCTCGCCGCCATGCAAGATAGCCCTCGGCATAGCGTTGCGAGTACGGCAGGAGTTTCGTCGGCCCGCTCTCGACCGGCATGTCGCTGTGCGCCACCGCCCCCTGGAGCGTGAGGAAAGCGGATACATGATGCACGTGCGCCGGATAACGCTGCGCCTGCTCGATCGTCTGGAATCCCAGGTGATAGTCGCGGTGCGCTTCCTGTGCCGCGCCGCCCGGCCGCACCACGTTGACCTGCGAAGTCATCTGATAGCACGGTCCGAGCCACGCCTCGCACACGGCCATGAGCGGCAGATTTGCGAAGTAGTCGACGAACACGGCAGGCGCTTCGAGACAGAGCTTCTGTTGCGCATTCCAGATGCGGTCGTTTGCGCCCGCCTTCGCGAAATGGTCCGCGCCGCTCGTGCCCTGCTCCCGCTCGGCCCGGATGATGGCTTCGAACACGGCGGTGGCATCGTCCACGGGCTGCGTATTCGCGTAGGCGCGCTCGAGCACCAGCACGCCGGCGCCGTCGCGCAGCACATGCGCCCATTCCGCCTGCAACTGCGCGCGCCGCGCCGCGTCGTGCAGCGCGCCTTCGAGCGCCACGCAGTCGTAGACGGGAATGCGCTGCCTCACATCGCAGGCGTAACGCAACGGGCTGCCGTCGTCGCTCAGTCGGTTCACGAAGGCGTCCAGCGAGCATTCGCGTTCGACGTACCATTGCCGCCCCAAATCCGCCACCGGTATTTCGTGCTGGTCCATGCGTCTGCCTCCGTGTTGGATCAAGCATAACGTCGGCACCCGGCGCCGTGGATACCAAAAATCTATCAAAACCGCATCAGGAAGGCGGCGGCAGGGCTGCGTGCGCCACCTCACTCCAGCGGAAAGCCATCCTTGAACGTCTGCCGCAGAAACTCCGTAAAGTGCTTGACCGCTCGCGGCACTTGCGCCCCATACGGCCGCACGACGTGCAATTGCGAAGCGAACGCGCCCACGGGGCGCCAGTTGGGCAGCAGCACGACGAGCTTGCCGGCCTGCAGCGCGGCCTGCGCGCTGAAATCGGGCAACAGCGCGATGCCGAGATGTTCCAGCGCCGCGTCGCGCAACGCCTCGCTGTTGTTCGCCGAGAACGGGCCGTTCACCGTCACTGTCTCGCGCGCGCCTTCTGCGCGGCGGCCGGCTTTCTCGAACGACCACACGCCCGCGCCCAGCGGGCGCGGATAGAACAGACAGTCGTGCTGCGCCAGATCGGCGGGCGTTTGCGGCGTGCCTCGCTGCCTGAGGTAAGGCCGCGTGGCGACGATGACCGAGCGCGTGTCGCAGAGCTTCCAGGCCACGTGGGTTTCCGGCACCTGCGCGCTATGGCGAATCGCGAGATCGAACCCTTCGGTCGCAATCGAGCTGAGCCGGTCGGAAAGCTCCAGTTGCACGCGCACTTCGGGATGCGTGCGCGAAAAGTGCGCGAGACGCGGCACCAGTTGCTGGCGCGCGAAGGCGACCGGCGCAGTGACGCGCACCGTGCCGCGGGCGACGTCGGCCATCTCGCGCACGCTCGCGAAGCTCGCGGCGATGCTGTCGAACTGCGCGCGCGTGTCCTCCACGAGCCGCAGCCCCGCCTCCGTGAAGCGCACGCTGCGCGTGGTGCGCTGCACAAGCGGCACGCCCGCCACGCGCTCCAGTTCCGCGATGCGCTGGCTCACGGCCGCCTTGCTCACGCCCAGGCGCGTCGCCGCCGCGGTATAGCTGCCCTGGGTGGCCAGCACATTGAGCCAGTGTAAATGCGTCCAGAGTGCTTCGACTCGCTGTGTATCCATCGATAAAAAGTCCGCGTCAAAACTCGTGAATCCCGCGTCGATACTAGCATGCCGTTCGCGCACTTTTCACAGACTACGCCAGTGATTGTTCACAGCTGAAAACAATCAATTCAGCGCCAGCGTCTTTCCTCGCCCCCGCACCCTCCGTAGACTGGCGGCACGCACTCACCTAACGAGGAGATGACATGCAGGCCTATACCGATTCCGCAGACGTAGTCCACTTCATCGGCGGCAAGACCGAGCGCGGCACGGGCGACCGCACGCAAGCGATCTTCAACCCCGCGACCGGCGCCGCCGCGCGCCGCCTCGTGCTGGGCGAAGTCGCCGACGTGGACGCCGCCGTGGCGAGCGCGAAAGCTGCGTTCCCGAAGTGGCGCGACACGCCGCCCATTCGCCGCGCGCGCGTCATGCTGCGGTTCCTCGAGCTGATGAACCGTCACGCGGACGAACTCGCGGCGATCATCACGGCCGAGCACGGCAAGGTCTTCTCCGACGCGCAGGGCGAAGTGGCGCGCGGTATCGACGTGATCGAATTCGCCTGCGGCATTCCGCAACTGCTCAAGGGCGACTACACCGAACAGGTTTCCACGGGCATGGACAACTGGACCGTGCGCCAGCCGCTGGGCGTGGTGGCGGGCATCACGCCGTTCAACTTCCCTTGCATGGTGCCGTGCTGGATGTTCCCGGTGGCGCTCGCAACCGGCTGCACGTTCATCCTCAAGCCTAGCGAGCGCGACCCTTCCGCTTCGCTTTTCATGGCGCGTCTGCTCACGGAAGCCGGCCTGCCCGACGGCGTGTTCAACGTCGTGCAAGGCGACAAGGCCGTGGTCGACGCCCTGCTCGCGCACCGCGACGTGAAGGCCGTGAGCTTCGTGGGCTCCACGCCGATCGCGAACTACATCTACGAGACCGGTGCGAAGCACGGCAAGCGCGTGCAGGCGCTCGGCGGCGCGAAGAACCACATGGTCGTGATGCCCGACGCGGACCTCGACAAGACCGTGGACGCGCTGATCGGCGCGGGCTACGGGTCGGCCGGCGAGCGCTGCATGGCGATCTCGGTGGCCGTGCTGGTGGGCGATGTGGCCGACAAGATCGTGCCGCGCCTCGCCGAGCGCGCACGCAGCCTCATCGTGAAGAACGGCATGGAAGCCGACGCGGAAATGGGCCCGATCGTCACGAAGCAGGCGCTCGAGCGCATCGAAGGCTATATCGCGAGCGGTGTGGAAGAAGGCGCGAAGCTCGTGGTGGACGGACGCGGCCTCGAGGTGCCGGGCCACGAAGCAGGCTTCTTCACCGGCGGTACGCTGTTCGACAACGTCACGCCCGAGATGCGCATCTACAAGGAAGAAATTTTCGGACCGGTGCTCGCCTGCGTGCGCGTGAAGGATTTCGCCGAGGCCGTGGAATTGATCAACGATCACGAGTTCGGTAACGGCGTCGCCTGCTTCACGAGCGACGGCCACGTGGCGCGCGAGTTCGGCCGCCAGATCGAAGTGGGCATGGTGGGCATCAACGTGCCGATTCCGGTGCCGATGGCATGGCACGGCTTTGGCGGCTGGAAGCGCAGCCTCTTTGGCGACATGCACGCGTATGGCGAAGAAGGCGTGCGCTTCTATACGAAGCAGAAGTCGATCATGCAGCGCTGGCCGGAAAGCACCGAAAAGGGTGCGGAATTTTCGATGCCGGTGGCGAAGTAACAGTTGTCGGGCCTGCGTGAGTTTGCGTGGCGTGGACACTGGCCTCGCGGTCGCATCAAAGGACGCCATTCATGCTTTGATGAAGTGTCACTGATCGTCACGACGCATGACACGTCGGCAGTGCGAGACGCGCTGCGCACGGTCAGTCCGGTTGCGCGCCGAGCATGCGCGAAATATCCGCGACGAGCGCATCCACCGCCACGCGCACCTTCGACGGCATGTGACGCGCCTTCTGCCGCACGACGTGCACTTCGTCGCCCATCACGCTCTTGCTGTCCATGACGAGTTCGAGTCGACCGTCGCTCAAATACGGGCTCATGAGCCAGCACGGCAGCCACGCGAGACCGGCGCCGGCGGCGGCGGCATCGGCGATCGCCAGCAGGTCGTCGAAGCACAGCCGCGACGCGAGCCGGCATTCCTCGATCTCGCCGCCGGGCCCGCGCACGCGCCACGCCGGGCTCTGTCCCGCTCGGCCATAGGCGATGCCTGTGTGAGTGGCGAGGGCTGCGACGTCCGCGGGCTTGCCGTGTTGCGCGAGATACGCAGACGACGCGCAGATACCCATGCGCTGCACGCCAAGCCGGCGCGCGACGAGCGTGCCGTGGTCGGGCAGCGTGCCGATGCGTACGGCCAGATCGAAGCCGTCCTCGACGAGATCGGCCACCCGGTCGCTAAACGAGAGTTCGACATTCAGACGCGGATGCTCCTCCACGAGCCGCCGCACCACGGGCGCCACGCACTGGCGTCCGAACAGCACCGGCGCGCTGATCCGCAAGCGCCCCGCAGGCTCGCGCCGTCCGTGATCGAAGGCGGCTTCCACGGCGCTCAGTTCCCCCAGCACGCGGCGGCACTGCTCGTAGTACGCGTGGCCTTCGTCGGTGAGGCTCAAGCTGCGCGTGGTCCGCTGCAGCAGGCGCACGCCCAGGCGCTGTTCGAGCCGCGCGACGATCTTCGCGACCGCCGAGCGCGTCACGCCAAGGCGCTCGCCCGCGGCGGAGAAGCTGCCCGCGTCCACCACGTCTACGAATTCGGCCACGCCGTTCAGGCGATCGTTCATATCCCCTCCTTTTGTATCCACCGCGGCGACAACCAAGCTCCGGAATCTCACCAATGTCGCCTCGCAAGCAACACTATCATAGGTGCTCCCACTCGTACTGGAGCAGTCATGAACGCATGGAAACTGAAGGCCGGCAGCGGCCATGGCGCACTCGCGCGCACCGACTTCACGCCGCGCGCGCCCGGTCCGCATGACGTGGTCGTGAAGATTCACGCAGCCTCGCTCAACTATCGCGACCTGATGTTCGCGCGCGGCGATTACCTCGGCCTTGGCGACACGCCGCTCGTGCCCGTCGCCGACGGCGCGGGCGAAGTGGTCGAAGTCGGTGCGGCCGTCACGCGCTTCAAGCCCGGCGACCGCGTGATCAACACCTACTTCCCGCGTTGGGTGGATGGCCCACCCACACCGTGGAAAGTGCGCGAGTCGCCCGGTGCGCAATTCGACGGGGTGCTCGCCGAACGCTTCGTCGCTGAGGAAACCTCGCTCGTCTCGATTCCCGCGCACCTGAGCTACGAGGAGGCCGCAACGATCTCGTGCGCCGGCATCACCGCCTGGAACGCGATCTTCGCCGATGGCGGCGCACGGCCCGGTGCGACCGTGGTGCTGCTCGGCACCGGTGGCGTGTCGATCTGGGGGCTGCAACTCGCCCACGCGGCGGGCTTGCGGACCATCATCACCTCTTCGAGCGACGAGAAGCTCGAACGCGCCCGCACCCTCGGCGCGAGCGAGACCATCAACTATCGTTCGCATCCCGAATGGCAGGACGAAGTGCTGCGGCTCACGGGCGGCGAAGGCGCGGATATCGTCGTGGAAGTGGGCGGACGCGATACGCTGCCGCGCTCGGTAGCGGCCGCGAAGATGGGCGGGCTCGTTTCGATCATCGGCGGCGTGACGAGTTTCGCGGGCCCCGAATTGGGGTTGCTATCGGTGATCGGCGGTATCAAGCGTCTGCACGGCATCATGGTCGGCAGCCGCACGATGCTCGACGACCTGACGCGTTTCGTCGCCGCGCAGCAGATTCGCCCCGTGGTGGATCGCGTGTTCGCTTTCGAGGAAGCGCCCGAAGCTTACGCGTGGCTGGAAGCCGGCAAGCATTTCGGCAAGGTCGTGATACGCGTGGCCTGAGAGCACGTGCGCAGAAAAGCGAAGCGGGCACGCATAGTGCCCGCTCCGTTCTTCTTGTGCCGGTCGTTCTAGAAAACCGGATGCCCGTTGATCACGCTGGGCAGCCACGTCGAGAAGAACGGAAAGTAGGTGACCAGATTGATCGCGCTAAAAATCGCGAGATAGTATGGCCACGCGACCTTGGTCGTCTCCCCGATCGACACATCGCCGATGGCGCAGCCGATGAACTGCACCGAGCCGATTGGCGGATGCACGAGGCCCAGCGCGCAGTTCAGCAGGATCATGATGCCGAACTGCACCGGGCCCACGCCGCTATGCATGGCGAGCGGCAGGAAGAGCGGCGTCGTGATGAGGATGTGCGCCGCCATGTCGATGAACGTGCCCAGAAACACCTGGATGATGTTGATGTAGAGAAGCATCAGCCAGGGAAGGGTCGTGGCATGTTCGAGCACGCGCTCGATGGCCTCCGGAATCTCCAGATAAGCCATCTGATAGCGCAGCATGTTCGACACCGCGATCAGCAGCAGCACCACGCCCGTGGTCTTGGCCGCACGCGAGAGGGCGAAGAACAGCTTCTCCTTCGTCATCGAGCGATACACGACCACGGTGAGCGCGAGCGAATACACCACGGCAATCGCGGCCGCTTCGGTGGCGGTCGCAATGCCCCGCGCCACGCAGAAGAGAATGATCGCGATCACGAACAGGCCAGGCAGCGCGCCGAGGAACGCCCGCACCACGGCGAGCCAGCCGGGAAACACCTGCAGCCTGGTCGAGCCGTCCGCGCTGCGCGGATAGCCGAAGCGGCGCGCCTGCCAGTAAGCCGCAATCAGCACGAAGCCCATGACCCACAACACCGGCAGCAGGCCCGAGAAAAGCAGGTCGCCAATCGACACGCCGCTCATCTGCTGGCCGTTCAGCGTGCCCGTAATGCCTTGCGCCGCGAACGCATAGATGATCATGTTGGTCGAGGTGGGCATCAACGCGCCCGCCAGCGACGAGTGCGTCGTCACGTTGACGGCATAGGCCGCGCTATAGCCTTCGCGCTTCATGAGCGGAATGACCACGCCACCCATCGCCGACGTATCGGCGGAAGGCGAACCGGAAACGCCGCCGAACAGCGTGCACGCGACGACATTGGCCATGCCGAGTCCGCCACGGAAATGTCCCACTGCAGCCTGGGCGAAGCGCAGGATGCGGTCGGCAATGCCGCCGTGCAGCATCAGCTCGCCGGAGAAAATGAAGAAAGGTACCGCGAGAAACGAAAACGCGTTCATGCCCGAGATCATCGACTGCATGGCAGTCGCGGCCGGCAGTCCTTCGTAAAGGTACGTGCTGACGCAGGCGAGACCGAGGGAGAAAGAAACCGGCACCCCAACGGCGAGGAGCACCAAAAAACTGAGCGAAAGAATTGCGAGTTCCATGTTTGCCCTACTTTGCCTTGCGTACGAACAGCGCCAGAAGATGCTCGAGCGAGAACAGCACGATGCAGGTACCGGCCACGACCGGTATGACATAGCGCACCGCTTCCGGTATGCCGAGAATCGCGATGTGGTCATCCATGGTCGTGTCCGCCATTTGCAGGCAGCCGAAGAAAATCGCCACGCCAAGCGCGATCAGGCAGAGGTGCTGGAACGCCTCGGCGATCAGTTGCCCACGCGGGGAAAGCTTCTTGACGAGCGAATCGAGACCGATATGCCCGCGCTCGCGAACCTTGAGCGCGGCGCCGAACATGGCGATCGTGACTACCAGCAGCAACGCGACCGGCTCGACGAAATCGGGTGCGCTCTCGAACACGTAGCGCATGATCACGCCGTAGAAGACGAGAACCGTCAGCGCGGCGAGCGCAACCGAGGCAACGATCGTCAGCAGGCGAAACAGCAAATCGTTGGGGAGTTTCAGGAAAGTCATGATCCATCCTTGCACGGCACACACTGCACAACGGCGTTCTTCCGGCTCCGCGCCGCTTGTGACGCGGAGCCCCGGGCTTTAGTGAATCGCCTGGATTTCGTCCACAATCTTCTTCATGTCGGCCGTCTTTTCATACTTCGTCCAGACCGGCTGCATGGCCTTCACGAAGGCCGCGCGATCGACCTGCGCGGCCGGAATGATGGTCGCGCCGCCCTTTTCCACCGTCTTGCCCGCCGTGTCTTCGCGCGCGGTCCAGAGCTTCACGTAGTACGGCACCGAGTCGGCTGCGGCCTTCTTGATGATCTCCTGCTCCTGCGGCGTGAGCGTGTCCCATACCTTCTTCGAGAACACCAGCACCTCCGGGGTCATGGCATGGTCCGTCTCGGAATACACCTGCGCCACTTCGTAGTGCCTGGTTTCCTCGTACGACGGCAGGTTGTTTTCCGCTGCATCCACGAGGCCCGTCTTCAGGCCCGTATAGACTTCGGCGAACGGCATCGGCGTGGGCGAGCCGCCCATCGCCTTGATTTCGTCGACCATGAGGTCAGACGGCTGCACGCGCACCTTCAGGCCCTTCATGTCGGCCGGCGACTTGATCGGACGCTTCGCGTAGATCGAGCGCGCGCCGCTCTCGTAGAAGGTCAGCGCAATCATGCCCTTGGCCTTGAACGCGTCGAGAATCTTCTGGCCTTCGGGGCCGTACATCACCTTGCGGAAATGGTCGATGTCGCGAAAGAGGAACGGCAGCGAGGGAATCATCGATTCCGGCACGATCTCGTTGAACGCGGCGCCATTGGCGCGCACCATGTCGAGCGCGCCGATACGCACCTGATCGATCGTATCGTTCTCCGAACCGAGTGCGCTGTTGCCGAACACCTTGATGGAATCCTTGCCGCCCGTGGCCTGCGAAATTTCCTCGCCCATGTGCTTGAGCGCCATATTGGTCGGGAAGGTGTCGCTGTGCACGTCGGCGACGCGGAACACGCGCGCGTGCGCAGCGCCTGCGGTGAGCGCCAGCGCCGCCGCCAGAACGGTCATTGCGGTCTTCGCGGTGCGTGCACCCTGTGAGTTGCGAAAGGTCTTTTTCATTGCTTGCCCCAAGAATGGAAGAGTTGTTTTCGAGCCGTGTTTGGGCTGATTCGCTGGCCAACCGGGTGTCTCAGAACCGGTGGTGGGTGATACCTGCGTGAAGGACGACGCAAAGGTGGGGTCGGGCGCCGGCAATCGCCACCCCGACCACAGCGCACTTCGACCGGCGCGTGTTCTCCGCCATTTTCCGATCTCCTTTTGTTCTTCCCGTGCCATTTCTGGAAAACGTTTTCTCGAAATTTAATGCGTTCCCTTCAAAATGGCTAGTAGGTAGTTACGCGGAGCGAAGCACGGTTGGCGCGGCCCAGTTGGCGTATCGGAAACAGGCGTGGCAAGGCCGCCGGCCGTTGTTTGGCGGCCAGCGCGGGGGATCTACAGCGATCAGGGAATCAGCGACAGGCGACGGTCGAGTCGCGCACGACGAGGCGGGGTTCGAGCACGACCTGCTCGACATCGGCGCGGCCGGCCAGGACGTCGATGAGCTTTTGCATGGCCAGTTCGCCCATGCGCTCGCTCTGCCCGTCGATCGTGGTCAGGCGCGGCTCGACGTATTCGCCATAGGGCACGTTGTCGATGCCGGCAACCGAGACGTCCTGCGGCACGCGAAAGCCGAGCGACCTGGCCTCCTTCATGAAGCCGAGCGCAATGAGGTCGTTGTAGCAGATCACCGCCTGCGGGCGTTTCGGGCCGAGCATCACCCGCGAGCAGGCGTGCTCGCCCGCCTGGGCGGTCGGCGCGTGCGTTTCGTAGACATCGAGCGTGAGGCCGGCCTCGGCCAGCGCCTCGGTGGCGCCGGCAATACGCTCGTCGTTGATGGTCGCCGCGGCGAAGCCCAGATAGGCGATATGCCGGTGCCCGAGATTGAGCAGATGACGCACCAGCATAGACGTCGCGAGCCGGTTGTCGAAACCGACGGTGGGCATGTCGAGCCCGCGCACGGTCCTGAGCATGACGACCGGCTTGCCCAGATTCATCGTCCACCGGGCGATTTCCTCGGAAGCCCGCGAGCTGACGATGAGCCCGTCCACGCGCGGCGCGAGCGCTTCGATGAGCGAGCGTTCGCGGGCCAGATTCTCTTCGGCGTCCACGAGAAGCAGCGTGTAGTCGTGCTGGAGCGCCACGCGGTTCGCGCCCTTGACCACGTTCGTGAAGTGCGGGTTCGCGATGTCCAGAATGGCGATGCCGATGGTGCGCGTGCGCCCCGTGATCATCGAGCGCGCCAGCGGATTGGAGCGGTAGCCGAGCAGCGCGATGGCGTCCTTGACCTTCGCTTCCACCGCCGGCGAAAAGCGCTGGGTGCCGTTCACGTACTTCGATACCGTCGCGACCGAAACGCCGGCCATGGCGGCGACATCGCGAATCGTCGGGGAACCACTTTTCATAGATCGGCAACGCCAGGGAGGATCGACGGCGAGCATTGTCGCAGAAACGGACCTGGGGTGAACCCCGGTATTCGCCGCAGGTATTCCTCCATTGACGCTGCGACTGCCGATGGCTATATTTGGAAAACGTTTTCCTCGCGTTTTCAATACCAAAATAATCTCCAGGGAGCCCTGATGTCGCAACACCCACTTGCAGCCAAACCGTTCGGCCGCCTTCTTCTTACCGGCGCGGGCGGCAATCTGGGCCGTCAGTTGCGCGGCGCGCTCGCGAACTGGGCCGAGATCGTTCGCGTCAGCGACATCACGGAGCCGGGCGAGGCGGCGGCACACGAGGAAACGCGCCGCGTCGACCTCTCGGATCGCGCGGCGGTCATGCAACTCGTGGAGGGCGTGGATGCGATCGTGCACCTGGGCGGCATCTCCATCGACGCGCCATTCGACGATCTACTCGAAGCCAACATTCGCGGCACGTACAACCTCTATGAAGCCGCGCGCAAGCACGGCGTCAAGCGCATCGTCTACGCCAGCTCCAATCACGTCACGGGCTTCCATCCCGTCACGAGCGTGCTCGATACCGATGCCGCGCACCGGCCGGACAGCCTGTACGGCGTGACGAAATGCTTCGGCGAATCGCTGTCGCGCTATTACTTCGATCGCTTCGGCATGGAGACGGTCTGCCTGCGCATCGGTTCGTCGTTCGAAGAACCGAAGAACGCACGCATGCTCGTGACGTTCCTGAGCTATCGCGACTTCATCGAACTCGTGCGCTGCTCGCTGTTCACCAACCGCGTGGGTCATGCGATCGTCTATGGCGTGTCGGACAATCCGGCGAGCTGGTGGGACAACGGCAAGGCGGGATTCCTCGGCTACCGCCCGCGCGACAGCTCGGCGCCGTACGCCGAGCGCTTCCCGGCGACCGCGCCGAACGCCGAGCTCGGCGACGCTGCGCAGCAGTATCAGGGCGGACCGTTCGTGCTCGGCGAGCCGATGCATGGCGCCGAACGCTGATCGGAGTCCTGATAAAAGGGAAGACGGGCCCGGACGCCTGCAAGCAGACTGCCCTGGCCGCGAAGCGGCTAGGGCGGGGTTGCGCGGCGATTGACAGTTAGTTGCACATTTACTGGCGTGTCATGCACCTACCGCCGCCCTCGCCCGGCAGCGAATACAATCTGTAGACTGTATTTTTAAATTACAGCCTGTGATTTGTATTTTTACTTTACATGGTATAGACTGTATCCGACTGGGCCGCGCGTTTCCGTTTGCCTCGGCCGCCTGCATCGGCATTTCGCCGCCCGGAGTTGCCGTGGACTACCCTCTCAAGACCCTGAGCCAGCTGCGCCCGATTCTCGTCGGCTTCCGCAAGAAGGCCGGCCTCACCCAGAAAGACATCGCCGCGCGGCTCGGCATCTCGCAGCAGAGCTATGCCGCGTTCGAGGCGAATCCCGAAGCCGCGAGCGTCGAGCGGCTCGTGCGGGTCTTGCGCCTCGTCGACGTCGAAATCAAGCTCGGCGCGCCCGAAGCCAAGGCCTCGCCTGTCGCGGCGAAAGCCGCGCCCCGCCCGGCCAAAGCACCTGCGGCTGCAGCCAGGATGCCGAGCGCGGCCAACCCCCCGGCCGCCCGCAAACGCACCCGCGCCACGCCGGCGGAGGCCGCGCCGCAGCGCCAGTCCGCCGGCCGCCGCAAGCCGAGGGAGGACTGGTGAGCACACGCCCCCGCCTGCCCAACCGGCTCGACCTGTGGATGAACGGCCTCCCGGTGGGCTACTGGGAGAACGTGCGCGGCAACGAACGCCTCGTCTACCTCGACAGCTGGCTCGACGACGAGCAAGGCCGCCCCCTTTCGCTCTCGCTGCCGTTCACGCCCGGCAACCAGCCCTACCGCGGCCAGATTGTCGCGGACTATTTCGACAATCTGCTGCCGGACAGCGACCGCATCCGCAGACGCATCGCCGCGCGCTACCAGACCGGCGGCACCTCGCCGTTCGAGCTGCTCGCCGCGCTCGGCCGCGATTGCGTGGGCGCGCTGCAGATCCTTCCAGCCGGCGTTGCGCCCACCGGCCTGAAGAGCATCAAGGGGCGCGCCCTGAGCGAAGGCGACATCGCGCAACTGCTGCGCGAAACCACCGCCACGCCGCATGCGGGCGAGCACGAAGCCGTGGACAGCCTGCGGCTGTCGATCGCCGGGGCGCAGGAAAAGACCGCACTGCTGCGGCATGGCGGGCAGTGGCTGCTTCCGCAGGGCAGCACGCCGACCACGCACATCCTGAAGCTGCCGCTCGGCCTCGTCGGCAACATGCGCGCCGACATGCGCACCTCGGTGGAAAACGAATGGCTGTGCACGCAAATCATCGCGGGCTACGGTTTGCCCGTCGCGCCGTGCGAAATGGCGCAATTCGAGGACGCGAAGGCACTGATCGTGGAGCGTTTCGACCGGCGTCTTGCGAGCGACGCCAGGTGGATCGTGCGCCTGCCGCAGGAGGATCTGTGCCAGGCCACGGGCACGTCCGGGCTCGCCAAATACGAAGCCGACGGCGGCCCCGGCATCGACGCGATCATGCAGGTGCTGGACGGCTCCGTGCAGGCCACGGCCGATCGCCGCAACTTCTTCGTCACGCAGCTCATCTTCTGGCTGCTCGCGGCCACGGACGGCCACGCGAAGAACTACAGCATTGCGCTGCTGCCCGGCAGCCAGTACGCCGCCACGCCGCTCTACGACGTGCTCAGCGCGCATCCGGTCGTCGGCCGGGGCCGCAATCATATTGCGCCGCAGCGCGTGAGCCTTGCGATGGCCGTGCGCGGACGCAACCGGCACTATCGCGTCGAGGAGATCTATCCGCGGCACTGGATCGCGCAAGGCCAGCGCGTGGGATTCGCCGCGGCGGATGTCGAAGCGATGCTCGCGCAGGTGGCAGCGCAAACGCCGCGCGTGATCGAAGCCGTCGCGGCGCAGATCCCCGCTGATTTCCCCGCAGATGTAGCCGACGCCGTTTTCGCCGGCATGCGCCGGCTCGCCGCGAGGCTTACCGCGTAGGCGAAATCAGCCGCCCGCAAGCTCCTCGTCGTCGATCGCGCGCGTGAGCAGGTCGAGAAAGGCCTGCATGGTTTGCGGCAGCGTGCGGCCCGCCATCGTCTGGATCTGCAGCGTGCGCTGATGCAGTTCCGGGTTCGTGAGCGGCACCGCGGCCAGCCCCTCCACCTCGAGACGGCCGCGCACGGTCAGAAAGCCGGTGAACGTCACGGCATCGGTGAGGCGTACGAATCGTTGCAACGCCACATGATAGTTGCTGACGAACACCGGCTCGAAGATCAGCCCTTCGAGGCTGCACGCGATGTCGAGGAGCTGGCGGATCGTCACGCCCTGGCTGTTCATGGCGACCGGCCAGGGGATCAGATCGCGCAACGACAGCGACTCGCGCGCCGCCAGCGGATGATCGCGCCGCATGAGCGCGAAGATCGGCGCGCGCTGCGAACAGTGCACGGCAATCTCCTTCTCGGGCGCGACGCTGAAGCACAGCGCGATATCGGCTGTGCCCTCGCGCACGCGCTGCGTTGCAACAGAAGGCGCCGACACGTCCAGCTGAAAATGCGTTTGCGGATGGCTCCGGAGAAAGTGAGCAAATACCTGTGGCAGAAAATCCGGCGCGAGGCCTTCGGAACTCGCAACGCGGATGGTCGCGCGACCGCCCTCGCTCAGCCCGCGAATCTCGCCGACCACGCGCTCCGTTTCGAGCAGGCTGCGCCGCGCGTGCTCGGCCAGCATGCGCCCCGCCTCGCTCAGCACCATGCCGCGCGGGCGCCGTTCGAATAACGGCGTGCCGAGCTCCTCTTCGAGCCGGGCGATCTGCCGGCTGAGCGCAGACACGGCAACGTAGAGCCGCTCGGACGCCTTGCTCAGCGAGCCGCTGCGGGCCACTTCCAGAAAATAGCGCAGTGCGGTGTTGTCCATGTCGATGAGCGCGGTCTCGTCCGCTTTGCCGTTTCGGCAAAGATAGATCACAAATATTGTAATTGTGCAGAAATATCGGTGGTTGCAGGATCGGTCGACGTCATCAAACGCCATCGAACAGAGGGAGACGCGCGTTGACCCGTGACACCGCCATTCAAACTGCAGTCGATCAATACGATTCAGGCCGCTTCCTGAACGACCTGCGCCGCCGCGTGGCGTTTCGCACCGAGAGCCAGGAGCCGGAGAGCGGCGGCCGTTTGCGCGCCTATCTGGACGAGGAACTCACGCCGCTGCTCACCCAATGGGGTTTCACCTGCCGGGTCGTCGAGAATCCCGCCAACGGCGCGGGCCCGTTCCTGATTGCTCACCGCCACGAAGACGATGCGCTGCCCACCGCGCTCAGCTACGGCCACGGCGACGTGGTACGCGGCTACGACGCGCAATGGCGCTCGGGCCTCACGCCATGGGACGTAACCGTCGACGGCGAGCGCTGGTACGGCCGCGGCACCGCCGACAACAAAGGCCAGCACAGCATCAACCTCGCGGCGCTCGAGGCCGTGCTCGACGCGCGCGGCGGCAAACTCGGCTTCAACCTCAAGCTGCTGTTCGAAACGGGCGAGGAAGTCGGCTCGCCGGGCCTGCACGAACTGTGCACGCGGTTGCGCGACGAACTCGCCGCCGACGTGCTGATCGCCTCCGACGGACCGCGCCTGAGCGCGCACCGTCCGACAATCTTTCTCGGCTCGCGCGGCCTCGTCAATTTCAAGCTCGAACTCACGCTGCGCGAAGGCAGTCATCATTCGGGCAACTGGGGCGGCCTGCTGCGCAATCCGGGCGTCGTGCTCGCGAATGCGATCGCTTCCATGGTCGATGCGCACGGCAAGATCCTCGTCGATGGCCTGCGCCCGCCGCCGATTCCGGAATCCGTGCGCCGCGCGCTCGCCGAAATTCGCGTGGGCGGCAATCCGGGCGAGCCCGAGGTCGATCGCGACTACGGCGAGCCGGGCCTCACGCCCACCGAGCGCGTGTTCGGCTGGAACAATCTGGAAGTACTCGCGTTCCGCACGGGCAACCCCGAGAAGCCCGTGAACGCGATTCCGCCGCACGCCATCGCGTACATGCAGATCCGCTTCGTCGTGGGCACGAACTGGCAGGACCTCGAACGGATCGTGCGCGCGCACCTCGATGCGCACGGCTTCGAGATGATCGAACTCGAAGTGGAACGCGGCGCACCGGCCACGCGCGTCGATCCCGACAACGCCTGGGTGCAATGGGCGCTGCGCTCGCTGCGCGAGACCACGGGAGCCGACCCCGTGCTGCTGCCGAATCTCGGCGGCACGCTGCCCAACGACGTATTCGCCGAGGTGCTCGGCATGCCCACGCTGTGGGTGCCGCATTCGTATCCGGGCTGCTCGCAGCACGCGCCGAACGAGCACCTGCTCGGCCCGGTCGTGCGCGACGGGCTGCGCATCATGGCTGGCCTCTTCTGGGACCTCGGCGCAAGAGAGGCCGGCGCGTCCAACCCCGCACCGCATCCCACCACGCTTGCATGAGGACGTCGCAATGAGCATCGAATCCCTACCCGCGCACGGCAGCGAGCCCTGGTCAGAGCCTGCTCAAGGCACGTCCGGCAAGAACGTCTCGCGGCTCATCGTCGCGACTTCGATCGGCAACGCGCTCGAGTTCTACGACCTGCTGGCGTACGGCTACTTCGCCTCGACGCTCTCCAAGCTCTTCTTCCCCGTTCACAACGCAACGATGTCGCTGCTGCTCACGCTCGGCACATTCGCGCTCTCGTACCTCGCGCGGCCGGTCGGCGCGCTCGTGCTCGGCTCATACAGCGACCGCAAGGGCCGCAAGGCGTCGCTCACGCTCTCCATTACGATGATGACGATCGGCACCGGCATGGTCGCGCTGATGCCCACCTACGCGACGATCGGCATCCTCGCGCCCATCGGCATTTTTGCCTCGCGTCTTCTGCAAGGCTTTTCGGCGGGCGGCGAGTTCGGCAGTTCCACTGCCTTCCTGATCGAGCACGCGCCGCAGCGCAGCGGTTTCATGTCGAGCTGGCAGTTCTCGAGCCAGGGCGCAAGCACGCTGCTCGTCTCCCTGTTCGGCGCGGTGCTCACGGGCATGCTCACGCAGCCGCAGCTCGAAGGCTGGGGCTGGCGCATTCCGTTCCTGTTCGGTGTGCTGATCGGTCCCGTGGGCCTTTATATCCGCCGACGCATGGACGAAACGCCCGAATTCGAGCGTATCGAAAAAGCCGAGTCGCCCGTGCGCGAACTGTTCGCCACGCAGAAGGCGCGCGTGATCGCATCGATCGGCGTGCTGATCCTGACTACCTCGGCCCAATACGTGCTGCTCTACATGCCGACCTATGCCGCGCGGCAGCTCGGCCTCGCACCTTCGTCGGGCTTCATCGCCACGCTCGTGGCCGGCCTGATCGCCATCGTGCTCACGCCGATCGTGGGCCACTGGTCGGACAAGGTGGGCCGCACGCGCATCATGTTCGCGGCGGGCGTGCTGTTCCTGCTCACCGTCTATCCCGCGTTCATGTTCGTCACCGCCCATCCTTCGCTGCCCTCGCTGCTGGCGGCCGTGGTCTGGATCGCGGTGCTGAAGGTCACCTATTTCGCCTCGATTCCGGCGCTCATGGCCAGCTTCTTCCCCGCACGCACGCGCACCACGGGCATGGCGCTCGCCTATAACGTCGGCACGACCGTGTTCGGCGGCTTCACGCCGCTCGCCGTGGCCGCGCTCATTGCGGCGACCGGCAACAATCTCGCGCCGGGGCTCTGGCTGATGTTCGCGGCCGTGTTGAGCCTCGCTACGCTGATCTGGGCCTGCATGCGCCTCGACGCCCGTTGAAGCGGCCCGCACAAGAACACCAACAGGAAACACGCACGTATGCAACACGATTTGCCGCAAGAAATTCAGGACGCCATCCAGTTTTCCGTCGATCACGAATCGGCATGGGACCGCAATGCCGATGGCAACTTCGGCGTGCACGTGAACGACCCGCCGCCGTGGAACTGCTTGCTGGGCCCCATTCACGATCGCGGCCCTGTGTCCGGCGCGGTTGCTGTGAACGGGCGCCCGCTCGCGCAATGGGGCGCGCCCGATCGGCCCGATCTGACCTTCAGCATCGCCAAGACGTATCTGGCCCTGCTCGCGGGCGTGGCGCACGATCGCGGCCTGCTGCCCGATCCCGACGAGCCCGTCCACGTGCGCGCGCCCGGCATCGGCTTCGACGATGACCACAATGCGCAGGTCACGTGGGCGCATCTACTGCAACAGACGAGCGAATGGCAAGGCACGTGCTTCGGCCTTACCGATCAGGCCGATCACTATCGCGCCGTTACGTTCGGCGAGCCGCCCGACGGGAAAAAAGGCGACTTGCGCCCGTTACGCGCACCCGGCACGTATTGGGAATACAACGACGTGCGCATCAACCAGCTTTCGTTCGCGCTCCTGTGCCTGTTCGGTCGTTCGTTACCCGAAGTCTTTCGCGAGACGATCATGAGGCCCGTCGGCGCGAGCGAGAACTGGCAATGGGTCGGTTACGACGACGCGTGGATCGATCAGGGCGGCAGACGCGTGCAGTCGGTTCCGGGCGGCTCGCATTGGGGCGGCGGCATGTCGGTGAGCGCAAACGACCAGTTGAAGGTCGCGCAAATGCTGCTCGACGACGGCGTCGTATCCGGCCGCCGCGTACTCTCGAGCGAATGGATCGCGCGTATGCGCACGCCCTGCCCGCTCGCGCCGTTCTACGGCTCACTGGTGTGGCTCAACACGGGGCGGCGCATGTTCCCGAGCGTGCCCGAGTCGAGCTGGTTTGGCGTCGGCGCGGGCAGTTCGTTCATGTGGATCGAGCCCGAGCGCAAGATCGCGCTGATCGTGCGCTGGCTCGATTCGCAATTCGCCGATGCGTTCTTCGGCAAGATGCTGCACGCCGTGGATGCCGTGCGCGCGCGCCAGGGCACGAGGACGCTGGCGACCTAGCGCAGCGCCATTTCCAGCACCCGCGCCACGTGCAGCGCCGTGGCGTTTGCGCCGTCGTGGATCTGGTGGCGGCAACTCGTGCCATCCGCCACGACGAGATCGGCGCGATCCGCCTTGCGCACGGCGGGCAACAGCGCCAGCTCGGCCATCGCCAGCGAAGCTTCGTAGTGCTCCGCTTCGTAGCCGAAGCTGCCCGCCATCCCGCAGCATGACGATTCGATCGGCTTAACATCGAGGCCCGGAATCCAGCCCAGCACCGTGAGCACGGGGCGGAAGGCGTCGAATGCTTTCTGGTGGCAGTGGCCGTGCACCCACGCGCGTGGCGCATCGAGTTCGTGCAACGTCAGATCGAAGCGGCCCGCGCCTTTCTCGCGCACGAGGAATTCCTCGAACAGGAACGCCGCGGCCGACAACTCCCGCGCTTCGTTGCCGTAGCCGTATTGCAGGAATTCGTCGCGCATCGAGAGCAGGCACGAAGGTTCGAGCCCGACGATCGACACGCCGCGGGCCACGAACGGCATCAGCGTATCGAGCAGGCGCCGCGCCTCGCGCTTTGCCTCGTCGACCAGTCCCGCGGCGAGGAAGGTGCGGCCACAGCAGAGCGGGCGCTCTTCGCCGCGCACGTTGAAGTGCACGAAATAGCCGGCCGCTTCGAGCACACGTTGCGCGGCGCGGGCGTTTTCGGGCTCGAAGTTGTCGTTGAAGGTGTCGACGAACAGCACCACTTCCTTCGTTGCCGCTGCTGCGTCGGGCTTTGCGGCCGCGACCTCCGCAAGGAACGAAGGCCGCAACTGCGGCAGCGAGCGTTGCGGCGCGAAGCCGAGCATGCGCTTTGCCCACGCGGAGACCACCGGGATACGCTCGCCCGCCGCCGCAAGGCCGCCGGCTTGCGCCGCGCGTCGCGCATAGCGCGGTAAATAGGCAATCATCTTCTCGCGCAGCTTCAGACCGTGCTTCGTATTCCATGCAGCGCGCGCCTCGATTTTCAGCTTCGCCATGTCCACGCCGGTGGGACAGTCGCGCTTGCAGCCTTTGCACGATACGCACAGGTCGAGCGTGTCCTTGACGTCGTCGCTTGCGAGTCCGTCCTCGCCCAACTGGCCAGAGATCGCGAGCCGAAGCGTGTTCGCGCGGCCACGCGTCACGTGCTTCTCGTCCTTCGTCACGCGGTAGCTCGGGCACATCGTGCCCGCGTCGAACTTGCGGCAGTGGCCGTTGTTGTTGCACATCTCCACGGCCTTCGCGAGGCCGCCGGTCAGGTCGTCGCCGCTGCCGGGCGGCGTTTCTACACCCGTTAGCGGATCGCGGCCCACGTCCCACGCCGACCAGTCGAGCATCGGCCGCATCTGGCGCTCGCGATATCCCGGCGCGAAGCGGAACAGCGTCGCGTCGTCCATTTTCGGCGGCCGCACGATCTTGTCGGGATTGAAACGGTTCTCGGGGTCGAACAGCTGCTTGATTTCCGAGAATGCGGCGTTGATCTTCGGTCCGTACTGCCAGGCAATCCATTCGCCGCGGCACAGACCATCGCCATGCTCGCCCGAAAACGCACCCTTGTACTCGCGTACCAATTCCGCAGCCTGCTCGCCTATCGCGCGCATTTTCGCCGCACCGTCGCGGCGCATGTCGAGTATCGGCCGCACGTGCAGCGTGCCGACGCTCGCGTGCGCGTACCACGTGCCTTCGGTGCCGTGCCGATGGAAGATGTCGGTCAGGCGGCTCGTGTACTCCGCGAGATGCTCGAGCGGCACGGCGCAGTCCTCGATGAACGAGACGGGCTTGCCGTCGCCCTTCATGCTCATCATGATGTTCAAGCCCGCTTTGCGCACTTCCCACAGCGCCTTTTGCTCGTTCGCATCCGTCATCTTCACGACTGAGTCCGGCAGGCCGTGATCGCCCATCAGCTGGACCAGGTCATCGAGGCGGCGCAGCTGGGCGTCACGCTCGTCGCCCGCGAACTCGACCAGCAGGATCGCATCGGGCATGCCCACCAGCGCCTTTTCGATCACCGGCTTGAAGCCCGGATTGCCGAGCGCGAGTTCGATCATCGTGCGATCGACCAGCTCGACCGCAGTCGGCTTGAGCTTGACGATGTGCTGCGCCGAGTCCATCGCCTGCCAGAAGGTGGGAAAACTCACCACGCCCAGCGTTTTGTGCGCGGGCAACGGCGCGAGCTTCAGCGTGATCTGCCGGCTGAACGCGAGCGTGCCTTCGGAGCCCACGAGCAGATGCGCGAGATTCGCCACGCCGTCGTCGGTATAAGCGAGCGGGTTCTGGCAATCGAACAGGTCGATGTTGTAGCCGGCCACACGGCGCAGCACCTTCGGCATGCGTTCCGCGATCTCGCCGCGCTCGCGCGTGGCGATACGCTGTACGCCTTCGAGCAGCGCCGCCAGCCGCACGCCTTCGTGCGGCATGTTCAGCGACTGGAAGCGCGCTTCGGTGCCATCCGCGAGAATCGCGTCGATGCCGAGCACGTTGTGCACCATGTTGCCGTATTCGATCGAACGCGAGCCGCACGAGTTGTTGCCCGCCATGCCGCCGATCGTGCACTGCGCCGCCGTCGACACATCCACGGGAAACCACAACCCGTGCGGCTTGAGCCACGCGTTCAGATGATCGAGCACGACGCCCGGTTCGACCGTCACCGTGCGCGCATCGGCGTCGAACTCGACGACGTTGTTGAGCCACTTCGACGTGTCGATCACGAGCGCTTCGCCCACCGTCTGCCCGCACTGGCTCGTACCCGCGCCGCGCGCCAGCACGGGAGCGTGCGCGAGGCGCGCCACTTCCAGCGCGGCGCGCAAGTCGTCCTGATCGCGTGGCACGACCACGCCGATGGGCATGATCTGATAGATCGATGCGTCGGTTGCGTAACGGCCGCGGCTTGCGGCATCGAACCACACGTCGCCGCGCAGTGCTTCACGCAGACGCCGCGCGAGCGGCGAGCCGTGGCCCGCGCTCGAAGGAACGAGATGAACCGGCTTGACCAGCATGCCCGAGGTGCGTGCGCCTTCCATCGCCGTTCACACTCCTTGATGAGAACCTGCGGGTTCGTCAGTCTTCGTGCCCAGCTCGAAGCGGCTCTCCGGCTGCATGCGGAACGCGAGGATCACGCCGCACCCCATCAGCACCATGCTGCCCACGAACGGCAGGTCCCAGTTGCCGAAGCGGTCGATCAGAAAACCGCCCACCACGGGCGAGATGATCGCGGCCAGCGCCGAGCCCGTGTTCATCATGCCGCTCGCCGTGCCCGAGAATTCCGGCGCGATATCCATGGGAATCGCCCACATCGGCCCGATCGTCATTTCGGCGAAGAAAAAGCCCGCCGCGAGGCACGCCATCGAAATGACCGGGTCGTGCACGAACATCAGCGGCACAAGCACGATCAGCGTGATCAGCATGCACACCGAGACCATCCAGCTGCGCGCGCGCTTGAGGTTGCCCGTGCGCTGAAAGAGCCAGTCGGTCACGAGGCCGCCGAGCGTGTCGCCCACCACGCCCGCGAGGAAGACCACCGAGGCGAAGATCGCCGACTTGCCCAACTGCAGGTGATAGTTGTGCAGGAAGTATTGCGGGATCCAGCTAAGGAAAAGCCACAGCGTCCAGCCGTAGCAGAAGTAGACGATCGTCACCGGAATCATGCGCCTGAAGAGCGCCATCCACGGCAGGCCGGTCGCGCGCGGCTTGGGCGGCGGCAGGATCGCGAGCTCGGCCTCGGTAATGCGCGGGTGATCCTTCGGATGTTCGGTGAACGTGAACGCCCACACCACCACCCACAGCAGGCTGAGCGCGCCGCACACGAAGAACGATTCGCGCCAGCCGTAGCGCGCCATCACCAGCACGACCACCGCTGGCGCCACGGCATTGCCGATGCGCGAGGCGGAGTGCGTGATGCCCTGCGCGAAGCCGCGCCGCTCTTTCGCGACCCAGCGCGACATGGCCGAAGTCGAGGCGGGAAACGTCGCGCCCTCGCCGAAGCCGAGCAACAGGCGCGCGGCGAGCAGCGTGGCGAGGCCGCCCGCCATGCCGGTGAGAACCGTGGCCACGCCCCACAGCGCACCGCAGAAAAGCAGCGTGCGCCGCGCACCGAAGCGGTCGCTCACCCAGCCGCCGATGATCTGAAACAGCAGGTACGGATACGCAAACGCCGAAAAAACCAGTCCCACTTCGGTATGCGAAAGCTGGAACTCCTTGCCGAAGCCCGCCGCCGCCGTGCTCACGTTCACACGGTCGAGGTAGGTGATGAAATACATGATGCAGAGCATGATCAGCACGATGCTGCTCGCGCTCGTCAATCGATACCGTTTCATCGTCAGTCTCCGTTGCTGGTTCTGTCGGCCGCATCGCCCTTCTCGAAGTGGCGTCCGGCATGGGAACGATCTTGCATCGCCCGGAATCGGCCTGGCATGCCGCGCCCCGTGCGCGGCATGTGAAAAAGTGCTTGTTTCAGGCGGCTTTCAGCGACACCACGTTGGGTTGCGCCGCGAGATAGTCCATCGCGGCTGGCAAGCCGCTGTCCTTCAGGGGCACGCCCGCAATGCGCAGGCCCATCTCGCAGCCGGCCAATGCCGCCAGCAGCGTGAGATCGTTGCAGTCGCCCAGATGCCCGATGCGGAACATGCGCCCTTTGACCTTGCCGAGGCCCGTGCCGAGCGAGAGATCGAAGCGCTCGTAGATGATCTTGCGCACGGCATCCGCATCCACGCCTTCGGGCATCATCACGCCCGTGAGCACGGGACTGTAGACGGCGGGATCGGCGCACTGGATCTCGAGGCCCCACGCGCGCACCGCGCGCCGGCACGCCTCGCCCAGCCGCTGATGCCGCGCGAACACGTTGTCGAGCCCTTCGTCCTGCAGCATGTCGAGCGCTTCGGAAAGGCCGTAGAGCAGGTTCGTGTTGGGCGTGTACGGCCAGTAGCCGCTCTTGTTCATCTCGATGATTTCGGTCCAGCCCCAGAAGCTGCGCGGCAGCTTCGCGTGCTCGCTCGCGGCCAGCGCCTTCGCCGAAACCGCGTTGAAGCTGATGCCCGGCGGCAGCATGAGACCCTTCTGCGAGCCGGAGACGGTCACGTCCACGCCCCATTCGTCATGGCGATAGTCAGCGCTGGCGAGACCGGAAATCGTGTCGACGAGCAGCAGCGCCGGGTGCCCGGCGGCATCGATCGCGCGGCGCACCGCGGCGATGTCCGAGGTCACGCCGGTCGAGGTCTCGTTATGCACCACGCACACCGCCTTGATGGCGTGCTGCGCGTCCTCGCGCAAACGCTTTTCGATCATGTCGGCCTGCACGCCGCGCCGCCAGCCCTCGATGCCGGGCAGGCCGAGAAATTCCGGCTTCAGGCCCAGGCGTTCGGCCATTTGCTTCCACAACGTCGCGAAATGGCCCGTCTCGAACATCAGCACCGTGTCGCCGGGGCTCAGCGTGTTGGTGAGCGCGGCTTCCCACGCGCCCGTGCCGGAGGCCGGGTAAATCACCACCGGCTGCTGCGTCTTGAAGATCTTCTTGATGCCGTCCAGCACCTTGAGCCCGAGCACGGCGAACTCGGGGCCGCGATGGTCGATGGTCGGATAGCTCATCGCGCGCAGGATGCGATCGGGCACCGGGCTCGGCCCGGGAATCTGCAGGAAATGGCGACCAGCGGGATGGAAATCGAGCTTCAACATGCAATCGCTCCTGTTTTGAATTTTGCATTCAAAAAACTATAATCCAGCCAGCTCATGTGCAGACAGGCAATTCTGATGTGGTTTACCCTAGGCACAGTGTGCTTCTTTGGGGTCCTGTCCTTGGGCTAGAATTCGCTGGAAATCGATGGAAATGCCTTTTGCATGCAAAACCCGAACCTGAACCCCTCTGCGACCAGCCCGGAACTGCCGCCCATTCCGCGCCAGCAACTCCATGACACCGTCGTCGACCATCTGCGGCGGTTCATCGTGGAAGGCGCGCTCGAGGCTGGGCGCAAGCTCAACGAGCGCGAGCTGTGCGAAACGCTGGGCATTTCGCGCACGCCGCTGCGCGAGGCGCTGAAGGTGCTCGCGTCCGAAGGGCTGATCGAGATTTCGCCGAATCGCGGCGCCTCGGTCTCGAAGATGTCGGAGGCGGAACTGCGCGAGACCTTCGAACTCATGAGCGGCCTCGAAGCGTTTTCAGGCGAACTGGCTTGCGAGCGGATCACCGCGGCTGAGATCGCCGAGATCAAGGCGCTGCACTACGCGATGCTCGCCTGCCGCGCGCAGAACGATCTGGCCGGTTACTACAGCCGCAATCAGGCGATTCACGACAAGATCAACGAAGCGGCGCGCAATTCGGCGCTGCGGCAGACGTATATCGCGGTGAATCGCCGTTTGCAGGCGCTGCGGTTCCGCTCGAACTTCGAAACCGCCAAGTGGGACCGCGCGATCCACGAGCACGGCGAAATGCTGGCGGCGCTCGATGCGCGCGACGGCAAGCGGCTCGCGGCGATACTGCGGCAGCATTTGCTCGCCAAACGCGATGCGGTGTTGCGGATTGGGGATACGCCGCCGGTGCAGGAGTAGGTTGGCTTTACGCTCAAATGATAAGCCCCGCCGAAGCGGGGCAAAACGATGTGCTAAGGAGGGGCTTTCCGACTGAGCGCCTTAGCGAAAACGAGGGGCGAGAAAGCGCCGCCAAATCAGACTTCCCCCAATTCCGATAACCATACCGGAAATAGCCATTGATATCGAGAAGTAAATCAGCATCGCGATCACGCCCATATCATCAGGACCCGGCATATTGTCTTTCAGGAGGATTCTAAAACCAGACCGGATTGCCAGATCGACCCAATACGGCATGTCAGTCGGCATGGTGAGATAGAAAGTGGTTAGATAGTATGCCCCAGCAATGGCTAACGCTATACAGAAAATTAACCACACGATTTCTGCCAATCGTTTCATCGAACGTCAACCGTACCGTAAGCATGCAACGCCGAACCCGGAACTAGCAAGTCTGCCGGATGCGAACGAATATATCGTCGAAGGTTCGTGAACTCGGACGGGCTAATTACGGTAATACAGCCTTCACTCAGCCGCATTGGTCCTTCAGGATGCAGCCTGAAGTGCCCCCGCTTGATGCCATCAATCATCGTCGCGTCTCCGCCGTGCGCGTTCCATAGCATGAACCACTTCGTATGGTCGGTCGAACCGAACCCGTGCGCGTCATACCAGTCCCGGAACCAGCCAAATCGTCCGCCCGATTGCCGGTCAAGAATATAGTATGTCCCAGCGGGCAGCGGGCCTATATCGGACATAGCCGTGTCGTTCGGATTGTCTCGCCCCTGCTTCTGCCCGGAGTATGCTGCGACCGGGCCAAAGCCGGAACAGTACAGCGTCGAGGTCGTTTGGCCATTCAGCGCAAATGTACACCTTACCGGCATATTCGCGCCCCGTTAGAAGTAGTTCCACGAATCTTTGAAAATCATGTTCCCTTCCGTGTAATTCCAGGTAATTTCCTCATAGCGGAATTCCACGACTTCGAAATGATTACGATGCTGGTTTACGGCCTCTTTGATATTTGGCACGCGAGGCGATATCCCGACTACCTTTACATTCCTCATGAGCACGGTGAAATAGGCCTCTTCTATCCCCGCATCATTTGCGCGATAGAACTTCAGCTCTCCCGTCTGCAAGGTAAGTCCACATGCAACCGCACGATAGAGAAGCGCAGAGGAACGATCGATTTCCTTTTCGATAATGAGCGGCCGATGCGTGCGCGCACCCATCAGCTTTCCGGTGTTGCTGTCCGAAGGCATATGCAAGCCATGTGTCAGGCTCAATACCTCGATACTCCCTTCTCTTCCGAAAACCTCGCTGGATCCAACAATAACCGCGCCGCCTTCGTCCTTTAGCCAGAGATGCAGGGGAACCGCCATTTTGACCTTCCTTGAGAACCATGAAGTAAACGAAAACCAGCGCGAAAACTCGGCCGGTTAGCTGAACGGGTCAGTCGATTACCCGTTCGAGCGATGCTCACTCCATGCGGGAAGGCGGGATATGGGATTCATCCGAAAATGCTACGTAATAAAGGATGCGACGATGCGATATGCATCACTTGTATCGCCCCACTACTTCGCCGCCGACTCCAGAAAACTCTGCGCAAGCTGCTTCCTCAGGTGATCGGCTGCGGGCGAGAGCCTGCGGCCCACGCGCGTGACCATCTGGCTCGAAAAGCCCGCCGCGATCGGATGATCGATCGGCACGGCCACCAATTCGCCCAGATCGATGCCGCGGCGCGCCGTGATCGACGACATGAACGCCACGCCAAGACCAGCGGCCGCGAGCGTCTGCGCCGTGTTGAACAGATCCACGCGATACGCCGGCATCACGTTCAGACGCGCATCTTCGAACAGCGACTGCACGAAGTGCTGCACACCGAACGACTCGGTCATGAAGATCAGGCGCTCGCTGGCGAGTTCGGCGGGCGCCACCTTGTGCATCTTCGCAAAGCGGTGCGAGGGTGCGACGAGCGCGCAAAGCGGCCGCGACGCGAAGGGATGAATGCGCATGGCAGGGTCGTCGGAGGTGCGTGTGCACAGGCCGATATCGACGACGTCGTCGCGCACGAGCGACAGCACGACCGGCGTCGGCCCCGAGCGAATCTCCACGAGAATGTCCGGGTACGTCATCGAAAAACGCTGCAACGCCCGCGCGATCAGATTGCCGATGAAGCCCTCGCCCACACCCAGCGCCACGCGGCCGCGCCGCAGGTGCCGGTACTCCTCCAGGCGCGCGGCCAGATCGCGCTGACGGCGCTGGCCGTCGCGATAGTGGTCCACCAGCACCTGACCGATCTCGGTCACGGCCACACTGCGCCCGCGCCGCTCGATCAGCGGAAAGCGCAACCGGCGCTCCAGCGCCGCCACCTGCCTGCTGATGACCGAGGCGTTGATACCGAGCGCCTCGGCGGCCATGCGCACGCCGCCTGCGGCTGCGATTTCGGCCAGATAGCGCAGCGGGCGCTCGCCGATCTCGTCGATCGCGCCTCGCGCCGCATCTTCCCGATCTGCCTTTCCCCGCACTGCATTGCTCCTTCCGCGCGCCTTGCCATGCTGCGCCGCGACAATCTATCGTTGACTATAAGTCAACATTTTCGGTGCTTTTCCGTCATGGGTCGAGTTTTTCGTCGATGCAATACTCGGCCTTTGGCTTTTGCCCAAAACCCATTCCAATAAGGGGAGTCCCCGTGAGCGAGCACCACTACTGCGAAGTCGCCGACCTGGCCGAAGCCCGATCGGAACTCGACGAAATCCGTCATCACCTCCACAAGCACCCCGAGCTGTCGTACGAGGAAGCCGACACGTCGTGTTTCGTCGCCGACAAGCTCGAGTCCTGGGGATACGAAGTCACGCGCCATGTGGGCGGGCACGGCGTCGTGGCGGCGCTCAAGGCCGGCACGAGCACGCGCACCGTAGGCGTGCGCGCCGACATGGACGCCCTGCCGGTCCAGGAGCTGACCGGCCTCGACTACGCGAGCATCCACGCGGGCAAGATGCACGCGTGCGGCCACGACGGCCACACTACCGTGCTGCTCGGCACCGCGCGCCAGCTCGCGAAAACGCGCAATTTCGACGGCACCGTCCACCTGATTTTTCAGCCCGCCGAGGAAGCCGGTTCGGACAGCGGCGCCGAGCGCATGATCGCCGACGGCCTGTTCGAGCGCTTCCCCTGCGAAGCCATCTTCGGGCTGCACAATCATCCGGGCGTGCCCACCGGCACCTTCGGCTTTCGCGCCGGCCCGCTCATGGCCGCGTGCGACACCGTCAAGCTGCGCGTTCACGGCAAGGGCGGCCACGCGGCGCGCCCGCATCTGGCCGTCGACCCGGTGCTCGTGGGCAGCAGCATCGTGATGGCCCTGCAGTCGGTGGTGTCGCGCAACGTCGACCCCAACGAAGCCGCGGTCGTGACCGTCGGCGCGTTCCGTTCGGGCCACGCGCCGAACGTGATCCCCGAAGACGCCGTGCTCGAAATGAGCGTGCGCTCGTTCTCGCCCGAGGTGCGCGCGACGCTCGAGGCACGCATTCGCGCGCTCGTGCAAGCGCAGGCGCAAAGCTACGGTGCGACGGTGGACATCGAATTCATCCGCGGTTATCCGGTGCTGATCAACAGCGAAGCCGAAACCGAATTCGCACGCCAGGTCGCCGAGGAACTGGTCGGGCCGGAGCACGTCATCGCGCCCTTCCCGCCGATCGCCGGCAGCGAGGACTTCGCGTACTACCTGCAGCAGCGGCCCGGTTGTTTCGTACGCCTTGGCAATGGCGAAGGCCGCCCGATGCTGCACAACGCGCGCTACGACTTCAACGACGACAATCTGACCATTGGCGCAGCGTTCTGGACGCGCCTCGTCGAACGCTTCCTCAGCAAGGAGCGTGCATGAACGCCGCCACCGAACCGCTTCTGGAAACAGCCGAAGAAGCGGCGCTCTCGCCGGGCTACCAGCGCAAGATCGTTCTCGCGGCGGTGATCGGCAACCTGCTCGAATTCTTCGACTTCACGGTCTATAGCTATTTCGCGCTCACGATCGGCCATCAGTTCTTTCCGGCCGACAGCCAGGTCACGTCGCTCTTGCTCGCGTTCGCGGTGTTCGCCGTGGGTTTCGTGATGCGCCCGCTCGGCGGCATCGTGCTCGGCCGCTACGCGGACCGCGCGGGCCGCAAGCCGGCGCTCACGCTCACCATCCTGCTGATGGCGGTGGGTTCCGCGTCCATCGGTCTTGCACCGACCTATGCGCAGATCGGCCTGGCCGCGCCGCTCTTGATCGTGGTTGCCCGCCTCGTCCAGGGTTTCGCGCAGGGCGGCGAGTTCGGCGCGGCCACCGCCACCCTCCTCGAAATGGGCGGCCAGGCAAGCCGCGGGTTTCGCGCGAGCTGGCAGCTCGCGAGCCAGGGCGCGGCGGCGCTGCTCGGCTCGGGCCTCGCGGCAAGCCTCGGCTTTCTGCTCTCCGCGGAAACGATGCATAGCTGGGGATGGCGCATTCCATTCTTGCTCGGCACGCTCATCGCGCCGGTCGGCATCTATCTGCGCCGACACATTCGCGAGGAGCCGCCCGCGCAGCGCGTGATCGCGGACCGCGACGACCCGAAGCGCGGCCTGTACGTGCGCAACTGGTTTCTCACGATCTTCGCGATCATGGGCATGTCGGTTTCGACCTACGTGATGATGTACTACATGCCGACCTACTGCATCCAGTACCTGGGACTGCCACCCAAAATGTCGATCCTCGCGGGCGTGGCGTCCAGCACGATCTCGCTCGTGATGTGCCCGATCTACGGCGCGTGGTCGGACCGCATGGGCCGCCGCAAGCCGCTCACGGTGATCGGGCGCGTCGCGTTGATCCTGCTGCTGTATCCGGCGTTCTGGCTCATGACGCACTTTCCGTCGCTGCCGGTCGTGCTCGCCGCGCTCGTCGTGCTCATGCTCTGCTATACGATGGGCTCTGCGCCCGCTTACGCGCTGATGCCGGAAAACTTTCCGAAACATCTGCGCGCAGGCTATATGTCGAGTGCATACGCGATTGCGGTTTCCGTGTTCGGCGGCACGGCTCAGCTCGTGGCCGGCTGGCTCATCCATGTGACGGGCAACAAGATGGCGCCCGCGTGGTACATGATCGGCTGCGTGCTGATTTCGCTCATCGCCGTTTCAATGTTCGAGGAAACCGGCAACAAGCAGATCGACTGACCGCTCGCCTGAAAAGATGCAGCCCTAAAAAGGGCGGGCGACGCACGCTGCGTCGCTCGCCCTTCGCACTACACCCCGATTCTTCTTCTTTAGTCAGTTTGACTACCTACCGCGCCCTTATTGGCTGCCGCCCGGCTGCGTGCTCATCCCGCCATTGCCGTTACCGTTGTCGTTGTTATACGGCATGCTTTGAGGGGTTCCCGTGGCAGGCGCAGGCGCCGCGCCAGTCCCCGTTCCCTGGCCGCCGCCGGTCGCTGTAGTGCCGGGCGCGCCATAGCCGCTATTGTTATAACGGGTGCCTGCGGTGCTGCCCGGCGGACGCGCCGTATTGATGCCCGCCGCGCCCGTCGTGCCGCCGCCCGCGCCGACACCATTGCTACCGCCGCCGGTGCCACCGGCTCCCCCGCCGGCTCCCCCGCCTGCGCCCTGCGCGAGCGCCGCTGCCGAACACGTTGCGATGATGACCCCAGCCAGCAATTGTTTGATCGATCCATTCATTTCGCTCTCCTTGAGGATTGTGGATGGAACTGCTACGTGGCGAACCGGCGGCGCACCACGCCTGACTGTTGTTCCGCAAGCGCCATGCCGCCGCAGAGTCGAATCCGGCTGCGCGCCGTTTGCTCTGATTCGAGGTTTCACGCACCGCGCGGCATCCGTCTTGCTACAGTTGAGATTGGTTGCAAACGGTCTCAGACGGTCTCACTCAAGGAGGAAATCGCAATGGCCAATATGCTCGACAACTGCAAGGTCGCAATCCTTGCCATGGACGGATTCGAGGAAGTCGAACTTACCGAGCCGCGCCGCGCATTGAAGGAAGCGGGGGCGCACGTGGACGTGATATCGCAGAAAAGCGGTGAAATTCAGGGTTTTCGTCACGTCGACAAAGGCAGCAAGATCAAGGTGGACCGCACCTTCGGCAGCGCGAAGGCGGATGACTACGACGCGGTCGTATTGCCCGGCGGCGTGGTGAACTCTGATGCCATCCGCCTGATTCCGGAGGCGCAGGCGTTCGTGCGTGCGGCCAACGACGCGCATAAGACGATTGCCGTGATCTGCCATGGTGGTTGGCTGCCGGTCTCGGCCGGTATCGTCAAGGGACACACCATGACGAGCTGGCCCTCGCTTCAGGACGATATCCGCAATGCGGGCGGCAAGTGGGTCGACGAGACCATGGTCCACGACGGCAACTTCATTACGAGCCGCAAGCCCGACGATATACCTGCCTTCAACGCCGAGATCATCTCCACCCTTTCGGCGGCGGCGGGCACGGCATGACGGCGCCGGCCGGCGTCACGCTCACAGCGCCACCTGCACGCCCAGCTCGACCACATGCGCGGGAGCCAGACCGTAATACTCGGCGCTCGAAGTGCAGTGGTACGACATGAACGCGAAGAGCCGCGCACGCCAGCGGCTCACGTCCTGCTGGGCTTGCTCGCGCAGCACCTCGTCGCGCGGCAAGTAGAACGTGGTCTGTTGCGGGTCGAAACGCCAATCGCCCAACCTGCCTTGCAGCGATGCCAAAAGCCGCGGCAGATTGGGCCGCTCGACGAAGCCATGATGCGCGACGATCTCCCAGCAACCCGCGCCGAGGTCGCGCGCTTCGATGCGCGTTTCATCGTCAGCCTGCGGTGCGGACTCCGAAACATTGGCGAACACGATCACCGTGCGATGCAGGACGTGATTGTGGCGCACGTTGCTCGCGAGCGCGGCCGGCGTCATGCCGGGTGCGTTGCCCGGGTATACGGCCGTGCCCGGCACGCGCGGCGGCTTCGGATCGGCAGTGCAGATACCACGCAGAAAGACGTCCACCGATTCGCCGCGTGCCGCATGACGCGCCTCCAGTTCGCGGCCACGGTGCCAGGTACTCATCATGATGAACAGCAATGCGCCCACGGAAACCGGGAACCAGCCACCGGTGGGAATTTTCGGCAAGCTCGCGGCAAGCAGCATGCCGTCCACGATCAGCAGCGGCACACATGCCAGCCATGTGGCGACGCGCGGCCAGCCCCATACTTCGCGACATACAGATAGCATTTGCATCGACGTGGTCACCATCGTCATCGCCACGGCGAGGCCATACGCGGACGTGAGCCGCTCGGAGCTGCGAAAGAACAGCACGAGAAACACCACGGCCACGAGCAATCCCGCGTTGACTGCCGGAACATAGATCTGGCCGCGCCGCGTGCTCGAGGTTTCGATCGTGCGCATGCGCGGCAGGAAGCCCAACTCGATGGCCTGGCTCGTCATGGAAAACGCGCCCGAGATCACCGCTTGCGAAGCGATGATGGTGGCAAGCATGGCGATGCCGACCGCCGGAATGAGCGCCCAATGCGGCATCGAGCGAAAGAACGGCTGGCTGGCGCCGCCCGGCTCGAACAGCACGGTCGCGGCCTGGCCGAAATAGCCCGCGACGATCGCCGGCAGCACGACGCAAAAGAACGCAATGCGAATGGAGCGCGTGCCGAAGTGGCCAATGTCGGCGTAGAGCGCCTCGGCGCCCGTCAACGCAAGAATTACGGCAGCGAGCACGCCGAAGGCGAGCCCCGGATGCGCGAGCGCGAGCCGCACGGCCCAGACCGGCGACGCCGCGGCGAGAATCGCCGGATAGAGCACGATGTGATAAACGCCCACCGCGCCGAGGCTCAGGAACCAGAGCGCCATGACGGGCCCGAAGGTGCGCCCGACCACGGCGGTGCCGCGCGCCTGGAACAGGAAGAGCGCCACCAGAATCGCCAATGAAACCGGCAGCACGGCGCTGTCGAATGCGGGATTGATTTCCTTGAGCCCTTCCACCGCGGAAAGCACCGAAATGGCAGGCGTGATCATCGAGTCGCCGTAAAACATCGCCGCACCGACGAGACCCGCGAGCACGAGCAGACGCGGCGCGGGCCGCCCCGCCTTCGCGAATCCGGCGCACACCAGCGCCGTGAGCGCAACGATGCCGCCCTCGCCCTCGTTGTCGGCGCGCATGACGAAGCAGGCGTACTTGAGCACGACCACGATCAGCACCGCCCACAGGATCATGGAGAGCACGCCCATCACCACCGGCTGGGCCGTGGAATGCGCCGTCTGCACGGCTTCGCGCAGCGCGTAGATCGGGCTCGTGCCGATGTCGCCGAACACCACGCCGAGCGAGCCGAGCACCAGTGCGCGCTGGCCGGCGTCGTCGTCCTGCTTGCGCGCCTGTTCTTTCGGCGCGTTTCCGTACGGGTTGAGGCGTTCCTTGAGCATGGCTGCGCGGCGTTCGGTGGAGGCTTTGACCTCTCGCAATTGGCGTTCCTCTGGCGCCTGAGCCAATGGAAGGGTCGAACGGCGATTTCCCGGCCGCGTGGCGAACTTGCCTTATCCGTCGGGCACGCCTATATTGAGTCCAAATGGTTGCGAGTCGCAACCATTTGCATGAAGACCATGCAGACCATAACGGAGACCATCATGGATTTTGTCGACGTGCCCGCGCAGCCTCGCGAGACGACCATCCTCGAACTGCGCGAGTTCTCGCGGCGGCTCGTGCGCGAGCTGGGCTTCATGCGCACCACGCTCGCCGACAGCGATCTCGCCCCATCCGCCGTACACGCCATCATCGAGATCGGCGCGCAGCCGGGCATCAATGCACGGGCGCTCGGCGACATCCTGCGGCTCGACAAGTCGAACACGAGCCGCCAGGTCGCGCGGCTCGAGGCGGCCGGTCTCGTCAAACGCAAGACCGCCGACGATGACGCGCGCTCTACCGAGTTGAGCCTGAGCGCGGCAGGCCAGAAGCTGCGCGCGAAGATCGACCGCTTCGCCACGGATCAGGTTTCCAATGCGCTGCGCAGGCTCGTTCCTGCCGACCAGCAGACGCTCGTGCGTGCGCTCGCGCTCTACGCCGACGCGCTCGCGCACGACAACCCCAACGAGACCCGCGCAACAGCGCCGGCGGCGGGCGTGCAGATCGTGGAAGGCTACCGGCCCGGCTGCATTGGCGACATTGCGAGCCTGCACGCGCGGTTCTACGCCGCGAACTGGGGCTTCGGCTCGTACTTCGAGAAGAAGGTGGCCACGGAACTCGCCGACTTCACCGGCGCCTTGCCAGCCGTTGGCAAGGCGCTCTGGCTCGCGGTGGAGCGCGATCGCGTCCTCGCTTCGCTTGCCATCGACGGGAACGAGAGCGGCAACGCAGGTGTCGCTCACCTGCGCTGGTTCATCGTCGACGACTCACTGCGCGGTACCGGCATCGGCCGGCAGTTGATGACCAACGCGATGCAGTTCGTCGATGCGCACTACGCCGAGACCTACCTGTGGACCTTCAAGGGCCTCGACGCCGCGCGGCATCTGTACGAGTCGTTCGGCTTTCACCTCGCGCAAGCGTCCGAAGGCGACCAGTGGGGCACGAAGGTCACGGAGCAGCGCTTCGTGAGGCGCCGTGCCGATTGACTCGCATCACGCGGAACTCGCCGGGCGCCCGCGCGTTTCCGGCATGCGCAGATACACGATCAGCGAAACCGCCGCGCAGGCCGTGACGTACCAGTAAAAGTACTGCTCGTGGCCGCTCGCCTTGAAGCGCAGCGCGACAAACTCCGTCGTGCCGCCGAGAATCGCCGTGGTGAGCGCGTACGGCAGTCCCACCGCGAGCGCGCGGATGCGCGTGGGGAACAGCTCCGTTTTCGCGAGCATGTGCACCGAGGTGAAGCCGCTCAACATCACGAGGCCGGCGAACGACAGCAGGAACGCCACCAGCGGATCCCGCGTGTGACTGAGCGCCGTGAAAAGCGGCACGGAAAACAGCGTGGTCGACAGGCCAAAGCAGATCAGCACCGGGCGGCGGCCGAACACGTCGGAGGCGAGCCCGAAGAGCGGCTGGAGCGGCATATACAGCAGCAGCGCGCCGGTGGAGACGAGCGTCGACATCTCCTTCGAAAGGCCCACGGTGTTCACGAGGTACTTCTGCATGTAAATCGTGAACGTATAGAAGCCCACCGTGCCGCCTACAGTCATGCCGATAGCGAGCAGAATCTGCCGCCAGTGCAACAGCAGTTGCTTGAGCACGGGCGGACCGGCCTCACGCCGGCCGCGCTCGAACGCTTCGGTCTCCGTCACGTTGCGGCGCATATAAAGCGCGAACAGCGCGAGCGCGCCACCCAGCAGAAACGGCACGCGCCAGCCCCAACGCTCGATCTGCCCGGCCGTCATCAGCAGGTTCTGCATGACGAGCATGAGTGCGAGCGCAACGAGTTGGCCGGCCACCACGCTCACCTGCAAAAAGCCAAGATAGAAGCCGCGCCGGTTGGCGGGCGCGATCTCGCTGAGGTAAGTCGCACTGGTGCCGTACTCGCCGCCCATGCTCAGGCCCTGGAGCAGGCGCGCCGCGATCAGCACGACAGGCGCGAGCACGCCGATGCTCGCGTAGCCGGGCGTGAGCGCGATCATCAGCGAGCCGATGCACATGGCCGTGACCGACCACGTGAGCGCCGACTTGCGCCCGTGGCGGTCGGCGTAGAAGCCCACGAGCCAGCTGCCGAGCGGCCTCGCGACGTAGCCCACGGCCGCGATGGCCGCCGTGTTCATCAGCTGCACGGTCGGCTTGTCGCTCGGGAAAAACGACTTCGCGAAGTAAATCGAAAAGATGCTGTACGCCAGAAAGTCGTACCACTCGATCAGGTTGCCGGCCAGGCCCCCGACGATCGAACGGATGCGCGGCCGCGCGATCGGTGCTGTTTCTGCGGTCTGGTTATCGATTCGGATTCCGAAATCCGTGTCGTTCGACATGCGTGTCTCCTCCTCTTGTTTTGCAAATTGTGCGCTGTGGCGTTCAGTCCTTCGGTGCGTACTCGCGATCGAGGCGGTCGAAGAGCGGCTTGTTCACGAGGCGCTGACGCTCAGCGAACGGCGCGACGATCGTCGCGTCTTCGTCGAGCCGGCCGTTCGTGCGCAATTGCCCGAGAGCGCGCTGCATGCCGACCACCGCGCCCTGCAGCGCCGCGTTCGCGTACAGCACCAGCGCGTAGCCAAGGGCCGCCAGCGCTTCGCGCGACTGCACCGGCGTCTTGCCGCCAATCACGATGTTGATGAGCTGCGGCGCGTCGATGAGTTTGGGCAGGCGCTCGATATCTTCGAGCTTTTCCGTGGCTTCGATAAAGAGAATGTCCGCGCCCGCCTCGATGAACGCGTGGCCGCGCGCGATCGCGTCTTCGATGCCGTGCACGGCGGCCGCGTCGGTGCGCGCCATGATGAGCAGGTTGCCATCTTCGCGCGCATCCACGGCGGCGCGGATCTTGCCCACCATCTCGCTCGCGCCGATCACTTCCTTGTTAGCGAAGTGGCCGCACTTCTTCGGCATCACCTGGTCTTCGAACTGGATCGCGTCGGCGCCGCTGCGCTCGAGCGTGCGCACGGTCTGGCGCACATTGAGCGCGTTGCCGAAGCCCGTGTCGGCATCGACGATGAGCGGCAGGTTGACCGCGTCGCGCACGCGCGCCGTGTGCTCGGCAATGTCGCTCAAGCCGATGAAGCCGAGATCGGGCAGGCCGAACGACATGTTGGTGACGCCCGCGCCCGTGAGGTAGAGCGCTTCGAAGCCGGCGTCCTCGATCACGCGGGCGCTCATGGCGTTGAAGGCGCCCGGCACGAGCAGGCCGCGGCGCTCGTTGACCTTGGCGCGGAACGCGGCGCGGCGTGCTGCAGTGGAAGTGGTCATCGCGATGACTCCGTTCAGTGGGTTTTGAGATGGCTCAGACAATTGCACGATGTGTGCCAACCAGCGGAAACTGGGCGCAAACCATATAAAACAATACTTTAGGCAACCCCAGCGTACGACCGGTGTTTCATGCCACAATCTATGGAACGTTTCATGAAACGTTTCCGAACACCCATTTCCGTACCAAGGATTGCGCCGTGCCTCCCTCCAGCCCGTCCCAGGCCGCCAGCCGTCCGAGCATCGCGCTCGTGAGCATCAGCCGGCTGCGCAATCTCTGCGAAACCGTTGCGCCGCGCTATGCCAGCGAGGCGCGCTTCTTCAACGTGCGCGAAGGCTATGGCGACGCCGTCACGGCGCTGCAGCCCTATATCGAAGCCGGCACCGTCGACGTGGTGCTCGCGGCCGGGTCCAACGGCGCGTACCTGCGCGACAACCTGAGCGTGCCCGTGGTCATGGTGAAGGTGAACGGCTTCGATGTGCTGGCCGGCATTACGCACGCGAACGCCACCTGGCCCGGCGCGCCCATCGGGCTGATCCTGCACGAGAGCGTCTCGCACGAACTCGCCGACCTCGGCGCGTGGCTCAACCTGCGGCTCACGCAGTGCGCCTATCGCACGGTGGACGAAGTGCACGACGCCGTCACGGCGCTCGCCGCCGAGGGCTGCCGCGTCATCATCGGCCCCGGCATGGCGTGCGATCTCGCCCAGGCGGCGGGGCTCGAAAGCGTGTTCCTGTACTCGCTGGGCGCGGTGCACGAGGCATTCGAGCGCTCCGTGGAGCTGGCCCGCGTGAGCCGCCAAAAGGAGTCCAAGCGCGTGCGCCTGAACACGATCGTCGCGCACCTGCGCGACGGCGTGGCCGCTTTCGACGAAGCCGGTCAGCTCGAAGCGGTCAATCCAGCCATGCTCGATCTGCTCGGTCTCGACCGCGCGCGCGATGTGAGCGCGCAACTGGTCCGCTCGGTGGGCCCGCTACTGCACGAAGTGGCCGGCGGCGATGCGGCGGTCGATGAACGCATCGAGCAGATCGGCGGCCGCTCGCTGATCGTGAGCTGTGTGCCGATCGTCGAGCAAGGTGCGCGCTCGGGCGCGGTGGTCACGGCGCAGGATGCGCTCGTCGCGCAGCGCATCGACCGGTCGCTGCGCACGACCCAGCGGCCGCGGCACCTCGTGGCGCGCTACGAACTGGACGACCTGGTCGGCGTTGCGCCCGCCATGGCGCGCGTGCGGCGCCTCGCGGCCATGAGCGCCGCGCACGACGCCACCGTGCTCCTCACGGGCGAAAGCGGCACGGGCAAGGAACTCGTCGCGCAGGGCATCCACAACGCGAGCCGCCGGCGCGGCAATCCATTCGTTGCCTTCAACTGCGCGGCGCTGCCCGAGGGGCTGATCGAAAGCGAGCTGTTCGGCCACGAGGAAGGCGCGTTCACGGGCGCGCGGCGCGGCGGCAAACCGGGCCTCGTCGAAATCGCGCATACGGGCACGATCTTTCTCGACGAAATTGGCGAGATGCCGCCCGCGCTGCAAAGCCGCCTGCTGCGCGTGCTCCAGGAGCGTGAGGTGATGAAACTGGGCGCCAGCCGCGCTACGCCCGTTGACGTGCGCGTGATTGCCGCCACGCACCGCGACTTGCGCGCGCTGGTGCAGGAAGGCGCCTTCCGCGCCGACCTGTATTTCCGGCTCAATCTGCTGCATATTCCGTTGCCGCCCTTGCGCGAACGCCGCGAGGACATTGCCGCGCTCGCGCGCCATCTGCTCGAACGTATGGCCGATCGCTACGCCTTGCGTGCCGCCGCGATCGAGCGCGTGCTCACGCTGTTCGCACCATACTTCGCGAGCTATGCGTGGCCCGGGAATGTGCGCGAGCTCGAGAATCTGCTCGCGCGCGCGGCCATCTTCCTCGCCGACGAAACCGGCGACGCGTCCGCGGATAGTTCGTTATACGATGTATTCCCGGAATTCGCGCAGAACGACGAAGCGAACGATGCGCCGCGGCGCGCGGCGATTGCCTCGAACGGCGCGCGGCGCGACGCCGCCAGGCCGGTCACGCGGGAAGACGTCGAGCGCGCACTCACCGCGCACGGCGGCAATCGCGCAGCCGCCAGCCGCGCGCTCGGCATAGGCCGCACGACGCTTTGGCGCTTGATGAAGGGCGCGTGAGCGCACGGAGTATCATGACAACCTCCACGATGCGCCGATTGAGGGCGCATCGAACCTGCCGGGGAACCTGCCTTCGTGAACTATTTCAATGTCCTGCTCGCGCTTTCGGGGGTCCTGCTGCTGAGCGTCGCCAGCCCGGGGCCGAACTTCGTCATCGTCACCTCGACGGCGGTGGCCTCGCGGCGCGCGGGCCTCGCGACCGGCCTCGGTCTCGCCGCCGCCTCCGGCACATGGGCATGGATCGCCATCGCGGGCCTAAGCCTGATCGTCTCCCATGTGGCCTGGATCGGCACCGGGCTGCGCATCGCAGGCGCGGCCTACCTGATCTGGCTCGGCGCGAAGATGCTCCTCACCGCACGACAGCCCTTGCAGGTTGCCGCACAGGCGGGCGCTTCGGGTTGGGCCGCCGCGAAGAAGGGCTACGTCGTCAGCATGACGAATCCCAAGGCCATTGCGTTCTACGGCAGCATTTTCGCGTTGATGGTGCCCGCTGCCGCGCCGCGCTGGCTCGAAGTGGCGGTCGTCGTGATCGCGATCCTCATCTCGTGCGCCTGGTATTGCTCGATGGCCCTGCTCGCCTCGCATCCCACGGTGCGCCACTTCCTCGTCCGGCGCAAAGCCGCGCTCGACTCGGCGGTGGGCGTCGTGCTGATCGGGCTCGGCGGGCGCATGCTCGCGGGGCGCTGAGCCGGGTCACGCGGCCATGAGCGTGCGCATGGCTTCGCAATGGCTGCGCGCCGCGCCGCTGGCGTCGGCATTGACACTGGCGTTCGTGCTCGCGGCGTCGTCCTTGCTGGCCCACGCGCAAAGCGCGCCCAAGGTCGTCGACATACCCACGAGGCCCGGCGTCACCCAACGCTTCCTTTTCATTGCGCCCGCAGCGCCGAAGGCGGCCGCGATACTTTACGCGGGCGGGCATGGCGGCCTGCAACTGGACCCGCAGGGAAACTTCGGCTGGGGCGCCAACAATTTTCTCGTGCGCAGCCGCATGCTGTTCGTGGACGACGGCGTTGCTGTGGCAGTCATCGACGCACCGAGCGACCGGCAATCACCGCCCTACCTTGACGGTTTTCGCCTCACGCCGGAACATGCCGAGGACGCTCGCGCCGTGATCGCATGGTTGCGCGAACAATTACACGTGCCGGTCTGGCTCGTCGGCACGAGCCGCGGCACGCAGTCGGTCGCGGCCATCGCGATTGCTCTTGCGAATGACAGCAACCCCAGCGCTGGCCCGAACGGCATCGTACTCACCTCGACCATCCTGCGCGAAAATCGGGGCGGCGACCCGGTCACGGGCATGAAGCTCTCGGCACTCAAAATTCCCGTGCTCGTGGTGCACAACAAGGACGACGCCTGCAAGGTGTGTCCGGTGTCCGAAACGGACACGCTCATGCAGAAGCTCACGCAATCGCCGGGAACGAAGCTGATGCTCGTCTCCGGCGGAACTTCGCGGGGCGACCCGTGCGGGGCGTACGCGTATCACGGCTTCAACGGCATCGAAAGCGAAGTCGCGCACGGCATCACGGCGTGGATGCTGGCGCCTTAGCGGGCTTTCCGCGCCCGGCATCCCACCTCTGCTTGCACCTCTAACCGCCCTTTCTTTTCACGGGCGCGCTGTTGTGTCCGAACGACCCCGGCGGCTCCGCCCGGCCGTGATGGCCGAGCGGCACCTCGGCCGTCTGCTCCGGATGCGGCCCGCCCTCGCGCGGCATGAACTCGGGCCGTGGTTCCGGTTGATCGAAGCTGCCCGGCGCACCCCGTGGGGGTTTCTCCTGCGTCGGCTGCTTGCCGGCGGCGAGTTCGTCGTCGGTTGCGCTGGCCTCGTCCGGCCTGGGGTTTTGGGTTGAAAGACCCATCATCCGCTCCTTAAAGGGTGTGGATGCGAGGCATCCTGTTCACGATTTCGGACCGCTCGCCGGCGTCGGTTGCGCGCCGGCTGGCGCCGACATCTGGCTACTCGAAGAATCCTGGGTTTGGGGGCGCGCCCCTTCGTCTGCACGTTTGCAAGCCGTACAGCCGAGCGCCAGTGCGGCCGCGCCGAGCAGCCAAACACGCGGCCACGAATGGAGCCACAAACGGGCGCGCGGCCTGTCCAGATTGGCACCCGATTTCGCAGTGCTTTTCATCCGATCCCTCCCTTGTGCGCGCCAATTGCAATTCCGCGCGCCACGCTTGTAATTCTTCTACCCCGCTCCCCGTTTGTCCGACCATTCCCACTTTTTCGCTGGCGCGCCCCGTATTGCGCCGGTCCTGCGCTCATCCTGCATTCCCGAAAGGCTTCATTCCCGATAAGCCGCCATTACGATCCACATATCGCGCTCGCCATTGCTCACTTCGGCAGCCAGCGCATAGCGGTCATGCGGACTGCAGGCGTTCTGCAGCGCCTTGCGCGCCTGTTCCGTGTTGTCGTAGTCGCGCTTTTCCAGCGGACGCACTTCGTTGCGTCCCTCGAACATCTTCTGGTCCTTGCGGTAGATAAGCGTTTCGGTTTTCCATTCGCGAAAACATTCCCGGACATGCTGGAAATCGCCTCCGCAGACGTTCACCTGGTAGCGTGGAGTTGACTTCATGATCGACTGCCTCCCTTGCCGGTTCGACGCGCACCTGCCGCTTACCTCACGCCGCGCGCGTCCACACCCGCGGCGCCGCATAGGGCGTGCCGGGCCTGACTTCCCATGCGGGCGGTATTGCATTTGCGCAGCGGGTGAGTCGTCTGATGGAGAGGGAGAAGTCATGAGCACGAGCCAGCATCCTGCTACGCGACGCAAGGGCGGGCGCCCCGCGCGGCAGCGTCATGCCCACGCGAGCGCCGCGAAAGCGCACACGAAACGCGCTACGAGCGGCGCCCCGAAAAAATGGTCGAAACACGTGAACGAGACGAGCGACGCCATGGACATCGAGTCCGGCGTATTCAAGTCCGGCAGCGCCGAAGCGATCGCCCGCTCGCTCAAGGAGTCGTCGCTGCACAGCCGGCGGCGCAAGGGCACGCCATTTCAGTCGGCCATGTCGATGCTGAACTTCTACATCAACCGCGCAGGCAGAAACCTGCCCAAGTCGCGGCGCGACACGCTCGCGAAAGCCAAGGGAAAGCTTCGGGAAGCGTTTGGCCGCAAGCCCTGAGCGAAAATTTCAGGCTTTTTCACGGTGGCATCGGCTTTGCGGCCAACTCTTATATAAGACATAAGACATTTGACGTTATATCGTATTGCGCTTAAAATCCCGGTCAAAGCAGTGCCTGGAAAAGCCTCGGAGTGCCTGAAAAGCCTTCGCCTTCAAACGCAATACCAGTAGGTCCCCCAATGCTTGAAAACTTTCGCGCTCACGTAGCCGCACGCGCCGCGCTCGGCATTCCCCCCCTGCCGCTCACGGCTCAGCAGACCGCCGAACTGGTGGAACTGCTGACGAATCCTCCCGCTGGCGAAGAGCAGACGCTGCTCGACCTGATCACCAACCGCGTGCCGGCAGGCGTCGACGAAGCCGCCCGTGTGAAGGCCGGGTTCCTGGCCGCCGTGGCCAAGGGCGAAACCGCCTGCGCACTGATCTCGCGCGCTCGCGCGACCGAACTGCTCGGCACGATGCTGGGCGGCTACAACATCGCCCCGCTGATCGCGCTGCTCTCCGACGCCGAAGTGGGCACCGTGGCTGCTGAAGCGCTGAAGAAAACCCTGCTGATGTTCGACCAGTTCCATGACGTCAAGGAACTGGCCGACAACGGCAACGCCAACGCCAAGGCAGTGCTGCAAAGCTGGGCCGACGCCGAATGGTTCACGAGCCGCCCGGAAGTGCCGCAAAGCCTGACCATCACCGTGTTCAAGGTGACGGGCGAAACCAACACCGACGACCTCTCGCCGGCCCCGGACGCGACCACCCGCCCGGACATCCCGCTGCACGCGCTGGCGATGCTGAAGAACGCGCGTCCCGGCATCACACCGGAAGAAGACGGCAAGCGCGGCCCGGTCAAGTTCATCGAATCGCTGAAGGAAAAGGGCCACCTGGTCGCCTACGTGGGCGACGTGGTCGGCACGGGCTCCTCGCGCAAGTCGGCCACCAACTCGGTGCTGTGGTTCACGGGCGAAGACATCCCCTTCATCCCCAACAAGCGCTTCGGCGGCGTGTGCCTCGGCGGCAAGATCGCCCCGATCTTCTACAACACGATGGAAGACGCCGGCGCCCTGCCGATCGAACTCGACGTGTCGCAAATGGAAATGGGCGACGTGGTCGAACTGCGCCCGTACGAAGGCCGTGCGCTCAAGAACGGCGCAGTGATCGCCGAATTCCAGGTCAAGTCCGACGTGCTGTTCGACGAAGTGCGCGCCGGCGGCCGCATTCCGCTGATCATCGGCCGCGGCCTGACCGCCAAGGCGCGTGAAGCGCTGGGCCTCGCCCCGTCGACGCTGTTCCGCCTGCCGCAAAACCCGGCCGATACCGGCAAGGGCTTCTCGCTCGCGCAGAAGATGGTTGGCCGCGCATGCGGTCTGCCGGAAGGCCAGGGCGTGCGCCCGGGCACGTACTGCGAACCGAAGATGACCTCGGTCGGCTCGCAAGATACGACCGGTCCGATGACCCGCGACGAACTGAAGGACCTGGCGTGCCTCGGCTTTTCGGCCGACCTCGTCATGCAGTCGTTCTGCCACACCGCCGCTTATCCGAAGCCGGTGGACGTGAAGACGCACCAGACGCTGCCGAACTTCATCAGCAACCGTGGCGGTATCGCGCTGCGTCCGGGCGACGGTGTGATCCACTCGTGGCTGAACCGCATGCTGCTGCCCGACACCGTCGGCACCGGCGGCGACTCGCACACGCGTTTCCCGATCGGCATCAGCTTCCCGGCGGGCTCGGGTCTGGTCGCCTTCGCGGCCGCCACCGGCACGATGCCGCTGGACATGCCGGAATCGGTGCTCGTGCGCTTCAAGGGCAAGATGCAGCCGGGCGTCACGCTGCGTGACCTCGTGAACGCCATCCCGCTGTGGGCGATCAAGCAAGGCTCGCTGACGGTTGCCAAGCAAGGCAAGAAGAACATCTTCTCGGGCCGCATTCTCGAAATCGAAGGTCTGCCCGACCTGAAGGTCGAGCAAGCGTTCGAACTGTCGGATGCTTCCGCTGAACGTTCGGCCGCCGGTTGCACGGTGCATCTGAACAAGGAACCGATCATCGAATACCTCAACAGCAACATCACGCTGCTGAAGTGGATGATCGCCCAGGGCTACCAGGACCCGCGCAGCCTGCAGCGCCGCATCAAGGCGATGGAAGCGTGGCTGGCCGACCCGCAACTGCTGCAACCGGATGCGGACGCCGAGTACGCCGCCGTCATCGAAATCGACCTGGCCGACGTGCACGAGCCGATCGTGGCCTGCCCGAACGATCCGGACGACGTGAAGACGCTGTCGGACGTTGCCGGCGCCAAGATCGACGAAGTGTTCATCGGCTCGTGCATGACCAACATCGGTCACTTCCGTGCCGCGTCGAAGCTGCTCGAAGGCAAGCGCGACATTCCGGTCAAGCTGTGGGTCGCGCCGCCGACCAAGATGGACCAGAAGCAGCTGACCGAAGAAGGCCACTACGGCGTGTTCGGCACGGCTGGCGCGCGTACCGAAATGCCGGGCTGCTCGCTGTGCATGGGTAACCAGGCACAGGTGCGCGAAGGTGCAACGGTCATGTCGACCTCGACGCGTAACTTCCCGAACCGTCTGGGCAAGAACACGAACGTGTACCTCGGCTCGGCGGAACTCGCGGCGATCTGCTCGCGTCTGGGCAAGATCCCGACCAAGGAAGAGTACATGGCCGATATGGGCGTGCTCAACGCCAACGGCGACAAGATCTACCAATACATGAACTTCGACCAGATCGCCGACTTCAAGGAAGTGGCCGATACGGTGACGATGTAAGTGTGATGCTGGAGTACGGCGCGGGACTGTTGTTCCAGATCTGCGCCGTAGCGCCGGACAATGGCGCCGCAGGCTGAATGCCTGCGGCGCCATTTTTATTTGGTTCGCCGAGGTGCTGGCTTATGAGTGGGAGTCGAGCGAGCTGTTTCGGGAAGCGATGACTGCCCGGACGACCAGCATGATGCGTTCGACCCGCGCACCGGGCCGGATTCGGCCTGAACGTTCGAGTTCGGCGAGCCCATGCAGGGCTGCCCAAAAGGTCTCGGTCACGTTCTCGACATCGGCACTGAACGGCGCGACGACCGACGCGATCGCTTCGAAACCGGCCCGCAGTTCCGGTCGGGTCTCAGCATCTGCAAACCGCAGATCGGTCGGGAGCGTGAACATCGCCTCGTAGAGCGCGGGACACCGCACGGCAAAGCCAAGATAGGCCATGGCGACACGCTCGAGGGCGTTTTCTTGCCCCGCCGCTCCATGCGCCGCTTCCCGAAGTGCCACCGTGAGTTCTTGAAAACCCTCGAGTGCAACGGCTGAAACGATCGCATCCCTGTTCTCGAAATGCGAGTACAGGACCGGCTGGCTATATTCGATCTCTTCGGCGAGGCGGCGAACCGTGACGGCATCCCATCCGTCGCGCTCCGCAATCAGGCGCGCTGCCGCGACAATGCGGGACTCGCGCTCGGCCCGTTGCCTGCCCTTGCGCTCGGCGATACTCAACTTTTCACCCTCCTGCCCCGAATAGTCCACATGCCCGTGATGATACGGAAGCTTGAAAATCTAGCATTGCTAGATTATATTCCGTCACTACACCACGAAGCACAGGACACTGCAATGCATTGGCTTTCGTTCGGACTGGCGCTGTTCCTCGCCCTCGCGATTATCGCGATCGGCACCCAATATCTTGTCAGGCCAATGTCTGCGACTCGCAGTTTCGGTCTGCCGCTTCCCGAAAACGGCGCCAATACCGCCTGGTGGCTTCGCCTCAAGGGCGTGCGCGACATTGCGTCGGGACTGGCGGTCCTCGCGTTCATGGTGTTGGGCACGCCACTTGGGATCGGCATCGTCCTGCTCGTGGAAGCCGTCATCCCCATTGGCGACATGCTGCTCATTCTTGCCGCGAAAGGCTCCACCAAAAGCGCCTTCGGCATGCATGGCGCAACGGCCGTGCTGATGGTCCTCACCGCAATTTCGATGATGATGGGAGGGCGCTGAAATGATCCACACGGTTTCGATCTGGCTTCTCGCCGCCGGCTTCTTTGGCGCCGGTCTATTCAACGCGATTGGCACGTCCGCATCGCAAAGCGATTACGCCCGGTGGGGTTACCCGCGCTGGTGGGGCCGTTTGACCGGCGCACTGGAAATGCTATCCGCCGTTCTGATTGCGCTACCGGCAACTCGCATGATTGGGCTGGCGCTCGGGGCGCTAATCATTGCGGCAGCGGTTTTGACCGTTCTGCGTCATCGCGACTTCTCGCACCTCGTGCCGCTTGGTGTCTTTGTCGTCGTGATCGCGCTCGCAGGAATCCCGGCTTGAAAGGGCCGCGCGCTGATCTGCACATCCGGCACAATCAGCGCGCGAATGCCAACGCGGGAGACTCAGCCGTTGCCGCCGTGAAAGAGCGTTAGCTTGTTCGACACCGAATTCACGCCTTGCACCGAACGCGCAACCTCTTCCGCCTGGCGAATCTGGTCGCCGGTGCGAACCGTGCCGCTCAGCGTCACAGCGCCGCTGCGCGCGCGAACGAAAACGCCGGACACGTTGAATCCCTGCGCCCTCGACAACGCGCGCCGCACGGCACGGGCAAGTGCGCGGTCCGCCTTCTTCTCGCTGGGCGCCGCCTGGGTCGTGCCCGGCGCCATCGACGCGTCCGTTGGCGCATTTTCCGTTTGGGCATGCGCCACGCCAGCGGCGGTCAACAGAAAAGACGCAAACACGGCGCATCGCAGATTCGATTTCATGACCTACTCCTGACATTGCCGCGCAGGGACGCGCCGGCCGCCGTCCATATTGCACCTCCACGCAAACACCCGCTCCGAAGGCGCTCGCATCGCGCCGTCGCACTATACGACCGCTGATGCCGCCGCCACGCCCAGGAAGGTCTGCACGATGCCTCGCTTGCGTTGGCTGTGAAGGCAGGCCACCGAATCGATATTGCAGTCGCGCAGCTCCTCCACCGGGATGGCGACGCAATGCGCGCCCTCGGGAATCTCGCGCTCGAGCACGAATCCGATGCCGAGGCCTTTCCGGACCGCTTCCAGAACGGCCTCGCGGCTACCGAGTTTCATCGCCGTCGGGAGCGAAATCCCTGCGCCTCGCAAGGCTTCGTCGACCAAACGCTGGGTATTGGAACCCGCCTCCCGGCGAATCACGGCATACGCCGCGAGATCGCCGAGCGACACGCTTTTGGCCGCGGCGAGCGGATGATGCCCCGGTACGAGCACCCGCATGCCCTGACGCGCGACGGGGATCGACGCCACACGCGCATCGCTCCTGGCATTGCCGATGACCACCGCGTCGACCCGATACGCGAGCAGATCATCCCAGACCTCGCGCTGACTTCCGAACGAGACTGAAATTTCGATATCGGGGTATTGCGCACGAAAGGCGGCCATCACCTGAAGCACCACCTGTGGCCCGTCGGCGGCGAGTTTGAGGCTGCCGTGCTGGAACCTCGTCGCCCGGCTCACCATGTCCTCGATCTGCTCTTCCGCCGCAAACATCTGGCGGGTCAATTCAAAGAGCGGCTTCGCGGCATCGGTGGGTTGAACGCCCTCATTCGTGCGGATAAAGAGCGCCTGCTTGCAATCCTCTTCGAGATTGCGGATCTGCGCCGTGATGGCCGGCTGCGTCAGACCGAGAAGATTCGCCGCCTTCGAAAAACCGCCCTCGCGCACGACTGCATCGAACGCCCTGAGCTGGAAATAGCGCATCGCCACCTTGAACCTCGCCCCATCAATCTCAATGCGAAAATATAGCACCGGCATTAATTTGACTGCCACAGGTACGCGCTCTAAGCTCGGTGCCGTTGCGGTCGTGGCTAGCCGCCCTCTTATAAGTCTGGGGAGATTCGAAATGAGCATAGAGATCGACTACCTCAATCCCGCCCTCCCGCGAGGCCTGCGGCGAGTGGCGATGCCGGTGGTCGACGCGACTCCGGCAACGCTGAACGGCTATGGCAAGTTGGTGGACGACCCGCACGCCTGCCAGGTGGAAATCGTCCAGTGGCCCGCCCTGGGGTCTAGACCGATCGACCCGGGAACCGGCGATGAAGCGGGCACGACCGAAGGCACGTTCGTCAGCGAATGGCGCGGCGACATTCTCTACGGGCGCAACGAAGCGGTAGGCGGCAATTATGTTCTCGCGTACGCAACGCAGCCAGACGACGCACGCGAAGACAGCGCTACCGTACCGGAACGCATGTTGTTATGGCATGCGAACTATCACCCCGACGGCGGGCAACTGTTCTTTCCGCTCGATCGTCGCCCGTTCTATGTTCCGCTGGCATTGCCGGGCGACGATATTACGCCGGAGAAGTTCGTGTGCTTCCGCTTCGACGGACGCCAGGGTCTCTATATCCACCCCAACATCTGGCACGAAGGCGTGTTCACGCTCGACGGGACTCAGCGATTCTTCGACAAACAAGGCGCCGTGCATGCACGCGTCTCGGTCGAATTCGCATCGGAGTTTGGCTGTCTGCTCGAGGCCGCCATCGCGCGTGACTAGCGTGCGTTGCTCGAGCGGGTCACGTCCTTTGCTTCCATATCGACGGCATCGCTTTGCTGCAATGCATGCTGCCGCTCAGGCGTTTCGCCTTGCGCCATGCCTTCCTTGAATCCCTTCACCGCGACGCCCAGATCGCCTCCGATGTTCCGTAGCTTGTTCGTACCGAAAACCAGTGCCACGATCAGCAGGACGATCATCCAATGCCAGATGCTCAACGAACCCATAACTGAAAATCCTCTCTTTGCCGTCGCGCGCGTCGCTTGCGACGAATGAATGAACCTTGCGGCCCGACCCGGCGTATCGCCTGATGTTCCGCAGGCGTATTGGAACGCGCCGATGTGTCTCGCTCGTTTCCTTGAACGGCGGTTTTGTATGCGCATGTACGCATGCGCCCCGTAGATACACGCCTATACAAAGAGGGCGCGGTTCCACAGAAGCGTTTAATGTTCCCACCGGCGACGCCCCGCTCGTCTGACAAATTTACGAAACCGTAAGCTATCCGCAGGCACAAGGCATATCTCATAGACCCAGGTACACTCCCTGGATAAATCTGATTGACGATTTCCATGTCGTCTGACAACAATATCCATGGTGATCGAGTCAGCCGCTCCTGTTCGATCTCGCCGCTGTAACCGTGCCTCTCCCGTTCGCATTAGCGTCGCCACGCGGCCCAATCGCCGCCCAATCGCCGCCGTAGTCGAGCCACGCTTTCTTCAGCAAAACAATCCAGCGAGACAACATAGGAGAACGAATCAAATGGCAATATATGACCAGGACGATCCCCTGCCCTCAACAGCCCGCAACCATGCGCCCGCCTCGCCCAAACGGCGCGCGTTCATGGCCTTCGCCGGCGCGTCCGCAGGCGCAAGCCTCCTCGCCGCCAGCCGCGCAGCGGCAGCAGCCGATTCCGTGTTTCCCACGCCTGCCGCATTCGGAGGCACGATTCCGCAGCCGCCCGGCCACGCCGCCGGCGACCCGATCTGGGGCCCGGACGGCCAGGCCACGGCGATCATCAGGAGACTTGCCCATGTCGATCGGTCGCTGTTCTCGCGCGCCGACTTTCACGTGACGAGCTACGGTGCGCGCACACTGCCGCCCACCGCGCTGATTACGTCGACCGCGTGGCCGGGCGGCAAGATTCCATGGGTGACGGGCGGCACGGAACAGACCGCGCATCCGACCAGCGATCTGCAGAGCCCCGGCTCGGGCGTGATGGTGCCGTGCGACTACACGGGCACGCAATACGACTCATGCACGGCGATCAATGCCGCGATTGTCGACGCGAGCCGCGCCGGTGGCGGCCGCGTGGTGGTGCCGGCCGGCAACTGGTACTGCGGCGGTCCGATCGTGTTGCTGAGCCATGTGAACCTCCACCTGGAATCGGGCTGCACGATCTATTTCAGCCCGAATCCTGCGGACTATGCGAAAAACGGCCCGTACAAGACGGCCAACGGCAATCTGTACCACACGCGCTGGCAGGCGAACGACTGCCTGAATTTCGGCTCGCCGATTTATGCCTTCCGCCAGACCAACATCGCCGTGACCGCCGACGACAACACCTGCGTGCTGAACGGTCAGGCGATGACACCGATGCAGTTGAGCACCCAGCCGCCGACCTCGTGCTGGTGGACCTACAAGGGAAGCAGCAACACCTACGGCTGCGCCGGTTCATCGACGCCTTCTCAGGCCTATGTGAATCCGAACAACGTCGCGCTAACGAGCCTCCCCGCTGGCCAGATCCAGAACCCGCAGGCGAATGTCTCCTTTACGAACCCGTACGGCGTGACGACGTCGCTGATGACCCTCCTCACGGGCACGGGCTGGAACCAGGACCAGAACTACCTGCCCGCGCTGTCCGAGCTGCGGGTGCCCGTCGAGAACCGCATATTCGGCAACGGTCACTATCTGCGTCCGTGCATGATCGAGTTCATCGGCTGCACCAACGTCTATCTGCAGAACTACCACACGCAGAACACGCCCTTCTGGCAGCACCATCCCACCGATTGCACGAACGTGGTCATCGACGGCGTGTTTGCCGATAGCGTCGGACCGAACAACGACGGCTTCGATCCGGACGCGTGCAATCACGTCCTGGTGCAAAACGTTCAGTTCAACACCGGCGACGACTGCATCGCGATCAAGTCCGGCAAGTATCTCGACACCGGGTACGGCCCGATGCAGAACATCGTCGTGCAGAACTGCACGATGCAAAGCGGCCACGGCGGCCTGACGATCGGCAGCGAAATGAGCGCGGGCGTGCGCAACGTCTACGCCCGCAACCTGACGATGCAAAACGAGAACTGGGCGAGCAACCCGCTCAATATCGCGCTGCGCTTCAAGAGCAACATGAATCGCGGCGGCTTCATCAACAACGTCTGGATCAACGGCGTGACGCTCTCCAATGGCGTGAACCTCGCGGGGAAATACGGCGGCGGCTCGCTGGGGGCTGCGATCAGCAAGATCACGGGCACGGGCACGACCGGTCTCGCGACGAACCCGTCGACGGGCCAGGGCGGCCTGATCACGTTCGACTGCGATTACAGCCCGTCCGGCGACGCGGTGCGCTGGAGTCCGTCCGTGATCAGCAACATCAACATCACGAACGTGAACGCGAGCAACGTGTCGGGGGCGGTGTCCTACTCGATGCCCTCGGGCTTCGTCGCCGGGTCGAACTCGTGCTTCCAGGCGATCGTCATGCAGGGACCCGAGGCGGTCGATTACAACGGTCCGCTGCCGCTGCCGAGCGTGAGTCCGATCAGCGGCGTCACGATCTCGAACTGCAACCTCGGCAACCCGGTGTGCGCGGGGGCGGTACCGACCACGCCTTCGACATCGGCGACGGCCGCGCCGGGGCCGGTCTTCGCGAGCAACGTGAGCGGCATCACGCTGACCAATGTGGTGATCGCGGGCACCACGTACAACACGTCGCTGACCGCACCGGCGACCTGATATCGACGCAACGCACACGGAACGCGTGGGAAGCGCGTTCCGTGTGCGCGGCGATCGGTTTCTTCAGCGTGGTTCCTTGTCTGCCGGAGGTTGCCGGCGTTTCGGCGCCGGCTCATTTCCGGAGCCCACCGGCTCGCGCGTACAGGCGTCCGGCGGCATGACAAAGGGAATGTCGTCGCGGCAACACGCATATACCGGAAACCCGTATGCGTTCGTCCCGACGATGGTCGTTGGCCCGTGCAGCGGGCACACCGCCTTCATGGCGCCTCCCGAAACGCATTGCTCGATGGCTTGTAGCATACCCCTCTCGGGGCATGACTCAAGCCTTCTTCACGTAGGCATTGCACCAGCCTTTGGCGTCGACGATCTTGCCGCCATAGGTCGCGCACGGACCATTCGGCGCGCCCGGCTTGCCCTGAAACAGCTGGCAGTTCGCGCAGGTCTGCCCCGCCTGAAAGCGCGGGAACTTCGTCTTGTCGACTTTGCTCGCGTCGGTTTTGTAGCCGAGCGCCATGGCGGTCGGATCGCTCTCGGAGAGCACCGGAGCGTCGGCGCGGGATTCGCTGGAAAGCGCCGCCGTGGAAGCCACGGAGGCGGCAAGGATCATGAAGCGACGACGGGAAAGCGGCATGGTGGGGCTCCTGAGCATGGAACGTACCCGGCTCTCGGGGTTGCTGATCGGCTGGCCGATTCGTTCGTGTTTCTTTCGTGTGCTATTTATTTATAACACTTCGCGATGTCTTGTAAAGAACCGAAACATTGGGCATCGGATGCTTCCTTATTTACTTCGTTATGCAAATCAATTTTCATGGCGAGCGAAGACTCGGCATCACAGCGGCGCCGCATTGACTTCACCAGGCCGCGCAGACCTTGCCGAAATGCGCCCCGGCCTGCTGATGACGAAACGCATCGGCCAGTTCGTCCAGCCCGAACGTCCGGTCGAGCAGCGGGCGAATGCCAGCCTGGTCGAGCGCCGCGACGTACTCTTGCTGCTGGCGCCGGCTGCCCACGATCAAGCCCTGCAGGCGCGCCTGCTTCGCCATCAGCAAGGAGGTCGGCACCGTGCCTTCGCGTCCGGTCAACACGCCGATCAGCGCGATGTGGCCGCCCACGCGCACCGCGTCGATCGACTGGGCAAGCGTACCCGGACCGCCGACTTCGATCACGTGATCCACGCCCTTGCCGCCCGTCATGTCGCGCACGAGCGCGCCCCACTTTTCGTGTTGCCGGTAGTTGACCACCTGGTCGGCGCCCAGCGCTTTCGCACGCGCCAGCTTCTCGTCCGACGATGACGTGACGATGACCGAAGCGCCCATCATCCGCGCGATCTGCAACGCCGCGATCGACACGCCGCCGGTGCCGAGCGTCAGCACGGTGTCGCCGGCCTTGAGGCCGCCGTCGACCACCAGCGCGCGCCATGCGGTGAGTCCAGCCGTCGTAATCGTGGCCGCCTCGGCGTAGGTCCAGCCGCGCGGCGCGAGCGTGAAGGCGCTCGCGGGCCGCACGGCGTGCAAAGTCGCGAAGCCATCCGCGCCGTCGCCGGGCGTCTGCGCGAAGTTGCCCACGGCCTGCCACGGCAACCCGTCCGCCCATTGGGGGAAGAAGCACGACACGACGTGGTCGCCGCGCTTGAACTCCGTCACGCCCGCGCCGACCGCCGACACCACGCCTGCGCCATCGGACATCAGCACGCGGCCATCTGCTGTAGGGATCGCGCCGTTGGCGACCAGCAGGTCGTGAAAATTGAGCGACGTAGCGTGAAGCTCCACGCGGATCTCGCCGGCGCCCGGCGCGCCGGGCTCGGCGATATCGCGCAGCTCGATGCGATCGAGCCCGCCCGGCGCACGCACCACGGCGGCCTTCATGGCCGTGCTCCCTTCGCCTTGCGCGCGGCGTCGACGAAGCCGTCGAGCCAGTCCTGGTGCCCGTTGATCATCGGATTCGGGCGCGTTTTCGCCAGCGTCACAGCCGGTTTGCCCTTCTGCGATTCCTGCGTGAGCACGCGCACGCGGCCGCCGGAAAGGTCTTCGATCAGCCAGGCGTGAATCACGTCCAGACGCGTTTGTGCGTCGCCCTCGGCCCAGCCGTGCCACGCCACGCGCGCGGGCTGGCCTGCGGCCGGCGGCACGTGCTCGGTCACTTTGGCCTGCACCGGGAAGCCGAAGGTCTTGAATTGAAAACGCGCGCCCGCGCTCAACTCGGGCCCGTGGCCGTCGTGGAAGCCGACATCCGCGGAATTGCTGTAATAGCTGGGCCACACGGTCGCGTTGTTGAGTAACGGCCAGACGTCGGCGGTGGAGAGGCCCGCCACGATCACTTCGTTGGAACAGAAGTTATCGGTCGTGCCGGGCAAGTAGTCTTCGGGCCAGAAAATCTCGTTCATGTTCGTTACCTTTCGATGCTGTCGGTTTCGGTGCGGTGGACACGAGAAATCATGCGGGCTATGCTGAAATAAATCCAATCGCGACTCATTATTTCGGCCATAAACCATGTTGATATCAGAATGCTCGATCTGAATCTCTTGCGGGCGCTTGACGCCCTGCTCGACGAACGCAACGTCACGCGCGCCGCGCAGCGTCTGTCACTCACGCAGCCAGCCGTGAGCGCGATGCTGACGCGTCTGCGTGAGAGTTTCGGCGATCCGCTGTTCGTGCGCTCGCAACGTGGCATCGTGCCGACCGAACGCGCACTACAACTGGCCGCGCCGCTCAAACAGGTGTTGAGCGAAATCGAGCAGATGCTGCAGCCGCAAGCTTTCGTGCCAGCCGAGGCCGAGATGACCCTCACCCTCGCTTCGACCGACTACGCGCTGCGCGCAGTCGTCGTGCCGTATCTCGCGCGGCTGCGGGAAACGGCGCCCGGCGTGCACGCCGTGATCGTGCCGGTGCAGCACGAGCGTCTGCAGGCGCAACTGGAAAGCGGCGACGTGGATCTGGCCCTGATCACACCGGAGACCGCGCCCGCCGATCTGCATGCGCGGCGCCTCTTCGACGAGCGTTACGTATGCGTGATGCGCGCGGATCACCCCGCCGCCCAGCGGCGGCTCACGCTGGAGCGCTTTTGCGCGCTCGATCATGCGCTGGTGTCGTATGAGGGTGGAAGCCTGAGCGGCGTCACGGACGAGGCGCTGGCGCGCGTGGGTCGCACACGTCGCGTGACGGTGTCGGTGAACAGCTTTCTCGTGCTGCCCGATCTCTTGCTGACGAGCGATCTGATCGCGGTCGTGCCGTCACGGCTTGTGAAGAACGCACCGGGGCTCGCCGTGGTCGAGCCGCCGCTGGCGATACCGGGGTTCACCAAGACGCTCGCGTGGCACGAGCGCACGCATCGCTCGCCAGGGCATCAGTGGGCGCGCGCGTTGTTGTTCGAGACGTGTGAGGCGTTGGCGAGCGACGCGCCGGGGTGATGCCGTCACGTCGGCGCGCGTAAAGGCGATCAGCAGGACGGGCTGCCGTTGGCCGTGCAGAACGCCGCGGGCGCACCCGCGATGAGCGGAAGCGGCGTAACGGGTCCTGGCGGTGGCGGCACAATCCTCACGGCGCCGCACCACGAGGTATGGCTGTGCCCCGCGCTGGGCACGCAGGGCGCAACGGCTGCGCGCAGCTCCTCGGCCGCTTCCTCGCTCAGTTCGTTGCGCTCGCGCGCTTCGAGCGCGGGCCGCAGCTGGTCGCCCAGCCACGACGCGAACGCGACGACACAGCCCGCCGCGACAGCGAGCAGCATGACCCGCGCCTTGTGCTCGCGCAGCTTGATGAGCAGGCGCAGCGCCGCCGGCCGGCCAGCGATGGGCGCCTCGCGCCCGGCGGCGGCATGCACTGCCGCTCCTTCGATGATTCTCGTTGCCACTGTCTATTCGTTTTGCTCTTGTGATTGCGCCTCACGCCCGTATCGAGGCATACGGGTTAACGGCAGGTCGGCGCAATCCGAAAGGGGCGCAACGAAAATATTTGGAGGCCTCAGCGGCCCTCGCGCGAGCGCTCCGCAAACGCGAACACGGTTTCGCGGAACCGCTCCACCGCCGGATTGTGCACCGCGGGTTTCGTCACGAGATGCAGCGGCGCGCGAAACGCCTCGTCCCCGGCCACGCGGCAGTAGCGCACGCTCTCCTGCTGGTAGCGCCGCATGGAAGCCGGCACGAGCGTCACGCGCCACGAGGTTGATCGCGGTGACCATGCGCGGCACCTCGTCGACCACGCGCAACTGCACGCCATGGGCTTCGCAGGCGCGCACGAAATCGGCGTACATGCCCGACTATGCATCGATCGGCATCGCCGCGCCGCTCATCGTGCTGCTCGCGCGCATCCTGCAAGGGCTGTCGGTGGGCGGCGAGTTCGCCACCGCCGCCTCGATGCTCACCGAGTACGCGCCGCCCGGCCGCAAGATGTTCTATGGCAGCTTCACTCGGGCGGCGCCCAGGTCGCGCATCGCTATGCCATCCTGAGCGCCGCGCCCGAGCAACGCGCCCAACGCGGCGTGCCGCTGCGCTTCGTGATCGCGAATCCCTCTTCCTGGGTGTATTTCGATTCGTTGCGACCGCAACCGGATGGCAGCTTCGCCCCTGCGGATCGCACCGCATGTCCCGACGTCGACGACTGGAAGTACGGCATGTGCAAGCTCCCGCGCTATGCGGCAGCCACGCACGATGCCGCGACGCTCGAGCGCCGCTACGTCGGGCGGGAAGTGGTGTATCTGGCAGGCGAGCGCGATTGCGACCCCGCGCACGCGGCGCTCGACCGCTCGTGCGCGGCCAGCGCGCAGGGGCCTCACCGGCTCGCGCGAGCCCTAACCTGTTACGCCTACCTGCGCGCGAGGCACCCGCAGTTGCGCCATACGTGGTTCGAGGTGCGAGGTGCGGGCCACAACGCCGAGGCCATGTTCCTCTCCGGGCCCGGCATACGCGCTTTGTTCGGCGCACGTGCCACGATCGACACGGCACGCGCGGCGAGCCAGGCACAGAGCGCAGACGGCGCAGACGATTGAAGCGGGCGGCCGTCGTATCATAGCGGCTCGATTCCCGCCGGCTGCGCGCACTCGCCCGGCCGCCCAACGACCGCCATGAGACGCCTTCCCCCGCTCAACGCCCTGCAGATTTTCGAAACGGTCGCACGCTACGGCAGCTTTACGCGCGCGGCCGAGCACCTTTGCCTCACACAGGGCGCAGTCAGCCGGCAGATCCTCGCGCTCGAGCAGTACTACGGCCTGCCGCTCTTTCGCCGCTCGTCCAAAGGTCTCACGCTCACCGCCGAAGGCGAGCAACTGCTGCCGGCCGTGCGCGACGGCTTCGGGCGTATCGAAGAAGCCTCGCAGCGCCTCACGCGCCAGCGCACCGAGCTTGCGCTCAAGGTCCCGACCTGCGTGATGCGCTGGATGCTGCCGCGCATCATGCGCTTCCAGAACGAGCACCCCGACCTGCAGATCCAGATCACGACCACCTGGGGGCACGAAGTCGACTTCCAGGCCGAGCCGTTCGACGCGGCGATCATCTACGGTTCGTCGCCCGGCGCCGACGTCCATGCGGTGCCGCTCTTTGACGAATACCTCACGCCCGTCTGTACGCCCGAGGTGTTCTCGCGCCGCCCGATCGTCAAGCCCGACGATCTCGCGCACCAGACCCTGCTGCACCCCACGCGCGACCACGCCGACTGGCGCCTGTGGCTCGCGCGCGCGGGCGCGAAGAAAGTCGATGCCGATCTCGGTCCCACGTTCGAATCGCTCGATCTCGCGGCCACTGCCGCCATGCAGGGGTTCGGCGTCGCCATCACCGATCGCACGCTCGTCCGCGAGGATGTCGAGACACGCCGCCTCGTCATGCCCTTCGACCTCGCCGTACCCACGGGCTCGCGCTACTATTTCGTGTACCCCGAATGTGTGGCCCAGCAGAACAAGGTGCAGCTGTTCAGCGACTGGATGGGCCGGGACCGCTCGACGCCGTAGCGCGCCATGAGGGCGGCGCATGGCGGCCATGAGAATTAATCGATTGCATGCGGGCTGCTCTTTCGGCGTAATGGGGCGCTCCGCGCAAGGCCCGATCTTCCGGCAACCTCGCATTTGACACACCATGCGGCCGCGCGCCGCCCGAAGGGAGACCGACCATGCAGAGCGCCGCGCAGGCCCGCTCGAAGCTGCCCGATGTAGGCACGACGATCTTCACGGTAATTGGCCAGCTTGCCGCCGAGCATCAGGCGCTGAACCTCTCGCAAGGCGCACCGAATTTCGACCCGAGCGCGAAACTCGTGGATGACGTGGCCACCGCCATGCGCGCGGGCCACAACCAGTACGCGCCGATGGCGGGCCTGGCCGACTTGCGCGAAGCGCTCGCCGCGAAGTTCGAGACACTCCATGGCGCGCACTACGAGCCGTCGAGCGAGGTGACCGTGCTCGCGAGCGCGAGCGAAGGCCTGTACTCGACGATCAGTGCGCTCGTGCATCCCGGCGACGAGGTCATCTACTTCGAGCCCGCGTTCGACAGCTATGCGCCCATCGTGCGCCTGCAGGGCGCGCTGCCCGTGGCGATCAAGCTCGCGCAGCCGCATTTCCGCGTGGACTGGGACGCAGTGCGCGCGGCCATCACGCCGCGCACGCGCATGATCATCGTGAACACGCCGCACAATCCCACGGCCACGATCTTCGGCGAGGACGACATCGCGCGGCTCACGGCGCTCACGCGCAATACCGACATCGTGATTCTCTCCGACGAGGTGTACGAGCACGTGGTCTTCGACGGCGCGCCGCACCGGAGCATGGCTCGCTATCGCGAGCTGGCCGAGCGCAGCGTGATCGTATCGTCGTTCGGCAAGTCTTATCACGTCACGGGCTGGCGCGTGGGCTATTGCCTTGCCCCCGCCGAACTGATGGACGAGATCCGCAAGGTCCACCAGTTCATGGTCTTTTCCGCCGACACGCCCATGCAGTATGCGTTCGCGCAGGCGCTTGCCGAGCCGAAGACCTATCTGGGTCTGGCGGCCTTCTACCAGCACAAGCGCGACCTGCTCGCGCGCGCGCTGGCAGCCTCGCGCTTCGAACTGCTGCCGAGCGAAGGCAGCTTTTTCATGCTCGCGCGCTTCCGGTCTTTCTCCGACGAGCGCGACAGCGACTTCGTGCTGCGACTCATCCGCGACGCCCGCGTGGCGACGATTCCGCTCTCGGCGTTCTACACCGACGGCACCGACGAAGGCATCATCCGCCTGAGCTTCGCCAAGGATGACGAAACATTGCTCGAAGGCGCCCGCCGCCTTTGCGCGATCTAGCGCACCCCATTCGAAACACAACGAACCTGATCGGCAAGGAGATCACCATGAAGCGACTCAACGCGCTCCTCGCGCTGGCATGCGTGTGCGGCGTACTCGGCCCCGCATCGGCATTCGCCGATACGAACCTGTTGCGCTTCGGCGTCGAGGCGCAGTATCCGCCGTTCGAGACCAAAGCCGCGGACGGCACGCTGCAAGGCTTTGACATCGACATCGGCAATGCCGTGTGCGCCAAGGCGGGCATGACCTGCAAATGGGTCGAAACCTCGTTCGACGGCCTGATTCCCGCGCTTCAGGGCCGCAAGTTCGACGCCATCAACTCGGCGATGAACGCCACCGAAAAGCGCCGCGAGGCCATCGACTTCACCACGGTGATCTATCGCGTGCCGAGCCGCCTGATTGCGCGCAGTGACAGCGGACTCGTCGCGACTGCCGCGTCGCTCAAGGGCAAACGCGTCGGCGTGCTGCAATCGTCGATTCAGGAAACCTATGCCAAGGTGCACTGGGAGCCGGCCGGCGTGAGCGTCGTGCCCTATCAGGACCAGAACCAGATTTACGCGGATCTCGGCGCGGGGCGTCTCGATGCAACGCTCGTGCTCGCGCCAGCGGGCCAGAAGGGCTTTCTTTCGCAACCCGAAGGAAAGGGTTTCGCGTTCGTGGGCGAAGCCGTACGCGACGACAAGATTCTCGGCAGCGGCGTGGCGTTCGGCATCCGCAAGGGCGATACAGCCTTGCGCGAGCGCCTGAACGCGGCCATTGCAAAGCTCGAGTCCGACGGCACAGTCACCTGGCTCGCGCACAAATACTTCGGCGACATCGACGTTTCGCCGAAGTAAAACGCAGCACTCAGGGGCGGCCGTATGGCATGAACGAAGTCAGCGCCGCCCCTCGCGCGAATTGCGGTTCACGGGCTCGTCGTTCTGCGTGCGCTCCTGGTACGCATCGCCGCCCCGGCGGTCCGTGTCCTCCTGGCCGCTCTCCACGTCGCTATGCCCCTGGCGCCCCACCGAGCGCGGCTCGTGCGGATGACGCCGCGCGAGCGGCTCGCTGCCTTCGTGCTGCGGGCTCTTGACGTTCGTACCGTCGTCGTCCGGCGTCTCGTGATGCTTCATGATTGCCTCCTTGTCAGCGCAACGCGCCTCCGCTCATTCGCGCAGCGGCTCGACGCTGCGGGTGGGGTCGAAGTCGGCCCAATGACCTTGCTGCCAACGTCCGTCGGCGCGCTCGATCTCCACGCCGCCCGCCGCGCTCAGTACCTGCGCCGCCGTGTGCTCGGTGCCGGAGCTCACATGCACGGCCACCAGCACGCCGGACTCGCGGGCCTTCGGCGTGCCATCGGGCTCGTGGCCGGCGTCGGGCTGGCGCGCCTTGCCGCCACCCCTCGTCTGCCATAGCGCGCCCGCGAGCGTGCCCACATAGGCGCCGACGCCGGCGGCCACCGCCAGCACCACCAGCGAGTGGAATACGACGTACGAGATCAGCACGCCGAGCACGAGCCCGATCACCGCGCCTCCCGCAGCCCCCGTCGCCGCGCCCAGCGACGTGCCGCGCGCGCCCGGGTCGACGAACTCGTCGCCGCCCACCGGAAAGCGCGCGTGCTGGCCGCTCGGGTTCACGAAGAACGAGGCGACATCCTCGCCGACAAAGCCGTTCGAATGCAGCTTGTCGACGGCCACTTCCGCTTCGTGCAGGGTCGTGAAGCGGCTCGCAACGATCATAGACATGGCTCTCTCCTTGCAGGCTTCGATGAGTGGAAGTTCCTGACCGAGCGCGCACGCGTCGTGCCATTCGCCTGCGCTCGATCCGATGCGCGCCTTCGCCTGCCGCTTGCCGCGTAGCGCATCGGCCGTGCCCAGGCACGGCTGGAACGCCCGATGCGCGCTGTGAAGTCACGCAAAAGCGCACGCAAAAGCGCGCGCAAAAACGGCCATCGAGACGGGAGCCCCTATGAACACCTTCGATTTCGACCAGCGTCTGGAGGAGATCCAGATCGCTGTCGCAAATATTTTCGAATCGCCCAAGCGGCCGGCGGTCAGCCTCATCGACGAGGGCGAGACGATGGTTATCCAGCTTTCCTGGGTCGTGGACTCGCACCGCGACACCACGCTCGACGCGCGCTGCGCCGCCACGCTTCGCTTCTCGCGCGCGCAACTCGACCGTTACGCCGAGATGGACACGGCGCGCCGGCGCATGATCCAGCAGCGCATTCGCGAGCGCGTGCGCGAGCGCTTCGAAGCACGGCAGGTGCCGCCCGCCACAGAGGGCGCGTGCTCGATCGAAATCGACGTCGACGATTCCGAGTTCGAAACGCCCGAAGGCTTTCTTTGAGCCACGCGCACGCCTAACCTGCGGCTGCCGCCGGGCGCTCGACCCGCGAGCGCGACGAAGCGTGCAGCCCGAGGTTCGCCAGCAGCGCGACCAGCGCCGAGCCGATCACGTACCACGCCGGCGCGGCCGGCGACCCGCTCATGCGCACGAACGCCGCGCAGAGCAACGGAGCAAACCCGCTGAACACGACCACCGAAACGTTGTAGGCGAGTGCGATGCCGCTAAAGCGCACCTGCACCGGAAAGAGGTCGGCGAGAACCGCGGCCCACGTGCCGCTTGCGAGCGAGAACACCAGCGCGGCGAGCACGAACAGGACGACCACGTTCACGCTGTGCGCCGCGAGCGCCGTATAGAACGGCCAGGCGAGCGCGGCGAGCAGCACGCAAGACACACGCAGCAAGTACCGGCGCGGCACGAAGTCGCCAGCCCAGGCCGCCGCGAGCAGCCCCACCGAACTCACGAGCAAGTACGCATTCTGGGCGAGCGCGGCCTCACGCGGCGCGTATTTCAACGTTTCGATCAGATACGCGGGCATGTGGCCGTAGAGCACGCCGTTGAAGCCCGCCATCACCGCAATCGAAAGCGCGCCGCCCACCACCGCGCCGCGATGGTGGCGCAGCGTATCGCGAAACGGCTGCTTCACCACGGCGCCCTGCATTTGCCGGAATTCGGGCGACTCGTCGAGATTGCGGCGCAGCAGATACGAAACGATCCCGCACAGCCCGCCCACGAGGAACGCGATGCGCCAACCGTAGCTCGCTGCGTCGGCGGGGGTGAGCGCGGACTGCACGACGAGATTGACGATCGTCGCGAGCATCACGCCCGTATTGATCGCGCAGACGATCACGCCGGCCGCGAGGCCCGCGCGGCGCGGCGCCGCTTCCACTGCGTAGGTGATCGCGCCGGGCATTTCGCCGCCCACGCAAAAGCCTTGCAGCACGCGCAGGCTGATCAGCGCAACGGGCGCGGCAACGCCCCAGTGCGCGTAATTGGGCAAGAGGCCGATGCAGAGGGTGGCGACCGTCACGACGACGATCGAGCCCACGAACACGGGCCGCCGCCCGATGCGGTCGCCCAGGCTGCTGAGCACGATGCCGCCGAGCGGCCGGATGATATAGCCGATCGCGAGCACCGAAAACGTGAGCAGCATGCTCACGAGCGGGTCGCTCGCCGGGAAGAATTGCGCGGCGATCGAATGCGCGAAAAAGCCGTAAATCACGAAATCATAGAACTCCAGCGAGCCGCCCAGACTCGCAATGAGGATCATCTTCCATTGGGCGCGGGTCAGGCCAGGCGGCGCGGCGTGCGACGCTGGCAGGGAGGGTGTCGTCTCCATATGCTCTCCTTGTTGATGGACCTGGCGGCGCTTGTGTTTCTGCTAGCGGATCTTCGTCCTGCGCCACTTCTTCAAAATCATCGGCCCGGGCAGCCGCGTTGCATTGCGGACTGCCCCGGCCTTGGGTCAAGCGGCCTCGCGTCGCTGCAGCGCGCACGCAACGCCTGCACGTGCGAGCAGCGCTTCCACGTCGCTCGCGGCGTGCGCGACGCCGCAGACGTAGCGGTCTGGCCGCAGCAGCACGGCGCGCGCGCCGGCGTCCGCGAGCCAAACGCGCAGCGGCTCCCGCGCGGCCGGCACGATCGCCACGCGCTCACGGTGGGCTGCGTTCGTCAGCGCGTTCTGCGCGTGTTGCGCAAGCGCTTCGTCGACGATCAGCGCGAAGCGATAACCGACGGCGTCGTCGAGGCGCGAGCCGTCTTCGAACACGGGTTGCGGCCCGATATCGCCGCCCGCCGCACCGGCGTGCCAGCCCGGACCCAGACGCGGCTGGGGCGTGCGAAATTCGCGAATCGCCGCCGTCATCTCGCGGTCGCGCGCGGCAACGGCGTCGCTGTCGGTGGCCTGGATCACGCCGCCTAGCTGCACCGCCGTTTCGATGAACGTGCGCACGTGCGGCTCGCGCTCGCTCTCGTAGGTGTCGAGCAGCGCGTCGGGCAGCGCGCCGTCGATCACGTCGGCGAGCTTCCATGCGAGGTTCGAGGCGTCGCGTATGCCGGCGGCCATGCCCTGCCCCATGAACGGCGGCGTCTGGTGCGCGGCGTCGCCCGCGATCAGCAGCCTGCCGCGCCGCCAGCCCTGCGCGATCACCGAATGGAACGTGTAGATCGCCGAGCGTTCGAGTTGCGCGTGCGCCGGCGTGATCCAACGCGCGAGCCGCTCCCAGATCCATTGCGGCGTGCCGATGCGGCGCTCGTCGTCGCCCGGCATCACCATGATTTCCCAGCGGCGGCGGTTGTGCGGCCCACGCGTGTATGTGGTCGGCCGCGCGGGGTCGCAGTACTGGATCGAGTAGTCGCCGAGATCGGCGCGCTCGCCCTCCAGCAGCACGTCCACCACGACCCAGCGCTCATGTGATTTCAGGTCGGCCAGCTCAGTGCCGATGAAGCGGCGCACGGTCGAGCGCGCGCCGTCGCAACCCACCACGTAGCGCGCCGTGGTGTGGGCAAGGCGCCCTTGCGCCATATCTTCGAAACGGATGCGCACGTGGTCGTCGCATTCGTCGAGCGCGAACACTTCGTGACCCAGGTGCACGTCGGCGCCGCCGCGCGCAGATAGTTGCGCACGCAACGCCCGTTCGAGATCCGGCTGATGGAATTTGTAGCTTGCGCACCAGCCTTGCGGGCCGATGCCGCCCGGCCGTGTCCAGTCGATCATCAGCTCGCCGCGCGCATTCACGAACTTCATGCCGGGGCCGACGAAGAGATTGGGCAGCAGCGTCTGTGCGATTCCCGCCGCCTGAAACACGCGCATGCATTCGCCGTCGAAATGCACGGCGCGCGGGAGCTGGAACACGTCCTTGTCGCGCTCGAACACCACGACTTTCAGGCCGCGCAGCGTGAGCAGATTGGCGAGCGTCGCGCCGGTCGGCCCGAAGCCGATAATCGCGACGTCATAGTCTGGCTCCGAATTTGATTTGCATACCGAATTGTCTACGACATCCTTCATCCCATTCACCTGATCCGTGGCTAACTGAGTGAAAACTACGTGGATGACTGCGCCGCCCGCATCGCGCGGGCGGCGTCCTGCGGCTTACGCTTCGTCCGCGACGGGGTTCCTGAGCGTGCCGATGCGATCCACCTCGACTTCCACCACGTCGCCATGCTTCATGAAAAGCGGCGGATTGCGCTTCGCGCCCACGCCACCGGGCGTGCCGGTCACGATCACATCGCCGGGGAAGAGCGGCGTGAAGGTGGAGAGATACGCGATCTGCTTCGCAATGCCGTGAATCAGCATCTGCGTGGTCGCGCGCTGCACTTCCTGGCCGTTCAGACGCGTAACCAGCGTCATCAGCGCGTTCGGCTCGATCTCGTCGCTCGTGACCATCCACGGGCCGAACGCACCCGTGCGGTAGAAGTTCTTGCCAGGTCCCCATTGGCCCGTATGGCGCTGCCAGTCGCGCACCGAGCCGTCGTTGTAGCAGCTGTAGCCCGCGATATGACGCCACGCGTCGGCCTCGGCGATACGCCGGCCGCCCTCGCCGATGATCACGGCGATCTCGCCTTCATAGTCGAACTGCGTGGACTCGCGCGGACGCAGCATGGGCTCGCCGGCGCCCACCTGCGAAGCCGGCAGGCGCATGAAGATCACGGGCTGCTCGGTGGTCTCGCGGTTGGTCTCCTTCACGTGCTCCGCGTAGTTCAGGCCCACACAGAAGATCTGCTGCGGATTGGCAATGACGGGCTCGAGCGTGACTTCGGCGAGCGGATAGTCGCCCTGGCCTTCGTTCGCGGCCCGTTCCGCTTCGGCGAATGCACCGGCGGCGATCAACGACTTGAGGTCGGCATAGCGGCCGCCCAGGCGCTTCTTGAGGTCGTACACCGCGCCGTCGCGCACGACGCCGAACGACGAACCTTCATGGGTGGAAAAGCTGGCGAGTTTCATGATGCTCCAATGAGAAAGAGGGTATTCGGTGAAAAATGGGGGCGCGTATTTATTGTGCTTTTATCGTATTTTGAGAATACACTACGTAAAACGCACAGTACAACGTGATTTGTATCAGGGTTTATCACTATCACTGGAGACAGCATGACTCTGCCGAACACCGAACCAACCACCAGACGAACCGGCCTCACGCTCAGCCACATGGGTTTTTACGTGAGCGACATGGCGAAGGTCGAAGACTTCTATACGCGGGTGCTCGAATTCACGGTCACGGACCGCGGCACGCTGCCCTCGCCGCGCGGCACGGTCAGCCTCGTCTTTCTCAGCCGCGATCCCCGTGTGCATCACCAGATCGTGCTGGCGAGCGGCAGGCCCGAGCGGTTGGCGTTCAATCCGATCAACCAGATTTCACTGGAGGCGGACAGCCTCGCCACGCTCAAGCACTTTCACCGGCGCTTCGTGGAGGAAGGGATGGAGGAGATCGTTCCGGTCACGCACGGCAATGCGATCTCGTTCTACGCGCGCGACCCGGAGGGCAACCGGCTGGAGATCTTCATCGACACACCGTGGTACGTGGATCAGCCCATGCGTGTCGCCGTGGACTTTACGCTGCCCGACGACGCGTTGCTCGCCGAGGTCGAGCGCCATGCGAGCACGTTGCCGGGCTTCCGGCCGCGCGCGGTGTGGGAGAGGGAGATGGCGGCGCGTATGGGCGTAGCGTGACGCCGCGCCGTCTTATGACTCGATCAGTGCACGCACGCGCGTGGAAATGCGCGCGGCGGCTTCCTTCACGGCCTCGACCACGCGCTCGAGGTTGAAGAACGCGAGGCGCTGCTCGGGCACGACGAGCGCAAGCGCGGCCACGGCTTCGCCCGATGCGTCGGTGAACAGCGGCGAAGCGACGGCGGACATGCCCGCTTCGAGTTCGCCCTTCGAGAGATAGAAGCCCGCGCGGCGGATCTTGAGCAGGCTCGCGCGGAATTCTTCGAGCGAGCCGCCGAGTCCGCTGGCCGCGATGTCTTCGGGGTACTGCTCGAACAACGCGGCGAGTTTCGCCTTGGGAAAGGTCGAAAGGATCGCCTTGGGCGCGGCGCCAAGAAAGAGCGGACGCGGACGGCCACGTCCGTAGCGCAGGTCGAATGCGGCGTCGTGCGATTCGCGGTGCGTATCGACGAGCTCGTTGCCGTACCAGCGCGACATGACGGCGTCGAAGCCCGATTGCTCCGCCAGCTCGCGCATGACCGGCTGCCCCGCTTTCAACAGCGGATCGGAAATGCGCAAATGGTAGTCGAGCGTGATGATGCGCGGGCCGAGGCCGTATTCGCCGCCCACGAAGCGCAGCAGCATGCCCGTATCGACGAGTTCGCGCAGATAGCGGTAAGCGGTCGGCACCGAGCATTGCAGTTCGGCCGCCACCTGTTCGGCGGAAAGAAAAGGCCGCGCCTCGGAAAAGAGTTCGAGGATGGACAGCAGTTTCGCAATGCTCGACAAAGGCCGGTCTCCGGTCACGCGTGGGGTGGCCAATTATAGCGGCACGCTTCACTGCGTTCGTGCCCCGCAAACCCGGCGGCACCATGCAAAACCGCCGCATTGCAGGGCACGCTTTACACGTGCCTTGCAATGCGGCGGTCGGTATGGATTACCGCTGCCGCATGCATCGCGCATCGCCCAGGCGAAAGTCGCCTGACATCATTCATGCGAGATACATGTTTAGCATAGCTTTATTGCATATGCTGTCCGCCGTTGATAGGAATATTTGCGCCCGTCACGAAGCCCGCTTCGTCCGAACACAGGAACAGCACGAGCGCCGCGACTTCACCCGGGTTGCCGAGGCGGCCCATCGGGATCTGCGGCAGAATCTTCGAGTCGAGAATGTCCTGAGGAATGGCGGTCACCATCTTCGTGGCGAGGTAGCCCGGCGAAATGGTGTTCACGGTCACACCCTTGCGAGCCACTTCCAGCGCGAGCGACTTCGTGAAGCCGTGCATGCCGGCCTTCGCCGCGGCGTAGTTGGTCTGGCCGACCGAACCCTTCGAACCGTTCACCGACGAAATGTTGATGATGCGGCCCCAGGCGCGCTCGACCATGCTGTCGCACAGCGGCTTCGAAATATTGAAGATCGAGTCGAGATTCGTGCGCAGCACGGCGTCCCAATTGACCTTGTCGAGCTTGCGGAAGGTCATGTCGCGCGTGATGCCCGCGTTGTTCACGAGAATATCGACAGGGCCGATCTCGCTCTGGATCTTCTTCGCGCCGCGCTGGCACGAATCATAGTCCGCGACGTCCATGCCGTAGGCGTGGAATTCGCGGTCGGTCTCCTTCATGCGCGCCAGCCAGTCCTTCGCGCCTGCGTTATCGGGCGAGTGCGTCACCACGACGCGATAACCCGCGTCGTGCAGTTTCACGCTGATGGCCTCGCCAAGGCCGCCCATGCCACCTGTCACCAATGCAATACGATTAGTCATCCTATATATCCGCGAGAGTTGAGCGTCATTAAAACCGTGGCGTTACGCGCTACGCGTGCATGCGCCACATACACCGTTGCCCGGCTTCATCCTTCCACCCAGGAAAAAGACAGGCGAATGCCGCGCGGCTTCTGATCAGTTTCTAGTATTGCGCGTGGTTGCTGCTACTGGCGGCTCGCCGCTGCTTCTCGCGCGACGAGCCGCTTGCTGCCTGGTTGCTACCCGGCTTCCCGCCTTGAAAGCGGGATTAAGCTGGAATCAAGCGCGCTCGAGCGCGAGCGCCACGCCCATGCCGCCGCCGATGCACAGCGAGGCCAGGCCGCGCTTCGCGTCGCGGCGCTGCATTTCATGCAGCAGCGTCACGAGAATCCGGCAGCCCGACGCGCCGATCGGGTGACCGATTGCAATCGCCCCGCCGTTCACGTTGATCTTCGACGTGTCCCAGCCCATCTGCTTGTTCACGGCCAGCGCCTGCG
>NZ_JBFPKP010000013.1:0-207711 GCF_040948855.1 Paraburkholderia sp. BR10882 | reverse complement strand
TATCCGTTCTGTTGCCGCCATTAAAGCTCCCAAACACTGGATTCCCAGCGATCTGTTAGCTTACGATCGTCCAAAAAGCGGACATCTGAACTTGGCTAAAAGCGGACACTACAACTTAGCCCGTACAGCGCGGCTGAGTCTTGATTCGGGTTATGTCAGCCGTACGCTGGCGTCGCTCGAGCGGCAAAGACTGGTCGTTGTCCTCACCGATTCGAAAGACCGCCGGGTTCGCCGGGCTTGCCTGACTGAGGCGGGTCTCGTCGAAAGGGCTGAACTCGAACGGCTCTCCGACGCGGTCGCGTTACGCGTGCTCGAACCTCTCGGAGAGAAACAGCGTCAGCGACTGGTCGAAGCCATGTTCGAGGTCGAACGTTTGCTGCAGGCATCGCTCGTGCATTTTGCGCTCGAGGACCCGGATAGCAGTGACGCGCGGTGGTGCTTTGAGCAGTACTTCAGCGAACTCGACCAGCGTTTTGAAGCCGGATTCGACCCGTCCCTGAGCCTGTCGGCAGATGCTGTCGAACTGACGGCGCCCGCAGGCGCGCTAATCGTCGCGAGACTCCATGGCGACCCGATCGGTTGTGTCGCGCTGAAGTTCCACAAGAAGTCCCCGGCCGAACTCAAGAGAATGTGGGTGAGTCCTTGCGCGCGCGGTATGGGCGTCGGCCGCCGCTTGATCGTCGAGGCGGAGAAACGTGCCCGCCAGGCCAAGGCGCGCGTTATTCGTCTGGAGACGAATCGAACGCTGTGTGAGGCGATATCGCTATACAGGCAATCTGGATTCGTCGAAGTCGATGCATTCAACGCCGAACCGTATGCCCATCACTGGTTCGAAAAGCGCCTGGACTGAACGAGCGCAACGCTTTGCACTACGGACTTTCGATTCTCGCTGACGATCGTCTCATGGGGCTTGCGGATTCACCCCGCGCGCCGCCCCTCCACCACACGCGTTGCGGGCGCAACCTCCATCACCGCGAGCCGGATCGCGTCGATCAGCGCGCGTGCCGCAGGCGAGGGCGAGCCCTGCGCGCGCAGTGTCAGCCCGATATCGCGGCGTGTGTGCTGCAGCGGCACGTCGAGAATCACCAACTGGCCCGATTCGATTTCGTAGTGCAACTGCTGCGCCGAGAGCGCCGTGATCATGTCCGTGCCAAGCAGCAACCCGCGAATCACGGCGAGATCGGCGGTTTCGACGGTGGGCAGGGGCGGCTTGAGCTTCACGCGGCGGAACTGCGCTTCGAGCAGCCCGCGCGAAGGCGAATGCGTGCGTGAAAGTATCCATTGAGCATCACGCAGATCGTTGAGCGTGAGGCCATGCTTTTTCGCGAGTGGATGATCGCGCCGCGCGAGCACGACCATGTCTTCCGACATCAATCGCTCGTTGCCCAGGCCGCTTGCCGCATCGTTTTCGCGCAGCGCGCCGAGCACGAAGTCCACGTCGCCCGCGCGCAGGCCCGCCACGAGCAGTTCATACGCGCTTTCGTCGGTCACGACGCGCACGCCCGGATGCTGCGCGGAAAGGCGCGCGATGGCGGCCGGCAGGATCAGCGTGCGGCCCAATGGCAGCGCGCCCACGGTCACCGCGCCCTGGATATTGCCGTGCAGCGCCGCAATATCGTCGGGTACGTGACGCAGTTCGTTGAGCGCGCGCCGCACGTGCAGCAGGAAGGTCTCGCCCTCGGCCGTGAGCAGCACGCCGCGCGGTCCGCGATGGAAGAGCGTGACACCCGAGCCGCTTTCGAGCACGCGCATGGCGCTGCTCACGGCGGGCTGGCTGATGCCGAATGCATTGGCCGTGCTCGGCATATGGCGGTGCCGCGCGAGAGCGACGAATAGCTGCAGCCGCCGGGTGTTGAGCAGATACGCGGGAAGCGTGCCTTCGCTCAACGCGCGCCGGCGCGCCTGGCGCGCGGCGCACCACTGCGCGAGTTCTTCCAGTTCGCCAAAAATTCGCGCGCAGCGCTCGAGCACCACGCGGCCCACGGCCGTGGGCAGCATGCCCGACGGTTTGCGCTCGAAGAGCGGCGCGCCCAGCGCCGTCTCCAGTTCCTGCACCGAGCGCGTGACGGCCGATTGCGCGCGATACAAGGCCGAAGCGGCGCGCGTGGCGCTGCCCGTGTCGGCAACGAGGCGAAAAGCGCGCAGATGCGCGAGGTTCAGGAGTTCGGGCTGGCTCACGGCTCGATCATGTCGTTTTGGGTGGGATACGCGCCGTGTCTCATGCGGCGACCGTGGCAACCATGGCAACTGCGGCGGCGGCGCCATCGTCGACCGCGCTCAGATGCAGCCGGTCGACCGAAAGATTGAGGCTCTCCTTCGAAATATGCGTGTGCTCTTTCATCAGCGCCTCGACGCGTGCGCCTTCGCCGTTGACGAGCGCGCCGACAATGGCGTGATGCTGGCGGTGCGCATACGAGAGCATCATGAACTGACGCTGCTGCGCGGCCTTGTCGAACACCACCGTGCCCGGCGAGACGAATGGAATCTTGTCGTTGAGCCCGAGCGCGGCACTCACCGCAAGATTGTGCGCCGCTTCCACAATCAGTGCGTGGAAGCGGCCGTTCATCGCGGCGTAGCGCGTTTCCGCTTCGCTGTCGAGCACGCCGGCCGCGAAAATCGCGTCGCCTTCGCGCAGACAGTCTTCGAGTGCGCGCGCGAGCGCCTGGTCCACGCCGCGCTCGGCGACCGTGCGCGCGGCGAGCCCTTCGAGCACGCCGCGCACGTCGATGGCGTTGAGCACGTCGGTCACCGAAAAGCGCCGCACGGTGTAGCCGCGCGCGCCCGAGCGCTCGACGAGGCCTTCGGTGGCGAGCACACTCAGCGCATAGCGCAGCGGCGTGCGCGAAATGCCGAGGCGCTCGGCGAGTTGCGCCTCGACGAGCCGCTCGCCGGGCTCGAGTTCGCCGGAGAGGATGCGCGTGCGCAGCGCCTGCACGATGGTTTGCTGGGTCGTCCCGTTCATGTCATGCGTGAATCGCAGCGGGCGAGGCGCGCGGCATATGGCGCGCGCGGCCCTTGCGAGTTCGTTCTTTTGATATCTGTTTCGTTTATGAGGAGGTTGCCAGGGCGGATCGGCCGCACTTCCCGCAACAGGGTTTCAGGATACCAAAAACCGTTGCGGCGCGCGGGTTTGCGCGATCGGCCGAATGTGCGCAAGCGCGCACAAGCCTTGAATTCATGAGGGAAAGGGAAAAAATCGTGGTTAACCCTTGCTTACGGTCTGGGCGGCGTTTTTGTAATTTCGTATCCCAAGTGATGGATCGAAGGCGTCTGCCGACGCATCGGGTCCAGCGCGGCGCGAGTGCGCCGCATGAACAGCAGCAGAGGGCAAGATCATGGCAAGAATAGTGGGCGGCATCGGCACATCGCACGTGCCGACAATCGGCATGGCATACGACAAGGGCAAGCAGAACGAACCCGCGTGGGCGCCGCTCTTCCAGGGGTACGAACCGGTGGCGAAGTGGCTCGCCGAGCGCAAGCCGGACGCGCTCGTGATGTTCTACAACGACCACGCCAACAGCTTCTTCTTCGACTGCTATCCCACCTTCGCGCTGGGCGTTTCCGCCACGCACGAGTTCGCCGACGAAGGCGCGGGCAAGCGCGCGCTGCCGGACATCGCGGGCCACCCCGATCTCGCGATCCATATTGCCGAGCAGCTCGTCAACGACGAGTTCGATCTCACGATCTTCCAGGACAAGCCGCTCGACCACGGCTGCAACTCGCCGCTTTCGCTCATGCTGCCGCACGAAGGCGGCTGGCCCGCGGCGCTGGTGCCGATCCAGGTGAATGTGCTTCAGTATCCGCTGCCCACGGCGAACCGCTGCTACCGGATCGGCCAGGCGCTGCGCCGCGCGATCGAATCGTTCGAGCAGGATCTCGACGTGGTGGTGGTCGGCACGGGCGGCCTTTCGCACCAGGTGCACGGCGAGCGCAGCGGTTACAACAACACCGAATGGGACATGGAGTTCCTCGACCTGATCGTGAACGATCCGGAGCGCCTCGCACGGATGAAGCACGTGGACTACGTGCGCCTTGGCGGCGCCGAAAGCGTCGAGACGATCATGTGGCTCGCCATGCGCGGGGCGCTGGGCGGCAAGATCCGCGAAGTCCATCGCAACTACTATCTCGCGACCAGCACGGCGATGGCGGTCACGGTGTACGAAGAAGAGGGCCAGCAATGAATCCGCAACTGGTTGGCATCGAGGAACTGACGGGCACCTACCCCTTCGACATTCGCCAGAGCATGAAGGCCATGCGCCTGAATCGCTTCTTCTGGGAAATGCGTCTGCCGCAAGCGCGCGATCTGTGGCTGCGCGACCGCACGGCCGCCTACGACGCCGCCGCGCTCACCAGCGAGGAGCGCGCGCTCGTCGACGCTACGGACTGGCTCGGCCTCATTCAATACGGCGTGTGCTTCTTCGTGCTCGAGAAGTTCGCGCGCGTGGTGAAGATCACGAATCTCGGCATGTACGCCAGTATGCGCGGCGAAACCCTCGAAGCGTTCCTGAAGACGCGCAAGGTGCCCGACGCAGTCTGAGCGTTTGCTCGACCGTTTGATTTCCTGATTGACTTTTGCGCTCGGGTGGGCAATTTGCCCACTCGAACGCGTTTGACCCGCGTGGCCCCACATGCCGCGCGCTCGCTTGCGGCTCGCCGGATCTCGGGGCGGCGAGAGCGCTACCCTTCGATGCTCGAATAAACAGGTTTGTTCAAAACAGGAGACCTGGAGAATGCAGGATCATAAGCAGTACAAAAAGATTGCATTGGCGATTACGGGGGCCATCGGTGTGATGGCGTGTGCTGCACCGGCGTTCGCGCAGAGCAGCGTGACGCTCTACGGCATGATGGACACGGGCATTACCTACGTGAGCAACCAGGGCGGCAAGCACAACGTCAAGATGGACGACGGCGTGAACGGCCCGAACCTGTGGGGCATGACCGGCACGGAAGACCTGGGCGGCGGCACGAAGGCCTTCTTCCAGCTCGTCAACCAGTTCCAGGTGGACAACGGCGCGTTCATGCCGAACAAGAGTCTTTTCAGCCGTACGTCGATTCTGGGTCTGAGCAACGACAAGCTGGGCAAGCTTACGCTCGGCAACCAGTACGACTTCATGACGGACTCGCTGTATTTCGCGGGCAACGATCCGGCGGAGCTCTCGGGCCACTTCTACGATTTCCGCGCAGGTCCGTTCCAGAAGCTCGCGCTGCCGAACAACCCGACTGGTTCGTTCGACTGGGACCGCATGGCTGGCGAAACCGTCAACAACTCGGTGAAGTATCTGTCGCCGACGTTCGGCGGCTTCAGCGCGGGCGCGATGTACAGCTTCGGCGGCGTGGCCGGTTCGATCGGCACGGCCAATGGCACGAGCTTCGCGCTGAACTACTCGGCACATGATTTCGGCGTGAACGCGGCCTATACGAACCTCAAGACCGTCGTGACGGGCGAAGGCGACGTGAGCGTGCGCAACTGGGGTATCGGCGCGCACTACCGTTTCGGCGGCTGGATCACGAACGCGCTCTTCACCACCGTGCACAACTCGGCCAACGGCGGCTCGGTGTATCAGGGCTCGGTGGGCGCGCACTACAACTTCACGCCTGCACTCAGCGCCGGCGCGTCGTACATGTACATGAAGGGCAACGACGTGGTCGACAACAATCACGCGCACCAGGTCGCGGCGATCGTCGATTACGCGCTTTCCAAGCGCACCAGCGTGTACGTGCTGGGCGTGTACCAGCGCGCCAGCTCGGGCGGTCTCGCGCAGATCAACGGCATGAACTCCTCGGACGGCGCTTCGAGCGGTCAGAGCCAGGCGGTTGCGCGCGTGGGCCTGCATACGCACTTCTGATGCACCGCTGGCTTCATCATCTCCGGCAGTTGTTTGACGCCGCCCGATCGGCTGATCGGGCGGCGTTTTTTCATGGTGCGCATCCTTTCACGAAAGGCTCGCGAATTGGGCAAAATAACGCCAGTCGCAACAGCACTCGCGTGACGAGAAAGGAAGTTTCATGACGGATACGGTGGATTGCGTCGTGATCGGCGCGGGCGTGGTCGGTCTCGCGGTTGCGCGCGCGTGCGCGCAGCAGGGCTGGGAAACCGTCCTCGTCGAGGCGGAAAACGCCATCGGCACGGGCACCAGCTCGCGCAACAGCGAAGTGATACACGCGGGCATTTACTACCCGCAAGGCTCACTCAAGGCGCGGCTGTGCGTGCAAGGCAAGCACAAGCTTTACGCGTATTGCGAAGAGAAGGGCGTGGAGTTCAGCCGTTGCGGCAAGTTCATCGTCGCGACGCACGAAGGGCAGCTCGACGCGCTGCGCGCGATTCGCGCGGCGGCCGCCGCCAATGGCGTGGACGACCTGCGCTGGCTCGACCGTGGCGAGGCGCGCGCACGGGAATCCGCGCTCGAGTGCGTGGCGGCGCTCGAATCGCCCTCCACGGGCATTGTCGACAGCCACGGTTTGATGCTCGCGCTACAGGGCGACTTTGAAGCGGCGGGTGGCGTGCTCGCGTTTTGCTCGCCGGTCACGGGGGGCCTCGTGCGGCCGGGCCAGCCGACGCTCCTCAAGGTAGGCGGCGACGAGCCGATGGAATTGCTCGCCACGCGCGTGGTGAACAGTGCGGGCCTCTACGCGCAGCAGATCGCGGCATGCATCGAAGGCGCCCCGGCGCAATCGATTCCGCCGGGGCGCTACGCGAAGGGCAATTACTACTCGCTGGCGGGCGCGGCGCCGTTTTCGCGGCTCATCTATCCGGTGCCGGAGGAAGGGGGCCTGGGCGTGCATCTGACGATCGACCTGGGCGGCCAGGCGCGCTTCGGTCCCGACGTGGAATGGATCGACACGATCGACTACACCGTGGACCCAGGCCGCGCGGCGAAATTCTACGAGGCGATTCGCACTTACTGGCCCGCGCTGCCTGACGACGCGCTGCAACCGGGTTATGCTGGCATTCGCCCGAAGCTGGCCGAGGGCAAGCATGGCGGCGACTTCGTGATCCAGGACGCGCGCGAGCACGGCGTGAGCGGGCTCGTGAACCTCTACGGCATCGAGTCGCCTGGGCTGACGGCTTCGCTCGCGATTGCGCACGAAGTCATCGAACGCCTGAAAACACACTGACTGCAGTGGCGGATCAAACGCGAATCAACGCGAATCAACGCGAATCACAAGGAGAACAGGATGGTCTACGAGATGGCGCATATCACGGTGAGCGCAGGCAAGAACGCCGAATTCGAGGCAAACGTGGCGCAGGCGCTGCCGCTCTTTCATCGCGCACGCGGCTGCCGCAGCGTGGAATTGCAGCGCGGCGTGGAAGAGCCGAACCAGTATGTGCTCGTCGTGCAGTGGGACACCGTCGAAGATCACATGGTGCACTTTCGCGAGTCGGATGACTTTCAGGAATGGCGCCGGCTCGTCGGCCCGTACTTCGAGAAGCCGCCTGTCGTGGGGCACACGCAGGTCGTCGTGAAGTAAGCGGCTGGGCGCGGCCAGCCGCGCTTACGCCTTGATACCGAATCCCTCCACATACCCCACCGCGTCCTCCCCGTCCCAAACGCGTCCATCGACGAACGGCGCGGTGGCCGTCCCGGCCGGCAGCGCGATTCCCATCGCCGCCGCTGCTTGCCCGTACAGCGCGGTCTGGTTCAAGCCGCGCGCGATCTCGCGATAGTCGCTTCGGCGCGCGAGCATGCCCCATCGTTCGAACTGCGTCAGAAACCATACGCCTTCGGATTCGTGCGGATAGTTCACGCGGCCTTCCTCGAAGAACTTCATGCCCGGCGTGCGTGATGTCGTGTCCGTTTCGAGCCGTGCCGCGATCAGCCCGGCTTCCACACCGAGCATCTCCGGGCGCGCAAGCCATTGCGCAATCTCGCGTCGATTGCCTTCGCCGTCCAGCCAGCGGCACGCTTCGAGCATCGTCTGTACGAGCGCGCGCGCCGTGTTCGGATGGCGCACCACGAAATCGCGCCGGCAGGCGAGCACCTTCTCGGGATGATCCGGCCAGATCGCCCCGCTCGCGATGATCGTGCGTCCTACGCCGCGCTGCTGCGCGAGCCCTGGCCACGGCTCGCCCACGCACAGGCCGTCGAGGCGATCTTCGGCGAGCGCGGCCACCATCTGCGGCGGCGGTATCACCACGCTCTCGATGTCGCGCAGCGGATGCACGCCTTGCGAAGCGAGCCAGTAGTACAGCCACATCGCGTGCGTGCCGGTGGGGAAGGTCTGCGCGAACACGGGCTTGCGCGCAAGCGTGGCGAGCGCGCGCGGCAGCGAGCCGTGTTCGGCGAGCGCATCTGAGAGACGGTTCGAGAGCGTAATGGCCTGGCCGTTGCGGTTGAGCACCATCAGCACGGCCATGTCGGTCTGCGGGCCGCCCAGGCCGAGCTGCACGCCATAGACGAGGCCGTAGAGCGAATGCGCGGCGTCGAGTTCACCGGACAGCAGCTTGTCGCGCAGCGCCGCCCACGAGGGCTGGCGCGAGAGCTCGAGCGTGAGGCCGTGCGCGTGGCCGAACTCCAGCAGCTTCGCGGCGACGAGCGGCGCGGCGTCGGCGAGCGGCACGAAGCCGATCTTCAGATGGGTTTTCTCGGGCGCGGCGAGGGTAGGGGTGGCGTTCATGGGCGAGCTTCGTTCCTGCTCAATCGGGTCGTTCCTGCGCTTGCGCGAGCGCGACGATCTGGCGGGCGACTTCGGCGAGCTTCACGCTCTCGTTCATCGCGCGTTTGCGCAGCGCCGCGTAGGCCGCGGGTTCGGTCAGCTTCTGTTGCTCCATCAGGATGCGCTTCGCGCGGTCGATCAGCTTGCGCTCGGCCAGTTCGTTTTCGGCCTGCGTGAGACGCTCGCGCAACTGCGCTTCCTGTGCAAAGCGCGCGAGCGCGACTTCGAGGATCGGTGCAAGGCGCTCGCTCGCGAGCCCTTCCACGAGATAGGCGGTCACACCCGCATTCACGGCCGAGCGGATCAACTGCTGGTTGGCGTCGTGGCTGAACATCAGCACCGGGCGCGGCGCGGTGGCGTTCATCACCGCGAGTTGTTCGAGCGTGTCGCGCGAGGGCGACTCGGTGTCGATGATGATGACGTCGGGCCGCTCGCGCTCGACGACGCGATGCAGCGCCTGCGGCGTGGCGGGCTCGGCGAGCATGTCGTAGCCGAGCTTGGCGAGCGCGTCGCGCAGGTCGCCGATAGGCTTGTCGGTGTCGGTTACGAGCAGTACGCGCAGCATGAGGATTGGGTGGTCGTCGGCACGACGTCTTCGACGGTTAATCGGTGCATTGCGCGCCATCGCTGGGCGCGCATGAGGGTTCAGCAAAGTGCGTGCCAGTTTGTCCGTTGGCCGCAAAGCCATGCCGCTTGGGGTTTTGGGTGCGCCTCGCAAAAACTCGGCGCGCGATGTGTTGTGCACCGCAGCAGTGCGATGGGCGATACGGCGCACCCGGTTGGCGCAGTGGTCGCGGGCGATGCCCGAAAAAGTGCCGGAGGGCAGCATGAGTCCGCGCTCAGGACTCCGGCGTCAAGACAGCGGACCGCGGCGTCTTTTGTGACACGCATATTTCACCTATTCTTTTTAGCGCACGCCGTCGGCTCCACGATTCCCAGCGCCAGCATTCTCACGACAATTAACCGGCCAATGGAAATGGAAAGACCTGCTTCCCCCAACGCACAGCCCGCCAGTGCCAGCGCAAGCCAGCCCTGGTTGCGCTGGCTGCCCGGCGTCACGTTGTTCAGGACTTATCAACGCGCCTGGTTGCTCAACGATCTCGCTGCGGGACTCGTGCTGACCACCATGCTCGTGCCGGTCGGCATTGCCTACGCGGCGGCGTCCGGTGTGCCGGGTGTATACGGTCTCTATGCCACGATCATTCCGCTGCTGGCCTACGCCATTTTCGGGCCCAGCCGCATTCTCGTGCTCGGCCCCGACTCCGCGCTTGCCGCGCCGATACTCGCCGTGGTGGTGCAGGTAGCGGGCGGCGACCCCGCACGCGCCATCGGCGTGGCGAGCATGATGGCGATCGTTTCCGGGCTCGTCTGCGTGGTCATGGGGCTGTTGCGGCTCGGCTTCATCACGGAGCTGCTGTCCAAGCCCATTCGTTACGGCTACATGAACGGCATTGCGCTCGCCGTGCTCATTAGCCAGTTGCCGAAGCTCTTCGCCATCTCCATCGACGAGCAGGGGCCGATGAGAGACCTGCTCAGCCTCGCCCAGGGCGTCGCGCGCGGCGAGGCGAACTGGTACAGCTTCGCCGTGGGCGCGGGAAGCCTCGTGCTGATCCTCGCGCTCAAGCGCTTCGACAAAGTACCCGGCATCCTGATTGCCGTGATCGTGGCCACGCTCTCGGTCAGTCTCTTTCATCTCGACACCGTGGGCGTGAAAGTGCTGGGCACGATTCCCCAGGGTTTGCCTGGACTCTCGCTGCCATGGGTCGCCAACGCGGACCTGGTCAAGATCGTGCTGGGCGGCGCGGCCGTCGCGTTGATCGCTTTCGCCGATACGAGCGTGCTCTCGCGCACCTATGCAGCGCGCTTTCATGCGCGCGTCGACCCGAACCAGGAGATGGTGGGCCTCGGCGTGGCGAACTTCGCGGCCGGCTTGTTCCAGGGCTTTCCGATCAGCAGCAGCGCCTCGCGCACGCCGGTTGCCGAAGCCGCAGGTGCACGCACCCAGCTAACCGGCGTAGTCGGCGCGCTCGCCGTGGCGGCGCTGCTCATGGTCGCGCCCAATCTGTTGCGCTATTTGCCCAATAGCGCGCTCGCCGCCGTGGTGATCGCCGCCGCGCTCGGCCTGTTCGAAATCGCGGATCTCAAACGCATCTACCGGATTCAGCAGTGGGAGTTCTGGCTGTCGATCGGTTGCTTCGTGGCAGTCGCGGTTTTCGGGGCGATTCCCGGCATTGGACTTGCCGTCCTGATCGCCGTGATCGAATTCCTCTGGGACGGCTGGCGGCCCCATTTCGCAGTGCTCGGCCGTGTGGAGGGCGTGCGCGGCTATCACGACATCGAGCGCTATCCCGAAGCGGTGCGCACGCCGGGACTCGTGCTGTTTCGCTGGGACGCGCCGCTGTTTTTCGCGAATGCCGAATTGTTTCAGCAGCGCCTGATGGAGGCGGTGGAAGCGTCGCCCACGCCGGTGCGCCGGGTCGTGGTGGCGGCGGAGCCCGTGACGAGTGTGGACGTCACGTCCGCCGACATGCTGCGCGAACTGACTCATACGTTGCGCGAGCGCGGCATCGCGCTGCATTTCGCTGAGATGAAGGACCCGGTGCGCGACAAGCTCAAGCGCTTCGATTTGCTCGAAGACATCGGTCCGGAGCGCTTCGATCCGACCGTGAGCAGTGCTGTCGATCGCTATGTCGACGAGACCGGCCTCGCGAAGGACGAGGCCGGGCCGCAAACGGGACGGTAGTGAAAAGCCGATGCGGTGCCAGCCTCCCAGCGCCGCATCGCACCGCACTTCGCCTCGATGCGCGTCAGGCGCCGGGCTTGAGCACCACGCGAAAGCGCGCCTTGCCGCTCATCATCCGTTCATAGGCTTCTGCCGCGCGCGACAGCGGATATTCTTCGATCATCGGCTTCACCCCCGAGAGCGCGCTGAATGCCAGGGTATCCTGAGAATCGGCGGCGGTGCCCGAGGGCCAGCCCTGCACTGAGTGGCGGCCCATGATGAACTGCGTGATCGGCACTTCCACGGGCTCCTCCGATACGCCGATCATGATCAGCTTGCCGTTCAGGCCGAGCCCGCCCAGCGCAGCGCTCATGGCTTTGCCGCTCGTGGCCGTGGCGAGGATCACGCGCGCGCCGCCCAGCGCGAGCAAGGCTTGCGCGACGTCCTGCGAGGAACTGTCGATGTAGTGATGCGCGCCGAGCTGTTTCGCGAGCGGCGCCTTGTCCTGCCCGCGCGCGATGGCGACGGTGACGAAGCCCATTTTGCGGGCGTACTGCACGCCGAGATGGCCGAGACCGCCTATGCCGAGAATCGCCACGACATCGCCCGCGCGTGCGCCGCTGTTGCGCAGCGCGTTGAAGGTGGTGATGCCCGCGCACAGGAGCGGCGCGGCGTCGACGTCGGAGAGGTCGTCGGGCATGCGTGCGAGCGCTTCCTGCGGCGCCACCATGTAGTCGGCATAGCCGCCGTCGTAGCTGATGCCGGGAATCTGCCCGTTCTTGCAGAGCACGAAGTCGCCGTGACGGCAGTGTTCGCAATGGCCGCAGTGGCCGCCGTGCCAGCCTACGCCGATGCGCTGCCCAACCTTCCATTCGTCGACGCGCGGGCCAAGCTTTTCGATCACGCCTGCGATCTCGTGGCCGGGCACGCGAGGAAACTGCAGGCCGGGCCAGTGGCCTTCCTTCGTGAGGGAATCGCTATGGCAGATCCCGCAGGCCTGCACCTTGACGAGGACGTGTCCCTCGGGCGGCTCGGGAATATCGCGCTCGACCAGTTCGAGAGGGGCGCCGGGTTTTGCTACCTGCACTACGTGCATCTTTGGCATCGTCTGCTCCTGGGAAAGAGAGGTTTGCACCGGTGATGTCGTGGCGACGTATGGCTATGCGACATTGTAGGACGATGGTGCGAGCGCTTCGCGCTGCGCGGCGTAGGGGATGTTTGTTAGCGTTCGGCGTTTGTGAATGCTTTGCGGCATCAGCTTTCTATTTGCGACCTTGCGCGTTTTGCATCAGCTTTTACGCGGACTTTTCCATCGCCCGCCGTGCGGCTCTTCATATGGTCGATGAACGCGCGCAGTTTCGGCATGACCTGCCGGCGGTCCGGATAGCAGAGAAACACCCCGGGCCTCATCGGCGCGTAGGCCGCCAGCACCTCGATCAGTTCACCCGATCTCAACCCGGCAGCGGCCAGCGGCTCGGGTACCTGGGCGAGGCCCAGTCCTTCTGACGCAGCGCCCAGCACGGTGGGAAAGTCACTGGCGATGAGGGGGCCGGATACGGCGATCTCGATCGGCTCGTCTTCGTCGTTGAAGGACCATAGGGCGAGCGCGCCGTTGGACCGCCGCCATCGCAAGCAGGCATGCTGGCGCAGGTCGTTCGGGTGAGCGGGCGGGCCTGACCCGGCGAAGTAGCCCGGGCTGCCGACGACGATGAGACGGAACGGCGGCGTCATCGGCACCGCGACCATATCGGGAGCAACGAGATGACCCTGCCGGACAGCGGCGTCGAAGCCTTCGGCAGCAAGGTCGGTCACCTCCTTGCTCGCAGCAAGCTCCACCTCGACCTCGGGATAAGCCTTGCAGAACGATGTGACCAGCTCAAGCAGAGTGGGGATCACCGCGCGCGGCGCCGAGAGGCGCAGCAATCCCGCCGGTCGCTGGCCGAGTCCACGCGCCAGCTCACTGGCGGCGACCAGCTCCTCGAAGGCGGGCTTGGCGCGCGCGAAAAACTGTTCGCCGGCTTCGGTCAAGCCGACACTGCGCGAGTTGCGGATGAAGAGCGCTGCGCCAATGCGCGCTTCGAGTACACGTACTGTCTGGCTGATAGCCGAGGGCGTCACACCGAGCTCCGCGGCCGCCTTGCGAAAACTGCGATGCCGGGCAACGCTCAGGAACACTTCCACGCCGTCCAGCGCGCCCTGCCTGACTGTGAAGTTCTGCTTCATGGCCCGTCAACAATGTGATGGATAGCCGCGTGCGAATAGCGATGATACCTTGGCACCAGCCATTGGGCCGGAGCATCAGCGGCTCGCACCACAGTCACTGGACGCTGAATGAAACGCCTTCTTCTTAATTCGACCATCGCCTCTGTGCTGGTCGCTTCTGCTGGAGTTTCCATGTCGCAAACCACGCCTATGCCTGCCACGCCAACCACGAAGATTCTGGCGATCGGCACTTTTCCGCCGGGCACGGACATGCAACTTGTCCAACACACGTTTCCGACTGAAGTGCGCGAGACGGCGCAGCTTTACCTCGAGGGCAAGATTGATCAGTGGTATTCACTGCAAGACCGGGCCGGGGTGGCATTCATCCTGAACGTAACGGACGTCGACCAAGCGCATGAAATGCTCGAGGCACTGCCCTTGGGGAAAGCGCATTTGATGACGTTCTCGCTCTTCCCAATAGGCCCGCTGAAGCCGTTGAGCAAGCTTTTGAATTCGCCTGCCCCCCAGTAGCAGGCACTGGAGCGTCCGGAGCATGCTTGCTTGCATCGCATATCAACGTTTTGAAACCCCTTTCAATCATGACTGGAAACGCCTTCTTCTCGACCAACCTGCTGCTTGCCTACACAGCGTATTTCGTCGGCACCGCGAGTGCCGGGCCGAGCAACGCTTTGGGCGACGGTCGCAGCGCTGTCGTATTCGGGATCGTCGGGATCAAACTCCTGGCGACGCGTTTCTAGCCCGGTTTCAGACTTCGCTTTCGCGTTGAACTGACGTTCGCTCTTCGGGGCGCGCCAGCTACTCACGCAACGTTGCGAGGGGAAGTCTGGCAACCAGTTCGTCGAATACGACACGGACTCGCCTCGACACCGGGCCGCGTTGGGGACGGTAGACGTATAGCTTCCAGGGATCGGGATCGAGGCGAGGTAGAAGCCGGACGAGTTGACCTCGCCGAATGTAAGGCCGAATCAGATATTCGGTGCATTGGCTGAAGCCAATTCCAGCGCAAGCTGCTTCGACCTCCACGGAAGTATCGTTGGTTACGAATGCAGGTGCAGCCGGCTGGAAGTGGCGTTCGCCGCGGAACATCCATGGCCACGGACGACCGCTTGCGGGGTCGATCAGGCACGTCACAGGCAGTGCTTCGAGGTCCTTCAAGTTCTTCGGTTCTCCCAACCGCGCGATCAATGCAGGCGACGCGACAGTCCACACCGGTAGTGGACCGATAGCGCGCGCGACAAACCGGTTGTCGCCAATTGCGCCCACACGCACGCCCAGGTCGATCTGCTCGTCCACGACGGCCGAGGGGGCATCCGAGAGTCTGAGATCGGCAATCAGACCGGAATGGCGGGCCATCAATTCCATCAAAATCGGCTGTACGTAGTAGCGGCCCAAGGCTGACGGCGCGGTAATGCGCACAACGCCCATTGCGTCGTCGCTCATGCTTGCCTGGCCGAACAGACCGTCGACGCCTGCTAGCGCGGCCTGCGCGCGTGCGACGAACGACTGGCCGAAGGTCGTGATCTGCACGCGTCGCGTATTGCGATGGAACAGGGTTTCCCTCAGTTGCTCCTCCAGCTCACGCACCGCGCGCGTGACCACTTGCGGCGAAACGCCGAGTCGCGCGGCGGCTTCGCGAAAGCTCGTACACGACGAGGCGGCCAGGAAGATCCTCAGGAGATCAAGGCGATTGAGCATGATTGTTCCTGCGCTGAGAATGACGAGCCATTGTCGTTGAAAATTCCCAAATCAGGAATTGTGAAAGCGCGATTATTCCATTCACCTTCGAGGGCTGCGTATCCATACTTCGTTCCAGGCGTGAGGCAATGTAGCCGCGACAAGCGCGCCAGACCCTGCGCAATATCCACTGGAACAAAGGACGACATCATGAACACGATCAGCACACAACGGCAGCTCGAAGGCAAGATTGCACTCGTGACCGGCGCAAGCTCCGGTATCGGCCGCGCTTCGGCCGTCGAACTCGCCCGCCGCGGCGCAAAGGTCGTCGTGGCGGCCCGCCGCAAGGACGAACTCGACCAGCTCGTGCAGCAGATTTCGGGCGAGGGTGGCGAAGCGTCGACCTTCGTGGCGGACGTTTCGAAAGAGGTCGACATCGAGCGTCTCGTCGATTACACGGTGCAGACCTACGGGCGCCTTGACATCGCCTTCAACAATGCGGGAACCGAGGGCGTATTCGCGCCGCTCATCGAACAGGATTCCGAAAGATTCGACATGGTCTTCGACCTGAACGTGCGCGGCGTGCTGAACGCGATGAAATACGAAGCGCAGGTCATGCTCGAGCAAGGCGCGGGCAGCATCATCAACAACGCCTCGATGGGCGGGCTGATCGGTTTCGCGAACGCGTCGGTGTATATCGCGAGCAAGCACGCGGTAGTCGGCATGACCAAATCGGCGTCGATCGAATGGTTCCGCCAAGGCATACGCGTAAACGCACTGTGCCCGGGGTTGATCGAGACGCCGTTCCATCATCGCGGCATCTGGCCATCGGCCGAAGTGCAGCAGCAGTTCGCCGCCGGCACGCCCGCTGGCCGCTGGGGCACCGCGCAGGAGATGGCGACGATCGTGGCGTTCCTCGCCTCCGACGACTCGAGCTACGTTTCAGGCCACGCGCTGGTGGCCGACGGCGGCTACTCGGTCGCCTGACCGGTGGAGCGGGTGCGTTTGCGAGGCTTGACCAGTCTTTCGACCGCATCCTCGGTCACCTGCTTGAACAGCTCGACGTTCGCATACGCCCGCGCAGCGAGCATGGCGCCGTAGACCAGCGAGACGAGCGTGGCCGCTTCGGCGTGAACCGACGAATCCAGTTTGAGGAGATCGCCCTTCACGCCGGCTTCGAGCACCCGCTCGAGCCACGCCGTCAGGCGATCGAAGAACGTCTTCACCCCTTGAGCCACTTCTTCGGGCAGCGAAGGCAGTTCGGCGCCCAGCATGCCCGCGACACAGAACGGAGCCGTGTCGTCGGCAATGCAGCGCTCCCAATGGCCGATGTAGGCGCGCAACTGTGCGATGGCGTCCGCGCCGCTCGCCTCCAGCGCCGCCACATCGGCGTCGAGCGCTTCCTGCCACGCGTCCAGCACCGCCACCACGAGATCGGTCTTGGCGGGGAAATGGTGGTGAATGCTGGCCTTGCGAATGTCGATCGCATCCGCGATGTCGGCATAGCTGAAGCCGTTGTAGCCGCGCCGCATGATGAGCTGCCGTCCCGCCGCGATGATCCTGTCGGCCGTCAGTTCGCCGCTTACTGTCATTTTGCCTACCATCTAGTCGGTTGAATTACCGACAGCTTACGCGGAGCGGGAACCCATTGCCACCCCCAAGCCCCTGCAAGATTTTTCTTGTTCCTCAGCCATCCTACTAGTAGGATGGCTGCATCGAACAGGCGACGCCCTGTCGAGCCCTCAAAATCACCTGGAGCATGAAAATGAAGATTTCCTCATACGTCACCCGCATCGCCGCCGCCGTTGCCCTTTGCGCCGCCGCGCTCGGCTCGCAGGCCGCCACGGCCGCACCGGTCAAGAACATCGTGCTCGTGCACGGCTACTTCGCCGACGGTTCGGGCTGGCAGGCCGTGTCGAAGATCCTCACGCGCGACGGCTATAAGGTGTCCGTCGTGCAGGAGCCGGAAACGTCCTTCGACGACGACGTGAAGGCGACGACCCGCGTGATCGACGCCCAGGACGGCCCGAGCATCCTCGTCGGCCACAGCTACGGCGGCGCGGTCGTGACCGAGGCGGGGAATGACGACAAGGTCGCGGGTCTCGTCTATGTGGCCGCGTTCCAGCCCGATACGGGAGAATCGCCGCTCGAACTGACGAAGAAGACGCCGCCGGCCACCCAGGCGATCAAGGCCACCGCCGACGGCCACCTGTATATCGACCCGGCGAATTTCCACGCGGATTTCGCCGCCGACCTGCCCGCCGCCGAGGCCCGCTTCATGGCCATCTCGCAGGTCACGCCCGCCGCGCAGTCATTCGGCGTTCCGATCACGCACGCCGCCTGGCGAACGAAACCGAGCTGGGCCGTCGTGGCGACGGCGGACCGTGCGATCAATCCCGATCTGGAACGCTTCATGACCCAGCGCGCAGGCAGCAAGACGGTCGAGATCAATTCAAGCCACGTGGTCTACATGTCGCATCCGGCGGAAGTGGCGAAGGTCATCGAGCAAGCCGCGGCGCAGTCGGCCAAAGAGTGATGCAGCGTGACGAGCCGCCTCCGGCCGTGATACCGGCCGAGGCGGCGCAATTGTCGCTAACGAACTTTTTTCGCCCCAATGTCACACGCGGCCCAGGCTGTCTCGTCATGTCATGGCAACCCAACCGAAAGGAGATGCAACATGACTGCCAAGCTCGACCTGTTCGCCGCCGCCCCGACCCTGATGAAGTCCTGGATGGGCACTTCGCTCGCCGTGTCCGGGAGCCTCGAGCCGAGCCTCATTGCGCTGGTGGAGGTGCGCGCGTCGCAAATCAACGGCTGCGCGAATTGTCTTAACATGCATACCGCCCACGCACGCGAGGAAGGCGAGACCGAACAGCGTCTCTACCTGCTTTCCGCGTGGAAAGAAGCGCCTTGCTATACCGACCGCGAACGCGCGGCGCTCGGCTGGACCGACGCCCTCACGCGCCTTTCCGAAGGTCATGTGCTGGAGGATGCACGCGCGGCGCTCACCGACCACTTTACCGAGGAGGAGCAGGCGAAGCTCACGCTGATGATCAATGTGATCAACGGCTGGAACCGCCTTGCGGTCGGCTTCGGCCTGTGGGTCGATCCGGCGGCGGCGAAGGCCATGGCCAGGAAGATGGTTGCCGCATGACGGACGCTGGCCTCACGGACGCCGCGGCGAGTTTCGATCCGCTGCGGCGCAAGCTGATCCGCGTGGCGTACCGAATGCTCGGCTCGGTCGCCGACGCCGAGGACATCGTGCAGGACGCGTTCATCCGCTGGGCGGACGTGGAGCGCGACGAGGTGCGCGTGCCCGAGGCGTTCCTGCGCCGCATGGTGATGCGCATGTGCCTCGACCAGCTCAAATCGGCGCGGCATCAGCGCGAAACCTATGTCGGTCCGTGGCTGCCCGACCCGGTCGTCGAAGAGGACGAGCAGGAGGACGTCACGCTGCCGCTCATGCTCGCGCTCGAACGCCTCTCGCCGCTGGAGCGCGCGGCGTTCCTGCTGCACGACGTGTTCGGGCTCGAGTTCGACGAAGTCGCGGCCACGATCGGGCGCGAGAGCGCCGCATGCCGCCAGCTCGCGGCGCGCGCCCGCGCTCATGTGCGAGAGGCGCGCCCGCGTTTTCATGTGGAGAAAGCGCGCGGCCTCGAGCTGGCGCAGGCGTTCTTCGCGGCGTCGCGCAGCGGCGACATGAGCGCGCTGGGCGCCATGCTTGCCGATGACGTGAGCCTGCACGCGGACGGCGGCGGCAAGCGCCCGGCGATCGGCCGCCCGGTGTTCGGCTTCGAGAGTGTGATGAAGCTGCATGCGCAGCTAGCCGACCTGTTCCGCAAGAATGGCTCGACTTTCGTGCGCGCGGGTTTCATCAACGGCCTGCCCGGCTTCGTCTCGCGCGAGGCCGATGGCGAGTTGCAGACCACCGCGCTCGAGATCGAAGACGGCAAGGTCACGGCCATTTACGTGATGCGCAATCCGGACAAGCTGCGGCATCTGCACTGAGATGTGCGGCTTCCGGGCGGCCCAAGCCGCCGTGCACAAACATTCCAGACTTGCAGCGGCGTTTCGAGGATCATGACTGCCTCGAAAAAGGAGGCAGCATGTTCGATACGAAAGTCGCGCTGGTCGTGCGGGAAAACCTCGCGGTCTGGCAGAAGCTCAATGTGACCGCGTTTCTCGCCACGGGCATTGCGGCGGCGGTGCCCGAAGCGCTTGGCGAGCCCTACGAAGACGCGCGCGGGCAACGCTACGGCAGGATGCTGGGCCAGCCGATGATGATCTATGGCGCCGATGTCGGGGGATTGCAGGCGACGCTGCGGCGCGGCGTGTCGCGCGAACTCACGATCGTGCCGTATGTGCACGCCATGTTTTCGACGGGCCACGACGCGGCGAACCGCGAGGTTTTTCGCGCCGAGGACCCGGAGAATCCCGATCTGGTGGGAATCGCGTTATACGGCCCGAAAAACGCGGTCGACAAGGCCGTGAAGGGGCTGGCGCTGCATCAGTAGACGCGCGCCGTTTCCATCACCCCGCCTTGCGCACCGGCGGAAAGCGCCGCTTGCCGTTGCCCACGGGAATGCGGCGGAAGCGCTCCTTTTTGTGCTCTTCCTCGAAGTGCGCAAGCGAGAGCTTGACGAGGTCGCTGCGCGAGACGATGCCCACGAGCCGCCGCGATTCGCGGTCGGCAACCACGGGCAGGCGTTCGAGCCCGTGAATCGCGAGGCGCGTGGCAACCTGCCGGCAGGTTTCCGCGGGCAGCGCCATGTCGGGGGAACGTTGCGCGAGCAACGAGCCGAGTGGCGTGTCGAGGGCTTCGGTCGCGGCGCTCGCGCGCACGGCGTCGAGCATCGCGCGATCCACCACACCGAGCACCGCGCCGTCGCGCAGCACCGGGAAGGCGCGGCGCTGCTGGGTCGAACCGAAATAGCGGTCGAGGGCGTCGCGCACGGTGACGTTCGCGTCGATCGTATCGACGGTGCGGGTCATCACTTCATCGACGTAATGGCGCTCGAGCGGATCGACGCCGTACTCGCGATAGATGTGATAACCGCGGCGCGCGATCTTTTCGGTCATGATCGAGCGCTTCATGACGACCGTCGCGAAGCCGTGCGCAACCAGCGTGGCCGTGAGCAGCGGCAGCAGCGCATTGGTATCGTGCGTGAGGCCGAACGCGAACACGATGGCCGTGAGCGGCGCGCCGAGCGTGGCGCCGAGCGTCGCCGCCATGCACACGAGCGGCCACAGCGCCGGGTCGCTGCCGGGCAGCACGTGGCTCAACACCGAGCCGAGCCCGGCGCCGAGCATGAGCAGCGGGGCGAGCACGCCGCCCGAGGTGCCGGAGCCGAGCGCCACGACCCAGATCACGGCTTTCACCACCAGAATCGCAATGGCGACCTGAAGAACGATGTGCTGATGCAGCAGATCGCCGATCACGTCGTAGCCCACGCCGAGCGCGCGCGGCTCGATGAAGCCGCCGATGCCCACCACGAGCCCGCCGATGGCCGGCCACCACGACCAGTGCAGCGGCAGATGGCCGAACAGGTCCTCGACCTTGTAGAGCGCCCCCGACAGCCCCGATGCGAGCGCGCCCGCCAGCAGCCCGGCGATGATGCACGAGAAGAGCGCCACGGCGTGCGGCGGCAGGGTCTGCATGGGAAAGAGCGGCGCCGTGCCGAAGAACACGGAGCGCGCGAAGCCGGCCACCGCGCACGCGAGCGCCACCGGCAGGAAGCTGCGCGGGCGCCATTCGAACAGCAGCAGTTCGACGGCGAGCAGCACGGCCGCGACCGGCGTGCCGAACACGGCGGTCATGCCCGCGGCCGCGCCCGCCACGAGCAGCGTCTTGCGCTCGGCGGAGGTGACGCGCACGCACTGCGCGAGCAGCGAGCCGAGCGCGCCGCCCGTCATGATGATCGGGCCTTCCGCGCCGAACGGGCCGCCGCTGCCGATCACGATGCCCGACGAAAGCGGCTTGAGCACGGCCACCTTCGGCGACATCTTGCTCTTGCCGAACAGAATGGCTTCGATGGCTTCGGGGATGCCGTGGCCGCGAATTTTTTCGGAGCCGAAGCGCGCCATCATCCCGACGATCAGTCCGCCGATTACCGGCACGACGATGACCCACGGCCCGAGCGTGTTGAGCGCGGGCGAGCGGTCGGCGAAAGAGAACTGGCCGAAGAAGAACAGGTTCGTGAACCAGTGGATCAGGCTCAGCAGCACGAACGCCGCGAGCGTGGCCAGTGCGCCAATCACGGCGGCCAGCGCGCTGATGCCGGGCAGGCGTGCGTTCGCCGAGAAGTCGCGCTTGTGGGAATCGTCGGAATGCATGGTGAGCAGGCCCTAAAGATCGATACGCGGAATGGTGAATGCGCCTTCGAGCGACTTCAACTCGGCGCGATGCAGTTCGGCCAGGCGCGCGAGCAGCTTTTCGCCGGCAGCGAGCAAATGCACTTCCACCTGGCGCCGGTCGCGCTCGCTCACGCGGCGCTCGACGAGTTCGATCGCCTCGCAGCGCGAGACGAGCGCCACCACGCCGTGATGCTGCGCCTGCAAACGCTCGGCCAACTCGCCGATGGTCGCCCACGTGCGGCCGGGGTAACCCTTCACATGCAGCAGCAACAGGTATTGCAACGGCGTGATGCCCTCGGCCTGCGCGGCCTGCTCCGAGAAGCGCTCGAAGCGACGCATCTGGTAGCGAAATTCGGACAGCTGTTCAAAGTCGACCTTGTCGAGCTCGCGCGCGCTTTTTTTCATCGGGAGTCCCTGGAACGGTTTAGTTTCCTAATATATCACGATGTGACATTTATTCCCGAAAACGCCCGTCACGTCGGCATGCGGCCAGGTGTATGGCCGCGATTCTGGCCGCCAAGCGGTTCAGGCCGGTGCCTGCTGCGGCGTCTTCGCCTGGTGATAGAGCCCGGAGATCAAATCGGCCTGCGTGATGATGCCCGCGAGCCGGTGTTCGTGATCGACCACCGGCACATGGTGGTGCCCGCGGCCCGCAAAAATACGCACGAGTTCGACGATCGGCGTCGTGTTCGCGACGGTCAGCACATGCGTGGTCATCAGCGTGCCGACACTCTGGCCGGACTCTGCGTGCTGCCGGAACAGGCGCGCAATCGCGCAAAGCATGAGACGCAGCGGATGCCGTTCGCGCCCGTCGTCGGCGAGGTCGGCGCGCGTGACGATGCCCTTCACCTGGCGATGCGCGTCCACCACGGGCAGTGCCTTCACATCGTGGCGCTTGAGCAGCGAGCGCGCTTCGCCCACGGTCGTCGCGGGCGTGATGCTCACCACGTTGGCCGACATGACGTCGGCGCAGGTCAGTTCGCCGAAGCTGCGCGCGTAGGCGCGGATCTCGGCGTCCTGGAGCACGGCTTCCAGGTCGTCGGTGTCGATGTCGAGCATTTCGTCGCGCTCGCGCAGCACGGCTTCGAGGTCGGCACGCGTGAAACCGGCTTGCGCGGGGACGGGGCCGGCCACCCGCGGGCGCCGCGCGGCATGCGGATAGCGATGCCCCGTGGCGGCGTGATAGACGAGCGCGCCGCCGAGCAGCAGGAACGACTGCAGCGCGACGGGCACGAATACGAACTCATAGCCGAGCGCATGCACGGCCGGGCCGCCCAGCACCGCGGTCAGCGCGACCGCGCCTGAGGGCGGATGCACGCAGCGCAGCGTAAACATCGCGACGATGGCCACGGCGATGGCCACGGCGGCAGCCGGCACGGGGTCATGGATCCACATCGCCGCGGTCACGCCCACGGTGGCGGAAACGAGGTTGCCGCCGATGATCGACCAGGGCTGCGCGAGCGGGCTGGCGGGGACGCCGAACAGCAGCACGGCGGAGGCGCCCATCGGGGCGATCAGGTACGCAATGCCCGGATCGCCGCCAGGCAGCCGGTGTGCGAGCGCCCCAGTCAGCGCGATGCCGACCAGCGCGCCGCCGCCCGAGCGCAGGCGCTCGCGCCATGTGATGGTGACCCTGGAAGGGGTGAAGCGGGTGAGCCAGCGAAGGACCTTGAAGCGTGACACGATTCGGAGCGGAAACGGATGGGGAGCGCAGACGGCTCGGCGCCGCCCAAAGAACAGGGATTATATCGCGATGTGATATATATCGCGTCACTTAGTCGCGGCGATGTTGTACCGAGGATGCACTTCGGGCAGGAATTTTTGGGGACGCAACCGTAACCGCGCAGCGGGCGGCGGCAGGTGCGGCAAGGGGAGGAGGCGCCGCCAGAGGGGCGGCGGCGCATTTTAGGCCGGCCAGTGAACGCTGGCCGCCGGTTCGAACTTCAAGTTTTAGCCAGCCTTAACCGGCATGCGGCGGCTGACCCGCGAAACGCGGCGCGGGAGCGGCGTTGGAATGGCCGTCGGGGTGGCGGTGATGGCCGGCATTGGCGTTGGCGCTGGCGTTCGCGTTGCGGTTCGGCGCAGGCGGCGGGCGATGTTGGGCGGTGTGCGCCGGCGGATGCCCGCCCGGCTGGGGCCGGTAGCCATGCGGCGGCGTGCCGTGCGGCTGCATCGTCACGCGCACGCGCTGGGGCTCGGACATGTGCGCATGTTGCATCGGCAGATGGCCTTCGTTATGCGCCATCACCACCCGCAGTTCCGCGCGGCGGTGCAGGACTTCGCCGCGCAGATCGCCGCGGCCGTAGTAGCGGCGCTGGCGGTGGCCGTCCGGCCCCACGATCCAGATATACGTGCTGCCGCCGGCGTAGACCACGTCGCGGTCGAGCACGACCGAGACATAGGCGTCGTACGGTTGCGGCACATAAACGGGTTGTGCGACGACGACAGGCGGGGGCGGCGGCGGGGGAGCGACAACCACGGTCGTGGGGCGCGCGGGGGCGGTGGCGACTCGGGGGCTCGAGACGCAGCCGCTGATCAGCAGGGTTGCGGCCAGGGTTCCGAACAAGACAGATGCAGATGGCAGGGCGCGTGGTTTCGCGTGCAAGCGGGACTCCGGAATGAGTGGTTGCTGGTCCCGCGTGTTAACGGCAAATGCCCGAGGCGCTTGAGCAAGCGCCCGTCGACGCGGGGATGACTGCGCGTCCAGCCATCCGTTTTTCGCATACCGGTGTTCCCAATTTGTGATTTTACGATGGCATATCGGCTTCCTATACTCGCCCGGAAAACGTACCGATGAAGTACCGATTCCGGAGACAGCCCCGCCATGAACGCCCCAGACCGTGCCGCCGTAGACGCTGCATCGCTAGCCGCATCCGTTTCGCTCGACGATAAATACACGCTGGAAAAGGGCCGCGTGTACATCAGCGGCACCCAGGCGCTGGTACGCCTGCCCATGCTGCAAAAGGCGCGCGACCGCAAGGCCGGCCTGAATACCGCGGGCTTCGTCTCGGGCTATCGCGGCTCGCCGCTCGGCGCGCTCGACCAGTCGCTCTGGAAGGCGAAAAAGCACCTCCAGGCCCACGACGTCGTGTTCCAGCCCGGCGTGAACGAAGACCTCGCCGCCACCGCCGTGTGGGGCACGCAGCAGATCAATCTCTGGCCCGGCGCGCAGCGCGACGGCGTGTTCGGCATGTGGTACGGCAAGGGCCCCGGCGTCGACCGCACCGGCGACGTGTTCAAGCACGCCAACTCCGCGGGCAGCGACGCGCGCGGCGGCGTGCTCGTGCTCGCGGGCGACGACCATGCGGCGAAGTCGTCGTCGGTTGCGCACCAGTCCGAGCACGCGCTCATCGCGGCGGGCATTCCCGTGCTCTATCCCGCGAACGTGCAGGAATATCTCGACTACGGTTTGCACGGCTGGGCCATGAGCCGCTACTCCGGCTTGTGGGTCGCCATGAAGTGCGTGACCGACGTGATCGAATCGACCGCGTCGATCGACCTGGACCCGGATCGCGTGGCAATCGTCACGCCCGCCGACTACACCATGCCCGAAGGCGGGCTCAATATCCGCTGGCCCGACACGCCGCTCGCCCAGGAAGCGCGCCTGCTCGACGAGAAGTGGTACGCCGCGCTTGCCTATGTGCGCGCGAACCGCCTGAACCGCGTGGTGATCGATTCGCCGCGCGCACGCTTTGGCATCATGACCGCGGGCAAGGCGTATCTCGACGTGCGCCAGGCGCTCACCGACCTCGGCCTCGACGACGAGACCTGCGCGCGGATCGGCGTGCGCGTGCTCAAGGTGGGCTGTGTGTGGCCGCTCGACGCGCAGGACGCGCGCGGCTTCGCCACCGGGCTCGAAGAAATTCTCGTGGTGGAGGAAAAGCGCCAGATTCTCGAATACGCGCTCAAGGAAGAGCTCTACAACTGGCGCGAAGACGTGCGTCCCAAGATCTACGGCAAGTTCGACGAGCGCGACAACGAAGGCGGCGAATGGTCGGTGCCGCGCGGCAACTGGCTGCTGCCTGCGCACTACGAACTCTCGCCCGCACTGATCGCCAAGGCCATTGCGCGGCGTCTCGCGCGCGCCGACGTGCCCGCGGAGGTGCGTGCGCGTATGCTCGCGCGCGTGGCGATCATCGAGGCGAAGGAACGCGAGGCAGCGAAGCCGCGCGTGACGGTGGAGCGCAAGCCGTGGTTCTGCTCGGGCTGTCCGCACAACACCTCGACGAATGTGCCCGAAGGCTCGCGTGCGCTGGCGGGCATCGGCTGCCACTACATGTCGATGTGGATGGACCGCAAGACGGAAACGTTCAGCCAGATGGGCGGCGAGGGCGTGGCGTGGCTCGGCCAGATGCATTTCTCGGGAGACAGGCACGTGTTCGTGAATCTCGGCGACGGCACGTACTTTCACTCAGGACTGCTGGCGATTCGCGCGGCCATCGCATCGAACGCCAACATCACCTACAAGATTCTCTACAACGACGCGGTGGCGATGACGGGTGGCCAGCCCGTGGACGGCGTGCTCACCGTGCCGCAGATCGCGCATCAGGTGCATGCCGAAGGCGCGAAGCGCATCGTCATCGTCACGGACGAGCCGCAAAAATACGACGCAAAGATCGCATTGCCGGCAGGCGTGGATGTTCATCATCGCGACCAGCTCGACAGCGTGCAGCGCACGTTGCGCGAAATCGCCGGCACCACCGTGCTGATCTACGACCAGACCTGCGCCACCGAAAAGCGCCGTCGCCGCAAGCGCGGCGCCTATCCCGACCCGGCGCGCCGCGCGTTCATCAACGACGCCGTGTGCGAGGGCTGCGGCGACTGCTCGGTGCAATCGAACTGCCTGTCCGTCGAGCCGCTCGACACGCCGCTCGGCACGAAGCGCAAGATCAACCAGTCGTCGTGCAACAAGGACTTTTCGTGCGTGAAGGGCTTTTGCCCGAGCTTCGTGACGGCCGAGGGCGCGCAGTTGCGCAAGCCGCGCGCGGCGAACGTGTCCAGCGCCGCATCGATCGATTTCGACGCGCTGCCCATGCCGGTGCTCCCGCAACTGGCGAAGCCTTACGGCATCCTCGTGACGGGCGTGGGCGGCACGGGTGTCGTGACCATCGGCGGCCTGATCGGCATGGCCGCGCATCTTGCAGGCAAGGGCGTGACCGTGCTCGACATGGCCGGGCTCGCGCAAAAGGGCGGCGCCGTGCTGAGCCACGTGCAGGTGGCGGCGACGCCCGCCGCCTTGCACGCCACGCGCATCGCCACGGGCGAGGCGCGCCTCGTGATCGGCTGCGATGCGATCGTCTCCGCTTCGGGCGACGTGCTCTCGCGCACCCAGCATGGCGTGACGGTCGCGGCGATCAACAGCGGCGCGACGCCGACCGCGGAATTCGTCAAGAATCCGAAGTGGACGTTTCCGGGTGCGCAAACCGAGGCTGAACTCCGTGCGAGCATCGGCGAGGGCTGTGCGTTCGTGGACGCCAATGCGCTCGCGCTGGCCTTGCTCGGCGACACGATCTACAGCAATCCGCTGCTGCTGGGCTATGCGTGGCAAAAGGGTTGGCTGCCGCTCGAACTCGCGCATCTGCGTCGTGCGATCGAACTCAACGCCGTGGCGGTGGAGAAGAACCAGCAGGCGTTCAACTGGGGCCGCTATGTCGCGCATCATGGCGAGGCGGTCGTGCGCGCGCTCACCAGGACGCAGGCAGAGCCGCAAGCCGTCGTTGTGCGCATGCCCGAATCGCTCGACAAGGTGATCGCCGCGCGCGAAGCGCTGCTCACGGCGTATCAGAACGCCGCCTATGCGCAGCAGTATCGGCGCGTGGTCGAGCGCATTCGCGTGAAAGAGACAGCGCTTGGCTGCGACGCGAAGCTGCCGCTCACGCGCGCCGTTGCCGTGAATCTCGCGAAGCTCATGGCCTACAAGGACGAATACGAGGTCGCGCGTCTTTACGCCGATCCCGCGTATCTGCAGAAGCTGCGTGAGCAGTTCGAAGGCGAGCCGGGACGCGACTACAAGCTGAACTTCTGGCTCGCGCCGCCGCTCTTCGCGAAGCGCGACGAGCACGGTCATCTCGTGAAGCGCCGCTTCGGTCCGTGGGTGCTGCCGGTGTTGCGCACGCTGGCCCGCATGAAGGGGCTGCGCGGGACGGCGTTCGACGTGTTCGGCAAGACCGAAGAGCGTCGCGACGAACGCCGCTCGATTGCGCAATACGTCGCGCTCGTGGACGAATTCTGCGCGAGCCTCGACGCGCAGCGCCTGCCCGTCGCGCTGCAACTGGCGGCGCTGCCCGACGAGATTCGCGGCTTCGGCCACGTCAAGGCGCGCAATCTCGCTGCGGCCGGCAAAAAGCAGGAGCGCTTGCTGGCCGACTACCGCACGCCCGCTACGCAGCGCGCCACGGCGTAACGAGCCAAGCAGCGATCAGGGCAGCAGGCGCCTGCCGAGCAAGCGCGGCAGGCGCAGCGCGAACCCGCTCACGAGCCGCAGATGCATGCCCGCGAGCAGCAGGTTGTCGCGCACGTAGTTGAAATGCGAGACCCCGCCTTCATCGGCGCCGAAGTAACGCACCGGCGCTTCGATCTGGATGGGCCGCACGCCGGCCCAGCACAGGCGCACGGCGGCTTCGGGATCGAAGTCGAAGCGGCGCATCCACGTCTGGCGGTGCATGATCGCCTTCAGTGGCGCGATCGGGTACACGCGAAAGCCGTATAGCGAGTCGCCAATGCCGGCCCACAGCGTCTCGAAGTCGGCGAAGAAGTTCGACAGGCGTCGTCCCTGCACGCGCAATTGCGGCGCGCTCGCGTCGAACTTCGGCAGGCCCAGAACCATGGCGTCGGGCGCGGCCTGCGAGGCGGCCATGAATTCGGGAATCAGCGCGGCGGGGTGCTGGCCGTCGGAGTCCATCGTCAGCACGTGGGTGAATCCGCGCGCCGCGGCGGCTTCGAGCCCCGCGAGCACCGCGCCGCCCTTGCCCCGGTTGTCGGGCAGCACGATGACGTGCAGGCCGGGGTCGTCGTTGGCCATGGCCTGCAGGCGCGCGGCGCTGCCGTCCGTGCTGCCGTCCACCACGACCCACACGGGGTTCCATTGCGCGCGTGCGCCGCGCACGGTTTCGTCGAGCTTGGCGCCCGGGTTGTAGCTCGGGATCAGGACGAGATGCGTGGACGAAGGCGTGGCCATGGCAGCGGGTGCCTCGACAGCGGGAGACCCTGAAAAAATTCTAGGTCGCGCCGCTGCGCGTGCATAACCGCCCGGGCGGACGTCCGGCGCATCGTGCGCGGGCACGTCGTATCCGGATGCTTCGGCGCTCGCGCCCGTGCTGGTGCCGGGCGCGGAGCGCGACTGCCGCTTTGCGTCGAAGGGTTGCACAGACACTCGTATTTCCTCAGAGGATGCAGCAGCGGAAAACGCGCCGCGTGTTCAAGCCAGGCCGCCGTTGATCGAGAGCACTTGCCCTGTCACATAGGCGGCCGCGTCGGACACCAGGTACGCCACCATGCCCGCGACTTCCTCGGGCTGGCCGGCGCGCTGCGCGGGCACGAGCTGCTTGATGCGCTCGGCGGGAAACGCGTGCTCCGCCATGGGCGAAGCGATGATACCGGGCGCCACGGCGTTCACCGTGATGCCGCGCGAGGCCAGCTCCAGCGAGAGCGATTTCGTTGCGCCGATCAGCCCGGCCTTCGCGGCCGCGTAGTTCGCCTGGCCGCGATTGCCCATCACGCCCGCGAGCGAGGCGATGTTGACGATGCGCCCGTGGCGCGTACGGATCATCGGCATGAGGAGCGGCTGGGTCACGTTGAAAAAGCCGTTGAGCGAGACGTCGATCACGCGGCGCCATTGCTCCCGGCGCATGCCCACCAAGGGCGCGTCGTCGTGAATGCCCGCGTTGTTCACCAGGATCTGCACGGGCGCGTCGTCCACGAGCCGCGCGAGCGCGGCTTGGGCCGCGTCGGCGTCGGTCACGTCGAAGGCGATGGCGTGCGCGCTGCCGCCCGCCGCGACGATGCGCTGCGCGACGGCTTCGGCCTCGGCCAGACGCCGGTTCGCGTGCACCCAGACCTCGTGGCCCGCCTGCGCGAGCGCCACGCTGATGGCCTGCCCGAGTGCGCCGCTGCCGCCTGTCACGAGTGCACGCATGGGTTTTCCTCCCTCAATCCTGGCCAGGTCCTGGCCTGCGCCGGCAGTCATGGCACTACGCGCCGCGCACGTCAGCGCACCCGGTGCGCCGCGACGTAGGCGGCCAGCGAGCCGAGCGTCGCGAAGATCTTTTCGTTTTCCGGATTGTCCGAGCGCAGCTCGAAGCCGTACTTCTTCGAGATCAGCAGCGCAATTTCCAGGATGTCGATCGAGTCGAGCCCGAAGCCTTCGCCGTAGAGCGGAGTGTCGGCGCTCACTTCGTCGAGCGAGACATCTTCGAGATTCAGCTCTTTCACGATCTGCGTGGCGAGCTCTTGTTCCAGTGCGTTCATCATGCGTGGGCTCTCCGGGCGTGCGGGCCGAAAGCGCCGGCCACCCGTTTTTAGGGTTCGTTTGATGTAAAAGTTACCAGGATTCTAAGTGAAGGGTATCGGTGCGTATACCGTGCTCCCAGCCGAAAGGGTTACAGAGGGTCGGTGCCAGGCGCCGCGCTTTTTTGGGATCGGAACGCGCGAGACGCTTGCACGGCTTCGGGCCTGTCTGGATCGGACAAAAACCCCGCCTGACGCGATTCCGAACATTCAGTTACAAACCGGCATCCGACAGGACAGGTGATCGGGTCCCGCCAATCTTAAAATGTGCGTGCCTGAACATACTTGCAAGAAACCGGCCCGATACTTGCGTTTCTTAAGAGGATTCGGGGCGCTTGCCTTACCCTACGATTCACTTACGAGTCCATTTGCGATATTTGCCAGATGCCCTCTTTGCTTAGCCAGACCGCCCTGGGTCGCACCGGGGCCGACCGCCCGCCGGCGCCCTGCGCACGGCCCTCTGGCGCGCGCGTGCGCGGAGGCGGGCAATGAGCGCCGTGGCTGCGGCGGCGCGCGCGGCGCTTGGAGTGGCGGCCGTGGCCGCCTGGCAAATCGGCGCGCACTACGCGGTCGCGACGCCCGGCGCGCACGGCTTCGGCCTGGCCATGGCGCTCGTGCCCCCGCTCGCGATCGCGCTGGCCGCCGCCGCGCGTTCGCCGCGTCGGGCGTGGCTGCTGCCGCTGTGGACGCTCGTGGTGCTCACGCTGTGGTTCATGCGCACGCCGCTTGCTTGGCACTTTGAGTGGGGACTGTATCTGGAGCATGTGAGCTTCAACCTCGCGATGGCGCTGCTGTTCGGGCGCACGCTCGCGGCGGGGCGCGTGCCGCTTTGCACGCAGTTCGCGTCGATGATCCACGGCGGCGCGCTGACGCCGTCCGTCGCGCGCTATACGCGCCAGATCACGCTCGCATGGACGGTTTTTTTCGTCGCGATTGCCGGCGTTTCAACGCTGATGTTCGCGGTTGCACCGATCGTCGCGTGGTCGACGTTCGCCAACTATCTGGCGTTGCCGCTCGTGGCGGTGATGTTCGTCGCCGAGCACGCATGCCGGCGTTTCGTGCTGCCTGGCGAGGCGAATGCCGGCATGCTCGACGCGATTCGCGCATACCGGCAGACGACCCAGGCGCACGCGGAGCATTCCTGATCATGGACGCCGCTCGCCAGCCTGAATCAAAGCAGGGAACAACGCAGGAATCCGTATTGACTGAAGTTATGCAGACTCATCCGCTCGTTTTTCATACGTCGCCCGATCAGGTCATGGCCTGGCGCGACGGCGCGCCCGTCACGGTGCGCGCGTTCCTCGCCGATGTCACGCGTGTGGCCGCGGCACTGCCGGCGGGCGGCCACGTATTCAACGTCTGCCGCGATCGCTACCGCTTTACTGTGGGCCTGTGCGCGGCGCTCGTCTCTGGCCGCATCAGCCTGCTGCCCTCGACGCAGACGCCGGAAACGGTGCGCCAGCTCGCCTCGTTCGCACCCGACGCGTTCTGCCTGCACGACGCGCCCGATTGCGCGATCGACCTGCCGCGTTTCGCGTATCCCGAAGCCCGGCAGGAAGCCGACGGGCACGCGCCGTTCGCCGTCCCGCGGATCGACGCCTCGCGCGTCGCGGCCTACGTTTTCACGTCGGGGTCCACCGGCGCGCCGGTGCCGCATGCCAAGACGTGGGGCGTGCTGGTGGCGAGCGTGCGCGCGTCGGCCGAGCGGCACGGCCTGCTCGCCGCGCGCGACTGCACGATCGTCGGCACGGTGCCGCCGCAGCACATGTATGGCTTCGAAGTGACCGTGTTGCTGCCGCTGATCGGTGGCTTCGCGTTCAGCAACCGGCTGCCGTTCTATCCCGTCGATATCCGCGACGAACTCGAAGCCGTGCCGCAGCCGCGCGTGCTCGTGACCTCGCCGATCCATCTGCGCGCGCTGCTCGCCACCGATCACGCGCTGCCGCCGGCCGAACTGGTGCTCTCCGCCACCGCGCCGCTTTCGGAAAAGCTCGCGCTCGAAGCGGAAACGCGCCTGAAGGCGCCGCTCGTCGAAATCTACGGCAGCACCGAAACCGGCCAGATCGCGACGCGCCGCACCGCGAAGGGCGCAACGTGGCAGCTGTTCCCGCAGGTTCGCTTCGAAGCGCGCGCAAGCGCGGTCCAGGACGACGAAGGCCCCACGATGTGGGTCTCGGGCGGCCACGTGGAAGAGCCGGTGCCGATGGGCGACGCCATCGAACTGCTCGACGCGCAGCGTTTCCTGCTGCACGGGCGCAAGGCGGACCTCATCAACATCGCGGGCAAGCGGACCTCGCTCGCCTACCTCAACCATCAGCTCAACGCGATTCCTGGCGTGGTAGACGGCGTGTTCTTCATGCCAGCGCACCTCGAGCACGATGCGCATACGGGACACGACATCGTGCAGCGCCTCGTCGCGCTCGTGGTCGCGCCCACGCTCACGCTTGCCGATCTGCAGCGCGCGCTGCGCGAGCGCATCGATCGCGCGTTTCTGCCGCGTCCGCTGCTGTTCGTCGATTCCCTGCCGCGCAACGACACCGGCAAGCTGCCGCATGACGTGCTCGCGGCGTTCGTCGCGCGGCAGATGCGCGGCGGCCTCGCGCCGGCGGCGCAGGAAGCGGGCGACGCTCTATCCGGACCCGCAACCACGCTTTCGTTCGCGATTCCCGCCGATCATCCCGCGCTGCCGGGCCACTTCCCGGGTCACCCGATCGTGCCCGGCGTCGTGCTGCTCGATCACGCCATCGACGCGATCGGCGACGCGCTGAACCGGCCGTTCACCACGTTCAAGCTCAGCACCGCGAAATTCCTGAGCCCGGCCGCGCCTGGCGAAACGCTCGACCTCGCCTGGGACGCGGCGGCGAGCGGCGCGATCCGCTTCACGCTGCGCGCGGGCGCGCGCGATGTCGCGAGCGGCGTCATCAGCGACGAAAAAACCGGAGCGCAGCCATGACGAAGCGCACCGACTGGGCGAACCAGCAGGAGCGCAGCAATACGCTGCTCCTGCGCATCATGACGTGGCTCTCGCTGCGCCTCGGCCGCCGCGCGGGCCGCGTGCTGCTGCATTTGATCGCGCTGTATTTCGTGCTGTTTTCGCCGCGCGCGTGCGCCGCCTCGCGCGATTACCTGCGCCGCGTGCTGGGCCGCCCGGCCCACTGGCGCGACATCTACCGCCACGTGTTTACATTCGCGTCGACGATTCACGACCGCATCTACCTGGCGAACGCGCGCTTCGATATGTTCGATATCCGCCCGCACGGCCATACGCTCGTGGACGAGACGCTCGCCAAGGGGCGCGGCGTGTTCCTGATGGGCGCGCACCTCGGCAGCTTCGAGATCGTGCGCGCGCTCGGCCGCACGCGGCCCGACCTGCGCGTGGTCGTGACGATGTACGAAGAGAACGCGCAGAAGATCAACGCGACGCTCGCCGCCGTGAATCCCGCGGCGAAGCCCGAAGTGATCGGGCTCGGCCAGGTCGGCTCGATGCTGAAGGTGCACGAGCGTCTCGACCAGAACTGCATGGTGGGTATGCTCGCGGACCGCACGCTGCTCGCCGACGACGCCGCCACCATGCGCCGCATGGCGTTTCTCGGCGAACCGGCGGCGTTCCCGCTCGGGCCGCTCTACATGGCCGCGATGCTCAAGCGCCCGGTGCTGTTCATGACGGGCCTGTATCGCGGCGGCAATCGCTACGACGTGCACTTCGAAACGCTGGCGGACTTCACCGACGTGCCGCGCGAGTCGCGCCAGCGCGCCATCGACGCGGCGCTCGTGCGTTACGTTACCCTGCTCGACCGTTATTGCCGCCTGGCGCCGTACAACTGGTTCAACTACTACGACTTCTGGCAGGGCGGCAGGCAAGGCGCGATGGTTGGCGCACCGGCATCGGCAACTGCGGCGGCGAGCACTGCAGCCCGTGCGCCGGCCACGGTGCGCCGCCGCGAGACGCGCCCCCATGCCGAGCTTCCCGTGCACGAGGTGACCGACGCATGAGCGCGAACCGCCGTTGCGCAACCTTGCGCGCGCGCTGCCAGCGTGCGCTGGCGAGCGCCGCTTTCCTCGCCGCTTCCGTCATGACGGCGGCCGCGCCTGCCGCGCAGGCACAGGCTGCCGAAACCGCGCAGCCCGCGTGGACGCTCGACCGCCTGATGTCCACGCTCGCGCAGCGCAAGTGCGGCCGTGCGAGCTTTACCGAGACGAAATACCTCTCGATCGCGACACAGCCCGTGGAGTCGTCGGGCGAACTCGTGTTCGTCGCGCCCGATCATCTGGAAAAGATCACGCGGAACCCGAAGCCCGAGCACCTCGTGGTGGACGGCGACATGCTCACCGTGCAGCGCGAGAACCACAAGTACACGCTGGCGCTCGCGCGCTATCCGGAGCTGGGCGCGTTCATCGAGAGCATCCGCGCGACGCTCGCAGGCAACCGCTTCGCGCTGGAGCAGGTGTACAAGGTCGCGCTCACGGGTGAGGGCGACGACTGGACGCTCACGCTCACGCCGCTCGACTCGCGCATGCGCAAGGTAGTGAGCACCATCACGATCGACGGCACGCGCGACGCGATGCGCAGCGTCGCGATCCAGCAGGCAGACGGCGATCATTCGGTGATGCGCCTGCATGCCCTTTCCGCGGACGCGAACTGATGGACCCGCGCGCCCACCCAGTCCTTGCGCGCGGCGTCGCGCTCGTGCAGCGGCGCGCCGTTGCGGTGTGGCTGCTGTGCCTCGTCGCGTGCGCGGTGGCGATCGGCCGCGCGAACTTCACCGCCGATCTCTCGGCATTTCTGCCGCGCTCGCCGAGCCCCACGCAGCAAGTGCTCGTCGATCAACTGCGCGACGGGCTGGCGTCCCGGCTCATTCTGATCGGCATCGACGGCGGCTACGAGAGCACGCGCGCGGAGCTTTCGCGCCGCGTGGCGGCGAGCCTGCGCGCCGACCCGCAATTCGTGGCGATCCACAACGGCTCGGGCCAGAACGACGCGCGCGACGAGCAGTTCATGTTCGCCCACCGCTATGTGCTGAGCCCCGCGGTCACGCCGCAACACTTCACGGAACAAGGGCTGCACGAAGCGCTGGGCGAGAGCCTCGATCTGCTGACTTCGTCGGCGGGGCTGGTTGCCAAGGACCTGCTGCCGCGCGACCCGACGGGCGAAGTGGCGGCGATGGTCGGCCAGCTCGATAGCGCGGCGCAGCCTGCGAGCCGCGGCGGCGTTTGGGCCTCGCGCGACGGCCGGCGCGCCGTGCTGGTGGCGCAAACGGCGGCCGCCGGCTCCGACACGGACGCCCAGTCCCGCGCCATCGACGCCGTGCGCGCCGCTTTTGCCGCCGCCACGCGCACCTTGCCCAATGCTTCGGCCTACCAGGTATCGCTGACGGGGCCGGGCGTGTTCGGGGTCGCCACGCGCGACGCGATTCGCCACGACGTGGAACGCCTCTCCACCCTGAGCCTGGTGCTGATCGTCGCGCTGCTGCTCACGCTGTACCGTTCGCCGCGCACGCTGGGGCTCGGGCTCCTGCCGGTGTTCTCGGGTGTGGCGGCGGGCATTGCGACGGTTTCGCTCGTGTTCGGCACGGTGCATGGCTTGACGCTCGGCTTCGGCACGACACTGATGGGCGAGGCGGTGGACTACTCGATCTATCTGTTCGTGCAGTCGTCGCAGGGTGGCCCCCGCGGCGCGCCTCAGGGCCGCGAGTCGATGCGCGCATGGCTCGCCGCTTACTGGCCGACCATCCGCCTTGGCGTGCTGACCTCGGTGTGCGGCTTCGCGACGATGCTGTTCTCGGGCTTCCCCGGCCTCGTGCAACTCGGGCTCTATTCGATCGCGGGCCTCGCGAGCGCCGCGCTCGTCACGCGTTTCGTGCTGCCGCAACTGTCGGGCGGAGCAGTCGCGATCCGCGATGTGTCGCGTATCGGCGCGGCGCTCGCGCGCCTGGCGCACGCCGCCCCGCGCCTGCGTTGGCCGCTCGCGGCGCTCGTGCTCGCCGCGCTCGCGTCGCTCTGGCTGCATCGCGACGACCTCTGGAGCCACGAGCTTGCCGCCTTGAGCCCCGTGCCCGCCGCGAGCCAGGCGCTCGACACGCGCCTGCGCGCGGACGTGGGCGCGCCCGACGTGCGCTATCTCGTGGTAATTCCGGCCGCGAGCGAGCAGGCCGCGCTCGAAGGCGCGGAGAAGGTCGGCGCGCAGTTGCAGCCGCTCGTCGAGCGTGGCGTGCTGGGCGGCTTCGAGAGCCCCGCGCGCTACCTGCCGAGCGACGCCACCCAGCGTGCACGCCTCGCGAGCCTGCCCGGCAAGGACGTGCTCACGACGCGCCTGCAGGAGGCGCTCAGGAACCAGCCGGTGGATGTGAGGCCCGACGCCTTCGCGCCGTTCCTCGCCGACGTCGAAGCGGCGCGCAACGCGCCGCTCGTCACGCGCGCGGACCTCAAGGGCACGTCGATGGCGCTCGCCGTCGATGCGCTCCTGACCCAGCGCGACGGCCAGTGGAGCGCCATGCTCGCCTTGCGCGCGCCGCGCCATTCACAGGGCGCGCAGGCCGTGAATACGCCGAGCCTCGACGCCAGCTCCGTGAGCGGCGCCGTCGCCCGTGCGAACGTGCCGGGCGCGCTCTTCGTCGACATGAAGGCCGAAGCCGACCGCATGTACGTGGACTACGTGCACGAAGACATTCGCCTCTCGCTCGCGGGTTTCGCCGTCATCGTCGTGCTGCTGGTGTTCGCGCTGCGCTCGTTCTCGCGTGCGGCGAGGGCGCTCGCGCCGCTCGTCGCGGCGGTGCTGGTCGTGGCCGCGGGATTCGCGCTGGCAGGCGTGTCGCTCACCATCCTGCACCTGGTCGGCATGCTGCTCATCGTCGCCGTGGGCTCGAACTATGCGCTCTTCTTCTGCAAGCGCGACGACGAAGCGGGCATCACGCCGCGCACGCTCGTCTCGCTCCTCGTCGCCAATCTCGCGACGGTGGCGGGCTTCGGCCTGCTCTCGCTGTCTCATGTGCCACTGCTCGAAACGTTCGGGCTGACGGTGGGGCCGGGCGCGATGCTCGCGCTCGTGTTCGCGGCGATTCTCGCGCCGCCGCTCGTGCACAGCAGCGACGAGGCGCACCTGAGCGCCGATACGCGCGACGAGCGGCGGCACGCTCGCCCGCGTACCGAACCCGCGCAGATGACCCACCCGCACGGAGGCCGCGCATGAATTCGGCTTCGTTGCGCGCTACGCATGCGACGCCCGCGTCCGCCACGGCGCGCCGCTGGAGGCCGTCGCCGTTCATAAGCGGCGCGGCGGCGCTGCACGCGGGAGCGGCCGCCGCCGTGGCCGCGCAGCCGCACGCGTGGCCGTGGGCCGCGGGCAGCGTGGTCGCGTCGCATCTCGCGCTGATCGCCGCGGGCCTGTGGCCGCGCAGCGCGTTGCTCGGCCCGAACTGGACGCGCCTGCCCGAGCACGCGGGGCAGCGCATCGCGCTCACCATCGACGATGGTCCGGACCCCGAAGTGACACCGCGCGTGCTCGACCTGCTCGACCACTTCGATGTTCGCGCAACCTTCTTCTGCATCGGCGATCTCGCGCGACGCCACCCGCATCTGGTCGAAGCGATCGTGGCGCGCGGCCATGCCGTCGAGAACCATAGCCAGCGCCATCGGCATACGTTTTCAGTCTCGGGGCCCATCGTGATGAAGCGCGAGATCGAGGCGGCGCAGCGCACGCTTACCGAAATCGCGGGGACGCCGCCGCGCTTTTTCCGCGCACCGGCGGGCCTGCGCAATCCGTTCCTCGAGCCGGTGCTGTGCGGCCTCGGCCTGCACCTCGCGAGCTGGACGCGGCGCGGCTTCGACACCCGCGCGAAAGAGGCCGGGACGGTCACGCACCGTTTGCTCGATGGCCTGGCTGCGCGCGACATCCTGCTCGTGCACGACGGCCACGCGGCGCGCGACGCAAGCGGCAAGCCGCTCGTGCTCGACGTGCTGCCGCCGCTCCTGCGCGCCGCCGCCGAACGCCAGCTGCAGTGGACCACACTGCGCGCGTGCCTCGACGGCGAAGCCGGTCAACCCTGATTCCACCGCTGCGCAAACGGAACGACTGACGTGAAACCACTGATCCTTTCGCATTTCACCGCTACCAGCTGCCTCGGGCGCGGGCTCGACGCGACGCTCGACGCGCTGCGCGGCAAGCGCGGGGGCCTCGCGCGCTGCGACTTCGCGCGCGCGGACCTCGATACGTGGATTGGCGAAGTGGCGGGCCTCGAGAGCGAGACGCTACGCGCCGACCTCGCGGACTATGCGTGCCGCAACCACCGTCTCGCGCAGATCGGCTTCACGCAGGACGGTTTCGCCGAACACATTCGGGCCGCCGTCGCGCGCTATGGCGCCGAGCGGGTGGGCGTGTTCGTCGGCACCAGCACCTCGGGCATTCTCGAAACCGAAAACGCCTACCGGCAGCGGGACCTGGAAAGCGGCGCGCTCAAGCCGGGCTTTCATTACGCGCAGACGCACAACCCGTTCGCGCTGGCCTCGTTCGTGCGCGCCTATTTTGGCCTGCGCGGCCCGGCCACGTCGATTTCTTCCGCCTGTTCCTCGGGCGCGAAGGTGTTTGGCTCCGCCCGCCGTATGATCGAGGCGGGGCTGATCGATGCGGCCGTGGTGGGCGGCGTCGATTCGCTCTGCCTGACGACGCTGTACGGTTTCAACTCGCTCGAACTGCTTTCGCGCGATCCGTGCCGCCCGTTCGACGTGAACCGCAACGGCATTTCGATTGGCGAGGCCGCGGCGTTCGCCTTCCTCGAGCGCACGCCCGACACGCTGGACGACGACGCCGTCCTGCTCCTCGGCGTGGGCGAATCGAGCGACGCGCATCACATGTCGTCGCCGCATCCCGAAGGGCTCGGCGCGCGCGCCGCGATGGCGCAGGCGCTTTCCACCGCGGGCGTGGCCCCAGACGAAATCGGTTACATCAATCTGCATGGCACGGCCACGCCGAGCAACGACGTGGCTGAAAGCCGCGCGATCAACGCACTGTTCGAGCGCACGCCATGCAGCTCGACCAAGGGCGCGACGGGGCATACGCTCGGCGCGGCGGGTGCGCTCGAAGCCGTGATCGCGGCGCTCGCGCTGCGCCATCGTTTCGTGCCCGCCGGCGTCAACACCACGCAGCCGGACGCCGCGCTCGGGCTCGACTACGTGCTGGAAAGCCGCGAAGCGCAAATCGGCGCCGCACTCAGCAATTCATTCGGTTTTGGCGGCACGAACTGCAGCCTCCTGTTCGGGCGCGCGGACCGCGCACATCACGGATGACCGATATGAAACTTTCCGTATTCATCGAAAGCGTCGGCGTGATCGGCCCGGGTCTCGCCAACTGGCCGCAGACGGCCGACGTGCTCGCCGCGCGCGCGCCCTACGCGAGCGCACGCACGGTGCTGCCGCCGCCGGAGGGGTTGCCGGCGGCAGAGCGCCGCCGCACCGGGGCCGTCGTCAAGACCGCGCTCGCCGTGGGCCACGAAGCGGTCGCGGCGAGCGGTCGCGACGCGACGACGCTTGCCGCCGTGTTCGCGGCCTCGGGTGGAGATGGTCAGAACTGCCACATCATTTGCGACGCGCTGGCAAGCGACGACCGCCTGCTTTCGCCCACGCGTTTTCACAACTCGGTGCATAACGCGCCCGCGGGCTACTGGAGCATCGCGACGCGCGACCGGGCCGCATCGAACGTGCTGTGCGCGCACGACGGCAGCTTCGCAGCGGGGCTGCTCGAAAGCGCGTGTCAGGTGGCCGTGGATGGCGTGCCCACCTTGCTGATCGCCTACGACGCCGACTATCCCGAGCCGCTGCACGCGTTGCGTCCCGTGGCCGATGCATTCGGCGTCGCGCTCGTGCTCGCGCCGCAGGCGAGCGCGACGACGCTCGCGCGCCTCGACGTGACGCTCACCGAAGCGCTCGCGACGCCGCTCGCCTCGCCTGAACTCGAAGCGCTGCGCACGAACAATCCCGCCGCGCGTGTGCTGCCGCTGCTCGAAGCGCTCGCGCGCATCGATGCATCCGGCCAGCCTGCGAGCGTGGTCATCGACTACATGCCCGAGCTGCGTGTGCAAATCGACGTCGAGCCCGTGGATGCGTCTGGAGAGGGGGCATGACGACGCAAGCCATTCTGCCGGCTACGCTCGCGGACGTGATCGCGAACGCCGCGCCGGGCGCGCCGCTCGACCGCGCATGGATCGCGGCGCGCATACCGCATAGCGGCGCGATGTGCCTGCTCGACGCGGTACAGTCATGGGATGAGACGCGTATCCGCTGCATCGCGACCAGCCATCGCGATCCGCACAATCCGCTGCGCTCGCGCGGCCGCCTTGCGGCGGTGTGCGGCGTGGAGTACGCGGCGCAGGCCATGGCGGTGCATGGCGCGTTGCTCGGCGCACTGGACGGCGCAGAGGCCGAGCGTCCGCGCGTGGGTTTTCTTGCGAGCGTGCGCACGGTAGTGGCGCATATCGAGCGCCTCGACACGCTCGCCGCGCCGCTCGCGATCGAAGCCGAACGCGTGAGCGGCAGCGGCAACACGGTACTCTATGGTTTTACGGTGCGCGGCGAGGGCCGCGTGCTGCTTACGGGACGCGCGGCAGTCATGCTCGACGCGTCCGCAGTCATTCGATGACAATACAAAAGGGAGCCCGATGATGAAATCCAAACGGTTCATACTTGCCGCGCTCGTGCTGGGCATGGCCAGCACGATGGCGCACGCCGACCTTCACGAAGTGAAGGAGAACATCAAGCACGACTCGAAGGAAGCGGCCACGAAAACCGGCCACGCCGCACGCGACTTCGGCCACGCCACCGCGCACGCGGCGAAGACGGTGGGCCACGGCATCGCGCATGCGTCGCGCGAAGGTTACGAGGCCACCAAGCGCGCGACCAAGCGCGTGTTCCACAAGGACGGCAGCGGCGAAAGCAGCGAGAAGAGTCAGGCGTAAGGCGTTTTTTGCGATGCACCGGCGCGCGTAGGCGTTTACCCTCGCGAACCCCTACGTGCCGCCCATACCCCTCCACCCGGCGCGCCTTCCCGTCCGCGCCCTGTTATCCGGCTCGCCGCCGGCCCGTGCCTTTCGCCCCAACGCTTCAAGAATCGCGCCGCCCTTGCCGTTAACGCAGGGGCGGCGCAATCGCTCGCCTGACGGCGAGCGGTTTGCCGCGCACCACATTAGAGATCGAGCCGGCCGCGGGCGCTACCTTGCACCACAGGCACCGCGGCAACAAGAGGGGAAGAAGGTATGGTCTATTCCCAAGCGGCGGCAGCGTTCGACGCAGCGGGATCACGGGGCGGTCAGTCGGAGGTGTCGAAAGAATCGGACGGGGCAACCAGCGGGGCCGCGAACGGAACCGATGCGGCGCTCGCACAGGAGCGCAGCGTATTGCGGCTGGTGTCGCGCAGCATGCCGCTGCCGGAACTGCTGGCGGAAGTCTGCTGTCGCGCCGGGCGGCTGCTGGGCGCGGGCGCAAACTGTGCGGTCCTGCAACTCGATGCCGACGGCCAGCGCCTGCGCATCGGCAGTGCGCCGAACTTGCCGGCGCAGTATCACGCCGCGTTCGACGGCACGCCGGTCGGTTCCGGCACGAGCCCGTCCGGCACGGCGATCGCCGAGCGGCGCACGATATGCGTGGAGGACTACGAACTCGCGCACGAGTGGGGCGAGTACCGCCGCATCGCGCTCGACAGCGGCCTCCGCGCGGTCTGGACGACGCCGCTCGACGACGACAACGGCGGCGTGCTGGGCGCGCTCGCCGTGTACCAGAGCCGGCCCTGGCGGCCCAGCGCGGCCGAGGAGGCGCTGCTGTGCGACATCGCTCACAGCGTCGCGGCCATGCTCAACCAGCAGACCATGGCCGAGCGTCTCGCGCTCAGCGAGGAGCACCATCGCCTCGTGGTGGACCACCTCAACGAAGGCATCGTGATGCAGGCCCGCGACGACACCGTGCTCGCCTGCAATCGCAGCGCGCGGCGCCTCCTGCGCCTGCCCGAGCACGCTGTCGGCATGAGCATCATGCAGGTGATTCCGCGCGTGCTCGACGAAAGCGGCAAGCCCCTGCCCACCTCGAAGCGCCCGAGCATGAAGGCGCTCGAGACGGGCAAGCCGGTGCTCGGCGAGACCGTCGGCCTCGAACTCGCGGACGGCGAGATCGTCTGGGTGAGCGAGAACGTGCTGCCGATCTTCCGGCCCGGCGAAAGCGAGCCGATTTCCGTGGTGGTCTCGTTCACGGATATCGGGCCCGTGCGCGAGGCGCAGCAGCAATTGCGCTACCTCGCCACGCGCGACGCGCTCACAGGCCTGTACAACCGCACCTTCCTCGCCGATCGCATGCACGCGATGCTGGAGCGCGCTACGTGTTCGGCGAAGCCGGCGCTCCTCTTCGTCGATCTCGACGGGTTCAAGAAGGTCAACGACACGGGCGGCCACGAAGCCGGCGACTCGCTGCTGCGCGACGTGGGGCGGCGCCTCACCGGCTGCGTGAGCGAGGGGGACACGCTCGCACGCGTGGGTGGCGACGAATTCGTGATCGCGGTGTGCTGCTACAAGGGCGTGGACGACCTTGTCGCGCTTGCGCAGCGCGTGCTCGGCGCGCTTGCCGCGCCGTTCGCGGTCGCGGGCAACGAGTACTACCTGGGCGCCTCGATCGGCATCAGCCTGTATCCCGACGATGGCCGCAGCGCCGCCGCACTCATGCGCAACGCCGACTCGGCCATGTACGCGGCCAAGCAGCGCGGCACCAACCAGTTCCAGTTCTTCACGAACGAGTTGCGCCAGCACCTGCAGCGCCGTTTCCAGATCGAGCGGGGGCTGCGCCGCGCGCTCGCTTCGGGCGAACTGCGCCTCGTCTATCAGCCGATCGTGGATGGCGAAAGCGGCCGCATGATCGGCGCCGAGGCGCTGCTGCGCTGGGAGAGCGAGGAGCTCGGCCAGGTCTCGCCGGTGGAGTTCATCCCCGTGGCCGAGGACACCGGCATGATCATCCCGATCGGCCAATGGGTGCTCGAGCACGCGTGCCGCCAGGCCGCGCAGTGGCGGCGCCTCTTCGCGCCCGACTTCGTCATGGCGGTCAACTTCTCGCCGCGCCAGATCGCGGACGGGCTGGTCGAACAGGTGGAGGGGTGCCTCGCGCGCACGGGCCTCGCGCCCGACGCGCTCGAAGTGGAGATCACCGAAGGCATTCTGATGAGCGACAGCCAGAGTGTGCTGCCTCTCCTGCACGCGCTGAACGCCATTGGCGTGCGCATTTCAGTGGACGATTTCGGCACCGGCTACTCGTCGCTTTCGTATCTGAAGCGCTTTCCGCTGCACCATCTGAAGGTCGATCGCACGTTCGTGGCGGGTCTGCCCGACAACCGCGACTCCGTGGCGATCACCTCGGCCGTCGTGGCGATGGCGCATTCGCTCGGCATGCGCGTGACCGCCGAAGGCGTGGAAACGCCCGAGCAGGCGTCGTTTCTGCGCTCGCTGCGCTGCGAGCGGCAGCAGGGCTACCTGTTCGGCAGGCCGGTGAGCGCCCAGGGCTGCGCGGCGCTCCTGCGCGAGCATGCTGCTGGCCGCGTGCGCGAGGGCGTGTGAGCGTGTCCTCATCCGGCACGCTCGTGCGGGAGCGGCAGGCTCAAGATTTCCCGCGCCAGGCCGTAGACGTTGGCAGAGAGCGGATGCCGGACGCATCGCGCCACACGTAAAGGACACCAGAGAATCATGGATAGCGGCTTCGCAATCGACGAACGAACCCGCCTGACGAGCACGAACCAGTTCGAGCTGCTGCTTTTCCGTCTCGGCGCGGCGCCGGGCAGCGACGTTGGCGAAGTCTTCGGCATCAACGTTTTCAAGGTACGGGAAATTCTGAGCATGCCGGCGATCACGCCGATCGCGGCGTCGTCCCCCTACGTGCTGGGCGCGGCGAACATCCGCGGCCAGGTGATGCCCGTGATCGACCTGCCGCGGCTCATGGGCTGCGAGCCGGCCACGGGCCTGAACATCCTGCTCGTGACCGAATTCGCGCGTTCCACCCAGGGCTTCGCGCTCGAAAGCGTGGACGAGATCGTGCGGCTCGAATGGAGCCAGGTGCTGACCGCCGACGTCACGATGGGCAACCGCGTGACGAGCATCGCGCGGCTCGAGAACGACCCCGAGAGCAAGAAACTCGTGCAGGTGGTGGACGTGGAGCAGGTGCTGCGCGACGTCTTCCCGGCGCAGCACGGCGCGGTCGTGCCGGAGGACGTGGGCGAGCCCGCGATGATTCCGCCGGGTGCGAAGGTGCTGGCCGCCGACGACTCGGGCTTCGCGCGCGAGCTGATCGGCCAGAGCCTCAAGGCGCTCGGCGTGGAATACACGATGGCGAAGACGGGACTCGAAGCGTGGAAGCAGCTCGACGAGATTGCCAGGAACGCGGAGCGCGACGGCGTGCGCGCGAAGGATCGCATTGCGCTCGTGCTGACCGACCTCGAAATGCCGGAGATGGACGGCTTCACGTTGACGCGCAAGATCAAGGCGGACCCGCGCACCGTGGATATTCCGGTGGTGATTCATTCGTCGCTCACGGGCACGGCGAATGAGGCGCACGTGAAGAATGCAGGCGCGAGCGGCTACGTGGCGAAATTCGCCGCCGGCGACCTCGCGGGGGCGATTCGCAGCGCGCTCGCCGGCAAGCCCATTTACGCCTGATTTCATCAGCGGATGTTCGCGCCGGTGCGCAATGTCTGCGCAAGATCGCCGATGGCGATTACGGCAACCTCGGTGACGCTTCAACGCTGGCCGAGCCGCGTGTCGTGAAGGAGTCGATCGATCGTCGCGTCGCTCAGTCGTGCATTAGCGCATCAACACGCGAACAGGCGCCCCAGCTGCGGCTCGCTATCCTGCACCCCCGCGAGCCGCAGCGCGTGCCACGCCATCGCGTAGTTGCTCGACAGCACGGGCTTGCCGGTCTGCGCCTCGATCTGAGGCACGAGCGCGGCCACGCGCAGGCTGGTGCACGACACGAACACCGCATCGGCATCGTCGTGGCGCGCCAGCGTTTCTATCGCACTGCGAATCGAACCCGCATCGATGCGCGCCACCTCGTTGTCGTCCGCGTGCTCGAACGAAGCCATGCGTGTGACGGCCACGCCGCGCGCCTCGATGTAATCGCGCATGAAGTCGTTGATGGTGCGCACGTAGGGCGTAAGAAGCGCCACGCGGCGCACCTTGAGCGCCATTAGCGCGGCGAGCGCGGCCGTGATCGGCGTGGTGCAGGCAATATCGGGCCGCGCCTCGCGGATGCGTGCCGCAACCTTGTCTTCGCCTATCACCATCGAAGCCGACGTGCAGCCGAACGCCACCACGTCGAGGCGCTCGCCGGGCAGCATGAGGCTCACGGCGGGGGCGATGCGCGCCTCGATTTCCGCGAGGCGAGGCGGCGTGATGTCCGGCGAATTCTCGAGCCGGCTCTCGTAGAACGCCACGCCCGGCTGGCGCAACAGATCGCGCCATTCGTATTCGATCGTATGATCGGTGGCCAGCACGACGAGGCCGATCGCGGCGCGGCCGGCAATGCCGCCGTCGAGCGCGAAGCCGAGCTTCGTGTAGGCATCCTTGTGATCTTGCGGCGGTGCGGTAATGGTCATCTCAGCATCAATCCCGTCATGTCGAGTTCGGGCTCGCGCCCGGCCATGATGTCGGCGAGCAGTTTTGCGGTGCCGCACGACATGGTCCAGCCCATGTGTCCGTGACCCGTGTTCAGAAAGAAGTTGCGATGGCGCGTGCGGCCGATCAGCGGCGTGCCTTCGGGCGTCATCGGCCGCAGCCCGGCCCAGTACGCCGGCTGCGTGTAGTCGGCGCCCTGGGGAAAGAGTTCGCGCGCCGCCTGCATCATGGAAGTGAAATCGGCGGGCGTGTGGCGCGTGTCGTAGCCCGCGAAATCCGCGGTGGCCGTGAAGCGCAGGCGCGCGCCAAAACGCGCCCATGCCACGAGGTGATTCTCGTCGACGCCACCCATCTCGGGCGGCCGATGCCCGGGCCCGCAGGGGAACGTGGCCGAATAGCCCTTCACCGGATAGACCGCGATGCGATAGCCGAGTGGCCGCGCGAGGATCGGCGACCAGGAGCCGAGCGCGAGCACGTAGTCGTCGCCCTGAATCATGCCCGCGCTCGTGCGCACGCCGGCAATGCGGTCGCCGGTGGCTTCGATGGCCTCGATCGGGGCATCGAACACGAAGCGCACACCCATACGTTCGCAAACTTCCTTGAGCCCGCGCGTGAAGCGGTGGGCGTCGCCGCTTGCGTCGCTGGGGCAGTAGATCGCGCCCGCGATGCGCTCGCGCGCGTGGGCGAGCGCCGGTTCGCGTGCTGCAACGGCGGCGGCGTCGAGCGTTTCGAGCGGCAGTCCGTTTTCCACGAGGATCGACATGTGGGCGCGGCCGCGCTCGAACGAGGCGGCGTCGCGATAGAGATAGAGCAGGCCGCGGCTGATGAGGTCGTATTCGAGCTGCTCGCGCGCCGTCACCTCCTGCAGTTGATGCTGCGAATAGCGGCACAACTTGACCTTGCGCGAGGTGTTCTCGCGCGAGCGCGCCTCGGTGCAGTTGAGCAGGAATTGCGCGCACCAGGCCCACATATGCGGATCGGCCTTCAGGCGCAGACGCAGCGCCTGGCCTTCGACGAACAGCGATTTGAGCAGGATTTTCGGCGCACGCGGCGAGGCCCACGTGTACGAGTGCCCCGGCGCGACGAGCCCCGCGTTGGCGAAACTGGTTTCGAGCGCAACGCCTGAGCGTCGCTCGATAACGGTGACGTCGCGGCCGTCGCGCGCAAGGTAATACGCGCTCGTGACGCCCGCGATGCCGCCGCCCAGTACGATGGTCTTCATTCGCACCCCTCCATGCGTGTATACAAATTACCTTCACGCTGCCGCGAGCGCACGTAATTTGTATACGCGCATACCCTAGGCAGTTAAACGGTGACGTGCATCTATCATGGATAAGTCGTTATGCGCCGGTCCCATGCAAGCCGCGCGCCATGAGCGCGCGAGACCTGCAGGGCATCGCACTGGACGAATTATTTCGTTTCGCTAACTGACCGCGCGGGCTCGCCTGCGTTGCGGCATCGCCCGGTCGGGTCCACGCTCAGGAGCCGCTCACATGAATCCTCAGAACAATGGCGCGCTGCACGCAACCCTCGCGCTCACGCTCTTCTCGCTCGCCGCGCTGGCGCCTGGACTCGCCCAGGCGCAGACCATCAAGATCGGCGTGCCGGTGCCGCTTTCGGGCAGCAGCGCCGCAGCGGGCACGGATATCCTGAACGGCGCGAAGCTCGCGGCCGCCAAAATCAACGCGGCGGGCGGCGTGCTCGGCAAGCAGATCGAACTCGTGCCCGAAGACGACGCATGCGACGCGCAAACGGCGGTACAGGCCGCGCAGAAGCTCGTGGACGCGGGCGTGGTTGCCGTGGCGGGCGGCTACTGCTCAAGCGCGGCACTGCCCGAGTTGACCGCATTCCATCGCGCCGGCATTCCCTACGTGCTCGATGCCTCGACCAATCCGAAGCTCACGGAAATGGGCTACGACAATGTGTTCCGCACGATTGGCCGTGACGACGAGCAAGGGCCTTTCGCGGCCAGCTTCATCAAGAATTCGCTGCACGCGAAGCGCGCGGCAGTGATCGACGACAACACGACCTACGCCAAGGGTCTCGCGCAGAACACCGTGGAATCGCTCAAGAAGATGGGCGTGGACGTGGTCTATGCCGACTCGATCACGCCGGGCCAGATGGATTATTCGCCGACGCTCACCAAGGTTTCCTCGCTCAAGCCGGACGTGATCTATTACACGGGCTATTTCTCCGAAGCGGGTCTGCTCGTGAAGGAAGCGCGCCAGGTGGGCCTGAAGATGACCTTCATGGGCGGCGACGGCACCAATGACCCCACGCTCATGAAGACGGCAGGGCCAGCCGCCGACGGCATGATCATCACGACTGCGCCGCTCGCACAGTTCCTTCCTGGTGCGCACGACTACCTCGATCAGTACAACAAGAGCTATGGTCAGGGGCCGGGACCGTACTCGGTGTACGAGTACGACGCCGTGGGCGTGACCGCCAAGGCCATCGCCGACGGCAAGTCGGCAAAGCCCGCAGACATCAGCGCCGCGCTGCACAAGATCACGGACTACCAGGGCGCCACGGGAACGATCGGCTTCAATCCGAAGGGCGACCGCAGCCGTGCCGTGTACATCACGGTCGTCGTGCATAACGATCAGTTCGAGCCTTACCAACGCCAGGATGCCAGCGGCAAGTGGGTGGCTATGAAGTAAGCGTACCGGGCCGCTCATGAGCACCTTCTTCCAGTTCGTCATCGAGGGGCTGACGATCGGCTCGTTCTACGCGCTCGTCGCCCTCGGCTACACGATGGTCTACGGCATTATCCGGCTCATCAACTTCGCACACGGGGATCTCTTCATGGTGGGCGCGTTCGTGGGCTGGACCGCGCTCGCCGCGCTCGCGGCCGCTCGCCTGCCGCTCGCGCTCGCGCTGTTCGTGGCCTTCGCGGTGGCCATGCTCGCGACCGGCGTGCTCGGCGTGGCGATCGCGCGCGTGGCCTATCAGCCGTTGCTGCGCGCGCCGCGCCTGTCCATTCTCATTACGGCGCTAGCCGTTTCTCTGCTGCTGGAGAACGGCGTCCTGATTGCCTACGGCGCGGGCTTTCGTACGTACCCGCACCTGCTCACGCATACCGGCTTCGACGTTGCGCAAGTGCACATCACGTTCGCGCAGATCGGCATTATCGCGGCCAGCTTCGCGCTGATGATCGCGCTGTATCTGTTCGTACACCATACGTTCGTCGGTACGGCCATGCGCGCGCTCGCCATCGACCAGGATGCGGCGCGGCTCATGGGCATCGACGTCGAGCGGCTCATCCAGCTCACGTTCTTCATCGGCTCGGCGCTCGCCGCGGTCGCCGGCGTGATGGAAGGGCTCTTCTACACGCAGATCAACTTCTTCATGGGCTTCGTGCTCGGGCTGCGCGCGTTCACGGCGGCCGTGCTCGGCGGCATCGGCAATATACCGGGGGCGATGGTGGGCGGCTTCCTGATCGGTTTGCTGGAGGCGTTCGGCGCGGGGTATGTCTCCTCCCAATGGACCGATGTGTTCGTGTTCGGTGTGCTGATCGCCGTGCTCGTGGTGAAGCCCACCGGGCTATTCGGTGAACGCGTGGTCGAGAGGATGTGAGACATGCGCGCGCGGGCCACGGACACTTCATGGGTCGTTTCCGGCGTGCTGCTCGCGTTGGCGATCGCGCTGCCCAAGTTCGCGAGCGGCTATGTCGTCGATGTCGGGCTCACCATCATCACCTACGCGATTCTGGGCCTCGGGTTGAACATCGTCGTGGGCTATGCCGGGTTGCTCGACCTCGGCTACGCGGCGTTTTTTGCCATCGGCGCCTATACGACGGCGCTGCTGGAAACGCTGCTGCACTTCTCGTTCTGGGCGACGCTGCCGTTCAGCCTGGTGTTCGCGGGCGCTTCCGGCGTCGTGATCGGCTACCCCACGCTGCGCCTGCGTAGCGACTATCTCGCCATCGTCACGCTCGGCTTCGGCGAGATCACGCGCATCGTTGCCACCAATCTCGACATTACCGGCGGCCCGAACGGCATCTACGGCATCGAGCCGCCGAGCCTGTTCGGCTTCGAATTCAGTTCGCCGCGCTCGGTGTATGTGCTGGGCATGGCGTTCTTCATCGTCGTGCTGGTGTTCGCCGTGCGGCTCGGACGCTCGCGCCTCGGCCGCGCTTGGACCAGCATCCGCGAGGACGAAGCCGCCGCCGAAGCGGTGGGTGTCGCGACCCTGCGCGTGAAGATGCTTGCCTACGTGATCGGCGCACTGATCGGCGGCCTCGCGGGCAGTCTGTTCGCCGCGCGCTTCGGCACGATCGACCCCACGGCGTTCACCTATCTGCAGTCGGTGACGATTCTCATCGTCGTCGTGATGGGGGGGCGCGGCAGCATTCCCGGCGTGATACTCGGCGCGCTGATCGTCGCGGGGCTGCCGGAAATGCTGCGCTTTTTGAACCTGTGGCGCATTTTCGGCTTTGCCGTGGCGCTCGTCGTGCTCATGTTGTTGCGTCCGCAAGGATTGTGGCCGGCGCGCGTGAGGCGTGCCGCGCCGCGGCCCGAAGAGGAAACGGTGGCGCACGAAGCGGAAGCCGCGGAAGCGGCGGGCAAGGAAACCGAGGCGGCCGTTTCCCTCGCCGATAGCGGCGGCCTCGAAGCCGCCGCCGCGCGCGAAACCCTGCTCGAGGTGCATGACCTCGAGCGCCGCTTTGGCGGCGTGCGCGCGATTGGCGGCATTACCTTCCAGGTGCGCAGCGGCGAAATTCTCGCGTTGATCGGCCCGAACGGCGCCGGCAAGACCACGGTGTTCAACTGCCTGACGGGCGTAATCCGGCCGAGCGGCGGCCGCCTCGTCTGGCGCGGCGAGCCGCTTGGCGGCGGCGCGCCCCATCGCAACGTGCATCGCGGCATTGCGCGTACGTTTCAGGGCATTCGCCTGTTTAACCATATGAGCGCATTCGAGAACGTGCTGATCGGCATGGATCATCGCCTGCACACGGCCCTTGTAGCGGAACTGGTGGGCACGCGCGCCGCGCGCGCCGAGGCGGCCGAGCACGGCGCGCTCGGGCAGCGCTGGCTCGATCTGGTGGGGCTCGGCGCGCGGGCGAGCGAATATGCCTCGGACCTTCCCTATGGCGATCAGCGCAGGCTGGAAATCGCCCGCGCGCTGGCGAGCCAGCCACGCTTGTTGCTGCTCGACGAGCCCGCCGCCGGCATGAACCCAACCGAAAAGCACGCGTTGATGGCGCAGATCCGCCGCATCCGCGACCTGGGCGTGACCGTGCTGCTGATCGAACACGACATGGCGCTCGTGATGGGCGTGTCCGACCGCATCATCGTGATGGACCATGGCGAGATCATTGCTCAGGGCACGCCCGCGCAAATCCAGAACGACCCGGTGGTGATCGACGCCTACCTGGGCACGGCGGAGGAAGACGACGGACCCGACGCCACGGACGGGGAGAAGTCGCTATGGGGGTAGAGACGTCCGACAAACTCCTCGACGTTCGCGACCTGCGCGTGAACTACGGCAACATCGAAGCGCTGCACGGCGTTTCGCTCGATGTCGAGCCGGGCGAGATCGTCGCGCTGCTCGGGGCCAACGGCGCGGGCAAGACCACGACGCTGCGCACCATCTCCGGACTGCTGCGTCCGCGCGGCGGCAGCATCGGGTTCGAGGGGCAGGCGCTCGTCGGGCTGCCGTCGCATCGCATCGTCGCGCTCGGGATCGGGCACGTGCCGGAGGGGCGCCGTATCTTCGGCGGGTTGACGGTCGAGGAGAACCTGCGCCTGGGCGGCTACCTGTTGCGGCGCGATGCCGGCGCGCTCGATCAGGGCATTGCTCAGGCATACGAAACATTCAGCCGGCTGCGCGAGCGCAAGGACCAGCTTGCCGGCACGCTGAGCGGCGGCGAGCAGCAAATGCTCGCGATTGCGCGCGCGCTCATGCTCAAGCCCAAACTCGTGCTGCTCGACGAGCCTTCCATGGGGCTCGCGCCCAAGCTCGTGCGCGCGATCTTCGAAGTGATCGCGCGCATCAGCCACGCGGGCACGGCGGTGCTGCTCGTGGAGCAGAATGCGCGGCAGGCGCTGCGCATCGCGAACCGCGCCTATGTGCTGGAAGGCGGCCGCGTGGCGCTCGCGGGTTCGGCCCATGAACTGGCCGACGACAACCGCGTGCGCGCCACCTATCTCGGCGGCAGCGCGGCGGCGCAGGAGGGCGGGGCCGTCTAAGGGCACCAGATCGGTTCTCTGGAAAATTCATTATTCATATAGAGAATCATTATCGTTCGCATTAGCAATTAATCATCATCCGATGCAAAATACGAGACAGCGCGGGCCGACGCATCGGGCATAAATTGCGCAAAACGGACATTTTTCTGGAAAATGAGCGAAGGAATATTCGATCGTGGATCAAATATGGCGGCGACCGCTTGAAATCCCGCACCGCAAGCTCGAACGGCCAATCGTGGCGGCAAGCTACCAGTACGACGCTGCCCATAAGGGATCGTGGCTTTCGCACGATCAGGGGCGGTTCGTCTTTACGGAGAGCGGGGTGCTGCGTGTGACGACGCCCAGCGGCATGTGGACGCTCGGGCCGCAGCGCGGGCTGTGGATCGCGCCGCGCGTGCGCCACGAATTGATCGCGACGACCGCGGTGAGCCTGCATAGCGTGTCGTTCGAGCCGCAGGCGTCGCCGTGGCCGGAATCCGCATGCCATGCGATGCGGGTTTCACCGCTGTTGCGCGAACTGGTGGCCGCGCTGGTCGAAGACCGCGAGCGCGGCCCGGAGTGCCGCTACGCGCTCATTACGCCGCTGTTGCTCAGCGAAATGCGCAATGCGCGCGAGGCCTTAGGCGGCGGGTTGCCGCTGCCGCTCGACCGGCGCTTGCGGCAGATTTGCGATTTCCTGCTGGCGGCGCCTGCCAACGGCGACTCGCTCGCGACCTGGGGCGAGCGCGTGGGGGCAAGTGAACGCACGCTCGCGAGGCGCTTCAAGGACGAGACCGGGTTGACGTTCGGCCACTGGCGCCAGCAGCTGCGCATCGTCGAGGCCGTGTCGAGGCTCGCCCAGGGCGTGCGCGTGGCGGAGATCGCGGCCGAGCTCGGCTATGCGAATTCGAGCGCGTTCATCTCCATGTTCCGCAAGACGATGGGCGAGCCGCCCCAGCGGTATTTGAAAAGCGAGCCGCGTTGAAGGCGTTTGCCGTTCTCGTGGCGCGCGTCACATCTGCTTGAACAGGTGTGCGTACTGGCGGCTTACATCGAGAGCGCCCGCGTGGCCGCGCAGCCTCAACGTCATCTTCCCGATCGCGCTGACCGAGGCGCATTCCACCTGATCCACGTTGACCACCGTGCCGCGGTGAACCTGCCAGAAGCGCGCCGGGTCCAGTTGCGCGGATAACTCTCGCAGGCTCGTGCGGATCAGCAATTCGCCGCTGTGCGTCGTGACCACGACATATTTGTCGGCTGCTTCGAAGTACAAAACATCTTCCACCGGCACCATGCGGATGTCGTTGCCGCTCGAGGCGCGCAGATATCGCAGCGGGGCCCCGCGCGGGGCGCTTTCCGCATTGCCCGCTCGTGCACCGGCGCGCGCTTCGCGAACGTCCTGGGTGATCGTTTCGAGCTGGCGCAGCACGCGTTGCAGATCGGCCTGCATCTGCGGCGCCTCGGCGTCGTTTGCCGCCGATCGCGCGAGCCGGGCGCGCAGGCGCTCCACCGTCCGCGCGAGCCGCGCAGTCTCCACGGGCTTGAGCAGATAGTCGATGGCCGCGGCCTCGAAGGCTTCGAGGGCATAGGCGTCGTAGGCGGTCACGAACACGATTTGCGGCGGCGCGGCGAGATTCGCGCACGCGCGCGCGACATCGAGGCCGGTCGCGCCCGGCATGGCGATGTCGAGGAACGCGACGTCGGGCGTCAGCGCGCCGATGCGTTCGATGGCTTCCTGGCCGTTGCCGGCCGTTGCCACGATGCGCAGTTCCGGCCACGCGGCGGCCAGTTCGCGTTCCAGGGCGGCGGCGATCAGCGGCTCGTCCTCGGCGATCAGTGCGGTCGGGGTGTCGGGCGAGCGGTGCGAGGCGTCGCCGTGTTGCGCCGTATCGGCGGGCGCGTGGCGTTTCATGATCTGGACTCCTGCACGCTTGCACCAACAGCATCGCGCAGCGGCAGCCGCACCCGCGCAACGAGGCCATGCGGCACGTTCTCGATCAGCGTGAGCGCCGCCTGCTCGCCATAGAGCGCCGCGAGCCGCTCGCGCACATTCACTAGCCCGACGCCCGCGCCCTGGGTGCCCGGCGTCGCGCCAAAACCCGGGCCCGTATCGGTCACGCTCAACTCGACATGGTCACCGTCGCGCCGTGCGGCAACGTCGATTCTGCCGCCCTCGAGCGCACCCTGGATGCCATGCTTGAGCGCGTTCTCCACGAGCGGCTGCAACAGCATGGGCGGCACCGGGAGGTCGGCGCAATCGTGCGGCAGGTCGAGCGCGTAGGCAAGGCGCGGGCCGATACGCATGGCATGCACGGCGAGCATCGAGTCGAGCACCTTGAACTGCACCGTGAGCGTTTCGCTTTGCGCGCGCGAGGCCTCGAGCGTCGCGCGCAGGAAGCGGTTGAGGCTTGCGAGCAGTTCGCGCGCACGCGGCGGGTCGGACGCGATCAGGCTGTCGAGCGTCGCCAGCGTGTTGAAGAGAAAGTGCGGCTCGATCTGGGCCTGCAGCGCCTGCAGGCGCGCGCTGAGCGCCGTGCGCTCTGCAGCTTCCTTTTGCCATGCCGTGCGCGCGACCTGTTCGCTCAGCTCGGCAATGCGCGTGCGCGACCAGCCATACCAGGTGACCAGCAGCGTGGCGGTCAGCGCGATCCAGCCGGTGAGCGCGAGATCCTTCGTCGCGAACGCGTTGTGCAAGCCGATTCCGAGCACCACGCTCGCGATGCCGCGCCCGAGCGACGCGCCGAGCACGATGGCGAGCACCATCGCCAACGCGAGGCGCGGACCCGTGAGCGCATTGTGGCGTTGCAGAAAGAAGCGGGCGACGTCGAGCAGCAGCATGATCGAAAGCCCGATCGCCTGGCTGAAGACGAGGTTGTCGATGAAGCGCTCGTGAACGCCCGCGGCGGTGAGCGCGACCGCAATCAGCGCATTGCCTATGACGACGATCACGCCCTCGCGCGCGAACCCGACGAGCAGGACATTGGCCGTCGGCGCGGGGAGGCGGGCGGCGGCGTTCGAAAACTCGACGTGCATGCCAGGAATCATGCGAACCAGCTCGTGACGATGAGGTTGAGCAACCGGTGCGGCGTCGCAACGGCGGCAAGACCGGCCGCGATGAGGCTGAAGAACGAACCGCGCATGGCGAGGCGATGGCCGCGGACGTTGCCGTGGCGGATCGCCCAGATGGCGCGCCCGACGCTTACGAACGTCAGCAGCGACAGGCCGTGCACCCAGGACAGATGCCCCGGATGCAGCTCGCGGATATCGAACGAGCTGAGCGCGGCGGTAAACATCGTTAGCGCCCAGAGGCGGCCGAGCCACTTGTGCCGCGCGCTGCCCTTTTCGGCCAGCATGACGGCGGTTCCGAGTATGACAGAAAGTGTTGCGGTGACGACGTGCGCAGCAATGATGGCAGACATGCTGGCTCTCCATGGCGGGTCGAGCGGGGGCGATGTCTGCAGTGTGGTGAGTGGGGGCGGGGCGGGCGAGGGGGATGCGACGAAGTGTGGGGAAACGGGCGCGAACGGGGCCTGGGTGGCGCGAACGGTCGGCGGGCGGGCCGCGCGGCGCCACTCAATCCGGCGGCGCGTTGTCGATTTCCCGCAGAATCTCTTCGAACGGCGCGGGCTTGACGAGATGCCGGTCGAAGCCTGCCTCGCTCGCTGCCTGGCGGTCGCGCTCCTGGCCGTAGCCCGTCAGCGCGATCAATTGCACGTGCGCAGTGGCCGGCCCGGCGCGCAGCGCCTTCGCCAGCGCGTGACCATCCATGCCGGGCAAGCCGATGTCGAGAATCGCGACGTTGGGCAGGAAGCTCTGCGCGAGCGCGAGTGCGCTCGGTCCGTCGTGCGCCACGCGCACCTCGTGGCCTTCGAGTTCCAGCAGCATGAGCAGCGAAGTAGCGGAATCGACGTTGTCGTCGGCGATCAGCACGCGGCGGCGCGGCGGCGTGATTTGTTCCCCGGCGCCCGGCGCCTCGTCGCGCGGCGCTTCGCACTGCGGCGCCCGCGCGAGCGGCAGACGCACGACGAATTCCGAGCCGTGTCCAAGCCCGTCCGAGTGGGCGCTCACCGAGCCGCCATGCAGTTCCGCGAGTTCGCGCACGAGTGCGAGGCCGATGCCGAGGCCGCCGTCGGCGCGCTTCACGGCTTCGCGCGACTGCATGAAGAGCTCGAACACGTAGGGCAGCTCGTCGGGCGCGATGCCGATGCCGTTGTCGCGCACGCGAATCAGGATCTCGTAGACGTCCTGTTCGAGCCGCAACGCGATCTGGCCGCCTTCGGCCGTGTACTTCGCGGCGTTGGAAAGCAGGTTGCTCATGATCTGCGCCACGCGTATCGCGTCGCCGGTCACGTGGCACGGCTCGCAGTCGATCTCGACCGTGAGCGTTTGCGATTTCGCGTCGAGGAAGGGCCGGCTCGTTTCCACGGCGGTCTGGACGATCTCGCGCAGGTCGAGCGTGCTCATCTGCAGCGCGATCTTGCCGTGCGAGATGCGCGAGACGTCGAGCAGGTCGTCGACGAGGCGGCCGAGATGCTCGACCTGGCGGCTCGCGATCTGCCGCGCGTCGGCGCGCATGACATCGTTCGCGCCATGGCGCGGGTCGAGTAGCGCGATGGCGTTGCGAATCGGCGCGAGCGGATTGCGCAGTTCGTGCGCGAGTGTCGCGAGGAAGCGGTCCTTGCGGCGGTCGGCGTCACGCAGCGCTTTTTCGGCCGCGTAGAGGCGCAGGAGCGCGCGCACGTTCGCCACCAGCTCGGCGGGCTCGACGGGCTCGGTGAGGTAGCTGTCGGCGCCGCCGTCGAGCGCGAGAATCTTGTCGCGCGTCTGCACCGCGGCGGCGGAGGTCTGCAGCACGAGCGTGGAGTTCGTTTCCGGGTCTGCCTTGATGAGGCGGCACACTTCGATGCCGCTGATGTCGGGCAGCTTGACGTCGAGCAGCACGATCGCAGGCGCCTGTTCGCGCACGGCTTCGAGCGCGGCCTGGCCCGTCGCGGCTTCGATCACGGCGTAGCCGGCGTGGCGCAGCACGCGCGACTTCACGTAGCGCGCGCCTTCGTTGTCGTCGACGTTGAGGATCAGCGTGGCCTGCGCGTTCATGGCGCCGCGTCCCCGGAGGTCTCGGGTTCGTCCTCGACGGACGTCGCGAGGCACACCGGCACGTTCAGGCGGAACGTCGAGCCCACGCCGGGCTCGCTTTCCACGCCCACTTCGCCGCCCAGCAGCGCCGCAAGCTTGCGGCACAGCGGCAGGCCAAGACCCGTTCCCTTCACGCGCTGCTGGAGGCGGTTCTGCACCTGGCCGAACTCCTCGAAAATGATCTGGTGGTGTTCGGGAGCAATTCCGATGCCCGTGTCCGCAACGAAGAAGGTGATGCGCGCTTCGTCGCCGTCGCCGGGCATGCACTGGGCGCCCACGCGAATCTGCCCGCGCTCGGTGTACTTGAGCGCGTTCGAGACGAAATTGCGCAGGATCTGCGTGAGTTTGGGTTCGTCGGTGTAAAGCTGCGGCAGGCCTGCCGTGGAACCGAACTCGAGCGTGACCTCCGGCGTATCGAGCAGCGGCATGAGCATGGTGCGCAGCGCGGCGAAGAGGTCGGCGGCATCGAACCACGTGGGCACGACTTCGGTCTTGCCGGCTTCGATCTTCGCGAGGTCGAGCAGGTCGTTCACGGTCTCGCCCAGGCTTTGCGCCGACGAAAGAATCAGCTTGACCTGGCGTTCCTGCTCCACGCTCAGGTCGCCGTCGAGCCGGTTGAGCAGCAGGTTGGCGAGCGCGCGGATCGAACTGAGCGGTGTGCGCAATTCGTGGCTCATGTTAGAGAGAAAGCGCGTCTTCATCATGTCGGCGCGGCGCAGCTCCTCGGCGCGCTCGTCGAGCTCGGCGTAGAGCGCCACCACGCCGCGGTTGGTCGCCTCCAGCTCCTGCGTGAGGCGCGAGAGTTCTTCCTGGCGTTCGCGCAGTTCGTCGAGCGCCGTCACGAGTTCGCGGTTCTGCTGCTGCAGTTCTTCGAGCGAGTCGCCATGCGCGCCTTCCTGCGGACTGCGTGCGGCGAGTTCGTGCACGATGCGCTCGAGTTCCGGGCCGCTCGCCTCGCCGCGCTCGTGCGGCAAGTCGCGCGCCATGGTGACGGTCGTGCCGCCAGTCGACGAACGAATCTCGAAGCGGTCCATGAGGCGGCGGCTGCCCGTGATGCCGAGGCCCATGCCGCCCGGCGAGCGATAAGTGCCGTCGAGCACGGCTTCGAGTTCGCGCACGCCGGGGCCCTGGTCGCTGACCTGCACGGCGAGCGCTTCGCGCGGCCGCGCGCCTTCCAGCGCGAAGGCGACTTCGCCGCCGCCCGCATATTCGAACGCGTTGCGGGCGATTTCGGAGACGGCGCTCGCAATGCGCGTCTGGTCGAGCGGCGAGAAGCCGAGTCCGGCGGCCAGCTCGCGCGCGCGGCGACGCGCGGCGACGACGTCCTGGGCGGTTTGCAGCCGGATGCGCAGCAGAGGCTTATTCATGATTCAACTGTACTCCGGGGCGGGCGCGCACGACGACGACGGTGGCGTCGTCGCGCCGGCGCGCGAAGTCTCGGTAGAGGACGGCCGCGATCACGGCGGCGGGCTGGTTGGCGAGGCCGGGCCAGGCGGCGAGGTCCCAGCGGGTGCCGATGCCGTCCGAATGCAGGACGAGGAGCGCGTTCTCGCTCCACGTCAGCTCGAACTCCTGGGTGCCGCGCATCGTGTGGCCCACGATGCCGTTGCGCGAGACGAGCTGGTAGCACTCGCGCGCGGGTGGTGTGCCTGCGCCGGCGGAGCGCTGCGCGTGGCCGGTCGAAGCGCGGTTATCGATGGGGCGGCCCGCGCCATACGCGACCGCCGAGATGTTGCCCGTGCCGCAAAACGCGAGCGCGCCGCGCGCCAGATCGATGCGCACGAGCGCGAGCGCCGCGCCGCGCGTGGGGCGCAGGGCCGCGTGCGAGAGTTCCATGAGTGCGGCGGGCGCGAGGCCGGCGCGGCGGCGCAACACGTCGAGCGCGGCCACTGCGGCCACGTGGGCTTCGGCACCGTGGCCGAGCCCATCGGCGAGTGCGAGCGTGAGGCCGCTCTGGTCGGCCTGCGCCTGCCAGCCGTCGCCGCAGACTTCTTCGCCGGGGTAAGGCACGCAGACCCCGCCGATCTCAGGTCTGGTGAATGCCGCGAGCGCTGCGTTGACGCCGCTTTTCTGCACGAGCACGCGCAACACCGTGCCCGCGCCCGGCTGCGAGTAAATGGCGAACTGGTTCGAGAGCCGCCGGATTGCGCCGAGCCCGGTGCCGGGCGTCCCGGTCGTGGAGTGGCCGTCGGCGAGGGCGATGCCGACGTCGGCCATGCCGGGGCCGCTGTCGAGCGCGATCAGCTCCACCGCGCCCTCCAGCGCGCGCACGAGCAGTTCGCCGTGGCCGGCATGCTTGAGGATATTGGTGGCCGCTTCCGTGAGCACGATCGCGAGGCGGCCGGCGTCGGTCTCGCTGAGCGCCGCAAAGCGCGCGGCTTCGCTGGCGCCGCGGCGTGCAAAGGCGACGCCGCTGGCGTCGCCGATCTCGAAGGAGCGGTGGGTGCCGCCGGCAGAACCGGCCGCGCCGTCTAGCGTACTTTCCATTTCGTGATGGTGACCGTTGTACCGCTGCCCGGAGTCGATTCGATCGTGAACTCGTCGCACAGTCGCCGCGAGCCGCCGAGGCCGAGTCCCAGGCCATTGCCGCTCGTGAAGCCGTCCTGCAGCGCGCGCCCGATATCAGCAATACCCGGACCCTGATCGACGAACGAGAGCCGCAGTCCCACGCGCACGCCTTTTTCCAGCACGTCGAGCCGCGCATCGCCGCCGCCGCCATGCTGCAGCGTGTTGCGTGCGAGCTCGCTCGCCGCCGTCACGAACTTGGTCTGTTCGATGAGCGAGAAACCCTGCGCGATCGCGGCGTCGCGCACGATCTGTCGCAGCCGGACGATTTCCTCGTCCGATCTCAGGCTCACCTGGGCCGCAAGCCTTCCGGTCGTGTCGTTGCTATTCATGATTGAACGCAAGAGACGTGCTAGCTAACGGAGTCATCGGACTCAACGGAGCTGCCGCTGCTTGAGCAGCGCCATGCCTTTTTCGACGTTCAGCGCGGTGCGCACGCCAGACAGCGTGAGACCGAGCTCGACCAGCGTGATCGCCACGGACGGCTGCATGCCGACCACCACGGTCTGCGCGTCGAGCACCATCGCCATGGCGGCCGTGTTGCTGATCATGCGGCCGATGAACGAGTCGACCACGTCGAGCGTCGAGATGTCGATCAGCACGCCCTTGGCCGACTCTTTCACGATGCGCTCGGTAAGGTCGTCCTGCAGTGCGATCGCGAGGCGGTCGTGCATGTCCACCTGGATCGTGACGATCAGGCAGTCGCCGAGGCGCAGAATCGGAATGCGTTCCATCGTGTGCGGTTCCCCGTGCTTCAGTGGCGCTGAGTGGCGTTCAGGTCGTGGCCTTCGGCGAGATGATGGTCGCGCCGATGCGCTGCAACGCGATGACGAAGGCGTCGGCGAGCGTGGACTTGGTCGTGACGTTGGTGAGATCGACGCCCAGATGCACGATGGTCTGCGCGATCTGCGGGCGGATGCCGCTGATGATGCAGTCCGCGCCCATGAGACGCGCGGCGGCCACGGTCTTGAGCAGATGCTGCGCGACGAGCGTGTCGACGGTGGGCACGCCCGTGATGTCGATGATCGCGAGGCCCGCGCCCGTGTCGACGATCTTCTGCAGCAGGCTCTCCATGACGACCTGGGTGCGCGCGGAATCGAGTGTGCCGATGAGCGGCAGCGCGAGGATGCCTTCCCAAAGCTGCACGACGGGCGTGGAAAGCTCGAGCAGTTCTTCCTGCTGGCGCGCGATGATCGCTTCTCGGCTCTTCTGGAAAATGTCGGTGGTGTAGATGCCGAAGCCATCGAGCAGCAGGTTGACCTGCCAGCTCACATGGGCAAGCTCGGCGGCGTTGTTCGCATACGCCTCGCGTAGCCGCGCATAGAGCGGCTCCTTGAACGAGAACACGAAAGTAGCCGTCTCGACAGGCGTGTAGCCCTGACGTGCGCGATGCGCCGACATGTCCGCGAGGAATGCGCGCACCGGCTCCCAGTCCGGGCTGCCCGAATCGAAGGTTCCGGTGTTTGGCAGCGTGTCGAGAAAGACATTCAGGAACGCCGAAAACTGCTCGCGAATTTCCCCCTCCATCGCAAGGCCGCGGCGCAGCGCGATCGGCAGATGCAGGCGCAGCCATTCCGCGAGCAGCGTGTCGCGATGCTGGCCGAGGATGTCCGCAATGCGAACCTGTTCCGGTGTGTTCATGCGATCTCCTGAGCGATGGGGCCACGCCTCCTTTCTGGACGAACCGCTGAACCTTGCACCCTCGTATCGATTCGATCCCAATTGCATGGCGATTGAACCGATTACGCGGTCAGTCAAGGCGAGCGAACGGGCGGGCGTGGGGCTGCATGCGTTTTTCGTGCCCGCTGGTCCGCGCAACGACTGCTGGGCCTGCAGCGCGCGGCACCATCCGCTTTGCCATGACGCGCTTGTAGTTTTTACAGGGCGATCGTTGTGTGCAGATGAGTGAGCCTTGTTTTCGGGTGGCCCGCTATGTCATGGAATGGTATGTAACTTGCTTTACCGTAGCGCCTTTCGGCTGGAGGCGTTCCCCGGAAGCCGATGCGCGGGCTCGCACGCCCCGCGCGTGAAGGCATGAACGCACGAGCCGCACAGCGATCCGACCGGACCCCGCCCGACCCGCTAGACTGAGCGCTGGCGTGCGCTTGCGCGAAGCGTGCGGTTTGTCGATTTCGCGCCCGCTCGCCTCTCCCGCCATTGCCCAGAGATATCGATGACCAGGTTATTCCGCATGACCGCGCTGCTTGCGTGGTGTCTGTCGTTCCTGCCCGCTACGGCGGCATTCGCTCAATCGGCCCAGGTGGACCAGTCGGACCCGCAGGCGCTCATCAAGACCGCCACGCAGCAGATCCTCGACGAAGTCCGCACGAAGGCCATCGCGCCCGACGATATCGCGCGCATCCAGGATATCGTCAACCGCGACATTCTTCCGTACGTCGATTTTCGCCGCACCACGCGCCTCGCCATGGGGCCGCACTGGCGCACCACGACGCCCGAGCAGCAAGCGCAGATCGAGCAGCAGTTCCAGCTGCTGCTGATCCATCTCTACTCGGGCGCCATCGCGCAACTCAAGCCTGACCAGAAGATCGAGTACCCGCCCATGCGCAGTTCGCCGGGAGACACCGACGTCGTCGTGCGGACGCTCGCGCAGACCAGCAGCAATCCGGTTGAAATCGATTACCGCCTGTACAAGACGCCGCAGGGCTGGCGCCTTTATGACCTGAACGTGCTCGGTGCGTGGCTGATCCAGACCTATCGCCAGCAGTTCAACGAGAAGATCCAGCAGGGCGGCGTGGACGGGCTCATCCAGTTCCTGACCGCGCGCAACCAGGAGCTCGTCACGGGCAAGACGCAGACGCAGTGACGCGCGGTTTTTGCGTCCGCCTCTCGCGACCTGCGAAAATCTGGACGGCTGCGCCTCACGTATGGAGGCGCTGTACCATTTCCAGGTGCGCCTCGTGCGTATAGATGGGCCGTGCGCTTGCCCGAGCCCGCGCGGCCCCGATGTTTCTTTTTTTGCCGATCCGATCCGACATGAATTTCCCGCTGCCGCCGCAGGGCCGACGCAACCGGGTGTTTCCGCCAAGCCCGCCGACGCTGCACAGCCTCGCCTCCGTCATTACCGGCGTGGTCGTGGTGTGCGGCCTGTACTTTGGGCGTGCGGTGCTGATTCCCATTACGCTCTCGGTGCTGCTGAGCTTTCTGCTGGCGCCGCTCGTGACCACGCTGCGGCGCTTTCATCTGCCACAGTTCCTCGCCATCCTCGTTGCGGTGCTTTCCACCGTGCTCGCGCTTGCCGGTGTGGGCGCGCTGATCGCCGCGCAGGTCTACCAGCTTTCCGCCTCCCTGCCGCAGTACCAGGAAGAGATCGAGCAGAAAGTGCAAACGGTGCAGGAAAAAACCGTAGGCCGCGCCGATTCGCTGATGTCGCGAGCCGCCACCGCGCTGCAGCGTGTGACGCCCACGCCGCCGCCCGCGCCGCCGCAGCCGCGCGGGCGCGCGGCGCGCAATCAGCCGCAGCAGCCCATGCCCGTGGAGATCCATAATCCCGCCCCCACGCCGCTTACGCTCGCGCAAAAGGCGCTCGCCCCAGCTATCGCGCCGCTCGAGACGACCTTCATTGTGCTGGTGGTGACGATCTTCATCCTGTTCCAGCGCGAGGATCTGCGCGACCGGCTCATCAGCGTGTTCGGCTCAGACGACCTGCACCGCACCACAACCGCCATCAACGACGCCTCGCAGCGGCTCTCGCGCTACTTCGTCGCGCAAGTCGGCGTGAACGTCACGGTGGGCGGCGTGATCGCGCTGGGGCTGGCGGGCATCGGCGTGCCGGGCGCGCTGTTGTTCGGCGCGGTGGCGGCGCTCATGCGCTTCGTGCCGTACATCGGCATCTGGATCGCCGCGATCATGGCGACGATCGTCGCCGCGGCCACGCAGCCGCAGTGGACCATGGGCGTCACGACGCTGATCTTCTTCATCGTCGTGGACGTGGTGGCGGGGCAGTTCGCCGAGCCGATGGTCTATGGAAAGCGCTCGGGCCTTTCGCCGCTGGCCGTGGTAGTGGCGGCGATCTTCTGGAGCTGGCTGTGGGGGCCCGTGGGGCTGGTGCTTTCCACGCCGCTCACGCTGTGCATCGTCACGCTGGGCCGCTACGTGGACCGGCTGAACTTCCTCACGATCCTGCTCGGCGACCAGCCCGCGCTCACGCCGGCGCAAACCTGCTACCAGCGCCTGCTCGCCGACGATCCTCATGAAGCGCTGCTGCAGGCGGACCGGCTGCTCACGAGCATGCCGCTCATCGACTACTACGAGCAGGTGGTGTTCGAGGGCCTGCGCTTCGCGCGCAACGACGCCTTGCGCGGCGTGCTGCCCGGCGAGCAGGTCGCGCGCATCAACCAGGCGCTGCTCGATATCGTCGAGGATCTCGAATCCGTGGACGATTCTCGCCACACCGCAGCCGAGGAGGAGAGCGCCAGGAAGTCCGTCGAAGGCGCGGACGAAGGCGCGAAGGTAATCGAGTTCACGCTCTCGCCGGACGCGGGCGAGGTGCTCTGCGTACCCGGACGCGGCGCGTTCGACGACGTGGCGGTGGCGATCGTCGGCCAGTTGCTCATGCGGCGCAACATTCCCTGCACGGCTACCACCTACGACGAAGTGCGCGCCACGCGCGGGGCCATGATCGACGAGCGCTCGCCGGCCATCTGCCTGGTGTCGCTCGATGCGCCCGAGTCGGCGCCGTACCTGCGCAATCTCGTGCGGCGCCTGCGCGAGCGTGCGCCCGACGCGACCATCGTGGTGGGCATCGGCGCGGCGCTGCGCGACGACGGAGCAGGCATTGCCGACGACCCCGGCACGCTCTTCCCGACCTCGCTGCGCAACCTCGTGGAGGAATGCGGCGCGGCGCTTGTGCCGGCTCACACGCCGCAAAGCGAAAAGAGGGCGGCAGCACCGGATATGCAGGATCAATATAGTGCGGGAGCAAAATTGTGACAGTCATGCCCGTGTCACATTAAGGCTCGAATATATGCGGCCCTGTGCCCCTGGTTGCGGCATGAAAGTTACTGGGAGACGACATTGCTGAGCCCTAAGGAATTCGCCACGCTGATGCTGGTCCGCCATTCGCCGGACCAGATCGACATGAATCGCCAGGAACTGGACACGCTGCTCGAGCGTCAGCTGGTTGCGCTCGAGCATTGGACGGAAGGCCACCGCCGGCTGTCGCTCACGATTGCCGGCCGCTCGCTGCTCGAAGCCGTGGGGCGGCTGGAATACGTGACGGGTTTGCCCGAGGGGTATGGCAACGAGCGCCTCGCCGCCGGCCTTTGATGCTTGTCTGATTCTCCCGCAGTGAGCCTGCGCGCGGCCCGGCCTCGAATGGAGCCGGGCCGTATCTTTATGCAAAACACATTTCCCCGCTTGCATTTACTGAGGCATGCCAGGTAATTGTGTGCTTTTGCCCACGCCCGCAGGCGTGATCGTCTTGTGTCCCCCAAAGGGCGCTGCTACGCTGAGTCGGTTCTCCGGCGGTATCGAGCGAAGGCCGGCGCACGCTGTCTTACGGAAGGATTGCGGCAGGCGTTTTCCTGTACGGGTATTTCCCCATCGCCCGGCTTGGTGGCGCTCGTCAAACTGACTCCATCCTCCAGAGTCTTTCCCAACTCACCTACCCCCTAAAGCAAAAGGAGGATCTATGGCAAAGCGTATTGCCTACGTGACCGGCGGCATGGGCGGCATCGGAACGGCCATCTGCCAGCGTCTGCACAAGGATGGCTACACGGTGGTCGCGGGCTGCGGCCCGAACTCGCAGCGCAAGGCGCGCTGGCTCGACGAGCAGAAGGCGCTGGGCTACGAGTTCGTCGCGTCCGAAGGCAACGTGGCCGACTGGGACTCCACGGCTGCCGCGTTCGAGAAGGTGAAGAAGGACGTCGGCGAGATCGACATCCTGGTCAACAACGCCGGCATCACGCGCGACGTCGTGTTCCGCAAGATGACGCACGAAGACTGGATCGCGGTGATCGACACCAATCTCACGAGCCTCTTCAACGTGACCAAGCAGGTGATCGACGGCATGATCGAGCGGGGCTTTGGGCGGGTGATCAATATTTCGTCGGTGAACGGGCAGAAAGGCCAGTTCGGTCAGACGAATTACTCTACGGCCAAGGCCGGCATTCACGGCTTCACCATGGCGCTCGCGCAGGAGGTGGCGACCAAGGGCGTGACGGTCAACACCGTTTCTCCCGGCTATATCGGCACGGACATGGTGAAGGCGGTGAAGCCCGAAGTGCTCTCGAAGATCGTAGACAGCATTCCGGTGCGGCGCCTCGGCGAGCCGCAGGAAATTGCCTCGATCGTGGCGTGGCTCGCGTCCGACGAAGCAGGTTTCTCGACCGGCGCGGACTTCTCGCTCAACGGCGGACTGCACATGAGCTGAGCATTGCCGCGGCTTCTTGCGCGGTGCTTGTGAGCACAACGAAGTGATCTGGCGGGAGCGGCGAAATGCCGGCTCCCGCCTCGTATTTTGGGGCGCCGGTTTTGTGCTGGGTCTGGAAGCGGCGGCCGGCGACCGCAGCGCAGGGCACATGTGGCAAGCGCGCTCGCGCATTCGCGCCACGCGTTCCACTTGCGACGCACCAGGCGAGAGTTCTTCCTAGACTATCGTCATGGCCTCGACCCGCGACCGCAATCCGTCATCACCGCCGCTTTCCCGCTACGGAAAAAAGCGGGATTTCAGTGTCACGCCTGAACCGGCGCCGCCGGCTGCCAGCTCGCCCGTTGAAAATGGACATCTGGGCTTCGTCGTGCAGAAGCACTGGGCGAGCCGGCTGCACTACGACTTCCGGCTCGAACTCGACGGGGTATTGCTCTCATGGGCCGTACCCAAAGGTCCGTGTTACGACCCGAAGGAAAAACGGATGGCCATTCACGTGGAGGACCATCCTGCCGACTACGCGGGTTTTGAAGGCACGATTCCGGCAAAGCAATACGGCGCTGGCGACGTGATCGTCTGGGACCGTGGCACCTGGGAACCCGTCGGTGATCCGCGTGAGGGGATGACTGCGGGCAAGCTGGTCTTCCGTCTCCACGGCGAAAAACTTGCCGGACTCTGGGAGCTGGTCCGCATATCGAAGCCCGGCGACAGGCAAGACCAGTGGATGCTGTTCAAGAAGCGCGATGCCTGGGCGCAGCCGCTTGCCGAATACGATGTCATCAAGGCGCTTCCGGATAGCGTGACGGCGAAGCCGCTCGGGCTCATCGAGGAACGTGCGCCGCGGGCAGCGAGGCCTGCGCGCAGCGAATCGTCGGAGATCGACCTTTGCGCGGCGGTGTCTGCTCCGTTGCCTGCCAGGCTCGAGCCCCAACTCGCGACCCTGGCGCCATCACTTCCCACAAGCGGTGATTGGGTAACGGAAGCCAAGCTCGACGGCTATCGCATGCTGTCCCGCGTCGCCAAAGGCCGTGTGCGACTCATCACACGAGGCGGTCATGACTGGACAGCGAGGTTTCCCGCGCTTGCAGCAGAGGTCGAGGCGCTTGCGCTCAACAGCGCGTGGCTGGATGGCGAAATCACCGTCCTCAAAAACGGCCTTCCCAGTTTCGCTGCGTTGCAAGATGCGATAGACGGCAACGCGAATCAAGACATCGTCTACTTCCTGTTCGACCTGGTGTACCTCGACGGGAAAGACCTCAGGAAGGTGCCGCTGTGGTCGAGGCGCATGCTGCTCGCGCAGCTTCTTCACGATGCCGGTGAGCACATCCGGTTCAGCGAGGACTTCGAGGCGCCCCCGACCCAACTGTTCGAGGCCGCCTCGGGCCTGGGCCTGGAAGGCCTCATGCTCAAGCGCCGCGACGCGCCTTATGAGTCGGGGCGGACCCAGACGTGGCTGAAGGCAAAATCCCGGCTCCGGCAGGAACTGGTCATCTGCGGGTTCACGGCCCGAGGCGGCAAAGACGGGGAGATTGGCAGCCTGTTGCTTGGCTATTACGCAGACGGCAGGCTTCGCGACGCTGGAAGCGTCGGCACCGGCTGGGACGCCAGGATCGCGCGGGACCTGTGGGCGCGGCTGACGCCGCTCGAAGTCGATGCAGCACCCTTTGAAGTCGACGTCGCGAGGTCGCGCCGGTGGGCCCGGCGCTCGGCCGGCAGTGAGCGGTGGGTTCGCCCTGAACTCGTCGCAGAGGTCGAATTCGCGGACTGGACTGCCGATGGCGTCATCCGGCAGGCCTCGTTCAGAGGTCTGCGCATCGACAAGCCGCCAGGCGGCGTCGTCCGGGAGGGGGGGAAGACGCAGGCGCCGGAGCCGCAACTGAAGCTGAAAATCACGCATCCGGAACGCGTCGTCGACCCATCGACGGGTGTCACGAAGGCGGACCTCGTGCGCTACTACGCGAGCATCGCGGAGCGGATGCTGCCTCACCTGAAAGCCCGGCCCATTGCGATGGTTCGCGCGCCCGCAGGCATCGCCGAAGACCTGTTCTTTCAGAAGCATGCCGAGAGAACAGGCATGCCCGGATTGACGGCTCACGACCGCAGTCTCTGGCCGAATCATCCGCCCCTCTTGAGCGTCGACACGGTCGATGCGCTGCTGTCGGCGGCACAGATGAACGCCGTCGAGTTTCACACCTGGAATTCGACCGTTCGACGACTCGACAAGCCCGACAGGGTCATCTTCGACCTGGACCCAGGCGAGGGCGTGAAATGGGGACGCGTTCAGGAAGCGGCGCTGCTGGTTCAAACGTTGTTGTCGGAACTGGGGCTGCACGCCTGGCTGAAGACGAGCGGCGGAAAGGGCTTGCACGTCGTCGTGCCGCTTGCGCCGCGGCTGGACTACGATGCGGTCAAGTCGTTCTCGCAGGCATTCGTGCGGCATCTGGCGAAGACGATTCCCGAGCGCTTTTCGGCGACCGCCGGGGCTTCGAACCGGGTCGGAAAGGTCTATGTCGACTACCTGCGCAACGGCAAGGCGCAGACCACCGCTGCGGCATTTTCCGCGCGTGCGCGACCCGGGATGGGCGTCTCGATGCCGGTCGCCTGGGAGCAGTTGAATGACCTCAAGAGCGGGGCGCAGTGGACCGTACAAACGGCCCGCGAGTATCTGAGCTTCCAGCAGCAGGACCCGTGGGCCGATTACTGGTCGGGGGCGCAATCGTTGGCACCGGCGATAAAGCGCCTAAAATGAAACGACCGCCGGTCGGCGGCGGCACGCGCTTTGCGTGAGCGACGTGCCGAACCTGCAAATCCGCGAGGAGAAGTCCATGCCCGCCCGCTCAATTGCTTCCCTGACGCTGTCCTTCGGGCTCGTTTCGATTCCGGTGAAGCTCTATACCGCTACCGAGAGTTCGTCCGACATCCGGTTTCACATGCTGGCGCCCGACGGCTCGCGCGTGAAGCAGCAATACGTCTCCGAGAAGACGGGCGATGTCGTCGAGCGCTCGAGCATGAACAAGGGCTACGAATTCGAAAAGGACCGCTTCGTGGTCTTCACCACCGATGAGCTAAAGGCGCTGGAAGACGCTGCGAGCCATGTCGTCGAAATCATGGCCTTCATCCCGGAAGAGGCGATCAACCCGGTCTTCTACGACAAGGCCTACTACATTGCACCCGACAAGCGCGGCGGCAAGCCGTATAGCCTCTTGCAGCAGGCGCTCGTGCAGAGCGGTCGCTGCGCGTTGGCGAAATGGGCGTCGAAAGGACGGACGCGGATCGTGCAGGTGCGCCCCGAAGAAGATGGGCTCGTCTTTCAGCAATTGCTGTACGCCGACGAGGTTCGCTCGCTGGCTGATCTCCATGTCGAACATGTCGACGTATCCGATACCGAGATGAAACTCGCGCTGCAGATTATCGAGCAGGGCTCCGAGGACAATTACGACCCAACTGCGTACGAAGACGAAGAGAAGAAGCGCATCCTCGCAGCCATCGACGAAAAGATCGCAGGCAAGCAGGTCGTCGTTCACGAGGCTCGCGAAGAGCTTGCGGGTGGCGGACAGGTTATCGACCTGATGGATGCGTTGCGGGCGAGTTTGAAGGGTGGCGCGAAAGCGAAGACCGCTCCGGCGCCCAAGCGTAGCAAGAGCGCGGAGCCCGTTACCGAACTGCCTGTCGCGCCCAGGACGCGCAAGCCGCCGGCGCGTGCCGCCAAGGCGCCCGCCGAAGCGCCTGCCAGGGTGCGGGCACGCAAGTGACGCCACAAGTCGCCGCGCGCGAAATTTCGATGCGCGAGTTGCAGGCCATGCTTGGCGTTTCCCGGAGGGTGGTATCGGGCCTCATTGCTGCAGGATTCGTGAACCCGTCACGCGGACCGCGAAACGCCTACCGCTTCACGTTCCAGGACGTCGTGCTGCTGCGTACGGCGTTGCAGCTGCGCGATGCGCGTATTCCACCGCGCAAGATCATCAGGGCGCTCACGCGGCTCAGAGACGAGTTGCCCGATCAGTTACCGCTTACGGGGATTCGCGTATCGGCAGTCGGCAACAACGTGGCCGTGCGAACGGGTCCTTCGCAGTGGGATGCCGCCACCGGTCAGTTCCTGCTGGATTTCGAAGTGGCGCAGATCAAGGGCGATGTCGTGTTTCTCGACTCGGCGCCTGCGCAAAAGAATCTCGCGCATCAGGCGCAGGAGTGGTACGACCTCGGCGAACAGTTGAGAGCATCCGATGTGAACGGCGCTGAACGGGCGTACAAGAAGGCTATCGCGCTATCGCCGCAACCTTTTTATCCTGCCTACGTCGACCTGGGCGCGCTGCTGTGTGAACTCGAATCCCGGTGCGAAGATGCGCTGCATGTATTCGATGAGGCGTTGGCTCACTTTCCCGACGATGCCGTGTTGCACTTCAATCGCGCGATTGCGTTCGAGGAGCTGGGACGCTTCGAAGACGCCGAGCGAAGCTATATGCGCTGCCTCGAACTCGACCCGACGTACGCGGACGCTCACCACAACCTGGCCATGCTGCTCGAAAGACGTGGCGACCCGCAGGGTTTGGTTCGTCATTTGAGCGCGTATCGACGGTTGACTACCTAGACCGTGCAGAAGGTGGCAAGTTGGCCGGCATGTGCGCAAAAACACAGCTTTCCCCGCACAGACCGCGACAACCCCGCCTCAAACCGTCGCCACCAGAATCGACTCCCCGCTAGCCGGCCTCAGCCCATCGCTTCGTCCTGCGAAGTAACGTGCGGTGAGATCCGCGGTCGAAACATGACGCGCATTGCGCAACCCGGCCTCGCTTGCCAGCGCAAGCATCTCATCGGGCGCGAAAAAGCTCACGAACGGCGTACCCGCCGCCTTCGCGCGTTCATACACGGCGGCATGCTGCGAACGCTCGGGCTCGTCGATGAGTTCGAGCGGCAGGAGGAAGGTCATGACGAGCGTCGAGCCCGGTGCGAGTTGCGCGATCTGCCGCAGCGTCGCGAGGTTCGCCTCGCGCGTGAGATACATGGAAACGCCCGTCGAGGCGATCACCGCGGGACTCGCGGCATCGAACCCAGCCGCGGCGAGCCGCTCCCACCACGTCTGCCCGGCTTCGAAATCCACCGGCACGAAGCGCAGCCACGCCTGCTCGCGATACCCCAGCTCCATGAGCCGCTGACGCTTCCATGTCTGCGTGCCCGGCCTGTCCACTTCGTACACGTGCAGGCGCGAGGCGATTTCGGGGTGGCGCTGGGCGAACGTGTCGAGTCCCGCGCCGAGAATCGCGTACTGCCGCGCGAGCCCTTTCGCGGTCTGCTCGGCCACGAGGTCCTCGACAAAGCGCGCGCGCCCGACGATCGACGCACGATAGCCGCGCGTGCCTGCAGGGTGCATATCGGGCCGCTCGCGCCAGTTCGACTCCGGCGCGGCGATCTGCATGCCGGTTTCGTCTTCGAGCACGTGGGGCGCATCGTCGACCTGGACGTGCAGCGCGCGCCACAGCGCGACGCGTGTGGCGGTGCTGTCGGGAGCGGCGGGATGGCTGGCGGGCATGGTTCGGTCCTCTCACGCGGGTTTCGTCGCACGATTATCGCGCGCCTGGCTCGCGGCCGTGTGTCCCGTAGATGTCGGCGCTCACCTGCCGCAACGCCTCGATCATCACGCTCGCCGCGGGCGTGAGGAGGCCGTCCGCGCGCGTGATGATGCCGAAGTCGTCCATCTGGCAATCCATCGGCACGGGCAGGATCGCGACCATGCCGTGCGCCGCGTAGTAGCGCGCCACGTCCTCGGTGAGCACGGCGATCATGTCGCTTTGCTCCAGCACGCGCGTGATGAACAGCAGCGCGGGAGTCTCGACAACGTTCGATGGAGGCGCGAGGCTCGCGCGCTGGAACATCAGCTCGAAGCGGTGGCGCAGCACGCTGCCAACGGGCGGCACGACCCACGTGGCGCGCGCGATGTCGGCGAGCGCGATCGGTCGGGCTTCGTCCTGCGCCGCCACGAGCATGGGGTGCCCCGGCCGGACCACGGCGCACACGGGCTCGCCCGCGAGCGGTTCGTAACGCAACTGGAGCTTGTCGTGCTCGGCGGACAGGCGGCCCAGCACCACGTCGAGCTTGTCTTGCGCCAGGTGTTCGAGCAGCACGTTGCTGGCGTCGATCTCCACGGAGACGCGCAGGTTCGCATGCGTGCGCTTGACCGCCGCAACGGCCGCCGGCAGCACGCGCACGCCCGGCGAGGTGATCGCGCCCACCGCCACGTGGCCAAGGCGCCCGGCCTTGAGCGCGCTAAGCTCCTCCTGCGCCTGGTCCAGGCTGCCGAGCACGGCGCGCGCGTGGCGGATCAGCGCGTCGCCGTACAGCGTGGGCCGCATGCCGCGTGGCATGCGTTCGAACAGCACCGCACCGAGCATGTCTTCGAGCTCGCGCAGGAGCTTCGAGGCGGCGGGCTGCGTCATGTTCAGCGCCGCCGCCGCGCGGTGAATGTTACCTTCCTCCGCCAGCGCCACGACGAGGAGCAATTGCCGCGTTTTCAGCCGCGTGCGCACGTACCAGGGGCTCGTATCGAGCATGTCTCCGCCTGATTTCCCAAATAGTTTTAGGTGTTTATACCAATGCCGATTTCGATATCGGAAGCGTCCATTATTTCATTAGGAGGTTATCAGACTTCTCCGTAGACTGTCCCGAATCCATCGCTCTAAGCACTCGGCGAACTACTCGCTCTACACAACGAATACGATGTCGGATACCAAACCCAAACTGCGCTCCCAACAGTGGTTCGGCACCACGGACAAGAACGGCTTCATGTACCGAAGCTGGATGAAGAATCAAGGCATTCCCGATCACGAATTCGATGGTCGCCCGATCATCGGCATCTGCAACACCTGGTCGGAACTCACGCCCTGCAATGCGCATTTCCGCAAGCTCGCCGAGCACGTGAAGCGCGGCATTTATGAAGCGGGCGGCTTCCCGGTCGAATTCCCGGTGTTCTCGAACGGCGAATCGAACCTGCGTCCCTCGGCCATGCTCACGCGCAATCTCGCCTCCATGGACGTGGAAGAGGCGATTCGCGGCAACCCCATCGACGCCGTCGTGCTGCTGTGCGGCTGTGACAAGACCACGCCCGCGCTGCTGATGGGCGCGGCGAGCGTGGACGTGCCCGCCATCGTCGTGACCGGCGGCCCGATGCTCAACGGCAAGCACGAAGGCCGTGACATCGGCTCCGGCACGGTCGTCTGGAGGCTGCACGAGGAGCTGAAGGCGGGCGAGATCAACCTGCATCAGTTCCTTTCGGCCGAAGCGGGCATGTCGCGCTCGGCGGGCACCTGCAACACCATGGGCACTGCCTCGACGATGGCCTGCATGGCCGAATCGCTCGGCGTTTCGCTGCCGCACAACGCCGCGATTCCCGCCGTCGATTCGCGCCGCTACGTGCTCGCGCACATGTCGGGCATCCGCATCGTGCAGATGGCGCTGGAAGACCTGAAGCTCTCGAAGGTCCTCACGCGTGAAGCGTTCGAGAACGCCATCCGCACCAACGCCGCGATTGGCGGCTCGACCAACGCCGTGATTCACCTGAAGGCGATTGCCGGGCGCATCGGCGTCGATCTCGAACTGGAAGACTGGCAGCGCATTGGCCGCAACACGCCGACCATCGTCGATCTGCAGCCGTCGGGCCGCTTCCTGATGGAAGAGTTCTATTACGCGGGCGGCCTGCCGGCGGTGCTGCGCCGGCTCGGCGAAGCGAACCTCCTGCCGCATCCCAATGCGCTCACGGTCAACGGCAAGTCCATCTGGGACAACGTGCGCGAGGCGCCCAATTACAACGATGAAGTGATCCGTCAACTCGACAACCCATTGATCGCGGACGGCGGCATCTGTATCCTGCGCGGCAATCTCGCGCCGCGCGGCGCCGTGCTCAAGCCTTCGGCGGCCACGCCCGAGCTGCTCAAGCATCGGGGCCGCGCCGTGGTGTTCGAAAACTTCGACCACTACAAGGCGACGATCGCCGACGAGTCGCTCGACGTCGACAAGGACTCCATCCTCGTGATGAAGAACTGCGGCCCGCGCGGCTACCCCGGCATGGCCGAGGTCGGCAACATGGGCCTGCCGCCCAAGCTGCTGCGCCAGGGCGTGAAGGACATGGTGCGCATTTCCGATGCGCGCATGAGCGGCACGGCTTACGGCACGGTGGTCCTGCACGTGGCGCCCGAAGCGGCGGCGGGCGGCCCGCTCGCGGCGGTGCGCAACGGCGACTGGATCGAGCTGGACTGCGAATCGGGCCGCCTGCATCTGGACATCAGCGACGAGGAACTCGCGCGCCGTCTGAGCGATGTCGATCCGGCGGCCGCGCCCGGCGTGGCGGAGCAGCTGGGCAAGGGCGGTTATGCGCGCCTTTACGTCGATCACGTGCTGCAGGCCGACGAGGGTTGCGACCTCGACTTCCTCGTGGGCAAGCGCGGGTCAGCGGTGCCGCGGCATTCGCACTGAGCGGTTGACGCAATGAGCCAGGGCGCGCCGGCGCCCTGAGCGCAGCAAAAGAGAAGAAACGAGCCTGGAGACACGATGACGAACCCGCAGGTGCTGCAACACGAAAGCCCCGCTGCACTGGTAAGCGCCAGCAGCGAGGAAAAGCACATCGTCGGCCATATCGCGCGCCGGCTGCTGCCTTTTCTCGCGCTGATCTATGTGGTGGCGTACGTCGATCGCACCGTGGTCGGCTTCGCGAAGCTGCACATGAACGCGGCCGTGGGCCTGTCCGACGCCGCCTACGGCCTGGGCGCGGGCCTCTTCTTCATCGGTTATTTCCTCTGCGAAGTGCCGAGCAATCTCGCGCTCGCGCGCTTCGGCGCGCGCGTGTGGTTCGCGCGCATCCTCTTCACGTGGGGCGTGATCACGATGCTGATGGCGCTCGTGAGCGGCCCGAAGAGCTTCTACGCGTTGCGCTTTCTACTTGGCGCGGCGGAGGCCGGGCTCTATCCCGGCATCCTGTATTTCCTCACGCAGTGGTTCCCCATGCGCCACCGCGCGCGCGTGATCGGCCTGCTCGTGCTCGCGCAGCCCATCGCCGGCATCGTCACGGGCCCGATCGCGGGCGCGCTGCTCGAAACGCACGGCTTTTTCGGCATGTCGAGCTGGCAGACGCTCTTCGTCGTGAGCGGCCTGCCTGCCGTGCTGCTGTGCATTCCCACGCTGCGTCTGTTGCCCGAATCGCCCGCGCATGCACGCTGGCTCGACGACACTGAGCGCCGCTGGATCGCGCGCGAACTCGCCGCCGACCAGCGCACCTACCGCCTCGACACGCATCGCAACCCATTCAGCGCGCTCAAGGACCGCCGCGTGCTGCTGCTTGCGCTGCTGTTCCTGCCGTTTCCGCTGTGCATCTATGGTTTGTCGCTCTGGTTGCCTACCATTATCAAGGCGTTCGGCGTGAGCGATTCCACGGCGGGCCTGCTTTCCGCGGTGCCGTATCTGTTCGCGGTAGCGGGCTTGCTGATCGTGCCGCGCCATTCGGACAAGCATCGCGAACGCTACGGCCACATCGTCGTGGTCTCGGGCGTCGCGGCGCTGACGATGGCCGCGAGCGCGTGGTTTCACGCGCCGGCGCTGCAACTGCTGTTCATCTGCCTGAGCGCTTTTTCGATCTACTCGATTCAGGCCGTGGTCTGGGCGCTGCCCGGCGAGTTCCTCACCGGCGCGAGCGCGGCCGTGGGGATCGCGACGATCAACTCGCTCGCGAATCTCGGCGGCTATCTCGGCCCCTATGGCATCGGGCTCATCAAGGACGCGACGGGCAGCCTGGCGGCCGGGCTTTACTTTCTCGCGGCCACGCTGGTGTTCGCGGTGCTCGTGACGTTCGCCGTGCGCGCGGTGCTGCGCACGCCTCGCCGCAGCACGGGAGAGCTGGCGAGCGAATCGTGAAGGCGCGGCCTGACACTCTTTCTCAAGCAGGACTGAAGACATGACTACGAGCCGTACGCCCCGATTCAGGGGCATTTTCCCCGTCGTGCCGACCACGTTCACCGAAACGGGCGAACTGGATCTGGCAAGCCAGAAGCGCGCCGTCGATTTCATGATCGACGCGGGCTCGGACGGCCTGTGCATTCTCGCGAACTTCTCGGAGCAGTTCTCGCTCTCCGACGACGAGCGCGAAGTCATCACGCGCACCGTACTCGAGCACGTGGCAGGCCGCGTGCCCGTGATCGTGACGACCACGCACTACGGCACGCCGGTTGCCGCCGCACGCAGCAAGCGCGCGCAGGAGCAGGGCGCGGCGATGGTGATGCTCATGCCGCCGTACCACGGCGCGACCTTCCGCGTGCCCGAGCAGCAGATTTACGACTTCTACGCGCGCGTGTCCGATGCGATCGACATTCCCATCATGATCCAGGACGCGCCTGCGAGCGGCACGGTGCTCTCCGCCCCGTTCCTCGCGCGCATGGCGCGCGAGATCGAGCAGGTTTCGTACTTCAAGATCGAAACGCCGGGCGCGGCAAACAAGCTGCGCGAGCTGATCAAGCTGGCGGGCGAGGCCGTCGAAGGCCCGTGGGACGGCGAAGAAGCCATTACGTTGCTCGCGGACCTGAACGCCGGCGCGACCGGCTCGATGACGGGCGGCGGCTTCCCGGACGGTATTCGCCCGATCATCGTAGCCCACCGCGAAGGCCGCACCGACGACGCATTCGCGCTGTACCAGAAGTGGCTGCCGCTCATCAATCACGAAAACCGCCAGGCGGGCATGCTCGCCTGCAAGTCGCTGATGAAGGAAGGCGGCGTAATCGAGTGCGAACTGCCGCGCCACCCGCTGCCCGCGATGCATCCCGCGACGCGCGCCGAACTGATCGACATCGCGCGCCGCCTCGATCCGCTCGTGTTGCGCTGGGGTAAATAAATCATTCGTCATGCAGAATAAAAAATCTCCCTGAAAAGAAGGGGCGGAGATACGTCATGAAAGCGTCCTATACGTTGGGTATCGTCGGCGTGGGCAAGATTGCGCGCGACCAGCATCTGCCCGCCATCGCGGGCAATCCCGGCTTCGAACTCGTCGCGAGCGCGAGCCGCAACGCGCAGGTCGAGAACGTGCGCAACTACAAGGACATCGGTGCGCTGCTGGCCGCCGAGTCCGATCTCGACGCGGTGTCGCTGTGCGCGCCGCCGCAGGTGCGCTACGCGCAGGCGCGCGCCGCGCTCGAAGCGGGCAAGCACGTCATGCTCGAAAAGCCGCCTGGCGCGAGCGTGAGCGAAGTCGAGGCGCTGCGCGAACTCGCGCAAAAGCGCGGCCGCACGCTGTTCACCACGTGGCATTCGCGCTGCGCGAGCGCCGTCGAACCCGCGCGCGCGTGGCTCGCCGAGCGCACCATTCGCGCCGTGCACGTGCGCTGGAAGGAAGACGTGCGCCGCTGGCATCCGGGTCAGCAGTGGATCTGGGAACCGGGCGGCCTCGGCGTGTTCGATCCGGGCATCAACGCGCTTTCCATCGTCACGCGCATCCTGCCGCGCGAAGTGCTGCTGCAGGGCGCGACGCTGCATGTGCCGAGCGATTGCTCGACGCCGATCGCAGCCGAACTCGATTGCATCGACACCGATGGCGTGCCCGTGCGCGCCGAGTTCGACTGGCGCCACGGTCCGGTCGAGCAATGGGAAATCGATGTGGAGACCACGGACGGCCTGCTCTCGATCGCGGAAGGCGGCAAGCGCCTCGCGATTGCGGGCGAGCCGGTCGCGCTCGACGCGGAACGGGAATATGCGGCGCTCTATGAGCGTTTTCACTGGTTGATCGCCCACGGCACCGACGACGTGGACGTGCGCCCGCTGCGCCTCGTGGCGGACGCGTTCCTGCTCGGCAGGCACGTCGAAGTCGAGGCCTTCGGGCATTAAAGACGCTTCTTTCAAGCATTACACACGCAGCACACCACACCTGAGGAGACAGGAGCATGACCAGCAAGATCCGCCGTTTGACCCTTCGTGCCGCATTCGCGGCGATGTGCATCGCCCCGCTCGGCATGAACGTGGCGGCGCACGCCGACTCGCCCGTGAAGATCGGCTTCCTCGTGAAGATGCCGGAGCAGGCATGGTTCATCAACGAGCAGAAGGCCGCTACGGCACTCGGCCAGAAAGAGAACTTCTCGGTGGTGAACATCGGCACGCCGGACGGCGAGAAGGTGCTCGCCGCCATCGACAACCTCGGCGCGCAAGGCGCACAAGGCTTCGTGATCTGCGCGCCGGACGTGCGTCTCGGACCGGCCATCCAGGCGCGCGCCAAGCGCTACAACATGAAGTTCGTGACGGTGGACGACCAGCTCGTCGACTCGTCGGGCAAGCCGATCGCCAGCGTGCCGCACCTCGGTATGTCGGCGCTCAAGATCGGCAATCAGGTCGGCCAGGCGATCACCGACGAAATGAAGCGCCGCGGCTGGAAGCCGGAAGAAGTGGGTGCGCTGCGTATCACCGACTATGAACTGCCCACGGCGAAGCTGCGCACGGACGGCGCGACGCAATCGCTGCTGGCTGGCGGCTTCAAGAAGGAAAACATCTTCGACGCCCCGCAAAAGACCACCGACGACGAAGGCGGCTTCAATGCGGCGTCGCCGGTGCTCGCCCAGCATCCGAACATCAAGAAGTGGGTGGTGTTCGCGCTCAACGAGGAAAGCGTGCTGGGCGCCGTGCGCGCGACCGAACAGCTGCACATTCCGTCGGCCGACGTGATCGGCGTGGGCATCAACGGCGCAGGCGAAGCGTTCGCCGAGTTCCAGAAGAAGCAGCCTACGGGCTTCTACGGCACGATCGCCGTGAGCTCGACGAACCACGGCAAGGAAAGCGCCGAGAACCTCGTCGAGTGGATCCGCGACGGCAAGCAGCCGGCCGCCGACACGCAGACCACCGGCAAGCTGATGACGCGCGACAACTGGACGGCCGTGCGCAGCGAGCTGGGTATCTAAGGACTGCGTAGAAGACTGAGGCGAAGCAAAGGGCAGGGATGCAATGACTGAAACGATGACTGATGCGAACGCGCAAGCGAACGCGGTGAAGGGCGCTCAACAGGGGAATCGCGCGTACCTGGAGCTCGACGGCATTACCGTGAGCTTCCCGGGCGTGCGCGCGCTCGACCGCGTGGCGCTGGAAGTGCGTGCCGGCGAAGTGCACGGCTTGATGGGCGAGAACGGCGCGGGCAAATCCACGCTGCTCAAGGTGCTCTCGGGCGTGAACCAGCCGCAGGAAGGCACGCTCGAGCTGAATGGCGTGGAGCACCGCTTCACGACCACGAAGGCGGCGCTCGAAGCGGGTATCGCGATCATCTATCAGGAACTGCATCTCGTGCCCGAGCTGACGGTGGCGGAAAACCTGATGCTCGGGCAGTTGCCCAATCGCCTCGGCGTGCTCGACGAAGGCACGCTCGTCAAGCGCGCGATGGATGAACTCAAGCGGCTTGGCGAGCGCATCGATCCGCGCACGCCGGTGAAGAATCTCTCCATCGGCCAGCGCCAGATGATCGAGATCGGCAAGGCGCTCATGCGCGACGCGCGCGTGATCGCCTTCGACGAACCGACCAGCTCGCTCTCGGCGCGCGAGACGGAGAACCTCTTTCGCATCATCAACGCGCTGCGAGCGGATGGCCGCGCGATCATCTACGTCACGCACCGCATGGACGAAGTCTATGAGCTCTGCGACCGCGTGACGGTGTTCCGCGACGGCAAGCGCATCGAGACGTTCGACTCGGTGGCCGATCTCGACCGCAATCGCCTCATTGCGGCGATGGTGGGCCGCTCGATCGAGGACGTGTACGGCTATCGTCCGCGCCAGGCGGGAGACGTGCTGATCGAAGCGAAGGGCCTGTTGGGTCCCGGCCTGGCCGAGCCGGTATCGTTTACGGCGCGGCGCGGCGAAATCGTCGGCTTCTTCGGGCTCGTGGGCGCCGGGCGCTCGGAACTCATGAAGCTGATTTACGGCGCGACGCGCGCCAGCGCGGGGCATGTCGAACTCGACGGCAAGCGCGTCAATTTCGCGAGCCCCCGCGACGCCGTGCGCGCGGGCCTCGCACTATGCCCCGAGGACCGCAAGCAGGAAGGCATCGTCGCGATCGCCTCGGTGGCCGACAACCTGAACATCAGCGCGCGCCGCCACTTCAGCCCCGCGCGCTTCCTCCTCGACGCGCGGCGCGAGCGCGATCTCGCGCAGGACTACATCAAGAAGCTCGCGATCAAGACGCGCAACGGCGACACGGCCATCGGCACGCTCTCGGGCGGCAACCAGCAGAAGGTGATTCTGTCGCGCTGGCTCGCCGAGCGCATCGAGGTGTTCCTGATGGACGAGCCCACGCGCGGCATCGACGTGGGCGCGCGCGCCGAGATCTACAACCTGCTGTACGAGCTCGCCGAAGCGGGCAAGACCGTGATCATGGTGTCGAGCGACCTGGCCGAAGTGATCGGCGTGTCGGACCGCATCATCGTCATGCGCGAAGGCCGGATTGCCGGCAGCCTGCCGAAAGCCGAAGCTTCGCCCGACGAACTGATCAAGATGGCGCTGCCGCGCTGAAATCCTTTTTGTAACGATGAACCAGAAATGAGTGAAGCCATGCAGCCACAGGGCACGCCTACCGTCAACGAAGCCGCCGCGCCGATTACCCCCCAGCGCGCGCGGGCGTGGGACATGATCAACAAATCGGGCATCGTGGTGGTGTTCGTGGTGCTGTTCGCGGTGCTATCCGCCACGGTGCCCGACTTCCTCACGACCCGCAACATTCAGGGCCTGCTGCTCTCCGTCACGCTGATCGGCTCGATTGCCGTCACGATGATGTTCGTGCTCGCGCTGGGCGAGGTCGATCTTTCGGTCGCCTCGATCGTGGCGTTCGCGGGCGTGGTGGCCTCCACGGTCATCACGCAGTCGCATAGCGTGCTGCTCGGCATTACGGCCGGCGTGCTCGCGGGCGGCGCGGTCGGGCTCGTGAACGGCGTGCTGATCGCGCGCTTCAAGATCAACTCGCTGATCGCCACGCTCGCGATGATGGAAGCGGTGCGCGGCCTCGCCTTCCTCACCTCGAACGGCGACGCCGTGATGATCTCGGAAGAGCGCTTCTTCGATCTGGGCGGCGGCTCGTTCCTGGGCATCTCGTACCCGATCTGGAGCAACATCATCGGCTTCGTGGTGTTCGGTTTCCTGCTCAAGAAAACCGTGTTCGGCAAGAACGTGCTGGCGGTGGGCGGCAACAGCGAAGCGGCGCGGCTTGCCGGCCTGCCGGTCACGCGCATCAAGATCACGGTGTTCGTGCTGCAAGGGCTCATTACGGGCTTCGCGGGCGTGATGCTGGCCTCGCGCATGAGCCTCGGCGACCCGAAGACTTCGGTGGGCCTCGAACTCGGCGTGATCTCGGCCTGCGTGCTGGGCGGCGTGTTGCTCACGGGCGGCGTGGCGACGATCTCGGGCGTCCTGGTGGGCGTGCTCATCATGGGCGCGGTGCAGGACGCCATGAGCCTCATGAACGTGCCGACGTTCTATCAGTACCTGATTCGCGGCGGCATCCTGCTGCTCGCGGTGCTGTTCGACCAGTTCCGCCGCAGCAAGCGGGCGGTGTGAGGCAAGCGAGCGTCGATGGGCCGCGCAATGCGGCCCAGGTGCGGCGGCGCTTCAGTCTGCGAGCCTCAGGTTTCCAGCCCCGCCCCGCCCAGAATCGACTTGGCGTCGGCGCGCGCATTGTCGAGCTGCACGACGCTCGCCTGCCGCGCCGCAAGCGCGTCGCCGTGCTCGATGGCCGTGAGAATCGCCTTGTGGCGCGGCAACGAAAGGGCGTGTGTGTTGGGATGGCGGCTCGTGAGCTTGATCGACTCGGAAAGCGCGAGCGAGAGCATGTTGCCGATGTACGCCAGCATGTTGTTATGCGTGGCGGCCATGATCGCGCGGTGGAATTCCAGATCGGGTTCGAGCAGGTCGGCGGCAGTCTCCGCCTGCTCCATGCGGGCGTAGGCCGCGGTGATGCGGGCGCGGTCTTCGTCGTTTGCTGAAATCGCGGCAAGTGCCGCGGCGGCGGGTTCGATGATCTGCCGCACGGTCATGAGCGAGCGGAAGAACTCGCCTTCGGGAATGCTGTTGACGGTCCAGTACAGCACGTCGGGGTCGAGCATGTGCCATTCTTCGCGCGGGCGAACGACACTGCCCACGCGCGGCTTAGACACCACGAGACCCTTGGCGACCAGCACGCGCGTGGCCTCGCGCAGCACGGGCCGGCTCACGCCGTAGGTTTCGCACAGCGTGGGTTCGGGCGGCAGGCGCTGCCCGGGGGCGAGCGTGCCGCCTACGATCTGCATGCCGAGCTCCTGCACGATGCGCGCGTGCATGCTCTTGCGTTTCTCTAGATTGCGGTAATCCATGATTGTCCGGCCGGGGGCTACCCGATCGGAGCGTCCCCCCTGTATGTGGGAACCATTACGCGCTGGTGGTGCGCATGGCCCGATATTCCCGCCGCACGATATCCATCAGTTCAGCCACCGATGTATTGGCGCTGTGCTGCTCGTATGTCACGCGGCCTCGCTGCATCAACATGATGCGATCCGCAATATCGAGCGTCTGCGCATAGTTGTGCATGATCATGATAATCGATAGGCCGCCTTTTTCCTTCAAACGCATGATGAGATCGATGATCAGACCCGCTTCGCGCGCTCCCATCGCGGCGAGCGGCTCATCGAGCAACAGGATTTTTGCGTTCGAATGGACGGCGCGCGCCACCGCGATCGCCTGGCGCTGACCACCCGAAAGCCGCTCCACAGGCAGGTCCACGGAGGGCACGTGCACGCCGATGTCGTCGAGCAGTTGCGCCGCGCGCTGGCGCATCTGCTTGTGATCGAGCAATTTGAAGGGCCCGCGCCGCACAATCTCGCGGTTCAGGAACATGTTGTGGTAAATGCTCAGCGAATTCGCCAGCGCGAGGTCCTGATAAACACATTCGATGCCGAGCGAGCGCGCATGGTCCACCGAGCGCAGCAGCGTCTCGCTGCCGTCGATCTGCAGTGTGCCGCTCGTTTGCTGATGAAAACCCGTGAGGATTTTCACGAGCGTGGACTTGCCCGCGCCGTTGTCGCCGAGAATGCCGAGGATTTCGCCGCGGCCGAGCGTGAGCGAAACGCCGTCGAGCGCCGTGACCGCGCCGAAGCGCTTGACGATGTTCTCGCCGCGCACCGCGAGCGGGGCGTTGGCCGTGGCGGTTGCGCCGCCGGGGGAGGCTTGCGATTCGTCCATCATCGGCTCCCTTTGCGGCGCAGGCGCCCAACGTGGATGTTGAAGACCATGGCGGCGAGAATCGCGGCGCCGAGGATGATGTTGAAGGTGAACGCGTTGATGCCGATGAGCGTGAAGCCGTCGTTGAGAATGCCGAGCACCGCTGCGCCGATCAGGCCGCCCACGATCGTGCCCGAGCCGCCCGTGAGCGGCGTGCCGCCGATCACGGCCGAAGCCACGGCGAGGAACATGATCTGGTTGCCGCCCGCCTGCGGGTCGATCGAGGTGATGCGAAAGCCTTCCAGAATGCCGGTGAAGCCCGCGAGCACGGCGGCAATGATGAAATTGCCGAGGCGCAGCCGGTTCACGTGAATACCAGCCTCGCTCGCGCCTAGCGGATTCGCGCCGGCCGCCTGCGTATGCAGGCCCCAGCGCGTGTGGCGCAGCAGCACGTGCATGGCAAACGCGATGACGATAGTCCAGAGGATCTCGCTATAGCCCCACGCGCCCATGAAGGCCGCGAATTCGGGCGAACCCGGCGTCTGCACCGGGGTGCCGCGCGAAATGGTGAGCGTGATGCCGTTGATGAGGAAGAGCGTGCCGAGCGTCGTGACGAACGAGGGCAGACGCAGCCACACGGTCACGGCCCCGTTCACGAAGCCGACGATGCCCGCGGCCACGAGCCCCGCGATCACGGCGAGCCACATGGGCGCGCCTGCGTCGTTGGCGAACACCATCATGAACGGCGCGAAGGCGAACACCATGCCGGCTGAAAGATCGATGTCGCCGCCGATCATCAGCATGATTTCGCCGAACGCGATGATCGCCACCGGCGCGATGAACTGCGAGAGGTTGACGAGACTCGCGTTGGTGAGCAGGAAATCCCGGTTGGAAAATTCGAAGTACGCCGCGAGGATCATCGCCACGAGCAGAATACGCAACTCGGGCGCCCACGCGGAGAGCCATTGCCCGCGCGGGCGGGCAACAGCCCGCGCGGAGACTTCAGCCTTGCCGGTTTCGTTCACAGAGTTCATCACTCGTAGTTCATTGCACTGGGTTCATTACGACTTGATCGCACCGCTCATCGGCACGATTTGCGGCTTGGTGGTCTTGCCTTCGAAACGCGTCGAGGTATTGAGGTACGGCTCGACGGTTTCCTTCGTCACGAACTTCAGACCCGTGTTCGTGTCGGCCGGCCCGACCAGCCCGCCCGAGGCGAGCGTCACGAACGCCTGCATCACCGTATAGAAGCCCTGCACGTACGGCTGCTGGTCGATCGTGAAGTCAAGATAGCCTTCGTGGATGAGCTGGACCGTGGTCGGCAGCAGGTCGAAGCCGCCGCCGTGCACACCCTTCGAGGGCAGGTTGTTTTCCTTCATCACCTGCGCGACGCCCTGCGTGCTGCCCGCATCGACAGCGAACATGCCCTTCAGGTCCTGGTGGCCCAGGTAGAACGACTTGATCTTCGAAAGCTCTTCGTTGACGGTCGCGCCCGTGGCCACGGTCTGGATGTCGATCTTCTTGCCGGACTTCTTGATGGCGTCGCTCGCGCCGTCCAGACGCGGCTGGATGTTGAGCTGGCCAGGCGTGGCGATGAAGAGGCCGACGAGGCCGCTGTCGATCAGGCTCACGATACGCTCGCCCATCTGGTAGCCCGAGAGATACAGGTCCTGGCCGATATAGGCAAGCCGCGGGTTCTTCTTGCCGCGCGGCGCGTCGGCGTTATAGGCGAAGACCGGAATGCCCGCGTCGAGCGCCGCCTGAATGGGCTTGTCGAAAGCGGTGGGGTCGACGATCGGCACTGCGATCGCATCGGCCTTCGCGGCGATGGCCGAATTCACGGCACGCACCATTTCGCCCGCGTCGGACGTGGCCGAGCCGGTCCACTGGTAGTCCATGTTGAGCAGCGAGCACGCGTCCTGAATGCCGTATTGCGTCGGCACGAAGAACGGATTCGTGGTGACGTGATTGACGAACACGATCTTCCACTTCTTGTGCGAAGGGAAGCCCGATTCGGCGGCCTGCGCCGTGGAAATGAATCCGCCGCCGCCAACCGCACCGAGCAGCGATAGCGCCGCGCCCAGTCCCGCACCCTGCATCAGGCCGCGCCGGCCCGTGTCGATCAAGCCCTTACCGTCTTTTGCGTCATCCCGATCCTGCGCCATGTTTTCCTCCGGTCTTGTCATCGTGGTCGATGTAGGCGACTTTTCGTCGAAAAGCGTGCAGATACTGGCCAGTACCGGGGGAACGCGCTAGACATCCGCAGCGAACATGGGTTCGCCAGGCGCCGACGGTACCGCAAAAATCTTAGTGCAGCGTGATGAGGCCTCCTAATCCATGTATACCCGTAACTACTCCATACGCGCTGCCATGGCGACGATCGTCCATGACAAGCGGCTTACGCACCGCCCTTCGCCTCCTGCATGTGCGGCGGCGGGCTGGCGAGCTTGGCCTGGTCCATCGGCGCGGCGGCTTGCGGCCGCGTGGTGCGCGGGGCGCCGCGGCCTGTGCCGGTGGACTTGCGGCGCGCGGCGTGGCGCTCGGTTGCGCGCTGCATGAGGCAGAACGCGCAGAGCAGCGCGCCGATCACGATGCGCGTCCACCACGAGCTGAGCGTGCCGTCGAAGGTAATGAGCGTCTGGATCGTGCCCAGAATGCCCACGCCGAACACCGAGCCGATCACATAGCCCACGCCGCCCGTGAGCAGCGTGCCGCCGATCACGGTCGCGGCGATGGCGTCGAGTTCCATGCCTTGCGCCTGCAGCCCGTAGCCCGACAGCACGTAGAGCGTAAACACCACGCCGCCGAGCGCCGAGCAAAAGCCCGAGAGCGCGTACACGCCGATCTTGGTGCGCGCCACCGGCAGGCCCATGAGCAGCGCGGAGCGCTCGTTGCCGCCGATCGCGTAGACGTTGCGCCCAAAGCGCGTGAAGTGCGCGATGACGATGCCCGCAACGAGCATGGCGATGGCCGTGAGCGAACCGGTGGTGAGCGAGCCGCTGCCCACCGGAATGTTGAATTCGGAGAGCGCGTGAAAACCGGGGTCGTTGATCTGGATGGATTCGGTGGTGATGAGAAAGCAGGTGCCGCGCGCGAGGAACATGCCCGCGAGTGTGATGATGAAAGGCTGCAGCCGGAAGAAGTGGATCAGCGCGCCCATTGCCGCGCCGTACAGCGCGCCGCAGAGCAATACGAGCGGCACGACCACGAGCACAGGCCAGTGCAGCTTCTCGGTGCCTACGGCGCAGAGAATTGTCGTGAGCGCGACCACGGCGCCCACCGAAAGATCGATGCCGCCCGAGATGATCACGAATGTCATGCCGATGGCGACGATCAGCAGGAACGCGTTGTCGACCAGCAGCCCGAAGGCCACCTGAAGCGAGAAGAAACCGGTGTACATGACCGAGCCGAAGCCGAACAGCACGGCAAACAGCACGACGGTCACGACGATGGGCAGCACGCGCGGATCGACGAAGCGGGTGGCGCCGCGCCGGCACGCTGCGAGCGTGTTCGAAAAGGACAGGGCAGGGCGGTTCATGCTCGGCTTCCCCCGAATGGGTGCGCTCGTGCTCAGGCGCGCGCGCGGCGCGCGAGAGCGATGCGTTTGAGTTGTTGAAAAGCGAAGGTGCGCGCGGCGGGCGACTGGATCAGGCACACGAGCAGCACGACTACGGCCTTCACGACGAGCGTGGCCTCGGGCGGCACGCCGATCGAATAGGTGGTGTAGGTGAGCGTCTGGATGATGAGCGCGCCGAGCACCGTGCCCGCGAGACTGAAGCGCCCGCCCAGCAGCGACGTGCCGCCGAGCGTCACGGCGAGAATGGCGTCGAGTTCGAGCAGCAGGCCCGCGTTGTTGCCGTCCGCGCTGCGCACGTTCGAACTGATGAGAATGCCGGCGATCGCGGCGGTCACGCCGCAGAACGCGTACGCGCCGAACACCACGGCTTGCGACGACAGGCCCGCAAGTCGCGCGGCCACCGGATTCACGCCGATCGAGCGGATGAACAGGCCGAGCGCCGTGCGGTTGACGATCAGCGCGGTGAGCGCGGTCACGGCAATCGCGATCCACACGGCGCACGGGATCAGCGCGAAATAGCCGCCGCCCGCGAAGAGATAACCGGGCGCGCCGATGGGGATGATCTGGCCGCCCGTGAGCAGCTGCGCAACCCCGCGGCCCGCCACCATCAGGATGAGCGTGGCGATGATCGGCTGCATGCCGACGAACGCGACGAGCAGCCCGTTCCAGATGCCGGCGAGCAGGCCCACCGCGAGCGCCGCGCCGAACGCGAGGCCCACGCGCGAAGGATCGGCGGCGAGCACCGTGGCGGCCGCCGCACCCGCGATCGCCACGACTGCGCCCACGGAAATGTCGATGCCGCGCGTGGCGATCACGAGCGTCATGCCGAGCGACACCACGACGAGCGGCGCGGCGCGCATGAGGATGTCGATGGGCGCGCCGAACAGGTGGCCGCCCAGCATCGTGATCGAGAGGAAGTTGCCGCGATGCACGACATCGACGACGAAAAGCGCGATGAGCGTCACCGCGGGCCACACCAGCGGATGCCGGATGACGAGCGAAAGCCAGACGGGGAGGGCGGGGCGCGTCATCGACGGTCTCCGGCAATGAGGTCGTAGACTTCGTGCTCCGAGCGCGCGGCGCCCGAAAGCTCGGCCACCTTGCGCCGGTCGCGCAGCACGGCGATGCGGTCGGAGACACGTACCACCTCGCTGATCTCCGACGAAATGAACAGGATGCCGAGGCCCTTTGCGCAAAGCGCGCGCACGCGGTCCATGATTTCGAACTTGGCGGCCACGTCGATGCCGCGCGTCGGCTCGTCGAGTATCAGCAACCGCGGTTTGGTCGCGAGCCAGCGCGCGAGCAGCACCTTCTGCTGGTTGCCGCCCGAAAGCAGGCCAATGGGCTGTTCGGCGTCGCGCGCCTTGATGCCGAGTTGCTCGATATATTCGTTGGCCAGTTCGCGCTGGCGCGAGCGCCGGATCATGCGCCACCAGCCCAGTTGCGCCTGCAGCGCGAGCACGATGTTTTCGCGGATCGACAGATCGGCGACGATGCCTTCCTTCTTGCGGTCTTCGGGACAGTAGGCCATGCCGTGGCGCACGGCGTCTCGCGGCGAAGAAAGCTTCACCGCTTTGCCGTTGATATGCAGCGTTCCCGCATCGGCTTTGTCCGCGCCGAACAGCAGGCGGGCGGTTTCCGTGCGGCCCGAGCCGAGCAGGCCAGCGAGGCCGAGAATCTGGCCCGGCTGCACTTCCAGATCGAGCGGATTGAGCACGCCGCGGCGCGCCACGCCTTGCGCCGCAAGATACGGTTCGGCGTTCGTTGCCGCCGTCTCGCCGTGCACCGTTTCGGCTTGCGTGAGCCGCTCGCCCGCGTTCTGCAGGCCCACCATTTTCGCGACCAGCGTTTGCACCGGCAGGTCGGCGGCGAGATATTCGCCTTCGCGCTCGCCGTTGCGCATCACCGTGATGCGATCGGAGATCGCATAGGTCTGCTCCAGAAAATGCGTGACGAACAGGATCGCAATGCCCGACGCTTTCAGCTTGCGCAGCACGTCGAACAGGCGCGCGACTTCGCCTTCGTCGAGGCTCGAAGTCGGTTCGTCGAGAATCAGAATGCGCGCATCGACGGACACCGCGCGCGCAATCGCCACCATCTGCTGCATCGCAATGGGGTAGGTGTCGAGCGACTGCGTGACGTCGAGAGAGAGATTCAGTTGCGCGAGCGCTTCTTCTGCGCGGCGATGAATCGTTTTCCAGTCGATCAGGCCGAGGCCACGCTTGCGCGGCTGGCGGCCCGCGAAAATGTTCTCCGCAACCGAGAGGTTCGGGCAGAGATTGACCTCCTGGTAGAGCGTCTGGATGCCGGCGGCTTCCGCCATCTGCGGCGTCGGGAAGTGCACTGCCTCGCCCGCGAGGCGTATCTCGCCCGCCTCGGGCTGGTGCACGCCGGTCAGCACGTTGATGAGCGTGGATTTGCCGGCGCCGTTCTGCCCCATCAGCGTATGGATTTCGCCGGGGTACAGACGAAAATCGACCCGGTCGAGCGCACGCACGCCGGGGAAGGTTCGGGTAAGACCGACGGTTTCGAGTATCGGGGCAACGCTCATAAGCAACCGTGAAAGAGGCCAGAGCGCGCGGTGTGCTGAGTCAACTCCTTAAATACTAAGGGCAACGAAGCACGCCGCGCCGCTTGCAGCGAAGTTTAGTACTTGCGCGACGGGAGCACCTGTGCCGCCACGTCCTCCGGGAACACCGTTTCGTTCGTCACGATGCGCTTGGGCAACTGCTTGCCCGCCACGACGTCCTTCACGGCGCTCATGAGCTGCGGCCCGAGCAGCGGGCTGCACTCCACGTCGACATTCATCTTGCCGGCGATCATCGCCTGGAAGCCGCCCTTGGTGGCGTCGAACGACACGACGCTGATGTCCTTGCCCGGCTTCATGCCGGCTTCTTCCATGGCCTGGATCGCGCCGAGCGCCATGTCGTCGTTATGCGCGTAGACCACGTTGATCTTGTTTCCATACGTCTTCGCGAATGCTTCCATGACCTGCTTGCCGCCGGCCAGCGTGAAGTCGCCGCTTTGCGACGCGATGATCTTGAACTTCGGATCGTTCTTGATCACTTCCATGAGGCCCGAGTGACGGTCGTTGGCCGGTGCGGAACCCACGGTGCCTTGCAGTTCGACGATATTGATCGGGCCGGGGTTGTCCTTGTAGTGATCTTCAAGCCACTTGCCCGCGCGGCGGCCTTCTTCCATGAAGTCCGAGCCGATCATCGTCACGTAGAGCGACTGATCCTTCACGTCGATGTTGCGGTCCGTGAGGATCACGGGAATCTTGGCGCGCCTGGCCTCCTGCAGCACCGGCTCCCAGCCCGATTCGACCACGGGCGAGAACGCGATCACGTCCACCTTTTGGGCGATATACGAGCGGATCGCCTTGATCTGGTTTTCCTGCTTCTGCTGGGCGTCCGAGAACTTGAGGTTGATACCGGCGTCTTTGGCGGCCTGTTTGACCGACACCGTGTTTGCCGTGCGCCAGGCGCTTTCCGCGCCGACCTGCGCAAAACCTAGCGTAATCTGCTTGTCTTCGGCGTGTGCGACACCCGCCGCCAACGAGAAAGCGGCCGCCGCAGCGACCAACCCGCTTACCATGCGTGTTGCCAGTTTCATGCGTGTCTCCGATGTAGCTCTGTGCGTTGTATTTCTTTAATTCATGGCGCTACACCCGCGTCCATCACGGCCGGACAGTATCACGAGAAGTATCGCGCCATCCCTGGCCTTCGGTTATATCCTCTCGGTATACCGTTGGCCGCCCCTGCTGACCACAATAGACAAACTATATGCAACGACCAGAACGGTTTCGATTAGCGTTTTCCCGATAATCGCAGTCCATATAGTCATGCTATTTATAGGACTTTCTCACTAAGTGGGCAAAGCCATGAACACCCGTAAGCCCAAGCTTCGCTCGGCCGCGTGGTTCGGCACCACGGATAAAAACGGCTTCATGTACCGGAGCTGGATGAAGAATCAAGGAATACCGGATCATGAGTTCGCCGGCAAGCCGATTATCGGCATTTGCAATACGTGGTCGGAACTCACGCCGTGTAACGCGCACTTTCGCAAGCTCGCAGAGCACGTCAAGCGCGGCGTCTATGAAGCCGGTGGATTTCCGGTCGAGTTTCCCGTGTTCTCGAACGGTGAGTCGAACCTGCGGCCCACGGCCATGTTCACACGCAACCTCGCTTCGATGGATGTTGAGGAATCCATACGAGGCAATCCAGTCGATGCCGTCGTGCTGCTGGTCGGTTGCGACAAGACCACGCCCGCATTGCTGATGGGCGCGGCCAGTTGCGACGTCCCTGCGATTGCCGTGACCGGCGGCCCGATGCTCAACGGCAAGCACGAAGGGCGCGATATCGGTTCGGGCACGGTGGTGTGGCAACTGAGCGAGCAGGTGAAGGCGGGCAAGATTTCGATCCACGAGTTCATGTCGGCGGAGTCGGGCATGTCGCGCTCGGCGGGCACCTGCAACACCATGGGTACGGCTTCGACGATGGCGTGCATGGCCGAAGCGCTGGGCGTCACGCTGCCGCACAACGCGGCGATTCCGGCCGTGGACGCGCGCCGCTACGTGCTCGCGCACATGTCGGGCATGCGTATCGTGGAGATGGCGCTCGAAGACCTGCGCCTCTCGAAGCTGCTCACGCGCGCGGCGTTCGAAAACGCCATTCGCACGAACGCGGCGATCGGCGGCTCGACCAATGCGGCGATCCACCTGAAAGCGATTGCGGGACGCATCGGCGTGCCGCTCGAACTCGACGACTGGACGCGCATCGGGCAAGGTACGCCGACCCTCGTCGACCTGCAGCCTTCGGGCCGCTTTCTGATGGAGGAGTTCTATTACGCGGGCGGCTTGCCCGCCGTGCTGCGGCGGCTCGGTGAAGCGAACCTGCTGCCGCATCCCGATGCGCTCACGGCCAACGGCAAAACGCTGTGGGAAAACGTGCGCGAAGCCCCTATTCACAACGCCGAAGTCATTCGCCCGCTCGACAATCCGCTCGTCAAAGACGGCGCGCTGTGCGTGCTGCGCGGCAATCTCGCGCCGAACGGCGCGGTGTTGAAGCCGTCGGCGGCCACGCAGAAGCTGTTGAAGCATCGCGGGCCCGCCGTGGTGTTCGAGAACTTCGACGACTACAAGGCGCGCATCGGCGACCCCGATCTCGACGTCACGGCCGATTCCGTGCTCGTCTTGAAGAACTGCGGGCCCAAGGGATATCCGGGCATGGCCGAGGTGGGCAACATGGGCTTGCCGCCCAAGCTTCTTGCGCAGGGCGTAACCGACATGGTGCGCGTGTCGGACGCGCGCATGAGCGGCACGGCGTACGGCACGGTGGTGCTGCACGTGGCCCCTGAAGCGCGTGCGGGCGGCCCGCTCGCGATCGTGCGGGACGGCGACTGGATCGAGCTGGACTGCGAGGAGGGCGTATTGCGCGTGGATATCAGCGACGAGGCGATCGTCGCGCGGCTCGACGAGTGGGCTGCGAACCAGCGGCCCATCCCCGCCGATCGCAGCGGTTATCGCAAGCTTTATGTCGAGCACGTGTTGCAGGCCGACGAGGGCTGCGATTTCGACTTCCTGGTGGGTTGCCGCGGCTCGGACGTGCCGAGCCACTCGCATTGACATTCGGAATCCGTATCAAATCGCGCAGCGCCTGAAGGCGTAACCATCAAGCCGCTTTCGGCGCGCGCTCGTCGGCGCCGAGGCAATTCAGACCCATGAGCGTCGCCTCGACGGCTTCGTCGAGCGGCGTATGCGGCTCGCGCCCGAGTTCGCGGACGAGGCGGGCGTTGTCGAGCTGCAACGGTTCGCTCCACAAATAGCGCATCTCCATCAGTTCGCGCAGCGTCGTCACGAAGGGCGAGATGGCGCGCATGAAGGCCCAGGCGAAGGGCTTGCTCTGCGGCTTCAGTCCGTGGCGCCGGGCGACGCGGCAGATCGCTTCGACGAACTGCGAGCCATCGGCGTCCCAGTGGCCGGCCATGTGGAACACTGCGCACGCGGGCAGCGTGTCGCGCCGCTCGATCAGCTCGAGCATCGTACGCGCGACATCGGGCACGTACGACCACGCGTGGCCCACGCCGCGCGTCCCCGGCTGGCGCACGACCTGCACCGGCTCGTCACGCTTCACGATCCCTTGCGCAAACCAGCTATTGCCCACGTGCGGCCCGAAAAAGTCCCCCGCACGCACGACGATCGAGCGCACGCCATGCTCGCTCGCGGCCCGCATGCGCCGCTCCAGTTCCACGCGAATCGCGCCCTTGCGCGTGAGCGGCTGCTGGGGCGAATCTTCACGCAGTACCGGGAAGGTGTCGGGCCCGAAGTTGTAGATGGTGCCCGGCAGCACGACGGTCGCGCCCACGGCGGCCGCGGCGGCCGCGGCGGCGAGCGTGTTGTCGATCATCGGCAGCACGACTTCCGCCCAGCGCCGGTATCCGGGCGGGTTCACGGCGTGCACGATCACCGCGCAACCCTGCGCGGCGCGTACCACCGCTTCGCGCGAGAGCGCGTCGCCGTCGACCCAGTCGATGGCGCCGGCGGCAGCCGTGCCCGGCGCACCGCCGCGCCGCAGCGCGCGGACTTGCCAGCCGGCGTCGAGCAACTGGCGCGCGACTTCGCTGCCGATTCCGCCGCTGGCGCCGAGTACGAGTGCGCGGTTCTGTCGATTGATGCGGGTGGCGTTCATGCGGGTTCTCCTGACGGGTGAGCGGTGATGAGGGGCATTCTGCGCCGCTTGCCGTCAATAGAAAATTGGCGAAAATAGACCATAAGCTATACATTTATGTATAGCCTGCGATCTGAATTGGGGACGAAGTATGGCCGACAAGGAACCGAACTGGGAGTGGTACCGGAGCTTTCTGCAGGTCCTGGAAAGCGGCTCGCTCTCGGCGGCCGCCCGCGCGTTGGGCATCACGCAGCCGACCGTCGGCCGCCACGTCGAAAGTCTGGAGGCGGCGCTTGGACTCACGCTGTTTACGCGCTCATCCGATGGGTTCTCGCCAACCGAGGCGGCCAATGAACTGCGGCCGTACGCGGTCGGCCTTGCGATGACGACGGCCGCCTTGCGCCGCGCGGCGAGCGGTCACGGCTCGGGCGTGCGCGGGACCGTGCGGCTGACGGCGAGCGAAGTCATCGGCGTCGAGGTCTTGCCGCCGATCCTGGCGGCGCTGCGCCACCAATATCCCGAGCTGAGGATCGAACTCGTGCTGTCAAACAGGGCGGACGACCTCCTGCGTCGTGAAGCGGACATTGCGATACGCATGTTCCGGCCAGTGCAGGAGGCGCTGATCGCCAAACGTATTGGCGCGATCGACGTCGGGCTGCATGCCCACGAACGATATTTGGCGCTTCATGGCGTGCCGAAGTCGATGAAAGAGCTGACACGCCATTCGGTCATCGGCTTCGATCACGAGAACGCGTTCATTCGTTCGGTTCAGCCCAGGTTCGCAGCCTACAGCCGTCATAACTTTGCATTTCGCGCCGACAGCGACCTTGCCCAGTTGGCCGCGATACGCGCTGGTTTCGGCATCGGCGGGTGCCAGTCGCCGTTGGCGGCAAGAGACCCGAAGCTGGTGCGCGTTCTGCGCGACGAGTTCTCGCTGAGCCTGGATACGTGGGTCGCCATGCATGAGGATCTGCGCACGAGCGCGCGTTGCACGGTAACTTTTGCGGCGCTGGCGTCGGGGCTTAGTGCTTACATAGAAGGCGCGTAACGATCGCCTCAGCGCGGCGCGCGGCCTGCCCGCGCATACGAAGCGAGCATGGTCGCGAGCTCCTGTGCGGCAGGCGTGAGCGGCACGGCCGCGCGCTGCAGCAAACAGACCTGCTGCGCCGCGGGCCGTTCGGCGATCCTGATGCGCGTGAGCCGATCGGCAAACGGGCCGCGCGTGGCGACCACCGACGACTCCAGCGCGAGGCAATCCGTTTCGCTGACCCAATGCAGCGTTTCGAAGAGCCCCTCCACCGTCGCGACGATGCGCGGCGGCGGCAACCCGTGGTCGGTGAAGAACGTCGTGAGCCGGCTCGAAGCGAAGGCGTCCGCGATATTGGGCGAGCGCGTCGCGAGCCAGTCGCAGTGCGTGAGCGAGCGCAGCGTGCGCGCCCCCGCCTTCGGGTGGTCGCGGCGGCAGACGACCACCGGGTCCGACGGGTAAAGCTCCGTCACCGAGAGATCGGTCGTATCGGTCTGGTCAGAAACGAGGGCGAGCGCGAAATCGAGTGTGCCTTCGCGTATCCACGAGATCATCATGCGCGACGTGCCCGTGCGCAGACGCAGCGCCACGCGTGGAAACCGCTTGCTGTACTGCCCGAGCACGGGCACGAGCGCGTCCATGAGCGGATCGGTCGTCAGGCCGAACGCCACTTCGCCCGCGTAATCGCCGCGCAGTTGCTGCGCCTCTTCGCTCGCGCGCTCGCACTCGCCGAGAATCGACGCCGCTCGTACCAGCATGCGCTGGCCGAGCACCGTGAGCGTCACGCCGCGATTCGTGCGTGTGAGCAGCGGGCCGCCTAGTTCGACTTCGAGATTCTGCAACTGCTGCGTCACGCCGCTTTGCGCCACGCCGAGGGCGCGCGACGCCGCCCGCACACTGCCACGCTGGGCGACGGCGACGAAGACGCGCAACTGGGAGAGCGTGAGACTCATGGGCGACGACTGGCTGTGATCGGTATGTGTGATCATGATAGACGAATTCGAGCTTTTCCCGAACGCAGCGTCGTCCTACCATCGGTCGGCAGGAGACCCCCACGTTCACTGATCGCTCATCATGAAAAAAATCCCGTCGATCCTTCTTTCGCTCGCGCTGGCCCTGAGCAGCAATGCCTTTGCGCGCGAGGGCGACATCGTGCGCCTCGGCATCGATCCGACCTATCCGCCCATGGACGCCAAGGCACCCGACGGCTCGCTCAAAGGCTTCGACGTCGATCTCGGCAACGAGATCTGCCGCCGGATTCACGCGCATTGCCAGTGGGTCGAGCTGGAGTTCTCGGGCATGATCCCGGCGCTGCAGGCGCGCAAGATCGACGCGATCATGTCGTCGATGGCGATCACCGCGAAGCGCGAGCAGCAAATTCTCTTCACGTCGAAGCTGTTCCAGTTCAAGTCGCGGCTCGTCGCACGCAAGGGCGCCCCGTTCGGCGCCACCGCGCAGTCGCTGGCCGGCAAGTCGGTCGGGGTGCAGGCGGGCACGCAGTTCGAGACCTATGCGCTCGCGAACTGGGCGCCGGCGGGCGTCCACGTCGTCACCTACAAGAGCCAGGACGAAGTGTTCGCCGACCTCGTCAACGGGCGGCTCGACGCCGCGCTGCTGGGCTACGTCGAAGCGGATTACGGCTTCCTGCACACGCCGCAGGGCAACGGTTTCGCGTTTGCCGGCGGCCCGATTTCGATGGGCGACCGCGGCACGGGCATCGGCATGCGCAAGGACGAAACGGTGCTGCAGGCGCAGATGAACGACGCGATCGCGTCCATGCTCAAGGACGGCACCTACGCGCAGATCGCGCATCGCTATTTCGACTTCGATCCGTACGGAAACTGAGCGGCAACTGGGCCGCTGCACACATTTTTGAAACCGCATTGACTTCATGAACCAGCAAACGATTCCGCTCCTGAGCGCCACGCCGGGCACGCACCGCGAACTGACCAGCTTCCATTTCGGCCCCGCCGACGCGCCCCAGAAGGTCTATATCCAGGCGTCGCTGCACGCCGACGAAACGCCCGCCATGCTGACGGCCGTGTTGTTGCGCGCGCAACTGGCGGAGCTCGAAGCACAAGGCGCGCTCGCCGCGCAGGTGGTGCTCGTACCGCTCGCCAATCCCGTGGGCCTGAACCAGCACGTGCTCGGCCAGTTCATCGGCCGGTTCGATCTTGCGAGCGGCAGGAACTTCAACCGCCACTTCCACGCGTTTCCGAAGCTGCTCGCGCGCGCAAAGGAGACGCTCGGCGCGGACGTCGACCGCAACCGCGAGCTGATCCGGCAACTGATGCGCGAAGCGCTCGACGCACAGGAGCCGCTCACGGAATTCGATTCGCTCCAGTTGGCGCTGCTCAGGCTCTCGCACGACGCCGATCTCATCATCGACCTGCATTGCTCGCTCGAGGCGGTCATGCACGTGTACACGAGCGAGGCCGGCTGGCCCGATGTCGAGCCGCTGGCCCGCTACCTCGGCTCGCGCGCGCAACTGCTCGCCACCGACTCGGGCGCGCAGGCGTTCGACGAGGCGCATAGCCTGCTGTGGTGGCAACTGCGTCAACAGATGCCGGCCACGCAGCCCGTGCCCGCCGGACCCACCGCGGTGACGATCGAGTGCCGCGGCCAGCGCGACGTGTCGTGGGAAACCGCCCAGCAGGACGCCGACGCGCTGATCGACTATCTGCGCTGGCGCGGTGCGCTCACCGGCGGCGACGTGAAGCCGCTGCCGGAGCTGCTGATGCCTGCCACGCCGCTCGCCGGCAGCGCGCAATGCTATGCGCCGTGCAGCGGTATTCTCGTGCACCGCGCGAAAATCGGCGACTGGATCCGCGAAAACGACCCGCTCTTCGATATCGTCGATCCGATGACGGGGGCAACGACGACGGTGAAGAGCACCGCGGAAGGCGTTTTCTATATGCGCAGGGCGATTCGCTTCGTCACGGCCGGCGCGCCGCTCGGTCGCGTGACGGGCACGCGTCCGATACGCAGCGGCGTGCTGCTGGGGGCTTGAGGGGAGGGTGTCGCGTCAGGCGTGCCGCGCTTTGTCCATCGGCACGATCACGCGCACCCAGAGCCCGCCCTCGGGATGATTGCCGATCTTGAGCTTCGCGTTGCACAGGCGCGCGAGGCGCCGGACGATCGACAGGCCCATGCCCCAATGCGAGTCGAGGCGAAGGCTCGCCGCGCGCGAGGCGGGCAGCGGCGACGCCGGCGCGCCGCCCTCGGGCAGACTCGCCGCTACGCCTTCGCCGTGGTCCCGCACGCTCAAGGTCCACGAGCGCGGCCCGCGCGCCGTGCAGATCTCGATGGGCGGTTTGCCGTGCGCGTGCGCGTTGCCCACGAGATTGTCGACGAGGCGCACGAGCGCGGAGCGCGGCAGCGCAAACGCCTCGCCGGCTTCCAGTCGCAGCACGATGCTCGCGTCCGCGTTCGCGCCATAGACGAAGCGGTCCTTCAGATACGCGTCCACGGTCACGGGCGCATGATTCACGCCGCCCTGGCCGGCCGTGTCGACGAACTGCCGCGCGAGATCCTGGAAGAGATCGATGTCCTCGACGAGGGCCACGCGCAAGTTCCAGCGCGTGACGTTCATCGCATAGGCGCGCAACCGCGCCACTCGCGATTCAGTCTGCCGCAGGAAAGCGGCGAAGGTAGCCGACTGGTCTTCGACTGCGCCGGTGCGGCGGCACAACAGATCGCCGATCGCGCGGGCAAGCCCATGCAGCTTGCGCGGGCAGTCCACGAGCGCGAGCGCGGGTGCCGGGCCGCTTGCGCTCGTCGCGGCGCGCAGGGTGGCGATCATGGCGAGCAGATCGTGGCGCACCGTCCGCAGCCACCAGGCGCGCAGCGCGAACAGCAACACCCCGAGCGCCAGCATGAGCGCCACGAATCGCGCATCGAACCAGCGGGCGGCCATCTTCAGGCGCGTGAAGCCAGACGAACAGGCTTCGCGCAGATAGGAGGCGTTCGACGCCGTCCCGGCATGCGGCGCCCAGATGGCATCGCGCAGATGAGGCGTTACCTCGGCGCCGAGATTGACGATGTCCGGTTTGATCGACACTAGCGGCGCGATCCCACGGACGCTCGCACCTTGTGCGGCCAGTTCCAGTTCCAGTTCGGCGTCCTGCTGCTGGGCGACCTGCGTCGCGGAAGCCGGTTCGAATGCCGTGTCGCCGAAATCGAGCAGCGACTCTGCATCGAGATATCGAAAACCGACTTGCACCAGCATCAGCGACGCCATCCACAGCAGGAATATCCGGGCAAACACAACAATCACCTTTCTTTTTTTGACGTCGAAGTTTGACTTGCGCCGGTCGGCGCACGTTTGAAATAGCCGCAAATCGGGCTATGACCGGCATTGTCCGCGAGGTGCGCGATCTTCTATTCGTGGAAAAGCACTGGAATTTGCGCCGTTTTTCCGCTTGAGCGATGCGTGGCAGCCACGCAGCGCAGTATTTGGGAAGGAGGCGCACCCGTTGTTGCAGTCCATCGGACGGCGCACGGGGCCGTTTGTAGTTGGGGGTGGACGTGAGCATTCGGAGTCCTTGATAAAATCGTCGGACACCCGAAAGCTCACGCCCGCGGCATTTCGTCAGGCCGGCTGACGCAGCGTTCTGAAGGTCGCGCGAACTTCTTCCGTGAACGCGGCAGGCTGTTCCCATGCTGCGAAATGGCCGCCTTTCGGAAGGCGATTGTAGTGAACCAGCCTGGGGTAGGCGCGCTCCGTCCAGCTCTTCGGTGCGGCATAAATTTCGTCCGGGAAGACACTCACGCCAACCGGCAGCTCCACATGCTTGGGCGCGAAAAAGTTGAGCTTGTTTTCCCAATACAGGCGCGCGGAGGAGACCGCGGTCTTCGTCAGCCAATAGAGCGTGACGTTGTCGAGCACGTCATCCTTCGACAGGCCTTCGGGTTGGCCTGCGAACACGCGCGCAATCATCGCCTGACCGCTCGCATCGTGGTCGAGCATCCATGCGGCGAGGCCGACTGGCGAATCCTGGATCGCGTAGAGCGTCTGCGGGCGGTTCGCCATTTCGAGGGCGTAGCCCAGACCATGCTTGTAAAAGTAATCGAGCTGGTCGTACGCGTGCTGCTCTTCCGGCGAGAGCCCGGCCGGGGGCGGCGTGCCGTCCTTGAGCGATTTGGCGACAGCGTCGGGCACGGTCGCTGGCATGTTGGTGTGAATGCCCACGAGTCCTGCCGGCTTGAGCAGCGCCAACTGCTCCGTCACGGCATTGCCCCAGTCGCCCCCTTGCGCGGCGTAGCGCTTGTAGCCGAGCCGATCCATCAGCACGACCCAGGCGCGAGCGACACGCTGGGGGTCCCAACCGGTTTTCGTCGGCTTACCCGAGAAACCGTAACCCGGAAGAGAAGGAATGACGACATGGAACGCATCGGATGCGCTCCCGCCATGCGCGGTTGGATTGGTCAACGGTTCGATGATTTTCAGCTGCTCGATGATCGAACCGGGCCAGCCGTGCGTGACGACGATCGGCAGCGCGTTCTCGTGCTTCGAGCGCACATGGATGAAGTGAATATCGAGCCCGTCGATTTCCGTGACGTATTGCGGCAGCGAGTTGAGCCTCGCCTCCACCTTGCGCCAGTCGTAGTCGTTGGCCCAGTAGCTGGCGAGCCGTTGCATGGTCGCGAGCTGCACGCCTTGCGAGGCGTCGTCGACCGTTTCGCGCTCGGGCCATTGCGTCGCGACAATACGGCGCCGCAGATCGGTCAGCGCCGCTTCCGGCGCATGCACGCGCAGCGGACGAATCGAAGACGGATCGCCGGCGGCAATCTGCGTGAGTCCGCCGGCCGACGGCTTCGATTCCGCGAAGGCGAACCGGCTCATTGCGGCGCCTGCAAGCGTCACGGCAGCGGCCCCGATGAAGCGCCGGCGCGAAAGGGGCGTGGGATGAAGATCGTTTGGCATATCAATTCCTGATGGTGACGTTGGATAATGGCGCGCAGGAAGCATTGGACGTGCGTATGCCTTTCCCCAACCGCGATATGGGTTGTAGTCCTAACTATTACTTATCGAAGCCGGCGCGCGGAAACTGTGCGCGTCGCTGCGACGGCTATTCGGTGTCGAGTGAACGAATCAAATTGGCGCGCAGGTTCACGATCGCCTTTTGCAGTTTCATGAATTCGTCGTGGCCCAGCCCGGTCGCGTCGGTGAGATCCGCGGCTTTCAGGCTCTTTTCGCGCAGCTTCCGGCCGCTCGCGGTCAGGCTCACACGCACCTGGCGCTCATCTTCCGGATCGCGCCGCCGTTGCACATACCCCATCGCTTCGAGCTTTTTTAGCATCGGCGTCAGCGTGTTGGATTCGAGAAAGAGTTTCTCGCCCAGGCCGCTCACCGTCTGGTTGTCCTGCTCCCAGAGCGCGATGATCGCTATGTACTGCGGATAGGTCAGCCCGAGTTCGTCCAGGATCGGCTTGTAGGCCTTGCCGAACGCCAGATTCGTCGAGTAAACCGCGAAGCAAAGGTAGTCTGCGAGCGGCGCGGGCGTGGCGCCCTGCGCCGGGTGGTCCGTCGATTTCATGGTCATCCTTTTCGGGCAAAGGGCCTCAATGGCTCGCAAACTTGAATAAATCGCTTGCGATTATATCGTAGGCCGAAACCGGTTCCGCCGCACATCGCCATTGCGATGCCCGGCGAAACAGCCACGACGCCGTGGCGCAATCAATGGTGGGCGAAGAGGTTGTTTCGCTCCATCGAGACGCGGCTGCCCGCGCCCGTGGTGGCGTCGGCCATGCCGCCGTAAGCCGTCGCTGCGGTGCCGCTTTCGGCGCGCTCGGCGGCGAGCGTTTGCACGCTCTGGCCGCGTTGCGATGCCGGTGCGCCGACTTCGGGCCGGTACGACGGGGCCGGGCCGTAGCCGCTGGCGAATGCGGGGGCGGCTGCGCCGACAGAAAGGGCGATGAGGAGCTTGGCGATGAATTGGGTCTTCATGATGGGATCTCGCTAGGTAAATGTGAATTGCAGTGAATTTGGGTGAAAGCGTGAATTGCGGTTGCCGGTTATGCGGTGGCGACGGTGAGGCTCACGTCGATGTTGCCGTGCACGGCCTTCGAGTACGGGCAGATCTGATGGGCGCTGCGCGCGATGGCCTCGGCCACGTTTTGCTCGATGCCCGGCAGCGTGACCGTGAAGTGCGCGCCCAGGAACCAGGCGGCGCCGGTCTGGCCGACATCGACCCGAATGTCCACCGAGGCGTCCGCCGGCAGGGCGACTTTCTTCAGCGAGGCCGCGATGGCGAGCGCGGAGATGTAGCAGGCGGACCATGCGCCGGCGAACAGCTGCTCGGCGCGCGGGTGCGGTTCGGTCGCGACGATGTCGAGGGTTTCGCCGCTCGAAGACGACAGTTCGAGGTCGACGACGCCGAATTCACCGCGTTGGGCCGCGGGGTCGTGATTGATGGTGGTGTGGGTGTTGCCCGAGAACAGCACTTTGTCGATCGTTGCCATGTTGCGCTCCTTGATGGATTTCAGGTTTGGGTCATATGCGTCGCGTAAGATCGAATCGCATGCGATGCATAATGGACAAGAAATTTCCCCGTGTCAAGCGCATAAGATTAAATCGCATACGATTTATATGGGGCGGTTTCGGAGGGAGCAGTCAGTCGTGACGACGTTCACGAACGTTGCAGCGGGAATTTGGGATCGAGCCCTTTTGTTTCCGGCACTCGCGGGAGTGCCGGGACGTCGGACCGAGCCGCCTGGGGCGTTCGCGGGCGTTACGCAGCCAGTTCGATGGCCGGCTCGCATACGATGGGGAAGTTCACCGAATTGGCGATATAGCACTGCTCGTGCGCTGCGTGATGCAGCCGCTCGGCGAGGCTGCGGTTGTCGCTCGCGCGGATCGTGACGCGCGGGCGCAGCACGATCTTCGTGAAGGCGCCGCGCTGCGGCGTATCGGCCATCGTGCCTTCGGCCTCGTCTTCATAGGCGAGCACGGCGATGCCCGCCTCGGCGCACAGGTGCAGATACCAGAGCTTGTGGCACGCGCAAGCCGAGGCCACGAGCAGATCTTCCGGATTCCAGCGCGAGGCGTCGCCACGAAAGGCCGGATCCGAAGAGCCCGGAATGTCCGGCTTGCCGTTCGCGCGGATCACGTGATCGCGGTCGTAGTCGCGATAACCCGAGGTGCCGCTGCCGCGATTGCCCGTCCATTGCACCGAAACGCGGTAGGTGTGTTCGCCATGCGCCATGCTGACTCTCCGTTCGATCGAAAAGGGGATACGCTATTATGACCGCATTCGGCATTTTGGTATACCATTATGCCGAACGGGCCCGAAAACGAACCGGGCACTAACCGGGCATGACATGCATGGAAACAAAATTCGACTCCACGGCGGACGCGGTTGCGTCCGGGTTGCGCGACCTGATCGTCAGCGGTGAACTGGGCAGCGGCGAGCGCCTTGTCGAGCGCGATCTCGCGGAGCGTTTCGAGGTGAGCCGCATTCCGCTGCGCGAAGCGATCCAGCGGCTCGCGCGCGAGGGGCTCGTCGAGATTTTCCGCAATCGCGGCGCGGTCGTGCGCATGCTCACGGTGCAGGACGTGGAGGAGATCTACGGCCTGCGCGCGCTGCTCGAAGGCGACGCGGTCTTTCGCGGGGTCAAGCGCATCGACGACGAAACGCTTGCACGCGCGGAACTCGTTCACCGGCTGCTGGGCGAAGCAGTCACCACGCAGAAGCAGGGCGAACTCAACCGTGAATTTCACGAACTGATTTACGGCGCCTGCGGCAACGCCAGGCAACTGGCGGCGATACGCGAACTGCGCGCGCAGGTGGAGCGCTATGAGCGGCTGCAAAATACGCTCCTTGCCGATACCCCCTCGTTTCAGCACGAACACGAGGCCATCCTGGAAGCGTGCCTCGCGCGCAACGCACGCGGCGCGCGCGCCTTGACCGTGGCGCATATCGACTCGGCACGACGCATCGTGCTCGCCGTGGTGGAGCGTATGGCCGAGCAAGGCTAGCGCGCATACACCACTGCATTCACAACCATCGCGCCGGTTTTTACGAGATTTTTTCTTGTGGCCCTTACGGGCCAACCCTAGACTGGGGGCATCGAAACGACTGGAGACGCCATGTCGATCTCGCGTGCAAGCCAGCGCCCGCAAGAGCAAATCACCTCCGTGCAGCCCGGCCTCGGCCGGCTCGTGCTGAGGCGCTTCGATCCACGCCACGACTCATGGGAAGCGCTGACGCGTCTGCTGCATCGCGCGTTTTCGCGGCTCGCGTCGCTTGGATTGCACTGCTCATGTGCCGATCAGGCGGCGAGCCTCACGCGTGAACGCGCGCTGGCTGGAGATTGTTTCGTCGCTGTCTGCAATGGCAGGATCATCGGTACGCTCACGGTGGAAGGTCACGATAGCCATTCGCAGTGCGAACATTATCGCCAGCGCAGTGTGGCTTCGGTCCATCAGTTCGGCATCGAGCCAAAATGGCAAAGCCGCGGTATCGGCCGCGCGCTGCTTGCTTTCGCGGGGCATTGGGCGGCTGCGCGCGGCTACACGCAGCTCGCGCTCGACACGCCGTTTCCCGCCGACCACCTCATCGCGTTCTATCGCGCACAAGGCTTCAGTCTCGTCGACGTCGTGCGTTTTGCCGGCCGTGGCTACGACAGCGCCGTGCTCAGCAAGGCGGCTGCGGCACGGTGCGGCGGCGTGGCACTCCCGCATTCGCCTGGCGAGGTGCCGCACGCCGCGTCGCCGGGTCAGTTCGCCTGAGCGTGCGCCACGCTCACGTCTCGCGCGTGCGCGCCGCTTCACGCTCCAGGTAGCGCAGGAATTCGTCGGCGGGCATGGCCTTCGCATAGAGCCAGCCCTGCGCGAACTGCACGCCGCGCTCGCGCAGATATTGCGCTTGCGCCTCGGTTTCCACCCCCTCGGCGACCATCAGCAGGTCGAGGCTGCGCGCCATTTCGATGATGTGCGGCACGATCTTGTTCATTTCCTCGCCGCTCGCCAGCGAGAGGAGGAACGAGCGGTCGATCTTGATGCCATCCACGGGCAATGCCTGCAGATACGAGAGACTCGAATATCCCGTGCCGAAATCGTCGATGAAGATGCGGTGACCGGCTGCGCGAAACGCTTCGAGAACGGGTGCGGAGCTGGCCGTATCCATGAGCGTGCGCTCAATCGCTTCGAACCAGATTTGTTCGGGGCGCACGCCATATTTCGCGAGGCTCGCCTTGAGGGTTTGGAGCACGCGTGTGCCGGCGAGATCCTTGCCGGCAAGATTGAGCGAGACGTGCAGATCGCGGCGACGCGCGAGCATCGCGCCGACGCCCTCGAACACGGACCGTATGACCTGATCGGTGATGGGCTCGATGAGATCGAGCGACTCCGCCATCGGAATGAACGTGTCGGGCGCGACAAGGGTGCCGTCTTCGAGCTTCCAGCGCACGAGCGCTTCGGCGCCGACGCAGCGCCCGCTCTCCAGCGAGACGAGCGGCTGCAGCCACGCCACGAACTGGCGCCGACGGATGCCCTGCAGCATCGCGTTGCGCGGCGTGCGCAGCGTGCGGCGCCAGCGCAGGACGAGCCACGTGCCGATGGCGCTCAGGACGACCGCGGGCGGTAGCAGCGTTCTGAGCTGCGCCGGCACGTCGCGGCGCATGCGGTCCTCGGGCTCGTATGCGACCACCGCAATGGGATAACGGCTCGAGCGCTCGACGACGTAATAGCGGCCTTCGAAATACGGGCTGCCGGTGCGCTGGAGCGCGGCGCGTACGAGGGCGTCGTCCGTGTGCGGCCAGCTTGAAATCACGGCGCCGTGCTGCGTTTCGAGCACGGTGAGCTTGATGGTGTCGTCGAGCGGCACGATGTCGAGGTAGAAGCGCGGATCGATCACCACGACGTGGTTGCCCAGGCGCACGTTGAGCATCTGCCGCTCGTTGCCGCGCTTGCCGACTTCGGTATGCCAGGCGGTGAAGCCGCCTGCATAGGTCCATTCGGGCGGCGGCAACGCGATGTCGACAGCGCCGTGCAGCGAACTGCAGCGCAGCCGCATGTCATGGGTCGAGGCGACTTCGCGAATGTATCGAAACTGCTCCTCGACCTGCCGCAGGCGCTGCATGTGGTCGTTCGTGCACGGCGTGTCGGGGTACGACATGAGCTGGCGCAGCGCGGAGTCGGCTTCGGAGGTGACCAGTTCGGCGCGCAGCAGCGCGCGATTCGAAAAGACGTCCACCTGTTGGCGCTGCTGGCGTTCGTTGACGGCGTCCGACGCATACACTGCCGCCGTGAGCGTTGCCAGGACGGCGAACGCCACGACACAATAGGTCGTCAGGGCGGTGAGTCGGCTGCTCATGGCGTACGGTCGGGCTCCGGCGTCGCGGACGAAGGCGACGCGCGGCCTTCGTCGATCGCCGCTGCCGATGGTAGCGTCTTTCCGCTGGCGGCGACGCGCTGCTGTCCGGCGCGCAAGCGCAATCGCAGTGGCCGACGAGGTTTTCGCTCATGCGTGGCGCATGAATGCGGCCACCGGGATTGGCAAACCCACATCAGGCACGCGCGGGATCGATCGATCGGGAATCCTCTGCAACGACGCGATTGCGGCCGCCTGTCTTCGCGGCATAGAGCCGCCGGTCGGCGACCTGCATGAGCGCTTCATAGTGGGCGGGGCAGTCGGCGGGACTGGCCGCCACCCCAATCGAGACGGTGAATGCAATCGCATCCGGGTTCACGGCTTCGCCCGGCACACTGGCGCCATGCGCCGAGTCTGCCGCGTGCGCTTCGACCGCCCGGCGGATGCGCTCGGCAACGCTCGCGGCCGCCGTGAGATCGGCGCCGGGAAGCAGCGCCGCGAATTCCTCGCCGCCCACGCGCGCAGGCATTTCCGCGCTGCGCAGGTTGTTGCGCAGGATGTCCGCGAAGATCACCAGCACGCGGTCCCCCGCCGCGTGGCCGAAGCGGTCGTTCACGCGCTTGAAGTAGTCGATATCGAGCATCAGCATCGCCACGGCGGGCGCCGCCGTTTCAGCGCCCTCGCGGGCGGCGCGTTCCAGTGTTTCGTCGAATACTTCCTGGAAGCGCCGGCGGTTCGCGAGGCCGGTGAGCGGATCGCTGCGCGCGAGCGTTTCAAGCCGCGTACTCGCTTCGACGTACTGGCCGAATATGTGCTTGACGATGCGCAGCGTGCCGACGAGCAGCACCGCGATCGCCAGCCAGGCGACGATCAGCGGGCTGTTGAACACGCGGCGCGCTGCTGCGAGCGTGAGTTCTGAGTCGTCCGTGTCCGTGAGCAGGATCCATTGCGTATCGCCCACGTGCTGGAACAGCAGATACCGGCCCGAGTGAACGGCGTAGCCCTTGCCGCGCTTTAACCAGGCCGCCGCCGACGCTCGCGCGACGTCGAGCAGATACGGATCGAAGCGCGCGGGACGCTGCGCCGTGATCTCGCCATTGACGAAGTAGACAAGGTCGCCGTTACTGTTCAGCAGGCCGAACTCGGCAGGCGCCTCGTCGTCGGTCAGGTTCGAGGTGGCGAGCTGAAGCGCGAGCAGGCGCGAGGGTGCGACGTCCATCACCACGGCGCCGCGAAACTGTCCGTTCGTGTAGACGGGCGCGCTGAGCGTGGCGATCGCTTCGCCTTTTTTCGATTCCGTATAGATCGGAGTCCAGACGATGTCGCGTCCCGCATTCTGTCCGGTGGCATGCAGGCGGTAGTAGGGCATGGTGCTGAAGCGCCGCAACAGGTCGGGCGCGTGCGCGTCCGGGCGCTCGGGCGAGAGCACGTACAGGCCGTTGGCCGAGATATACGCGACCGTGCTTTGCACCGCGTCGGCGTGCTGGCTGATCGCGAGCAGCGGGCTGATCGAACGCGCGAGCACGATGTCGGCGGGCAGTGCGGCGGCGTCGCGGTCAAACCCCTCGATTCCCGTGAGCCCTTGCGCATTGGTGCCGAAAACGCGCGGTCCATCCATCGCGCCGGGAGCCTCCCATTGCGGCCGGCCGCTGTCGCGCAGCGCGGCCTGCACCTTCGGATTCTGCAAGCCGGCGCGCTGCTGGCTCGGCGAAGCGAGCAGATGTTCCGCATAGTCGCGCAGGAACAGCAGGCGCCGGCGCTCTGCGGAAATCAGCGCGTCCACGCCTACGGCGCGCACCTCCAGGTCGCGCTGGCGGCTATGGAGGTCGTAGCGCGTCATCTGGTAGAGCTGGCGCAGGCCGACGCCGCTCACCAGCGCCATGGCCGCAAGAAAGCACACCGTCACCACGAGATGCGGGCGTTTCATGACTATGCTGGAGAAGCCGTGCGGCCGCGTGCGGCCTGGCGTGTGCTGCATGAAGCCCTCGGCGGACTGTGACTGGACGCGCGCGCATCGCATTGCAGCGTGGCCCGGCAGCGCGTTTGCGGACATCGCGATGAGCATAGCATCGCCTGTCAGAACCGCGGCGCATGCCGCCTCAGACGTCCCGGATCGCTCCGGGTGTCAGTCAACCGCGCCAGGCCGAATGGCGGATCACGCTGCAGAAGTTGCCGGCATGGAAGTGCGGGTCCTTGTCGGCGAGCACGTCGGCCTTGACGTTGCCGAACGTCGTGGCGGGCTTGTGCTTGATGCCGTCATAGAAGGTCTGGATGATGTCCTCCTTGAAGTGTTCGCTGCGCGGGTGCGCGTGCACCACGGCCTCGCGTTCGGTGTCGCTGAAGCGGTCGTAGGCAATGCCGAGCACGTCCATCTCGACGCCGGCCGTCACGAGCGCGATCACCGGATGCATGTGCTGCGGGATGCCCGGCGTCGTATGCAGCGCGATGGCGGTCCACACGAGGTCGATGTCCTGCTGCGAGATGCCATGGCCGCGCAGGAAGTCGCGCGCGGCATTCGCGCCGTCTACTTCGAAGCGCTCGTGCTCGCTGCTGTGCGCGTGCGTGAGGCCCATGTCATGAAACATTGCGCCGGCGTACAGCAGTTCGCGATCGAACTTCAGGCCGAGCCGGCGGCCGGCCAGCGCGCCGAAGTAATAGACGCGGCTCGAATGATGGAACAGCAGCGGCGATTCGGTGTCGCGCACGAGTTCGGTGATTTCGCGGGCGAGCTGGCTGTCGGGGATGGCGACATCGGCGAGGGTCGGGGTCATCTGGATGCTCCGTCGGGGTGGGTGATTAGCGCTATTCTGGGCGGCGCCAGGGTTGTCCTCAATCGACGGATGCCGTGGTTTTCTGCCAATTCGACCGAAATTGGGCCATCGCGGATTCGCGGCGCATAGCGGCGGTGCCGATAGCGGCAAAATTTCGCCGCAATCCGGGATTAGCGGCGATAATCGGCAAAATCGATTCGATCGGCGCGCATTTCATGCGCCTTGCATCGGGCGGCGAGATCCGGCCCGCGAATCGCACATTGGGCGCACGGGGAACGCTGCAGGGAACGCGCCGCGTCAACCAGGTCGGTAAGAACAAGAACCCACGCGACAGACTATGTACTCGATCCTGCCAGCGTTCGTGTCCGCGCTATTTCTCGGATTCGGCGTCTACGTGCTCCTGACCGAGGGCTTCACGCGCCTCTCGGTGCCGTTCGCCCTGATGTGCGCGACCACGTTCTTCTGGCAGGGCACCTGGGCCTTTCTGTTCCAGACGTCCGACCCCGAACTGTCCGGCGTGCTCGTGAAGGTCGGATACTTTTTCATCCTCTTTCTGCCTACCACGTTCTATCACTTCGTGACGGAAGTGAGCGCCCGGCGCGGCGAACGCCCGCTCCTCATCGCCTCGTATCTGCTCAGCGTGCTGCTCGCGGCGCTGCTGCTGTTAAGCGATTCCGTCGTGGACGGCTACGGCACGTTCTTCTTCGGCAAGTATCCGAAGGCGGGCATGCTGCATCCCGTGCACGTGGCGCAGACCGTGCTGCTCGCGTGCCGCAGCGCCTGGCTGCTGTACGCCGCGCGCGGTCAGACGCACGCGCACGATCGCCGCAAGCTGCTCGACCTGTGCTTCGTGAGCCTCGGCCTGTACACACTCGCCGCCACCGATTACGCCGTCAACTACGGGCTCGCGTTCTATCCCGCGGGCGCGGTGTTCATCGCGATCAGCCTTGGCATTCTCGCGGTCACGATCGTGCGTTTCGGCCTCATGCGCCCGTACCTCATCGCGGCTACGGTGGCGCACGAAGTCGCCACGCCGCTCGCGGCCATCGGCATGCATGCGGAGGAAATCGGCAACGTGTTGCCCGAACTCATGCGCGGTTATCAGCTGGCCGTGCAGCACCAGTTGTGCGTGGACGGACTCTACCCCGGTCAGTCGGAGCGCCTTTCCTCGCTCGCCACCTCGATACGCCGCCAGGTGGACAGCACGAGCACCGTGGTCGAAATGTCGCTGGCTTCGTTCACGCTCGACCGGCTCGACCGCCGCAGCTTCGAGACCTACCCGGTGCGCTCCTGCGTGAATGCGGCGCTCGAGCGCTTTCCATTCCGCACTGGCGAGCGCGACATGGTCGAGGTGGCACCCATCGACGCACAACTGAGTTTCTCGGGCTCGGATTCGCTCGTCGTGTTCGTGCTGTTCAATCTGCTCAAGAACGCGCTCTTCGCGATTCACGCGGAAATGGCCGAACGAAGCGACAGGGTGAGCGATTACGTGGGCCGCGTGGAGATCAGTGCAACGAGCGAAGCGGGCTTTTGCGTGCTGCGCTTTACCGACAACGGTTGCGGCATTCCCGCCGATATCCTGCCGCGCGTGTTCGATCCGTTTTATTCGACCAAGGCGCACGGGCGCGGGGCCGGCATGGGCCTCACATTCTGCCGCCGCGTGGCGGAGGCGCTGGGCGGCACGATCGCCTGCGAGTCCGAGCCGCACGTGTACACCACCTTCACGATCCGCCTGCCCGAGCCCGGCACGAGCGCCGACCGCGCGCTGCACGATGCGCCGGCGAAACCCCGCCGCTTTCCGGCGGGGCAGGATTTCGCGGGCTAGTTCAGGTAGCCGGGTTCAATCCGCTCAGTTCGAACCCGAAGGCAGGACCAGCTCGTATTCCTTCACGCGCTCGATGATGCCGGGCGGAAAGCGGCGAATGCGCTTATCGGTGCCGGCAAAGAGGATCTGCTGATAGCCGAGCGAAACGGGCCGCCCGTCCACGCAAAAGCGGAACACGAGATACGCGGAGCACTGACGCACCTGGAAGGTGTTGAGGTAGCAATCCACGCGCTGGAACGGAAAGGTTTCCTGCACGTATTCCTGGTGTGCGCGCTTGGTGACGAACACGCCGCCCGAGGCGAGCAGATTGTTGTGAATGCACTCGTGAAACCAGCGTTCGCGGCAAATGCCCTGCCATTCGAAATAACGGGCGAAATACGTGTTCATGAATGCGTTCGAGTCCTTGAGGTAGATGTCGATGACGTGATGAAACGTTTTGGTCGGCGTAGCTTCCATGATTTCGTCGGAGAATCCGGCGGTGCCACGGGACAGGACGGCGGGAATGGATTCGCGTGCGTACATCAGAGTGACTCCAGATAGGGACTGCAGGCGGCAGCCGCGCGTGCCTCCGGAGAAACGGAGGCATGCACCATTCTCTTCGCGTTCCTCTTCATCCAATACCGTGCTCCCCACATACGCAAACCGCTTCATGCTCGCTGGGTGCGATAACGTTTGCGCGCGTTCGATTGAGCGCGCACCTGCGGCTTCGGGTTGCTGTGTCCAGGCGAGACGCCGCATAATCGACATGTTTTCCGCGCGGTGCCGCTCCAGGTGTCGGGCGCGCCGCATGAGGCGCAGCGCGTTTACCGAGATCCAGCATGAGTTCCATCGTCAGACAGCCGGTTTACCATCCCGTCTCCGTCGTTTTCCTCGACGACAGCCCCGACTTCATCTACGCGCTGCGCGGGCTCTTTCCGGGCGCGGGCACGGATCGCTACTTCACGAGCGCAAGAGAAGCGCTGGCCTTCGTCGCTTCGCACGAGGCGCGGCAGAGTGCGCGCAACCCCGCTGCGGGCGCGGCATGGTCGGAGTTCGAGAAGCGCGGCGGCAACGCGCTCGGTGAGGACGTAATGACCGACGCGGCGCGCTTCGGCGATATCGCGGCGCTCGTCGTGGACTACGAAATGCCGGAGATGACCGGCGTCGACTTCCTGGCCGCCGCGAAGGACGTGGCGTGCACGCGCATCCTGCTCACGGCCACGGCCGACGAATCACACGCGGTGGAGGCGTTCAACGCGGGGCTGATCGACTTTTACGTGAAGAAGTCCGATCCGGCGATGACCCGCAAGCTGCGCGGCGCGATAGAAGACGCCAAGCGCAAGTTCTGCGCACGGCGCGGCCATATCGGCGTGCACGGCGTGGGCGCGATCTACGCGAACCGGCGCGTCGCCGACGTGCTGCACGAAGTCGCGCAGCGCAAGCGCATCGTCGAGTACTACTGGCGCCCCGAGCAGAACGCCGTGCTCACGTTCGACGCCGAAGGCAACGCCGGCGTGTTTCTCGCGTGGGACAGTCACGACTGGGCGGCACAATGCGATGTCGTGACCGACGAAGGCGGTCCCGAAGCGTTGCGCGAGGAAATGGCGGCGCGCCGCGTCATGCCGGTGTACTGGCCGAACGAGGCGTATCGGCCCGGCATGTCGCGCGTGGAGTTCGCCACGCCGCAGCCGGTGGCGGGACTCGACGACACGCATACGAGCTGGACCCGTATCGGCGATCCTGGACTTGCGCCCGGGTTGATCACGTTTGCCGCATGGCGGGCGGCGCAAGGCGCGCCCGGTGAGGGCGGGCGCCTTGCGTGATCACCTCGCGACCGACGATTAGAACGTTTCCCAGTCTGCCGCTTCGTGAGCGGCGGTGGCCACGGGGCTGGCCGATGCCGCCTTTGCTGTGACCGCGGGCGCTGCGTTGGCGGCCTTGCGGGCCGGCGTGGTTGCCGTGGCCTTCGCGGGCGCGGGGGCAGGGCGCTTGAGCGGTGCGGCGGGGCGCACGGCACGCGCGCGTTGAGCCGGAGCTGCAACCGTCGACGCAAGCGCAGACTCGGCCTGCGCCCCAACGCGGAATACCGTCACGACGTCGCGCAACCCGTTCGACTGCGCTGCCATCGACTGCGCCGCCGCCGATGCCTCTTCCACGAGCGCCGCGTTCTGCTGCGTCACTTCGTCCATCTGCGCGACGGCGCGGTTCACCTGCTCGATGCCGGTGTGCTGCTCTTCGGACGCCGCCGCGATTTCGCCCATCAGGTCGGCCACGCGGCGCGCCGAAATCACCACCTCGTCGATGGTCTTACCGGCTTCGTCGACGAGCTTCGTGCCTTCCGACACCTGCGCCACCGACTGTCCGATCAGGTCCTTGATCTCCTTGGCCGCCGTCGCGCTGCGCTGGGCGAGGCTGCGCACTTCGCCCGCCACGACGGCGAAGCCACGGCCCTGGTCGCCGGCGCGCGCCGCTTCCACGGCCGCGTTGAGCGCGAGGATGTTGGTCTGGAAGGCGATGCCGTCGATCACGCCGATGATCTGCTCCACGCGCTGCGAGCTGCTCGAAATCTCGTTCATCGTTTCGACCACGCGGCGCACGACTTCGCCGCCGCGCGCGGCGACTTCCGAGGCATTGACCGCGAGCGTGTTGCCCTGGCGCGCGTTGTCGGTGTTGTGCTTGACCGTGGTCGTGAGCTCTTCGATGCTGGCGGCCGTTTCCTCGAGCGACGCGGCTTGCTCTTCGGTACGCGAGGAAAGGTCCAGGTTGCCCGCCGCGATTTCCTTGGCGCCCGTCGTGATCGATTCGGCCGAGGTCTGGATGCGCTGCACGGTGTCGACCAGTTGGCGCTGCATCTGCTGCATCGAATGAAGCAGGCTGTGCCGGTCGCCGGGCGCGAGATTCACGTGGGCCGTGAGATCGCCTTCGGCGATGCGCTGGCAGATCTGCGAAGCGTAGTCCGGCTCGCCGCCAAGGCTGCGGCGAATCGTGCGGATGAGCCACATGAGACCGAGCGTCACGGCCGCGCCGATCACCGTCACGAGCAAAAGGTTGCTGATCAGCGCGCTGCGGAAGGCGTCGTCGATGTCGTCGGTATAGATGCCGGTGAAGATGTGCCAGTCCCAGCCCGGTACGAGGGCGGAGTACGTGATCTTTTCGACCGGCGCGCTCTTGCCGGGCTTCGGCCACCAGTAGCTGCTGTAGCCGTCGCCGCCCGTGGACGAGCTTTTGACGATCTCGAGCGCCACATGCGTGCCGCGCGGGTCCGTCATGTTCGCCTGGCTCTTGCCTTCCATCTCCGGCTTGGGCGGCACGAGCAGCGCCACGGCGTTGCTGTCGTAAATGCCGAAGTAGCCGCTCTGGTCGTCGCCGTAGCGCGTGCCGCGCAGCGTGGCGATGGCGAGGCGCTTCGCGTCGTCGGCGCTCATGTGGCCCGCGGCCGCTTCTTTCTGATAGTACGAGACCACACCCAGTGCGGTTTGCGTCTCCTGCTCGACGAGGGCCTTGCGGTCCGTCACCATGCCCGAGCGCGTCATGAAGGCGTTGGCCACCACCAGCACGACGAGCGAGATCCATAGCAGCCCGACGATGCCCCAGGCTTTCTGATTCAACGTTGTTCGCTTCACGTTCGTTTTTCTCCAGCCGTCTTCGATTTGTATTCTCGCGGCAGTGCACACGTGCAGCGCCAACGTGTTTAACGGATGGTTTGGAGGGAACCTTAACGTTTGCGTATGGGACCTTTGCGCTGGGTGGGACTTGTCATGCTAATTCTTTCGTTATGCTTTCGTTCCCGGCGCCGCCGTCGAAGCTCGCACGACCAGCCGCGGCGCCGGGACCACGCACACGCGCGCCGCCGCGCCGGCGGCCGAACCGGGCGCTTCGACCAGTTCCGTCAGCAACTCGACGGCCAGCTCTGCCGCCTCGGTCGTTGCGACCGCAACGGTCGTGAGCGGGGGCCGCGACTCGCGCGCCAGCTGAATATCGGTAATGCCGACCACGGAAAGCTCGCGCGGCACGTCGAGCCCAAGATCGGCGGCGGCCTGCATGGCGCCTAGCGCCGGCAGGTCGTTGGTCGCGAAGATCGCGGTGAGGTCGGGATGCCGCGCGAGCAACTCGCTCGTGGCCGCATAACCGCCTTGCGTCGTGTCCGGCGCATAGCGTACGGGCGCGCCCGCACCGTCGAGGCCGGCGGCCTGCATGGCCGCGACGAAGCCGTCATAGCGTGCCGCGTGAATGCCGGAAACCTTGCTGCCGACGATCGCCCCAATGCGCCGATGCCCGAGTGTCAGCAAATGCTGCGCGGCAAGCTCCCCCGCGCGCCGGAAGTCCACGGCCACGCACGGCAGGCCCGGCGGGTCGAGCGGCCGCTCCCACATGCACAGCACGACCGGCGCGCCGCGCCGCACGGTGGCGCGCAGGTCGGCAAAGTCGAGATTGGCGTTCATCACGAGCACGCCCGCCGAGAGCGTGCCCGCAATCTGTTCGAGGTAGGCGCGGCCCGTTTGCGGGTCGCCATCCGTATTGCAGATGATGAGAAAGCGCCCGCTGCGCCGCAGCGCATTCTCCACGGCGAGCGCGAACTCCGGATAGAACGGATTCGCGATGCTCGACACCATCAGCGCAATGGTGGGCGGCCGCCCTTCGGCGAGCGCGCGGGCCGACAAATGCGGGCGATAGCCGAGCGCCTCGACCGCTTCGAGCACGCGTTGGCGCGTGGCTTCGCCCACGCGCCCGCGCTCGCGCAAGACGTTCGAGACGGTGGCCGGCGTGACGCCGGCGCGGCGCGCGACTTCGTTCAGGGTCGGCATGGGATCTCACATGTCCATCTCAAAATATGGGAAGGCGATTCAACATTTGCATGATTGTGACGGGCACTGCAACATTGGCCCGACAATCAAAGCGAATATCGGAGACAAGGCAGCCAGATCGCAGAAGCGATCGCTTTTTTATGGGCTGCTGATTAAGCGCTTAATCTCCGTGTCGCGCTGATTAGAACATGGAGACGGGACGATGGCGAGCATTTCGTTGCGCGGCGTTCAGAAGGCATACGGCGAGAATGCGCCGGTGATTCGCAACGTCGATCTGGAGATTGGCAGGAACGAGTTCTGTGTATTCCTCGGCCCTTCGGGCTGCGGCAAGTCCACGCTGCTGCGCATGATCGCGGGCCTGGAAGACGTCACCGACGGCGACATTTCGATCGGCGGCAAGCTCGTGAACGACGTGAGTGCCGCGCAGCGCGGCGTGGCCATGGTGTTCCAGAGCTACGCGCTGTTCCCGCACATGACCGTGTACGAGAACATGGCGTTCGGCCTCAAGCTCGCGAAAACGCCGAGGGCCGAGATCGATCGCAAGGTGCGCGAAGCCGCACGCATTCTTCAGCTCGAAGCGTTGCTCGAGCGTCACCCCAAGGCGCTTTCGGGCGGCCAGCGGCAGCGCGTGGCGATTGGCCGGGCGATCGTACGCGAGCCCGGCGTGTTCCTGTTCGACGAACCGCTTTCCAATCTCGATGCCACGTTGCGCGGCCAGACGCGTATCGAGATCGCGCGCCTGCATCGCCAGTTCGAGCAGGCGAGCGTGGTGTACGTGACGCACGACCAGATCGAGGCGATGACGCTCGCCGACAAGATTGTCCTGCTGCATAGCGGTAAGGATACCGAACGATACGGCAGCATCGCGCAAGTTGGCGCGCCGCTCGAGCTTTATCACCGGCCCGCGAGCCGCTTCGTGGCGGGCTTCATCGGCTCGCCGCGCATGAATTTTCTGCCGGCGCGCGTGGCGGCCATCGAGACGAACGGCGTGAGCGTCACGCTCGACGAAAGCGGCGAAACGGTGCGGCTGCCGGTACAGGGCGCGCGGCTCGCCGTGGGCGCGCCGGTCACGTTCGGCGTGCGTCCCGAGCATCTCGAACTCGTGGTGGAAGGTGTGGCCTCGCGCACCTCGCGCGATGCTCAGGATGCCTTGACGATTGCGCGTGCCATCACGCTGATCGAGGAGCTTGGCGAACACAGCTATGTGCACCTCGATCAGCGGGGCGAGGCGGTGCTCGTCGCCAAGGCGCCCGGCGATGCCCGGCTCAGTAGCGGCGATACCGCGCAGTTCCGTGCGAGCGCGAGCGCCTGCCATCTGTTCGCGGAAGACGGCTTCGCCGTTGTGCCGCTCGCCACCGCCGATCAACCCGCATGAAAACAACAACCGAGGACACAGGGATGCGTCTTGGAGTCTGCTATTACCCGGAGCACTGGCCGGAGGCCATGTGGAAAGACGACGCCGCGCGCATGAAGGCGCTGGGCATCGCGCAGGTGCGTATCGCCGAATTCGCGTGGAGCCGCATCGAGCCCTCGCCGGGCGCATTCGACTGGGGCTGGCTCGATCGCGCGATCGACACGCTCGGTGCCGCCGGCCTGCAAGTGGTGATGTGCACGCCCACCGCCACGCCGCCCAAGTGGCTGATCGACCAGCATCCCGACATCCTGCCCGTGGGCGCCGATGGCCGCGTGCGCGGGTTCGGCTCGCGGCGGCACTACGATTTTTCGTCGCCGGCGTATTACGAGGCTTCGCGGCGCATTTGCGAGGCGGTCGCCGCGCGTTATGGCCAGCATCCCGCCGTCGCGTACTGGCAGACCGATAACGAGTACGGCTGCCATCAAACGGTGGTCAGCTACTCGACGGCGGCGGTGCAGCGCTTTCGCGAATGGCTCAAGGCGCGTTACGGCAGCATCGACGCGCTCAACACCGCCTGGGGCACCGTGTTCTGGAGCATGGAGTACCGCAGCTTCGACGAAATCGAGGCGCCCGTTGGCACCGTGACCGAGGCGCATCCGTCGCACCGGCTCGACTACCAGCGCTTCGCCTCCGATGAAGTGCAGCGCTACAACCGCATGCAGGTCGATATCCTGCGCGCGCATTCGCCGGGGCGGCCCATTGCACACAACTTCATGCAGCTCTTCATGGAGTTCGATCACTACAAGGTCGCCGCCGATCTCGACGTCGCGGCGTGGGACAGCTATCCGCTCGGCGCGCTCGACCAGCAGTGGTACGCACCCGACGTGAAGGCGCGCTATCTGCGCACCGGGCACCCGGACTTCGCCTCGTTCAATCACGACGTGTATCGCGGCATGTCGAAGCTGCCGTTCTGGGTCATGGAGCAGCAGCCCGGCCCCGTGAACTGGGCCCACTGGAACCCCGCGCCGCTGCCCGGCATGGTGCGCCTCTGGAGCTGGGAAGCGTTCGCGCACGGCGCGGGCTGCGTGTCGTATTTCCGCTGGCGCCAGGCGCCGTTCGCGCAGGAGCAGATGCACGCGGGCCTGAATACGCCCGACAACCGCCCCGACCTCGCCAGTGCGGAAGCGGCGCGCGTGGCCGAGGAAATCGAGGCCGTGCTCGCGGTGGCCAAGGGCGGCCGCGACTTCGACGTGAAAACGCCGGTTGCGCTCGTGCTCGATTACGAGGCGAAGTGGCTCTTCGAGATTCATCCGCAGGGCGCGGATTTCCACTATCCGCGCTTCGCTGTGGAGTACTACTCGGCGCTGCGCGCGCTCGGCTTCGACGTGGATATCGTTTCGGTGCACGCGCCGCTCGACGGCTACCGGCTCGTGGTTGTGCCGCCGCTGCCCGTCGTGCCAGACGACTTCGCGCAGCGCCTCGCCAGTTCGGGCGCGCAAGTGGTGATCGGGCCGCGCACGGGCTCGAAAACCGCGGATCTGCAAATTCCCGCCAACCTGCCGCCGGGGCCGCTCGCGGCGCTGCTGCCGCTGCGCGTGTGGCGCGTGGAGTCGCTGCGGCCCAACATCAGCGAGCCGGTGCGCTTCGACATGGATGGCGCGCACGAAGGCCACGCGCGCCACTGGCGCGATCTGATCGAACTCGGCGCCGATACCGGCGAAAACGAATGGGCCGTGCCGGAAGTGCGCGCGACGTTCAGCGACGGCCATCCCGCGTACGTGAGGAGCGGCGCGGTCCACTACCTCGCGAGCCTGTTCGACGAGGCGAGCACGCAGGCGCTCTTTGCGCGCGTGGCGCGCGAAGCGGGCCTCACGCCGCAGCCGCTTGGCGACGCGATCCGCGTGAGCCGGCGCGGCGGCTTCACCTGGGTGTTCAACTACGGGCCCAGCACGCACACCCTTTCTGCGGATATTCCCGACGATGCATACGTGATCGGCTCGCGTACGATAGAGCCGCAGGGCGTGAGCGCCTACCGTTCGCAATAGACGCAAATAGACGTATTGCGCAGTTCCTGACGATGCAGCACCGACAACGACGTATAACCAAGGAGACACGCATGATCGGCAAGACCTTCAGACCACGCACCCTGCTCGTTGCTGCGACGCTGGCGGCGGGCGCGCTTGCAGGCGCGTTCGCGAGCGCGGCGCAGGCCGGCACGCTCGAAATGAACATTGCCTACAAGGGCGCAAGCCAGCGCGCCGTGTGGGAACAGGTGATCGAACAGTTCAAGAAGACGCACCCCGGCACCGACGTAAAGGTGTCGTTCGTCGACGAGGAAGCCTACAAGGTCCAGTTGCCGAACTGGCTCACGACCGCGCCGCCCGACATCGTGAACTGGCACGACGGCGAGCGCATGGCCTACTACGCGAAGCGCGGCCTTTTCGCGGATCTTTCCGACGACTGGAAAAAGAACAACTGGGACAGCATGTACGCCTCGACGAAGGAAGCTTCGTCGTACCAGGGCAAGCAGTACGCCGCGCCCACGGTGTATTACTCGTGGGGCATGTTCTATCGCAAGGACCTGTTCGACAAGGTAGGCATCAAGAGCGAGCCGAAAACGTGGAATGAATTCCTCGATGCCTGCAAGAAGCTCAAGGCCGCGGGCATCGCGCCGATTGCCGTGGCCGGGCGCGACGCGTGGACACTGGCGGGCTGGTTCGACTATCTGGATCTGCGCCTGAACGGCAACGCGTTCCACCAGAAGCTGATGGCAGGCGAGGTGCCGTACACCGACCCGCGTGTGAAGAAGGTCTACGTGACGTGGAAACAGTTGCTCGACGACGGCGACTTCATTCCCAATTCGCTCTCGTACGATCTCGATGCGGCGCAGCCGTTCCTGTTCCAGGGTAAGGCCGCGATGATGCTGATGGGTACCTTCATCACGGGCGGTTTCAGCCCGACGGTCAAGCAGCAGATGGGCTACTTCCAGTTCCCGATCATCGACCCGAACGTGCCGACCGCCGAAGACGGTCCGGTCGAATCGCTGCACATTCCGGGCAAGGCGAAGAACAAGGCCGATGCGCATGCGTTCCTCGCGTTCGCGGAGACGCCGGATGTTGGCGCGCAGCTTGCCAAGGGGCTGGGTTCGCTTTCGGCCAACAGCAAGTCGCCGGAGCCCGAAGACCCGATTTCGAAGATCGGCTTCCAGATCCTCTCGAACACGAAGGGCGGCATTGCGCAGTTCTATGATCGCGACATGACGAAGGAAATGGCTGATGAAGGCATGAAGGGCATGCAGCAGTTCGTGTCCGATCCCACGAAGCTCGACTCGATTCTCGCGCAGCTCGAGCAGACGCGTCAGCGGATCTACAAGAAGTAAGGTGTTCGAAGCGAAGGCGGGTAGTGCGTCGGCGCTGCCCGCCGGGTAATCAAGCGGAGGTTTTTGCCGTGAGACAGGCAGTGAGTCATACCGTTGCGCATCGCGTGGACGGCGCCGCGCCGGCAGGCGGCGAGAACGGCGGCATGCAGCACGCAAGCGGGCGAGGCATTCAGCCGCGCCGCCGCGCGTCGCCCACCGCGCGGCGCCAGCGCCGTGCCGCGTGCCTCTTTCTCGCGCCCGCGGTCATCATGTTCGCGGTCTACGTGATCTGGCCGATTCTCTCCACGCTGCGTCTCTCGCTCTACAACTGGGACGGCATGACCGAAGCGAGCTTCGTGGGTTTCGCGAACTATATCGAGCTGTTCCACTCGCCCACGTTCTACACGGCGCTCAGGAACAACGTGATCTGGCTGGTGCTGTTCCTGCTCGCACCGCCCATGGGTCTTGCGATCGCGCTGTACCTCAACCAGGCCGTGGGCGGCATCCGCATCGTCAAGTCGCTGTTCTTCGCGCCGTTCGTGCTTTCTGGCGTGGTGGTGGGCCTCATCTACTCGTGGTTCTACGACCCCACGTTCGGCCTGCTCGCGCTCATGCTGGGCCGCGGCATTCCCGTGCTCGGCGACCCGAACTACGCCACGCCGGGCATCATCTTCGCCGCACTCTGGCCGCAAACCGCGTACTGCATGATCCTCTATCTCACGGGCCTCACCACGCTCAACAGCGAGCAGATCGAGGCCGCGCGCATGGAAGGCGCGAAGGGCTGGACCATGCTCTGGCACGTGATCCTGCCGCAACTGCGGCCCGTCACGTTCATGGCCGTGGTGGTCACGATCATAGGCGCGCTGCGCAGTTTCGACCTCATCTCCGTGATGACGGGCGGCGGACCGTTCGAAAGCTCGACCGTGCTCGCGTACTACATGTACGACCAGGCGATCAAATACTACCGGCTCGGTTATTCGGCCGCGATTGCCGTCGTGCTGTTCGCGATCATGCTGCTCTACATCGTCTATCACCTGCGCCGCCTGCTGCGCAGCGAGCACTGAATCCGCTACGAGGAGCCCCCATGTTTCCGATTCCGGTCGACAAGTGGAAGCCCGCGTCGCGCCGCCTGTACAAGCTCTCGCTGCCCGTGGCGCTCGTCATCTGGCTGCTGCCGCTCATTGCCGTGCTGGTCACCTCGGTGCGCTCCACCGAGGAACTGAGCGAAGGCAACTACTGGGGCTGGCCGAGACACTTCGCGATGATCGAGAACTATCGCGACGCGCTCACGACTTCGCCCATGCTCCATTACTTCTGGAACAGCGTGCAGATCACGCTGCCCGCCGTGGCTGGGGCGATTGCGCTCGCAGCGCTGGCGGGCTATGCGCTCGCCATCTATCGCTTTCCGGGCAATGCGGCGCTGTTCGCGACCTTCGTTGCGGGCAACTTCGTGCCGATCCAGGTGCTGATGATTCCGGTGCGCGACCTCACGCTCAGGCTGGGTCTCTACAACACCGTCGGCGGCCTGATCCTGTTCCATCTGTCGTTTCAGACCGGTTTTTGCGCGCTCTTCCTGCGTAATTTCATCAAGCAGCTGCCATTCGAACTCGTGGAGGCCGCGCGCATCGAGGGCGCGAACGAATGGACCGTGTTCGTGCGCATCGTGCTGCCGCTCATCCGCCCGGCGCTCGCAGCACTCGCCATTCTCGTCTTCACGTTCGTCTGGAACGACTACTTCTGGGCCCTGTGCCTGACCCAGGGCGACGACGCCGCGCCGATCACGGTGGGCGTCGCGGCCCTCAAGGGGCAATGGACGACGGCCTGGAACCTCGTTTCCGCAGGCTCGGTCCTTGCTGCGCTGCCTTCGGTGATGATGTTCTTCGCGATGCAGAAGCACTTCGTAGCAGGGCTCACGTTCGGCGCGACCAAGGGCTGAACGGTTGCTGAAGGGCGGGGCGATTTGACTTCGGCGCGGCGCTACGGTCCAATTTCAAACGACCCGACGCACGCGATACCCGCAAGGAACGCCCCATGGAGCAAAACGAACCGGCCCCACAGGCGATGCAGCCCGCATCGCCCACGCAACTGCCCGCAGCGCTCGTTCGAGAATTCGACGGCGAGCACCTCGAAGCGCGTCTTGCCGATGCGGTTCGCCTTTCGACCGTCAGCGAGGACGGCTGGCCGCACGGTGCGCAACTGAGCGCGGGCGAGATCCTGGCCGTGAACGCCACCACGCTGCTCATCGCGCTCTGGCCGCAGTCCAGCACCACCGCGAACCTTATGCGCGACGGCCGCCTCACGCTCTCGCTCGTGCATGACGGCGCGCTGCTGGAGATCCGCGCACGCTCACACGCCGTGGCGCAGCGGCAAACGGCACTCGAACTGAGCGTATTTCGCGTGGAAATCGAATCCATAACCGGGCATCGCGCAAAGTACGCCGAGGTGCTGAGCGGCGTGACGTTCCGGCTCTACGAGCCCGCGCAGGTGCTGAAGCGTTGGCGCGAGCAGATCGCGATGCTGCGTACATTCGCCTGAGTGTGCACACAGTGCGTGGCGAAACCTTCGTGATGTTGTCATTGTCGATGTGCTAGCGTGTCCAGCGGGGCGCGCGCTTCGCGCGACCCCGGCGCGACGCAAAAACGAACGCTACCGGAACCACGATGCAGACCACGGTACTCACAGACTGGCAGCAATTCATGGCGCTGACGACGCAGCTCGACGGCTGGGCGTTTCGCGGACAGCAGAACGCGCAGTGGCACCTCGAAAGCTCGCTCACACGCTACATGCGCGACTACGTAGGCGACCGGCTGCAATGGCGCCAGCGCGAGGAGCGCGCGATTCGCGTGTTTCGCCGCAAGGCGCACAACTTTCTCGCGCATCCGGACCTGCTCAAGGACGATCTGCGCTGTCTCGCGCTCATGCAGCACCACGGCGCACCCACGCGGCTGCTCGATTTCACCAAGAGCCCGTTCGTCGCGGCCTTTTTCGCGCTCGAACGCGCCACCGGCGACGCCGCCGTCTACGCACTGAACACGCCGGCGCTCTGGAACAGCCGCGCGCTGCCCAAGGTCAATCCCACGCTCACGCGCGATGTGATCGACCCGCGCGCGCACGACAACTTCGAGCGCTACTTCTTTAGCAACACGAACGAAATTCTCTGGTCGGGCGAGCCCACCGAGATGGACGACCGGCTCGTCGCGCAGTCGGGCACGTTCGTCGTGCCGGGCGTGATCGACAAGCCGTTGCAGGCCATTCTGGAAGGCTACGAGAGCCACGAGGAACTGCTGCACAAGATCGTGCTGCCCGAGCGCATCCGCATGGACGCGATGAAGTGGCTCTACCGCATGAACATCACGAATGCCTCGCTGTTTCCGGGGCTCGACGGGCTCGCGCGATCCATTGCGGTGGAGCTGGAGATCGTATGGTCGGGCATGGTGGTACCGGTTGCGGGCTCGCCGAACTGAACCGGCGCCAGCCCGCAGCGCCAACACTCAAGGCGTTTCGGGCCGCGGCAGATTGAGGCCGGGCGCGAGGCGCGTGGCCTTGAATTCCGTCACTTCGTAGTGGGCGACGCCTTGCTGCGCGAAGGGATCGGCGGCGAGCAGCGCATCGAGCCGCTCGCGCGGCATGTGCGAGGCGATGATCACGCCGCCGTCGCGCGGCATTTTCGGTCCTGCGGCAATGAAATTGCCGGCTTCGAACTGCGCGTCGAGGTACGCACGATGCGCGGGCAGGGCGTCGTCGATGCGTTCGAGCGAAGCGGTATAGAACAGCGAAACGATGTACATGGGCAATCGATAAAAAACGAGCGAAGTGTGTATGTTAGCGCGCGAGACCGCGCAACGCCGCGTGTTGTAACAGCATGATCGTCTTGCCGTCCACGATCTCGCCGCGCTCGATCATGCTCAGCGCCTCGCCAAGCGGCATTTCGACCACTTCCAGATCCTCGCCTTCCTCTTCGACTCCGCCGCCCGCGCCGGGCCGCTCGGCGGGGTCGTATTCGCCCAGGTAGAAGTAAAGCTTCTCGGTCACGGAGCCCGGGCTCATGTACGCCTCGAACACCTTGCGCAGGTTGCGCACGCGGTAGCCCGTTTCTTCCTCGACTTCGGCGCGAATGCGCTCGTCGGGCGCGGCGTCGTCGAGCAGGCCGCCCGGGGCTTCGATCATCATGCCGTCGTGCCCGTTGACGAACGTCGGCATGCGAAATTGCCGCGTGAGCACGACGTTGCCGCTGCGCGGATCGTGCAGCAGGATGGTCGCGCCGTTGCCGCGATCGTAGGTCTCGCGGCTCTGGCGCTGCCACGCGCCGTTGCTGCGCAGGAAGTCGAAGGTCACCTTGCGGAGCACATACCAGTCGTCGGACAGCACGGTGGTTTCGATCATTCGCACGCGGTCTTTCGTTGCAGTCATCTCGTTCCCCTTGGTCGGCATTCGCCATTCATGGTATCGTGCAGTTTCGTGCAAAATCAAGAAAATTCGTGCAATCCCGTGTAACCCGGTGTGCGCCATTCCCATGCTCACAGATCAACGAAAGAAAGCGATACTCGCGGCGCTCAAGCGCGATGGCCAGGTGCTCGCCGGCGAACTGAGCGCGCAATTCGGCGTTTCCGAGGACACCGTGCGGCGCGACCTGCGCGAGTTGGCCGCCGAGGGCCTGTTGCAGCGCGTGCACGGCGGCGCGCTCCCGGCTTCGCCGGCGGTGGCGCCTATCGCAGAGCGGCGCGGCATGGAGGTGGCAGCGAAGCGGCGCATCGCGCAAAAGGCCGCGGACATGATCGCGCCGGGGCAGGTGGCGATCGTCGATGGCGGGACGACCTCGGCGCTTCTGGTCGAGTGCCTGCCGCGCGATCTGCGGGCAACCATCGTCACGCATAGCCCCGGCGTCGCGGTGGCGCTCGCGGAGCATCCCGCCATCGAAGTCGTGCTGATCGGCGGGAAGCTCTACAAGCATTCGGTGGTCACCGTGGGCGCGGCGGCCGTGGAGGCGATCGCGCACATTCACGCAGACCTGTACTTCATGGGCGTGACGGGCGTTCACGTGCAAGCCGGGCTGAGCACGGGCGATTTCGAGGAATCCTATGTAAAACGCGCGCTGGCTGCGCGCGCGGCTGAAACGGTCGTCCTGGCGTCGGCCGAGAAGCTCAACGCCGCGTCGCCGTATTGCATCGGTCCAATCGGTATGGCGCAGACCATCGTCGTCGAGCGTTCGGCGGACGCGAAGCTGATCGAGCCGATCGAAGCGGCCGGCGTGACGGTGGTGCGCGCCTGAGTGCGTGATCACGGCTATCCCACGATGCCAAGAACGAACGCATTCAAGCCCAAAAGCAATAGCAGCAGGATCGCAGGCAAATGGCGTACGACAAACGAGCCAGCATCGCGCTTGCTCAAATGGGGAGTCGCGTTGAATCTTGCACGTTTTCTCATTTCGAAGAATTCCCAAAGCGGCGCGCGCGACGACGATGTACCCATCGCAGCGAGGTGGTGGAGTCTCGCGTCACGGCGCTGAAGTTTCCAGGCAACGAACAGCGATGCTGTGTTCAGTAGGCAGCAGCCATCGAAAGCAGCAGGTAGCGCATGAGTTCGATTTCGTAGTCGACCGGCGCGGTCGGTGCGGCGCTGTCGTCCATTGACGGCGGAGGCGCATCTGCGTCGATGCACGCGCCGGTCGGAGCTTCCGTAGCGGCGCAAAACGCATTGCCACGGCCCGGACCCGCGCGCTTAAGCAAACGTCTTGGCGCGCCGATCATGAGGGATCCGCCGCGAAACAGGACTCGTCGATCGGAATCCGCATATAGCGACGGCCGTTGTCATCGGAAGCGGGCAGACGTCCGCCGCGCAAATTCACCTGCATCGCGGGGAACAGCAGCGCGGGCACCTTCAACGTGAGATCGCGCGCAGTTCGCATCGCAACGAATTCGCTTTCGCTGATGCCGTCGCGCACATGGATATTGTGTTGCCGCTGCTCGGCAATCGTCGTTTCGAAGCGTACGTCACGCCCCGCAGGCGGGTAGTCGTGACAGACGAATACGCGGGTCGATTCGGGCAGTGCCAGGAGCCGCCGGACCGACGCGTAGAGCGTTTTCGCATCGCCACCGGGGAAATCGCAGCGTGCCGTGCCGAGGTCGGGCATGAACAGCGTATCGCCGACGAACAGCGCATCGCCAATCAAATAGGCCGTGTCTGCGGGCGTGTGTCCGGGTGTCGGAATCGCATGCGCCGTCATGGTGCCGATCGTGAATGCTTCCTCGGGTCCGAATAGACAATCAAAGCCGTGCTCGTCGGCGAGATCGAACGTCGTCGAGAACAGCGAGCGCACGTCGGCGATACGCGCGCTCGTAGCGATGGTGCCGCCCCTGCGCCGTTTCAGTTCGACGGCGCCCGATAGATGATCCGCATGCGCATGCGTTTCGAGAACCCATCCGACGACCAGATGCTGCTCCCCGATAAACGCGAGGATGCGATCGAGTGACGCGGTCGACGGGCGCCCGGACGCCGTGTCGTAGTCCAGTACCGGGTCGATCACCGCGCAAGTCGAACCCGCGCCCGCATGAACGATGTGACTGACAGTGCCCGTCACTGCATCATGAAACGATTGAACATGAGGAAACATAAAACACTCCTGAAGCGTGATCCACTACATGCACGAAGCGCGCACGAGAAAGAACGTGCGTTGCGCGGCGGGCGCGGGCGCCGCGGACCCGTGATCGACATAGCGTTCGATCTGTACGTGATCGAAGCCGGCTTCGAAGCAGGCTTCGCGAAAAGCGGTCGGTCCATGAACGCGAAAACCGTGGCGGCTGAACGGCATCGACAGCGCCGCTTCGGGTGTCATCGCCGCGATCACCAGTTGTCCTTCGTCGCGCAGCACACGGCGGATTTCCCGAAGGGCTGCCAGGAGGTCCGGCCAGAAGTAGACGCTGTTGATCGCGATGGCCTTGTCGAATGAGGCGTTTGCGTAGGGAATGCTGGCGACGTCCGCCGTCGTCAGCGCGACGCGTCCGCGCGCCAGCAACATGGCGTTGCGTTCGCGAGCCGCAGACGTCATCGTCGGCGATATGTCGATGCCCACGAGCGTCAGCCGTGGCGCACGCGTCAGCACGGACAGGATATGGCCGCCGTTGCCTGGCCCGATCTCGACGATGCGTTCGTCCGCCTGCGGATCGAGTCTGGTGAACGCTGCATCGATCAACGCGGCGTTGACGCGCTCCATCATGTCGCCGACCGCGAGGCCGGTTTCGGCCGTGGGGCACGCGAGGTGCGACATCAAGGTATCGATGTCGATGCCCGCGAGCGCAGCGTTGGTGCTATCAGTTCTGGAGGTCACCTTCGACTCCTTCTTCCTGCGGTTTCGTGAAAAGGACCGACGACGCGAGGACGATGACAAGGTTGGCAAGCAACGCGATCACAGCGGCATAGACCGGCATCGCGAGCGCGCCGACATGAATCGTGTAAGTAGCGGTCTTGAAGCCATTCACGGCCACCATCCACGTGCCGGTGCCCAGACCGGATATCCAGCCCGCCATCAGACTGCGCGCGCGCACGGCGGGCACGAAGAGACCCAGCACGACGGCAGGCAAGGTCTGCGTGATCCAGACGCCGCCGAGCAACTGCAACTGAATGGCAAACTGAACGGGCATGAACAGCACGAAACCCAGCGCCCCGAACTTGACGAACAGCGAGACCTGCTTTGCTACCCGGGTCTCGCGCGCCGCGCTGCAATACGGCGCGAAATACGGCCGCCACACGTTGCGCGTGAAAAGATTGGCCGCGGCAATCGACATGATCGCGGCGGGCACCAGCGCGCCAATGCCGATCGCCGCGAACGCGACGCCGACGAACCACGAAGGGAAGTAGTGCAGGAAAAGTGCGAACACTGCGAAGTTCGGGCCGAATTGCCGGAACTGATCCGCGTACTCGGGCATCGCGCCGACACCCGCCGCGAGCGCCATCACACCAAGCAGTGCGACGAAGGCGAGCAGCAGCGAATACGCAGGCAGCAAGGCCATGTTGCGTCGGATCACGCGATCGGATGATGCGGAGAGTGTTGCCGTCATCGAATGCGGATAGAGCAGCAACGCAAGTGCCGAGCCGAGCGCGAGTGTTGCATACGACGAGTACGCGTTGAGGCTCGTGGCGTCCGGCGCTTTCAGCAGCAGCTTCGCTGGCGGCAACGCCGCGAACATGTGACCGAAGCCGCCAAGCCGCGCCGGGATCACGATCAGTGCCCCGATGATCGTCGCGTAGATCAGCAAGTCCTTGACGACAGCGATCATTGCCGGCGCGCGTAATCCGCTCGACCACGTATAGACCGCGAGTACGCCGAACGCGACGAAAAGCGGCGTTTCGCCGAGCCAGCCATGCGTCGGAAGGCCGAGCGCGCCGAGCGTGACCCGAATGCCCACCAGTTGCAACGCAATATACGGCATGGTCGCGAGAATGCCTGTCAACGCGATCGCGAGCGCAAGGGGGCGGCTGCCAAAGCGCTGTTCGATGTAGTCGGCGAGGGTCACGTGGCCATGCTTGCGCGCAACGCGCCACAGGCGCGGCAAGACGAGAAAGCCGAGAGGAAACGTGATGATGGTGTACGGCACCGCGAAGAACCCCGTCGCGCCCGCAGCGAAGACAAGCGCCGGCACGGCGACGAAGGTGTACGCGGTGTAAAGGTCGCCGCCGATCAGGAACCAGCTCATGACGGTGCCGAAGCGCCGACCGGCGAGTCCCCATTCGTGAATGGCGCTGAGATCGCTGCGCCGCCATCGCGCCGCCGCCATCCCCAGCACGCTCACCAGTGCAAAAAGTGCGATGAAGATACCTATCGACATTACGTTCATGCGGCACCTTCTTGCGATCGCGCTGCGGACTTGCGCACGGCGCTCGCGTCGAGCAGGTAAGCTGCGCCCGTCAGCAGCGCGCCCGCGAGAACGCAGCCCGTTTGCCACCAGTAGAAGAATGGCCAGCCGTCGAGCGTGGGTGTCATGCGGTTGTAGAACGGCACGCTAAGCGCGGCAACAATGGGCGAGGCAAGCAACAGCAGAGTCAGCCGGGATGTCATCGGTCGAGTTCCAGGTCGAAAACGGGGGTAAACGCACGCGAGTGCGCGTTGATGAGCGCCGCCAGCCGTTCGATGCCGCGGTCGATCTGCTGCGGCGATACGGTCGCGAAGGACAGGCGCAGAAAGTGGTGGAGCGGATCGCGTGCAAAGAACGGCGCGCCGGGGACGAATGCGACATTGACGGCAAGCGCGTCTTCGAGCAGTGCCGCGCTGTCGATGTCGGGCGGCAAAGCGAGCCAGACGAACATGCCGCCTTCGGGCACGTTCCAGCGCACGCCTTCGGGCATATGCCTGTCGAGTGCGGATAGCATTGCTTCGCATTGCTGATGATAGAAACTGGCAAGTCGCGGTACGTGAGATTCGAGCAATCCGTCGCGCACGGTCTCGTAGACGATGTGCTGCGAAAGCGTCGAGCTATGCAGATCGGCCGCCTGCTTGACCTGGACGAACTTTTGCTGCAGCGCGCCCGGCACGATCATGTAGCCGACCCGCAATCCGGGCGCGAGGGCCTTTGAAAACGAACCCAGGTAAATGACGTTGTCGGGCGCCATCGAATGGATGGACGGCAACTGACCGCCGTCGAACGCAAGCGCGGCATAGGGATCGTCCTCGACGACGATGAGCCCGGTGCGGCGGGCGATTTCCGCGATCTTCCTGCGACGCTGGAACGGCAGACGCGTCCCCGTGGGATTCTGGAAGTTCGGCTGCAGATACAACAGCGCGGCGCGCTCGGGTTCGATGTATTCGAGCGCTTTCGACACGATGCCGTGTTCGTCCGTCTGCACGCTCACGAATTCGGGTTCGTATAGCGAGAGCGACTGCAACGCGCCGAGATACGTCGGCCGCTCCACGAGCACCGCGCTTTGCGGATCGACGAGCACCTTGCCGATGAGGTCGAACGCCTGCTGGGAGCCGCTCGTGATCAGGACGTTGGACGGCGTGACGGGATGCTGGCTGGTCGAGTGCGCGCGCGCGATCCATTCGCGCAATGGCGCATAGCCTTCCGTCGCGCTGTACTGGAAGATGTCGGCACTGGAAGCATGCGTCGCCCGAGCGGATGCATCGCGTAGTGCGGCGAGCGGAAACGAGGCGGGCGACGGAACGCCGCCCGCGAACGAGATCATGTCGGGTCGTTCGGTAAGCTTGAGAATTTCGCGAATCGCCGAACTGTTCAGCGATTGTGCGCGTTGAGCGATACGCCGCTCGGCACGGGACAACGTATTTGCCATCTGATTGCTCCTCCTTGAAGAGCGTCATCGTAGACAGCAGGGAAACAATGAAAAAGACGGCTGGAGGAGTAAAACTGTTTCCGCGTGGAAACGATGGGGACGGGGACGAAATCGGGCCTGCGCCCTTTTTCATGCGCTCGAATGATGGCTGTTTGCGAAGGGAGTCAGTCGTTCATCAAGGCGGGCAACGCTTCGGCGAGATAGTCGACGGTCGCGCGCATCGCTTGCGTCATGCCGCGTTGCGACGGAAAGACGATACTTAACGTGCCGCGTGGGATGTGCCAGTCCGGGAGGACGCGCACGAGCCGACCGTCTGCGAGTTCGGCCTTGCACATCGGCGAGGGTAGGGCGACGACGCCTAGCCCCGCCTGGGCCGCGAACTTCGCGAACGGCGCGTCGTTGCAGCGAATCCTCGGGTGGTAGGAAACGGTCGCGGTGCGCCCATCCGAGGCATGCAGCAACCAGGTACAGCCGGTATCGCGACGCGCCAGCTGCATGCCGTCCGCGCCGTTCAGCTCAGCCGGCTCGGAGGGCGGTCCATTCGCAAAGAGTGTGGGGCTCGCGACGAGCACTACGCGCGTTTGCCCAACGGGCCGCGCGATCAGCGACGAACTTTGCAGCGGCTCCGTATGGCTGCGCAGCGCAATGTCATACCCTTCTTCAACGATGTCGACATAGCGGCTGGAGGTCTGCAGATCGATGTCGATTTTCGGATGCACGGCGAGAAACGGCGGCAGCACTCTATCGAGCGCCATCCGGACGATGCCGGCCGCACACGTGATGCGCACGCGTCCAACCGGCTCCGTCAGGCGCGCCTGTGCGGCCTGCTCGGCATCGCGTACCTCGTTCATTACGCGCAGGCAATGCGCATGGAAGTCCACGCCCGCCTCGGTGAGCGAGAACTTGCGCGTCGTGCGGTTCGCAAGCCGCAGTCCCAACGCCTGCTCCAATGCCTGCAGGCGTTTGCTAAGGGTGCCCTTGGGTATCCCGATTGCATCGGCCGCAGCGGAAAAGCCACGTTTCTCGACCACGACCGAAAAGTAATACAGATCATTGAGGTCGATCATGGCGATCGTTTCCGTACTGAGACAATGAATCCATTCTAGACCGCTTTCAGTGCGGTTCTCGTCTGACGAAATGGTGAACGAAGCGGCGCCGCGAGCCGAAGCGCGCCGCCCTCGCGAATCACAGAATGCCGGTGCCGAGGCCCCCGTCGACCTGGATCGTTGCGCCGTTGATATAGCTCGCGCGGGGAGACGCCAGAAACGCGACCAGCGCGCCGAGTTCCTCCGGACGACCGAGGCGCCGCAAGGGGACTTCCGCGGCCAGTTCCGCGAGGCCCTGTTGTTCGCTTCTGCCGTCCGCGAGTTTCTGCTTGAGCGACGACTCGCGGATGCGGTCGGTCAGTATCAATCCCGGTGCCACGTTGTTGACGGTGATGCCATTGCCGTTCGCCTCGCGTGACAGCAGCTTGGCGAGGCCGACTACGCCCAGGCGCATGCTCGTCGACAGAATCGATCCCTGCATTGCGTGCCGCACCGAAAAGCTGACGATATTGATCACGCGGCCCTCGCCGGAGCGGCGCAGATGCGGCAGCGCCAGGCGTGTGAAGCGCGCGATGCTCAAGAAGCTGAGATCGAACGCCTCTTGCCACGCGGCGTCGTCAAACGTGTCGAACGAGCCGAAGGGCGGACCTCCGGCGTTGTTGACGAGAATATCGAGCGAGCCAAATTCGGCGACGGTATCGGCGAGCGCATGCGATGCGTCGTCTGGACGCCTTACGTCCACTGTGATCGCGTGTGCGTTCGTCACGCCCGCTTCGCGTAGCTGCGCCAGTGCGTGTGCATGATGGCCGCCGTTCGACGAAGCGATCATCACGTTCGCCCCCTCGCGTCCCAGTTCGATTGCGCTCGCCAGTCCGAGCCCGCGTGACGCGCCGAGCACGAGCGCCGTTTTTCCCGACAGTTTCAGATCCATCATCTCCCTCTTCGTTACGAGAACACGGTCAGTCTAGTTTCCGGCGATACTTGCATAAACGGTCGATTCGGTAATGCTGGATTCCATTCTTGAAACGACTGGTCGACGTGTTCGTCTGATGAAATGAACCTATGGACTGGAACAGATTGCGGTTTTTCATTGCCGTCTATCGGCATCGGACGCTTGCCGGCGCTTCGCGCGAATTGAACAGCAATCCGCCTACGGTCAGCCGTCAACTGGCCGCGCTGGAGCATGAACTGAAGGCCAGGCTGTTTCTGCGCACGCCCCGCGGCTATTTGCCGACAGACACGGCCGAAGCACTGGTCGACGTCGCGACGCAGATGGAGCGCAGTGCGCTGGAACTCGAGCGGCGCGCGGGTGGTGCAGATATGTCGCCGCGCGGTGTGGTCCGTGTTGGCACGTCGGATGTGCTGGGCACCGGGTATGTCATACCGGCCATTGCATCGGTGCGTCGCAAGTACCCGGAGATTCGCATCGAGGTGGATATCGCTTCAGCGTTTTCCAGGCTCGCACAACGCGAGAACGATATCGTTGCGCGCAACGTACGACCGCAGCAGGCGTCCGCTATCGTGCGTCGTCTTCCCGGTCTGACGACCGCGCTGTACGCGAGTCCGGCGTACCTTGCGAACTTCCCGACGCCGCGTGATATTGGCGATCTCGTTGCGCACGAGTTCGTCGCGCTTGTCGCGGGCGACGGGATCCGCTGGTTCCCGCCGCTGCAAGCGTTGAGAACCAGCCTGCGGGTGCCGGGCGTACAGGTGAACTCGATTCTCGCGCTCGTCGCCTCCTTGCAAGGCGCGCTGGGCATCGGAGAATTGCCGACCTATATTGGTGATGCCATTCCCGATCTTGTGCGCGTGCTGCCCGATGTGGAAAGTGCCTACGATGTCTGGCTCGGCATGCATGCCGATTTTCACCGGACGGCACGCGTGCGTGTCGTCGTCGATATGATCGTTCAACAGTTTCAAAGCGGGGAGGGCGGTCGAGTCGCACGCATAGCCAGGTCAGGGATGGCCGCGGGGGGCTAGCCGGGCTTGGACGCTCTGCATTGCCGGGGCGTCGCAAACGTGACCCCCAGCGATGGGAAAAGGACCACCCGCATGCGCGGTATGCTCAAGGGCTAGTTCGAAGAAGGCCCGAGCGCATGGTGAAAGCGAACGCCTCTTGAGCCAGACCAGATTCAGCGCGCGTTCTATTCGCATGTCAGCCACCTCCAGGGTGCGGATTTCGCCACGGGCGATTTCCGTCTCGATACTGAGTGAGGACAGGTAGGCCATGCTCGGTTGCGAAACAAGCATGCGCTTGATGGCCTCCGTATCGCTCACCGACATGGAAGGTACCATCTCGAACCCGGCGCGCTGATACGCGGATTCGACCACCGCGCGCGTACCCGAACCCGGTTCGCGCAGGATCACCCTCCGTTCTGCAAGATTGCGCGCCAACAGTAGTTGCCCGTTGCTTTGACGTAATCCCGGCGCGGCTGCGAGTACGATTTCGTCGGAGCCAACATATTGCGCGTGCAGGCGTGCTTCGTCGTATGGACCCTCGATGAAACCGAGCGTGTAGTTGCCGTTACCGAGGCCGCGCACGACCTCCTGTGTATTGGTGACAGTCAGTTCGATGCTGATCTTTGGATAGCGCGTCGTGAATGTGGCGATCATCTTCGGCACGAGGTAGACACCTAGTGTTGCGCTCGCGCCTATTTGAAGGTGCCCTGAGTCAAGACCTGCGATTTCCTTCAATTCGGATCGGGCCGCCTCGGCGAGGGTGAATATCCGTTCTGCGTAGTCGAATAGCAGTTTCCCCGCATAGGTGAGCGCCACGCCTCGGGGCAGCCTGTCGAACAGTAGGACACCCAGGCGATCTTCCAGTTCCTTGACCTCGCGGCTAACGGCGGGCTGGCTTACCCGCAGACGCAAGGCGCCGCCGCTCAAGCTGCCGGCGCGGGCAACTTCATAGAAAGCAAACAGATGAGTGAAATTCATTGGCAAGGCCCGCGAGAATCGCCGTGGCCGACTCATGGTCCGAAATCCGGGCACCCACGATTTCCCACGAGACGGCCACGATGGTAGCGCCGTTTCATCCGCCATTAAAGGATGCCGCAAGTGCAACACCGTTTCCTGTGGGAAACGATCGCCGTGATCAGCCTGCAGGGGGCTGCCAGAACCTGGAAATGAGGTGGCATAACTCAAAGTCAGGCAACAGCTGCCTATTTTGTATTTTTCACGACACCGAACGACGCATAGCCTAGTCACTCCGTTTAACCGTCTGGTGTCGAAATGTCGTCTCTTTCGCCGAATCGCCGAACATCCCGTAGCAAGTATGCGGTTGGGCCCTGTTACCTTATTGGACTGATTCCCGGTGTTGCGCTCTGTGCCGGCGTATGCCTGATCGCATGGCTGCTGCAAACGCTGCAAGCGCGTCTATTTGGTCATGTGTGGCTTGAATCGCTCGTGCTCGCGATCGTCGTTGGGGCGCTGGTCCGTATGATATGGACGCCGGGTGAGCGTTGGACAAGCGGGATTACGTTCAGCGCCAAAGCCTTGCTGGAAATCTCCGTCGTGCTGCTCGGCGTATCATTTAGCGCCGCCGCATTGCAGGCGACCGGCCTCAAGCTGCTGTCGGGCATCGTTGTGATCGTCATCGCGGCCATCCTGGCGAGTTACGGAACAGGACGCGCACTGAAGTTGCCACGGCGCATGGCGGTCCTGATCGCGTGCGGAAATTCGATCTGCGGAAATTCAGCCATCGCAGCGGTTGCGCCCGTGATCGGCGCCAGCCGCGACGATGTCACTGCATCGATCGCCTTCACCGCGGTGCTTGGCGTTGCGGTAGTGCTTGGCTTGCCGCTGATATCTGCGGCTCTTCATCTGAACGCCGTGCAGTATGGGACATTGGCAGGTATGACCGTCTATGCGGTGCCACAGGTGCTTGCAGCGACCATACCCGTTTCACCCGTCAGTGTGCATATTGGCACGCTGGTTAAACTGGTGCGTGTGCTCATGCTCGGACCGGTGATGCTGCTCCTGTCCACGCTTCTGCCTGTACGTGCTGCGAACCCAGGTACGCCGGAGCCGGGCGACGGTACGACGATGCTGCCCGGCAAGGTTCGTCTGACGAAGCTGGTGCCATGGTTTATCGTCGGCTTCGTTCTCCTGTGCGCGGCTCGAGCGACGGGGATGATTCCCATGCCGCTTTTGCAGCCGGCGAGCGAGCTAGGCAGCGCGCTCACGGTTGTTTCAATGGCTGCTTTGGGTGTAGGTACCGATCTGCGTACCGTCGCAAAGGCAGGTCCGCGCGTCACGTCGGCGGTGATTCTTTCGATACTGGTGTTGGCGGCGATGAGTCTGGTTCTGATCCACCTAATGCGCATTGAGTGATGTTGCCGTTAAACGCCTCAGATAGACGTCATGTGGGAAGCTTCGAGCGAATCCTCCTGCTCCTGCTGGTTTAGGCCCGAGCCAAAGAACCGGTAGTGAGCCGCTCGCGCCAGGCAATCCAGCCCACAACAATCGATAGTGTCGCCGCGACAAGCGGCGCCACCCCGTGTCCGTATTCGCCGTGCACTGCGACGGTTGCCAGCGCGGCCAACATTACGGTGCAGCCGAGCGCCGAGCCCCACAGCCGCGTCCGTGGTCGCGCGAGCAGAAGGGCAGTCATGAGTTCCAGCGAACCGGTTACGAAATGGAACCAGTGCGGATATCCCCACTTCAGGTACTCCTCAAAGATGGATCGCGGGGCGACGATGTTGCTGAGCGATCCGACGACGAAAAAAGCGGCAAGAACCAAAGGTAATACCTGGCGCCAGGAAATCTTGGACATTCGTTCTACCTTCTCTGTTGAGTGCACAGCCGAGGACTAGTGCGGCCGCCCGTTCGACGAGACGGCCGGTCTCCGTTGTTCATGCCGAGTTCGTGCCGTATTGGCCTTGTAGGCCGCCGCAAAGACATCGCGAGGAGACGTCGTGCCCGCGATGTGCTCCGTACCCGCGACGCCGAGATCCATCCAGCCCGCGTTGACGGCGTCGAACATCGCTTCGGCGGGCCCGGTCTGTCCCCTCGGGACGCCGAACTGTTCGAACGCTGCTGGCCAGCCGGCACGCGGGATGGAAAGGGCCTTGACGTCGCGCCGCAAGACTTCGCCCAGTTGGGCCGCGACTTCGTCCGCGCTGACCATCGAGCCCAGCTCGACGACGCGATGCCCGGACCACGGCTGCCCGGTCAGCAGCGCCGCCACTTCGGCGCCGATATCATCGGTCGCGACCATGGTCGACTTCCGACTCGTCGGGTTGTAGTAGACAGGTAGCGTGCCGCTCTGGGCGACGTGCAGGCCGTAAAGGAAGTTTTCGAAAAACCCGCCGGCTCGCACATAGGCGATCGGCAACGTCAGATCGCGTAGTCCTTGCTCGAGAAGCGACAGGGCCGTGATCATTCCCAGGCCGCTGGTTCTGTTCGCCCCCATCGACGAGAGCACGACCACCCGCGGCGGCGCTGCTCTGGTCAGCGCCTCGACGTAGTTCGCGATCACGCCCTTTGCTTCCCTGAAATCAGGCGAGGGTGCCCAGACAGCCGGCAACATGACAAATGCGCCGTCGACTCCATCGAGCGCCCTCTCCACGGTGGCCGCATCATTCCAGTCGCCGTCGACGAGTTCCACGCCTCGATCCGCCCAATTCGCCGCCTTCTCGCGATTGCGGACCAGCGCCCGTACTTGCCGGCCTTGCGCCAATAGATGTTGGGCCGTTGCGCCACCTACGCGTCCGGTAATTCCCATTACCAAAATCATGTAGTTCTCCTGAAATTAAAATTGCCCTTAAATGCCAACACTTCTGCGGCTACTGCTGGATGCGGTAATGGTGGAATCTTCGGCTTCCGCCTGCGACTCGACGCGCCGGCCCAGATGCCCGCCGGAGTCAGCTACGGAAGGCGGCCGGGAACGGGGTTTGACATTCGAGCTCCCTGTGGAGCAGTCTTTGTTTGAGGGTAGGTCTATCATAGAGACCAATGCCTCGCGCCGGAAGGAGGCAGTTTTTTGTTACCAGAGGAGTTTAGGGGAACCCGAATGAGCACTGTCCAGAAGGCGATCGAGAGATTCAGCCGTTATCAACGTGAACTGGGCGCCGCCCAGCCTGCACACTGCGCGATTCGCGACGTGCTCGACCGCATCGGCGACAAATGGAGCATGCTCATGATCATGGAGCTCGCGACGCGATCGCGGCGCTTCAGTGAGATTCACCGGGCCATCCCTGACATTTCCAAGCGCATGCTTACCCAGACACTGCGCGATCTGGAGCGCGACGGACTCATCACCCGCCATGTTTTTCCCACCAGCCCACCAAGCGTGGAATATCGTCTGGCTCCGCTAGGCCAGTCCCTGTTGGACCCGATGGCGGCCCTCATCGATTGGGCCGATCGTCGTTATCCCGACATCCATGCCGCGCGCGTGCGCTTTGACGGCGCATCCGGTGACGTCCCGCGCTAGATGCTCGAGCCGATGCGAGGTCGTCGGTGCCAGAACGAACGTTAGGGTGATCCCAACCGAGATTGCTTCGTGCAGCAAATTGCGCTGAAGTGGTATATGATGACCATCATGCAGAAACCATCATCCAATCGAAAACCGGCCAGCCGCAAGGAAATCACGCACGAGCGCATCGTCGAGGTTGCCGCCCGCGCGATTCGACGCAGTGGCTACGACGGGACGGGAGTGGCCGACATCATGAAGGAGGCTGGCCTGACACATGGCGGCTTCTACGCGCACTTTCCATCGCGGGAAGTGCTGCTTGCGGAAGCGGCCGACCGCGCCGGTGCCGAGGCCGTGGCATTGTCGGAGCAAATCGCCGCCTCCGTGCCGCAGGAGCAGGCATTGCCGTCGATGGTGCGCGCCTATCTGTCGAAGGAGCACCGTGACGCCATAGAAACGGGCTGCCCGGTCTCTGCCCTTGGCTCGGAGATGCCGCGTCAGGCGCCAGTCGTGCGTCGCGCGGCCACCCGCCGCATCAAGGAGATGATCGATGTCGTCGCGCGCCAATTGCCCGACTGGGGGCAGCCGGGCGCGCATGAGCAGGCACTTCTGACTGTTGCTACCATGGTCGGCACCATGGTGCTGGCGCGCGCCGTCGACGACCCCAAACTGTCGGATAGTCTTCTCGAAGCCGCACTGAATACATTCGCACCCGCTGATGAGTAATCCGTGTGCCCGGTATCGGCTTTCGTTGGATCAAAAATATGACGTCTATCATATTTTTGATCCAACGACCGGGCGCGCACGATCGGCGAGTGAAGGAGGTAGTCGAAAGCGCTGACGGTCCTGAGGTTGTGGCCGAAACCGTATTGCGGGCCGCTCTCGCGGCGCGCCCGAAACTCCGCTATGCGGCGGGCTGACTCGCCGGCCGTCTCAGATTGCTACGCAGATTTGCCCCTGTGGGCCTGGTGGACGCCGGCATTCGCAAGGACCTGCGGCTCACAGCGTAGATGATTCACGCAACAAGAAACTGGCAAGGAACAACGAACCATGATGAAGGCATTCGTCGTCGATCGATATGGACGCGAGAATGGCATACGAGCCGGCGAAATGCCGGATCCGGAACTGCGTGAGGACGACGTACTCATCCAGATTCACGCCGCTGGCGTGAACCCGCTTGATTCGAAGATCAGGGACGGAGAGTTCAAGCTTATTTTGCCCTACCGCTTGCCGCTGATTCTGGGCAACGACCTCGCTGGGACCATTGTCCGCGTCGGATCACACGTGAGGCGATTGAAACCGGGCGATGAGGTGTATGCGCGACCGCCCAAAGACCGGATCGGCACTTTCGCGGAATTCATCGCGATCACGGAAGACGCCGTGGCGCTCAAGCCCAAAGCGCTGAGTATGGAAGAAGCGGCTTCGATCCCGTTGGTGGGCCTGACTGCGTGGCAGGCGCTGGTCGAACGAGCACAACTGAAGAAAGGGCAGAAGGTGCTCATACACGCTGGCTCGGGCGGTGTCGGCACCTTCGCCATTCAACTGGCGAAGCATCTTGGCGCCACCGTCGCGACGACAGCGAGCGCCGCGAATGCGGGATTGATGAAGCAGCTCGGTGCGGACATCGTCATCGATTACAGGAAGGACGACTTTGCCGCTGTATTGAAAGACTATGACGTAGTGCTGGATACGCAGGGCGGAAAGACCCTCGAAAAATCATTGCAAGTGCTCAAGTCGGGTGGCAAGCTGATCGGAATCGCCGGTCCGCCCGATCCCGAATTTGCCAGGCAGATAGGTGCCGCCTGGTTCCTGAGAGCGGCGATGCACCTTCTGAGCTATCGCATCCGAAAGGCGGCAAGACGTCGGAATGTCGACTATTCATTCCTCTTTATGCGTGCCGACGGAGATCAGCTAAGCCAGATAGCCGGGCTCTTCGACTCTGCTGCGATAAAGCCTGTGATCGATCGTATATTCCCGTTCGAGTCAACGCGAGAGGCTTTGGCTTATGTTGAAACCGGACGTGCTAAGGGTAAGGTCGTTATCAAGATTCGATAAAAGGAGGGATCTGTGTTGGCTTCCTGGCAGAGGCAACGGCCCTTGCTGGGGCGGTATTCACTTCGTGAACTTGAATACACCTTGTAACAGTCCGCAGCAGCACGGGTAGCCGATGCAATGAAGCGGGCTCATCGGACCTTCCTCCTCTTTGTCGAAGACGGCGCCGCGCGTTGTGCATTTCAGCCTTTCCGGGGCATCGAATGGCCGCCCGTCCAGCGCGCAGCAAGGCGCATTCCCCTTACTCGTTTTTCCTTGCGCCGCCTGCTCTAAAGAATTTGCGCGCGCAACCGATAGCCCAGTAGTCGAGTGGAGGTTGCCCATCCCGTAGTCATTACGCATACCAAGGTGGCCTATGAGCCCAACGCCGAATTCCCTGCCTCATTCCACGTTCGATACCAGCGTGCTGCCTCGCGACCAGCAGTTTTCCGCGTGGCGCGAGGCAGTGAGCGTGATTTTCGACACGCAGACCGCAGAATCGCGCGACGCGGGATTCGGCACCAGCGTGAGCGGCTATCTGGTCGGCGACGTGGTGCTGGGCTCGATACGCACGGGCGCGCAGCGCTACGACCGCTCGAACGCCAAGATCGGCCGTGACGGTCACGATCAATATGTTCTGCAGTTCTATCTAGGTGGCCACTGCCGGGCGCGCGACGGCGGCCCGGAAGCGTGTACGCAGCCGGGCGACATGTTCATCGTGGACGCGGCCCAACCGCTCGCGACCGACACCACGCAGAGCGAATTCCTTAACCTGGCGGTGCCGCGGCGCTTGCTCGCCCCTTTGCTGACTGCTCCCGACCAGCAGAGCATGCGTGTGATTCGCGGCACCGATTCCACGGTCGCGCTGCTGCGCGAGCATCTGGGTGCGCTTTACCGACATGCCCCGCAGTTGACGCTCACCCACGCCCAGGCCGTCATGCCCGCCACGCTTCAACTTGCGGCCAGCGCGCTCAACGCGAGCGTGAGCCCGGAACACTGGCCGGCTGTTCAGGAATGTGTGTTCGTATCGATCTGCCGCTATGTGGAGAAGCGCCTGACCGATCCGCAACTGAACGCGGAATTCGTAACGCGTGCATTCGACATGTCGCGCGCCACGCTTTACCGGCTATTCGAACAGGAGGGCGGTTTCGCGACTTATGTGCGCGAGCGCCGCTTGCGGCGCTGCCGCGAGATGCTCGCCGACCCGGCGCGACGCGGCATGTCGATTGCCGACATTGCCGCCGCACACGGATTCACCGACGCCGCGAATTTCACGCGCGCGTTTCGCCGTTCGATTGGTCTCTCGCCGCGCGCGGTACGCATGCTGGCGCTCAATGGCGAGACCGAACTGGCGAAAGAGTCCGGGGCGGACGACTGGCGCTACTGGATGGCCTTGATGCGTTGAGCATGAAACACGTGGGTCGTGCAAGCCGCATGTGAGACAAAACAACAAGTATTTGAGACATAGCGACAGATTTGGCCCCAGGCACTGCCGATTCATTGCCGCGTCATGCGCCGCCTGCAAAGATGCAGGCGCCTGCCAGATACGGGCAAACGGGGGAAACATGAAAAAGGCCCACAAAAAGCCGCGTCAAGGCGGCCTGTACTACTACGAAGCGGCGTATTCGCTCGAACTCGCGCGTGGCGCGTCGCATATTTCCAGCATGCTTTCGACGGCGACACAGGAAGGTGCCGTGCAGGAAGTGATGCGCGAATTCATTGCGACGCACGGCAGGACCGCGCTGGACGTGTTTAGCTGGCTGCTGGCCGAGCGGCTGGACAAGCGTGGCTGCGCTGCGGCTGCCATGAAGGCCCGGGACTTCGACGCGTCCCGCCGGATGCCTGCGTTGGCCTGCGCAAGCTGAGCCGCAAACGGCTCGATACGCACACGTGCCCGTATGGGCAGGTGTAAGGTCAACCTAAAGATTTCGTAATACCTGACGATAGAGCGATAGAGCAGTTGGCCGCGCCGGCATGCTGGCGCGCGGCGCCTTTTTGCGAACGGCCAGGCGTGCAGCCTGGCAAACAACAAGAACGCATCGAGCCATGACCACGCTATCGTCCTTGAATGCCGCCACGACCCTTGCGCTCACGCCCCTCGTGAGCAGCGTGAATCCCACCGCCGAGGCCGACACCGACGTGTCCAGTCTCGCTGCGCTCGCGCCCTCGACCATCGTCACGATTCCTTCGGCAGATGGCATTGCCGTGCTTCAGACCTACACGCCCGAAGGCACGCTCACTGGCACGACGCCGGTGTCGAGCTGGGCGAGCGATACCAGCGATATCGTGTCGCTCAGGATGATGGGCAACTACGCCGCGCAGACGATGGCGGGTCATTTCGCCGGACTGGGCAGTGCGCTGCTCGATCGCTTCAAGACCACGGGCAGCGACTACGCGCAGTCGGTGAGCGTTTCGTCCGCAAGCGGCCTGGCGACAGTAGGACAAGGATCACATGGCGCAAGTGGTCAGATCGGTCTGACGATTCGTACGACGAGCGGCGTGGCGGTCGAAATCGAACTGGGCAGCGAAGACGGCGGCCTCTCGGTGAGTATCAAGAGCAGCGGCACGCTGAGCGAAATCGAACGCAACGCGCTGGCGAAGCTCTCGGACGGTTTCCAGCAGGCCATCGACGGCCTGGGCGCCGTGCCGCCCAAACTCGATTTGAGCGGCCTCGCGCAGTTCGACACGTCGGCGCTCGCATCGGTGAACTTTCAGTACAGCGTGACGGGCAACGGCAACGCGAATATTTCGGCCAGCTACGCGCAGGACAACTCGGCGCGCAGCCTGAGCGTCACGAGCGCCGCAGGCACGATGAACCTCAAGGTCGACACGAGTCATTCCGCGTTGTGGGGAACGGGCGCGCAGCGCGCGGCTTCGATAGCGAGCTATCTGCAGCAGTTCGACCATGCGAATTCGCGCGGACACGGCAATGTCGCGCTGATGTCGATGTTCGAAGACGGCTTTACGCAAATGAACGAGGACTATGGCACGCCTTCGGGCGGGACATTGCCGGGCGCCGCGTACTCGCCGACGCTGCAGCAGTCGGATCAGGCGATGCTCACGGGTCTCGCAGACTTCAGCGCGTCGATCACGGACGCGAGCACGTCGCCCAATCCGATGCGCCCCGGTGAAGTCGATTCATTCTCGTATCAGGTTGCGCAGAGCACGCAGCTCGAAGGCACGGCGCGCGAGGGCAAGATCTCGCAGACCCAGCAATCGCATTTGAGCGCGAGCTACCATCAGGCGCTGCAGGGTGGGGGCGCGCCTGTCCTCACATCGTCGAGAGATTCGCAAAACTACGATTACGTGCGGATCGACGATAGCGCCGAGAGCACGGTGCAGATAGCGACGTCGCGCGGCGTACTGTTGAATGCCACGCTGAGTCAGTCGTCGGCGCAGGATGCGCGTGATTCGAAGTACGAACGAGGTGTGCTCGTCTCCGACATGAACACGCCGAAAGACACCTCGCGCTCTACGGACCTGCGTTCAATGCTCGAACCGCTGATCGACAAAGGCGACGCCACGCGCGACACCGCCGCATGGCAGCAGGCGCTTTCAAAGATCCACGCGATGATCTTGTTAAACAACGCATAGCATCGAGGCGGCCGGTTCGCCGGCAACGCCTCGATCGATCGCCCTGCGCTGCGCTCAGTGCGCGAGCCTGAACGCACCAACGGCGTCGCGCAGCGAGTCGGCCTGCTCGCTGAGCGCCATCGCGGCCGCGGCCGCTTCTTCCACGAGCGCCGCGTTCTGCTGTGAGACCTGGTCCATCTGCGAGACCGCGAGATTCACTTGCTCGATGCCGTCGCGCTGCTCTTCGGACGCGTTCGCGATCTCGTGCATGATGGTCGTCACGCGGCCAATGGACTCGCCGATCTCGTTCATCGTCTCGCCGGCCGAGCGCACATATTCCGAACCCGACGACACGTGCTCGACCGATTCGGCGATCAGCGTCTTGATCTCTTTGGCGGCCGCCGCCGAACGCTGTGCAAGCGAGCGCACCTCGCTCGCGACCACGGCGAAGCCGCGGCCCTGTTCGCCCGCGCGCGCGGCTTCCACCGCCGCGTTGAGCGCGAGGATATTGGTCTGGAAAGCAATGCCTTCGATGATGCCGGTGATATCGGCAATCTTCTGCGAGCTGCCGTCGATGCGCTCCATCGTCTGCACAGCGTTGCTCACGACTTGCGAGCCGCGATCGGCGACTTCCTGCGCGCTGTTGGCGAGCGTCTGCGCGGTACGCGCGTTTTCGGCGTTCTGCTTGACCGTGGCGGTGAGCTGCTCCATGCTCGCGGCCGTTTCCTGCAGCGAGGCCGCCTGTTCTTCGGTGCGCTGCGAGAGGTCGTCGTTGCCGGCGGCGATCTGCCGCGTCGCCGTGGAAATGGACTCGGAGCTGTGGCTGACCTTGCGCACCGTGTGCGCGAGCGCGTCCTGCATGGCCTTGAGGCTCGCCACGAGGCGGCCCATTTCGTCGCTGGAACGCGTTTCGAGGTTGGCGGTCAGGTCGCCGTCCGCGATGCGCTGGAGCGCGCCCTGCACGTTCTCGAGCGGCGCGGCGATCGCACGGTGCAGTCCCGCGGCGCATACGCCCGCCACCGCGAGTCCGAGCACGATCAGCGCGAGGCTGCCGGCCCGCAGCCATGAATAGCGGTCCTGCGCGCGGTCGAACGCCTGCTCGCCGTGCGCCTTCTGCCATGCCTCGAGCGCGGTCGAGGCCTTGGTGAGCGCGACCGAGAGCGGCGGAATCTGCTTCATCGCGATGTCATCCTGAGCCTGGCGGTCGCCTTGCTTGATCGCGGCCATGAGCGGCTGGATGCCTTGCTCCAGCATGCCGGTGAGGGCGGCTTGAACGCCGTCGGCGAGCGCCTGCTCTTCGGGAGCGTGCGGCAGCGAGCGGTAGACCTCCCAAGCCTTGTTCGAGGTGTCGACATAGTTCTGCGCCTTGTCGAGCAACGGCTGAATGTCGGGCGCGTCGGGGTGCAGGAGGATGCGGTCGAGCGTCGTGCGCGCGATCGTCAGATTCAGGTTGGCCTTGCCGATGTTGATGGCGGCGACCAACTGGTTCGAATAGGCATAGCCGAGCGCCGTATTGGTGCGCGACATGCCCGCAAGGCCGGAAACGCCGGCTGCCACGATCAGCAAGGCCAGCACTCCGACCGCGATGCGCAGACGGACAGAGATAGAGAGTCGTGCAAACACGAAGAGGGCTCCAGAACGCGAGGGGCTACGTAGCAGAAAAACGATCGTGCTTTGCGCGTGAGACGGCAAAGCACTGAACATGTTTACGGCGCTGGGCGAGGGAACTGAAGGTCGGCGCGGGAGCCCGCTGGACCTCTTGCGCAATGGTGGTTTTCCCCAGTCAATCGGGGAAAATTGCAAGCCAGTGAGGCGCCTGGGCACGGCATTTTAGCTGCGCCCCGAATGCCTCAGGCGCTTGAGCACGAGCACGCAGAGCGCCGGCAAATGCACGACGCCCATGCCACAAGCAATCACCGCCCACGGCGGCGCGATCGTGCCGGACATCATCGCGCCGACCACGCCGAAGCACAGGCCGGCCAGCAACAGCGTGGCGTGGGCGATGAGGCGCTTCGGGCCGCGCTCGGTGAAGCGCGGAATGTTCGCGTGGACATACACGACGATCAGCAGGGCGGCGGTGGCAACGGCGGGGAAAAACATCTTCGAATCCTCGATTCCAGCAGTGATGACGGTAAAGTCTTCGACTGTAGTAGAGGAATGCCGTTGCGTCGATGGCTAGCGGGTTGCGGAAGGGGTTAGCACCACACCACGCTGTCGTATGCCACGGTACGGCGATACACGTTCTTGCCGCGCCAGCTGGAAAACTCCATATACGCGCATTCCAGCACCAGAATCCAGTTCGTGACCCGCATCGCCGCCCCCAAAGGTGTTCCCGGTTGTTCGTTCGACTGCGAGACCAGTCTATGACCCGGGAGCGGCGGACAATGCGGCGAGCAAGGCGCGATATCGCGTCCAGTTCGCCGCATTGCCGGATCAGGCGGGCGCCGCGAGCGGCATGAGCACGAAGTCGAACGTGGAGCGCCAGGGCGTGGCGCTGTCTGCCACCCGCTCGTACGGCGCGACGAGCGATGCTTTCACGCCGAACACAGCGTCCGACTGCAGGTAGGGATCGTCGCCCACGAAGGTATGCGTGACGACCTTCTGGAAGCCCGGCGCGGTGATGAGGAAATGCATGTGCGCGGGACGGTACGGGTGGCGGCCGAGGTTTGCGAGCATCTTGCCCACCGGGCCGTCGTGTGGGATCGGGTACGAGACCGGCTTGATGCCGACGAAGCGATAGGCGCCGTCCGCGCCGGTCGTGAAGATGCCACGGTTGTTCCACCTGGGCTGCACGCCGGGCTGCTGCACGTCGTAGTAGCCGTCGGCGTTGTCGGACCACACGTCGATGCGCGCGCCCTCCACCGGACGGCCTTCGAGATCGAGCACGCGGCCTTCGAACAGGCAGCGCTCGCCCTTGCCGTCGGCGGTGATGCACGCGCCCATCTCGCGCTCGGGCGCGCCGGCCACGTGGAACGGGCCGAACACGGTGTTTTCGGTGGCTGCGTCCGGGCGGCGGTTGTTGATGGCGTCCACGAGCATGGAAAACCCTAGTGTGTCCGAGAGCAGGATGAACTCCTGGCGCTCGGCGCTGCAGAGCTGGCCCGCCGTAGTGAGGAAGTCGATGGCGGTTTCCCATTCCGGCTGCGTGAGCTGCACTTCTTTCGCGAATGCGTGCAGATGGCGCACGAGCGCGCTCATCACCTCGCGCAGACGCTCGTCGGCGTTTTCGCCGATACGCGCGTTGACGGCCTCGGCGGAGGCGGCTTCGCTGAAGAACTGGGTCATGGTTCGGGGTTACCTGTAGGGTTGCCAGGCGTTACCTGGTGTTGCCTCGTGTTCTCTGATCGCAGTGACATCGACGTCGTGCTGTAACAGCGCGTATTGTGCGCCTGTCGCCATCGGGAACCAAAATCTGGTCCAATGAGCCGATTCGATCAGCCGTGCCCCCTTCATGATGGGCCGCAGTTCCCTGTGCAATCCGCTGTTCGATGGACGCTTTCGCGCTCGCAATCTGCGCATTTTCGAGGAGGACCATGCCGTGCTGCGGCGCATCCGGCCGGTTCGCGTCCCGGCGACTTGGCAGAACGAGGTGTCGGTGAAGTTGGATGCCTTGCAGATCGCGTTCAGGCAGCGCGCGCGGGCGCTGGCGGAGGACGGCTGGAGCGTGCCGGAGGCGTCGCAGGCGAGCCGCGTGGCCACGGTGATTGCCTGCCCGATGCGGCGCACGGTGAACACGTGGGCGCTGGAGGCGGCCGAGCCCCGCGAGGCACCGCCAATCGCCGCGAACACCGGGACCACGCCGCGCTGAACGCCGGCGCGCTCGATGCGATGCGCGGCTCCGAACGCCAGCTTACCCGCTCGGAGCCGTGTGCTGGACGACTACGCTCAGTGACGCGGCGTCACCGGCTCGACCGCGGCCCAGTAAGGCTCGGCGCCGTAGTACGCGTGCAGCGTGCTGCCCCAGCTCGCGTCGGCCATGGAGGGCCAGCTGTCCCGGTCGAAGCCCGGCGCTTCCTTCACGCGCTCGGACGAGACGTTGAGCAGGAAGCACTTGCGGCTCGTGTCGAGCATGAGCGCGCTCCAGGGGATGGCGAGCAGCTTGTCGCCGATGCCGAGAAAGCCGCCGCTCGACATCACCACGTAGGCTACGCGGCCGCTCTGCACGTCGAGCATGATTTCCTTGATCTTGCCGACTTCCTGGCCGTCCGAGCTCAGCACGCGGTCGCTGTCGAGCGTGCTGGCGGCCATCACGTCGGGGCCCGGCCCCGCGGCGCTCACGCGGCCCTTGCCGACGATGCGCACGCCATTGCCGGTTGGCATGGGCGGAGGAATGAAGGTGGGCATGCTGGTCTCCAGATATGAAGGGAACAATGTTGAGTCCGGCCAGACTCCCGACGATTCCCGTATCAGGCGGCAGGCGATGCCGCGGCGGTTCTGGCCGCCTGTCGCGAGATGCAGCAAGCGGCGTACCGCGGTCCCGCCCCTCGATTCGATGCGCCGGCGCGAGGCGCATCGGGGGCGTTCCTGCCTGTCTGGAGACCCGCTCTGGAGACCCACTGCGGGTCGCGCCGTCGATGCCTTACGAAGCCGGCGCGGCCGCCTTTTGCGGGGTGTCCACGTCGTAGCGTTTGGCCTGCTCGAAGAACGCGCGTTCGGCGGCCTTGTTCATCACCAGAATGCTGATGCGCCGGTTCAGCGGGCTGTCCGCCGTGTCGTGGTCGAGCGGCAGGACGTCCGCGAGGCCGCGTACCTGGAGCAGTTTCTCCTCGCTCAGGTGGCCGGCCACCAGTGCGCGGCGCGCGGCGTTGGCGCGCTCGCTCGAAAGCTCCCAGTTCGAGTAGCCGGCCAGGCCGCCCGAGTAGGGCACCGAGTCGGTGTGCCCCGCGATCGACACGCCGCTGTCCACGTCGTTCAGCGCGCTGCCGATCTGCACGAGGATCTCGTACGCGTAGTCCTCGAGCCTGGCGCTGCCGGTCGCGAACATGGGGCGTTTGAGCGAATCGACCAGCTCGATGCGCAGGCCTTCGTCCGTGATCGACATGCGGATCTGGTCGCGGTACGCGCGCAGCTCCGGCCTGCGCTCGATGAGCGCCGAGAGTTTTTCCTTGAGCTGCGAAAGGCGCGACTTGTCGACCGCTTCCACGGGTACGGCGTGCGACGGCGTGGGCTGCGCGTTCGAGCCGCCCACGGCCGGCGTCTTGCTCGACAGGTCACGGCCGCCGCCTTGCACCACGCTCGGGTTGGAGTTCGCGGCGTCGGGCTTGCTGCCGAGCATGGCCGAAAGCGGCGTGTTGAAATACTTCTCGATGCCGTCGCGGTCGTACTGCGACGTCGACCCAAGCAGCCACATCAAGAGGAAAAACGCCATCATCGCGGTCACGAAGTCGGCGTAGGCGATCTTCCATGCGCCGCCATGGTGACCCTCGTGGCCGCCTTTCTTCACGCGGCGCACCACCAGCGTGGTCTTGCTGCTCTCGGTGTCGCGCGCGGCGCGCGAGCCTGGAGTACGTTCGGCCATCTCTGGACTCCTAAGCGGCCTTCGGCGTCCTGGTGGCGCGCACCGCTTCGTCGAGCTCCTGGAAGCTCGGGCGGTCGGCGGTGAACAGCACCTTGCGGCCGAATTCCACGGCCACGGGCGGCGCGTAGCCGGCGAGCGACGCGAGCAGCACGGCCTTCACGCACTGAAACGGCTTGCTGGCGGCGCGGCCCTTGGCGTTGAGCAGGTCGGCGATCGGACCGACGAAGCCATAGGCGAGCAGAATGCCGAGGAACGTGCCCACGAGCGCGCCCGCGATCATCTCGCCGAGCACGGCCGGCGGCTTGCCGACCGAGCCCATCGTATGCACCACGCCCATCACGGCGGCCACGATGCCGAAGGCGGGCAGGCCGTCGGCCATCTTCTGGATGGCGTTGGGCGCTATCGACACCTCCGAGTGATGCGTGTCGAGTTCTTCGTCCATGAGGTCCTGCATTTCCATGGGATTGACGTTGCCGCTCGACATCATGCGCAGATAGTCGACGATGAAGTCGAGCAGATGATGGTCGTCGAGCACGCGTGCGTACTTCTGGAAAATCGGGCTGTTCTCGGGCGCTTCGATGTCGGCTTCGAGCGCCATCATGCCTTCCTTGCGCGCCTTTTGCAGCAGCTCGTAGAGGAGGGCGATCAGCTCCAGGTATTGCGCCTTCGTGTAGCCGCCGCCCTTGAAGCAGGTGGGCAGCGCCTTGAGCGTCTTGCCGAGCGTGGCGGTGGGGTTGCTCACCACGAACGCGCCCAGCGCCGCGCCGAAAATGCACAGGAGTTCGAACGGTTGAACGAGCGCGGGCAGGTGTCCCCCCACGCCCACGAAGCTCCCGATCACCGATCCGAGCACGACGATCCAGCCAATTGCTACAAACATGATGTCTACCTTTTCTTTCTCAAAGTACTACGGGTCAATCTGGTCAGGCCGGCTCGACGAGACGCTTGGGCCGCGCCTCGTTCGCCGCACGATCCACGTTGAGCAAAGCGTCGATTTCACGCGCCGCCATCGCCTTGCCGAAGAAATAGCCCTGCGCGTAGTCGCAGCCCTTCGCCGCCAGCGTGCGCGCGAGTTCCGCGGTCTCCACGCCCTCGGCCACGGTGCTCATGCCCAGGTTCGAGGAGAGCGCGATGATCGCGTCGACGATCTTGACGCTCTCGTTGCACGAGGACATCGAGAGCACGAAGGAGCGGTCGATCTTCAGCTTGTCCACCTTCAGCTCGCGCAGGTGCTGCAGGCTCGAATAGCCGGTGCCGAAGTCGTCGAGCGACATGCGCAGCCCCGCGTTGCGGAAGTCCGCGAGCACGGCGCGCGCCGCGTCGAAGTCGTACATCAGCGCCGATTCGGTGATCTCGATCTCCATGCGCTCGGGCGGCATGCCCTCGTCGGCGAGGATCCTGAGCAGCAGCGCCGCGAGTTGCGTGTCCTTGAACTGCGCGGGCGAGAGATTGAGCGCGAGGTGGTAGCGCGAGGGCCAGCCCAGCGCGTCGCGGCACGCGCGCCGCAGGATCGAAGCCGTGAACGCGGGCGAAATGCCCATCTGCTCGATGAGCGGCACGAACACCTCGGGCGAGATCCAGCCGCGCTGCTCGTGATGCCAGCGCGCGAGAATCTCGAAGCCGGTGGTCTGCCCGTCGGCGAGGCGCACGAGCGGCTGGTAGAACGGCCGGATTTCGCCGCCCGCGAGCGCGCGTCGCAGGTCCGATTCGAGCGAGGCCTGCAGGCGCAGCTCGTCGTCCATCTTCTGCTCGAAGAAGCGGTACGTGCCCTTGCCTTCGCATTTGGCGCGGTACATGGCGATATCGGCGGCGCGCAGCAGCGCGTCCGGGTCGCCGCCGTCGCGCGGGCAGCATGCGATGCCGATGCTCGCGTCCACGTTGATGCGCAGCTTGCCGATGTCGATGGGCGAGCGTGTGGCGGCAAGCAGGCGCTGCGCCAGCTCGCTCGCGGCCTCGATGTGGTCGTCGCGGTGCACGCGGGCGAGCACGGCGAACTCGTCGCCGCCCAGGCGCGCAACGGTGTCGCCGTCACGCACCACGCGACGCAGACGCGCGGCAATCTCGCACAGTACCGTGTCGCCCGCGGCGTGACCGTGAAAGTCATTCACGGGCTTGAAGCGGTCGAGGTCGATCACGAACACGAGGTAATCGGGCGAGCGGTGCTGCGTGCGCTCCAGCGCCGCGCTCATCTCCGCCGCGAGCAGACGCCGGTTGGGCAGGCCCGTGAGCGGGTCGTGGCGCGCCAGCGCCTGGGCATGGGCCTCGGCGGCGCGCGTGGCTTCGTGGGCGAGATGCAGCTCGCGGGACTTCTCGCACAACGTATCGAAGGCATGCGCCATCGCGCCGATCTCGTCGGTGCGGTTCATGTCGGGCAATGCGCGCATGTCTTCGCCGTGCGCGAGGCGCACGAGCGAATCGGTCAAGGTATGCAGCGGACGCAGCAGCGTACGCTCGAGGTAGTGCAGCAGAACGAGGCCAAAGGCGAGCGTGGCGAGCGCGATCGCGAAGGCGGCTTCGAGTGTGTGATGCACGCGCAGGATGCCGCGCTGGACCTGGTTGTGCAGCCGCTCGACCGCGAGTTCGCGCGGCGCGGCGGAGACGGCTTGCCTCGGTGGTGCTTCGGTTTCCTGCCCGGCGCTTTCATCGTGCCAGCTCGTATCCACGCGTTCGAAGGCGTGGCCAAACGCGATCAACTGGCTCGCAAGCAGTGTGGTTTGCGTGGCGAACAATGCAAAGAACAGGCCGATGAAAAACTTCGTGCGTGCGCGGATCGAGGCGCGCAACGTTGCGCGCGCACGCACTAACCAGGGAAGCGCCGCTGAGGGATTCAAGGCAGCGGCGGGACCGGGCATGGCCGCCACGGTTTCCTGTCTCATGTCTCGATGTCCGTGTGGCATTAGATTCTGCGTGTGCGCACCTGCGCCGCGAGGCGGCGCACGGCGTAGTGACACGACGTGCCGGTCTGCTCATGAGCGCTGCGTGACGGCGCGCGGCGCGCACGCGGCGCGGCGCTCATGCGCGCGCCGGCGCCGCGGCCGGCGGCAATACGCGCTGCGTTGGCGATGCGGGTAGTCTGTTTCAGTCGCAGGGTTTGCGCGAGGGTTCTCATGGTGACACCGGAAGGGTGGAGCTTTGCCCTTTTTACGGCCTTGAAAAAGCGTTGCTGAAGTCGCCAGACAAGTTTTTTTTGAGGGCTTGATCGATTTCGCAACGCGTTAACGAACCGGGTTAAAAACCGCCTGTAATTCGGATATCGAAGTAATTAGACCGCTGTGACATTTCATGCAGAAAGTGCGCAACGTCCGTTGGGCCGGGCTACGCGAGCAGCGCGGGTGTGACGGCCGTGTCGCTCGATGATTGCGCGACCACGCGTATACCGAACGTTCGTGCGCTTATATTGCGATTCCTGCATAAGGGAAATGCCTGGCGCGCAAGGCTGGCGCGATAGGCGCTGTGTGGGCATTCCCGCGCTTCAGTTTTCGCTTGATCCGGCCGTAAACCCAGGTGAGGCGCGCCGGTGCGGAAAGCGCCACGCAAACCGTATCCGTCCTGCCGGGCCCCCCACACGATGATCACTGCTCCGCTTCCTCTGGATGAGGACGTCCGCCTTCGGGCGCTGCGGCAACTCGACATACTCGACACCGATCCCGAAGAGGCGTTCGATCGCATCTCGCGGCTCGCCGCCTTCGCGTTCGACATGCCGATCGTGCTGATCTCGCTCGTGGACGAAGACCGCCAATGGTTCAAGTCGCACCACGGGCTGGCCGCGTGTGAAACGCCGCGCAGCGTGTCGTTCTGCGCGCACGCCGTGCTGAGCAAGCGCATGCTCGTGGTGGAAGACGCGCTCGACGACGAGCGCTTTCTCGACAATCCGCTCGTCACGGGCGCGCCGAACATCCGCTTCTATGCAGGTTCGCCGCTGTGCCTCGCCGACGGCCAGGTGGTCGGCACACTGTGCCTGATCGACGAAAAGCCGCGCACGTTCGACGCGGCCCAGGCCGCCATGCTCGCGGATTTCGCGCATCTCGTCGAGCGCGAACTGGAATTGCGCCGGCAGTTGAACCGCTCGCGCACGGCGCACGAGCGCGACCGCCGTTCGCTCGCCATCAGCGAGGCGCGCTTTCGGACCGTGTTCCAGCAAACGCCGATCGGCAAGGCCGTGGTCGATCTCGACGGCCGTTTTCTCGACGTGAACCAGAAGTTCTCGGAGATCATCGGCTACGAGGAGAGCGAACTGCGCCGCCGCACGTTCGCCTCGGTCACGCACCCGGCCGACATCGCTGCCGATCTCGCGCAAGTGGCCGAGCTGCTCGCGGGCCGCCAGGCCACGTATGCGATCGAAAAGCGCTATCTGCGGCGCGACGGCCAGGCTGTGCGGGTCAATCTCGCGGTGTCGCTCGTGCGCGACGTGTCGGGCACGCCGCTGCATTTCATCGCGGCGGTGCAGGACATTACGAGCCGCAAGAAGAGCGAAGAGGCATTGCGCAACTATCACGTCGAGCTCGAGGAGCGCGTGCGCGAACGCACGGGAGAGCTGCGGCGCAGCCGCGACGCGCTGCAGACCATCACCGACAACGTGCCGGCGCTCATCGCCGTGGTCGATCGCGATCTGTGCTACCAGTTCAACAACGAGACGTTCAAGCGCGTTTTCGGCGCGGAGCCGGCGGCGCTGCGCGGACGCAGCCTGAGCGAGACGTTGCGCCCCGAAGTGTTCGAGCAGTTGCAGCCGCTCTTTGCGCGCGCGCTGGCCGGTGAACGCGTGACCTGCGACGAGGTGCGGTATCGGGCCGATGCCGACCGCGTGTGGTCGGCCACCTACATTCCGGCCAAGCGCGAAGGCAAGGTGACGGGCTTTTACGTGATGGCGCACGACGTGACCGAGCAGCGCCGTACCGAGCAACGCCTGCGGGAGGGCGCGCTGATCGACCCGCTCACGGGGCTCGCGAACCGGCGCGCGCTGCAGGAGACGCTGCGCGAACTGCGCACGAGCGGTGAGCCCTTCGCACTCTTCTTCATGGACATGGACGGCTTCAAGTCCATCAACGACCGTTACGGCCACGACGTGGGCGACGCTTTGCTCAGGGAGGTCGCGCGCAGGCTCGTCGCCACCGTGCGCACGGGCGACGTGGTGAGCCGCCTGGGCGGCGACGAATTCGTGGTGGCGAGCCGCGGCGTGTGCGACGCGCGCACCGGCGAGCGCATCGCGGCGGCCATTTGCCGTGAAGTGTCGAAGGCGTTCATCGTCGCGGGCCGCGTGATCGAGACGAGCGCGAGCGTGGGCGTCGTGCTGACGGGCGTGACAGGCGCGGCCGGTGTGGTGGATGCAACGAGCGCGATGCTCTCGACCGAAGCCGGGAACAGGGCGCTGGCCGACGATGCGCTGTGTCTCGCCGATGCGGCCATGTACGAAGCGAAGCGCGCGGGGCGCAACACGTGGCGGTTGGCGCCGTGCGCTGAAGCGATGGTGGCGTCGTGAAGCTGCACGCTCCGTTCTCATGTGACTGATTCGATTGCCGCTAGCGTCTGGTTGTCGGCAAGTGCGGCGCCACTCTCCACGCGTAGCCGCGCCTTATCTCGCCTGCGGGCGAAATGCTTTCCGGCATCCGCCCCTGCCGGCTTCTCGTTCCAGGTTCCAGCAACGTGTTCGACGCGCGCAGCTTCGCTCCTCGTTGCGCCCGATCAAGCCAATTTCTCCCGCGCTTTGCTCGAATAGGGTAAACCCCGGGCGCGATGAAAATTAATTTTCACTAAGATCCGCCCATGTAATTTCATTTACGGCACGTGCCGTTCCCCTCAGCGTCCCGACTCCCGTTCACGTATGCCAACCCGACCGTCAACTCCCGACACGCCCGAAGCCGAGATCGTCGCGCGCATCACTGCCGCGATGCCCGTTCTCACACCGGGCCACCGGCGCATGGCCGAGTATGTGCTCGCAAACCTGTTCCATGCCGCGACCATGCGCATCGACGAACTGGCGGACGCGGTGGGCGCTTCGGTGGCCACGGCCAACCGCTTTGCGCGCTCGCTCGGGTTCGACGGCTATCCGCAGTTTCGGGAGGCTCTCGTGCGCGGCTTCGAGGCCACGCTCGCGCCGGTCGAGCGGCTGCGCAGCGCGCAGGAATCGCCGACCAGCGGCGCCGAGCTATTCGGCGCCTCGCTGGAGCAGGCCGAGTCGAACCTGCGTTTGTCGCGCCAGTCGATCGACAGCGCAGCGGCTGCCGCAGCCGTGGACGCGATTCTCTCTGCGCGCCGCGTCTACATAATCGGCTCGGGCACGAGCGCGTTTCTCGCCGGACTCATGGAGAACGCCCTGCTGCCGTATCTCGACAACGTGCAGGCGCTCGCCTCGGTCGGCGGCCCCACGCATTCGGCGCGCAGGCTGCTCGGCGCGAACAAGGACGATCTGGTGATCGGCATCGCGTTTCCGCGCTACGTGGACGACACGATCAAGCTCTCGCGCCACGCCGCGAAGCTGGGCGCGCGCGTGCTCGCGCTCACCGACAGCATCGACTCGCCGCTCGCGCGCTTCGCCGATCTCACGCTGCCGATCCGTTCCGAACGTCGCCTTGCGGCGAACTCGGAAGCCGCGGTGCTGGCCGTCATCGAAGCGCTTTGCGACGCCGTGGCGTTGCGCGCGAAGGATTCCGTCGTCGCTGCGGCGGCCATCACCGAATCGGTGCTGCCGTGGCTCACTTCGGCCCCGGCGCAGGCGTCTGTCGCGCCAGCCGCTCCGTCTTCCCCAACGAAAAAGAAGTCATGAAATCGAACGCAGTCATTGCCATTCACGGCGGCGCCGGCACGATCCTGCGCGCATCGATGGCGCCCGAAGTCGAAACCCAGTATCTCGACGCGCTGAGCGGCATTCTCGCGGCTGGCCAGCGCATCCTCTCGGAAGGCGGCAGCGCGCTCGACGCCGTCGAAGAAGCGGTGCGCCTGCTCGAAGACTGTCCGCTATTCAATGCGGGCCACGGCGCGGTGTTCACGTCCGCGGGCACGCATGAACTCGACGCCTCGATCATGGACGGCCGTACGCTCGAAGCGGGCGCCGTGTGCTGCGTCACGCGCGTGCGCAATCCGGTGCTGGCGGCGCGCCGCGTGCTGGAGCAGAGCGAACACGTGCTGTTCACGGGCGAAGGCGCGGAAGCGTTTGCAGCGGCCCAGGGCCTCGAATTTGTCGATTCTTCCTACTTCCACACCGATGCGCGCTACCGCCAGTGGCAACTCGCCCGCGGTGAAGCGCGCGCGATGCTCGATCACGACGGGGCAACGCTCGAAGCAAAGGCAGCTGCAAACGCATCGGCGGACAGCCTGCCGCACGAGCCGATCGACCCGAACCGCAAGTTCGGCACGGTGGGCGCGGTGGCGCTCGACGCGCACGGCCACGTCGCGGCGGCGACTTCGACGGGCGGCATTACGAACAAGCAGGTGGGCCGCGTGGGCGACGCGCCGCTGATCGGTGCGGGCTGCTATGCCGACGACGCCACCTGTGCGGTGTCCACCACGGGATCGGGCGAAATGTTCATGCGCATGGTCGCGGCCTACGACGTGGCGGCGCAAATGAAATATCGCGGTGTTTCGCTCTCCGAAGCAGCCACGAATGTCGTGATGGTGCAGTTGCCGCGCATCGACGGCCGCGGCGGCCTGATCGCCGTGGATGCACAAGGCAACGTGGTCCTGCCGTTCAATACCGAAGGCATGTACCGCGGCTACGCGCGCGTGGGCGAAGCGCCCGTTGCGTCGATCTACGCTTAAGCGGCGCATCCTTTTTTGCGCACCAAACGAAGGAATCCTCATCGTGCAGATGTCATCGAACCGTCCTGATATCGCGCCGGTCAGCGAAAAGGCCGCGCTGCCGCCGAATCGCGTGATCGACGTCCGCGATCTCAGCGTGTCGTTCAGGCGCGGCGCGGGCGCGTTCGAAGCCGTGCGCAATCTGTCGTTCCACGTCGACCGGGGCGAGACGCTCGCCATCGTCGGCGAATCGGGTTCGGGCAAGTCGGTCACATCGCTTTCGCTGATGCGGCTCGCCGAGCACGGCGGCGGTCGCATTACGGGCGGCAGCATCGACCTGCGCCGTCGCAACGGCAGCGTGCTCGATCTCACGCGTGCGAGTAGCTCGACCATGCGCTCGGTGCGCGGCGCGGACATCGCGATGATCTTTCAGGAGCCGATGACTTCGCTGAACCCGGTGTTCACGGTGGGCAACCAGATCAGCGAGGCGATCGCGTTGCATCAGCAGATGAACGCCGCGCAGGCGCGCGCCGAAACGCTGCGCCTGCTCGACCTCGTGCGCATTCCCGAGGCGCGCCGCGTGATGGACCGCTTCCCGCATCAGCTTTCGGGCGGCATGCGCCAGCGCGTGATGATTGCGATGGCGCTTTCGTGCAAGCCCGCGCTCCTGATTGCCGACGAACCGACCACGGCACTCGACGTGACGATCCAGGCGCAGATCCTGCAACTCATTCGCGGCCTGCAGGACGAGATGGATATGGGCGTGGTCTTCATCACGCACGACATGGGCGTGGTCGCCGAAGTGGCGGACCGCATTCTCGTGATGTATCGCGGGGAAAAGGTGGAAGAGGGCGCATCCGATGCGCTGTTCGCCGCGCCTTCGCACCGTTACACGCAGGCGTTGCTCGCCGCGGTGCCGAGGCTTGGCGCAATGCAGGGCACGGACTTGCCGGAGAAGTTCCCGCTGCTGTCGATGAGCGAAGCGGCGCGCCCGGTCGCCACGTCGAACCCTCCGGCGAACGCGCCAGAAACGAACGCGCCGCCGGTCCTGCGCGTGCGCGACCTCGTCACGCGCTTTCCCGTGCGCAGCGGATTGTTCGGCAAGGTCACGGGCCGCGTGCATGCGGTCGAAAAAGTCAGCTTCGATCTTCACGCCGGCGAAACGCTCGCGCTGGTGGGCGAGTCCGGTTGCGGTAAATCGACCACGGGCCGCTCGCTGCTGCGGCTCGTCGAGAGCCAGAGCGGCACGATCGAATTCGGCGGCCGGAATATCAGCACCCTCACGGGCCCCGCGCTACAGACGTTGCGCCGCGATATCCAGTTCATTTTTCAGGACCCGTTCGCCTCGCTCAACCCGCGCCTCACGGTGGGCTTCTCGATCATGGAGCCATTGCTCGTGCACGGCATCGCGAAGGGCGCAGAGGCGCAGGCCCGCGTGGAATGGCTGCTCGATCGCGTGGGCTTGCCGAAGTCGGCGGCGGGCCGCTATCCGCACGAATTCTCGGGCGGCCAGCGTCAGCGCATTGCCATCGCACGAGCGCTGTCGATGAACCCGAAAGTCGTGATCGCCGACGAATCGGTGTCGGCGCTCGACGTTTCCGTGCAGGCGCAGATCGTCAACCTGATGCTCGACCTGCAGCAGGAGCTTGGTGTGGCGTATCTCTTCATCTCGCACGATATGGCCGTGGTGGAACGCGTGAGCCATCGCGTCGCGGTGATGTACCTGGGGCAGATCGTCGAGATCGGCCCGCGCCGCGCCGTGTTCGAGAACCCGCAGCACGCCTATACAAGGAAGCTCATGGGCGCGGTGCCGATCGCCGATCCGGCGCGCCGCCACGCGAAGCGCGTGCTCGCCGCCGACGAACTGCCGAGCCCGATTCGCGCACCCGGCGACGAGCCGCAGGTCCTGCCGCTCGTGTCGGTCGGCCCCGGCCACTTCGTTGCAAAGCATCGGGTGGGCGGCGCGTACTGAACACGCCCGCATGCCACGCAATCGTTCACTGTTTAGCTGGAATATTTCGCCGAGTCGTCAAGATTCATTGCTATGGAGACCTGATTGATGAAAGAAGTCAAAACATGGATGAAGGGCAGCGCGCTCGCACTCGCGCTGATCGCCGGCGCGACTGCCGTACATGCCGCCGAACAGCGCGCGGTGATGGCCGTCGATTCGACCTTCTCGACGCTCGACCCGTACGACGCCAACGATACGCTTTCGCAGGCGGTTTCGAAGTCGTTCTACCAGGGCCTGTTCGGTTTCGACAAGGACCTCAAGCTCACCAACGTGCTCGCCACGAGCTATGAAGTCAGCGGCGACGGTCTCGTCTACACCTTCAAGCTGCGCGAAGGCGTGAAGTTCCAGGACGGCACCGACTTCAACGCGGCGGCTGTGAAGGCGAACTTCGACCGTGTGACGGACCCGGCGAATCACCTGAAGCGCTACAACATGTTCCGCCGCATCGCGAAGACCGAAGCGGTCGATCCGTACACGGTAAAGGTCACGCTGAACGCGCCGTTCTCGGCGTTCGTGAACGTGCTCGCGCACCCGTCGGCGGTGATGATTTCGCCGGCGGCCATGAAGAAGTGGGGCAAGGACATCGGCCTGCATCCGGTGGGCACGGGCCCGTTCGCGTTCGTGAAGTGGGACCCGGCCGGCGACCTCGTCGTGCACAAGTTCGACGGCTACTGGAAGAAGGGCTACCCGAAGATCGACGAGATCGACTGGAAGCCGGTGGCCGACAACAACACGCGCGCGGCGCTCATGCGCACCGGCGAAGCGGACTTTGCCTTCCGCATTCCGTTCGAGCAGGCGAGCGCGTTCCAGTCGAACCCGAAGGTGGATCTGATCGCCACCCCCTCGATCATCCAGCGCTACATCAGCCTGAACACCGCGAAGAAACCGTTCGACAACCCGCTCGTGCGCCAGGCGCTGAACTACGCGATCAACAAGGACGCGCTGGCGAAGGTGGCATTCGGGGGCTACGCGCTGCCTTCGGACGGCGTACTGCCACAAGGCGTGGACTACTCGATCAAGCTCGGCCCCTGGCCGTACGATCCGGCCAAGGCGCGCGAACTGCTCAAGCAGGCCGGTTACCCGAACGGCTTCGAAACGACGCTGTGGTCGGCGTATAACAACTCGACCGCGCAAAAGGCGATTCAGTTCGTGCAGCAACAGCTCGCGCAAGTGGGCGTGAAGGCGAACGTCGAAGCGCTTGAAACGGGCACGGCGGTCGCGCGCGTGGAAAGCGCGCAGGACCCGGCAACGGCCGGCGTGCGCATGTATTACATCGGCTGGTCATCGTCCACGGGTGAGGCGGACTGGGGCATCTCGCCGCTGCTCGCTTCGGCATCGTGGCCGCCCAAGCTCATGAACACGGCGTACTACAAGAACCCGGCGGTCGATGAGGACCTCGCGAAGGCGCTCGAAACGACGGACCGCGCGCAAAAGACGGCGCTCTACACCGACGCGCAAAAGCGCATCTGGGCCGACGCCCCGTGGGTATTCCTCGTGAAGGAGAAGGTCGTGTACGCCCGCAGCAAGCGCCTGGCCGGCGCGTATGTGGCGCCGGACGGCTCGTTCAACTTCGACGAGATCTCGATTCGCTAATGCGTTGCGCGCCGCGCCGGATCGCTAGTGTCCGGCGCGGCGCGCACGCCCCGATGCAGTAACGCGCTCATGCTGAATTTCATTGTCAAACGCTCGCTGGGTCTGCTGCCGACGCTCCTGATCGTCGCGGTCCTCGTGTTCCTGTTCGTGCACCTGCTGCCGGGCGACCCGGCGCGCCTCGCAGCGGGTCCCGAAGCGGACGACGCCACGGTTGCGCTCGTGCGCGCCGATCTCGGCCTTGACCAGCCGCTGCCGCAGCAGTTCCTCCACTTCTTCGTGCGCATCGCTCACGGCGATTTCGGTGTTTCGATGCGCAGCAAGCGCCCCGTCGTCACCGAAATCGGCGAGCGTTTCATGCCCACGCTGCTGCTCACGCTCACCAGCATGGTCTGGGCCGTGGTGTTCGGCATGGCGATCGGCATCGTCTCGGCCGTGTGGCGCAATCGCTGGCCCGATCGCATCGGCATGGCGCTCGCGGTATCGGGCATTTCGTTTCCGGCTTTCGCGCTCGGCATGGCGCTCATGGAGCTGTTCTCGGTGCACCTGGGCTGGCTGCCCGTGGTGAGCGACGGTTCGTGGCGCAGCTACGTGCTGCCGTCGGTCACGCTCGGCGCGGCCGTGGCGGCGGTGATGGCGCGCTTCACGCGGGCTTCTTTCGTCGAGGTGCTCAACGAGGACTTCGTTCGCACGGCGCGCGCGAAGGGCGTCGCCGAACAATGGGTGGTGATCAGGCATTGCCTGCGCAACGCGATGATTCCCGTGGTCACGATGATGGGCCTGCAGTTCGGCTTCCTGCTGGGCGGCTCGATCGTCGTGGAGGTGGTGTTCAACTGGCCGGGCCTCGGGCGGCTGCTCGTCGATTCCGTTGCGATGCGCGATTACCCCGTGATTCAGGCCGAAGTGCTGTTGTTCTCGCTCGAGTTCATCGTCATCAATCTGATCGTGGACGTGTTGTACGCGGTCATCAATCCGACCATTCGATTCAGGTGAGCCCGCCATGAGCACGACCCTAAACGAAGCCGTACGCGCAGAGGACGAAGCGATCCGCACGCCGTGGCGCGAATTCTGGCGCAAGTTCCGCAAGCAGCACGTCGCGCTCGGCGCGGGCGCGTTCGTGCTGCTGCTGGTGGTGATCGCGGTGTTCGCACCGCATCTCGTGCCTTACGACCCGGAAAATTACTTCGATTACGACTCGCTCAACGCGGGTCCCTCGGCGGCCCACTGGTTCGGCGTGGACGCGCTGGGCCGCGATATTTTCAGCCGCATTCTCGCGGGCACGCGCATTTCGCTCGCGTCGGGTTTTCTTTCGGTGGCGCTGGGGGCTGTAGTCGGCACCTTCTTCGGCTTGCTCGCGGGTTACTATGAAGGCTGGTGGGATCGCATCACCATGCGTGTAGCCGACGTGCTGTTCGCATTCCCAGGCATTCTGCTCGCCATCGGCGTGGTGGCGATCCTCGGCAACGGCATGATCAACGTGGTCTGCGCGGTGGCGGTGTTCAGCATTCCGGCGTTCGCGCGGCTCGTGCGCGGCAATACGCTCATGCTCAAGCATCTCACGTATGTGGAGGCCGCGCGCAGCATTGGCGCGTCGGACTGGACGATCATCATGCGGCATATCCTGCCGGGCACCGTGTCGTCCGTGATCGTGTATCTGACCATGCGTATCGGCACGTCGATCATCACGGCCGCGAGCCTGTCGTTCATCGGCCTCGGCGCGCAGCCGCCCACGCCGGAGTGGGGCGCCATGCTCAACGAGGCGCGCGCCGATATGGTGACGGCGCCGCATATCGCGCTGTTCCCGAGCCTCGCCATCTTCCTCACCGTGCTCGCGTTCAATCTGCTGGGTGACGGCTTGCGCGACGCACTCGACCCGAAGCTGGACCGCGCATGAGCATCGATCGTGGAGATACTGCGCCGCATATCGGCACACTGGCGAGCGGCGCAACGGGAACGATTGCCGACGTCAGCGGTGTGCGCGTCGGGCACTGCACGCTCGACGCGGGCGACGTGCAAACCGGCGTGACCGTGCTGCTGCCGCATGCAGGCGACCTCTTTCGCGAGAAGGTGCCGGCGAGCGCTTGTGTGATCAACGGATTCGGCAAGAGCATCGGGCTCATGCAGCTCGAAGCGTTGGGCGTGCTCGAAACGCCGGTTGCGCTGAGCAACACGTTTGCGGTGGGCACGCTCGCACAGGCGCAGGTTCGCGCGGCGGTCGCGGCGAATCCGCAAATCGGGCGCGGCCTGCCGACCGTCAATCCGCTCGTGTTCGAGTGCAACGACGGTTACCTGAACGACATTCAGGCGCTGGCCGTTCATGAGGAACACTATCTCGCGGCCTGCGCCGCCGCGAGCGCCGACTTCGCACGCGGCAGCGTAGGCGCGGGGCGCGGCATGTCGAGCTTCGATCTGAAAGGCGGCATCGGCACGGCGTCGCGCGTGGTGCAGGCGGCGGGCGTGCAGTACACCGTGGGCGCGCTCGTGCTGGCGAACTTCGGCCGCTTGCCGATGCTGACGATAGACGGTGTGCCCGTGGGGCGCGAGCTTGCTGCGCGCGCGGCGTCGAACCACGCGACGCAGGAGCCCGAGAAGGGCTCGATCATCATGCTGATCGCCACGGACGCGCCGCTCGACGCGCGGCAGCTTCGACGCGTTGCGCTGCGCGCGGCAGCAGGTCTTGCGCGCACGGGGTCCGTCTATGGACACGGCAGCGGCGATATCGCCATGGCGTTCAGCACCGCGTACACATTGGCGCACGACGCATCGACCCACGCGTTGCCGCCCTTGCTCGCCGACTCGCAACTCGATCCGCTGTTTCAGGCAGGCGCCGATTGCGTCGAGCAGGCGATTCTCGACGCCTTGTGGAGCGCACGCACTGTGCAGGGCCGCGATGGCCACGTGCGTCTCGCGCTGCGCGAAGCGGCGCCCGATCTCGCCGATCTTCGTTCAGGCGGAGTGCACGCGTGAAGGTACTCATTTCGGTCGATATCGAAGGCATAGGCGGCGTCTTCAACGTTCAGCAAACGCGCGCGGGAAACGCCGAGTACGAACAGGCCCGCCGCTGGATGACGCTCGAGGCGAACGCGGCCGTGGAAGGCGCATTCTCGGGCGGCGCGAGCGAAGTGTGGGTCAACGACTCGCATGGCGGTTTCAACAACCTGCTGCTCGACGAGATCGACGCGCGCGCACGCGTGATACTCGGCAAGCCGCGCACGCTTGGCATGATGGCGGGGCTCGAGCACCGGCCCGCGCTTGTTTTCATGATCGGCTATCACGCCATGGCGCAAAGCCGCGGCATGCTTGCGCACACCATCAACAGCTTTGCGTTCGCGCGCGTGCTCGTGGACGGCGTGGCGACGGGCGAGGCGGGGCTGTATGGCGCGCTCGCGCAGGAATACGGCGCACGCGTGGCGCTGCTCAGCGGTGACGATGTATTCGAAGACGAAACGCGGCCCGCTTTTCCCGATGCGAAGTTCGTCGTGGTGAAGCGCGCCCGCGGCCACGCGAGCGGCGATCTGTTGACGCCCGCCGCGAGCCGCGAACGGGTTCGCGACGCGGCGCGCGAAGCCGCCGGGCAGATCGCACGCGACGGCGAATGGTGGGACCGCGCGTGTGCGGCGCCGCGTATGCGCACGTGCGAACTGCACACGCAGACGACTGCGCTGGCGGATCTCTTTGCGCAGTGGCCGGGTGTCGAGCGCGCGGCGGGCTGCGTGATCCGGTTTGGGGCGCCAACCGCCGAGTTTCTCGTGCGCACGCTCAATAGCTTGTCGGCGATGTCGGCGGTGCTGCGATGAGGCGGCCGCTGGTCTCGGTATTGTGCAACTAACTGTCAGCCCCGTCACGCCCAACAAAACGGACTGGCGGCCTCGCCGCCAATCCGCCAAAAGCCTGCCGTTCAACCCGTCAGGTCTTCCTCCAGCCGGTCGAATACCCGCTGTGTCGCGCCACGCGCATGCAGCGCGAACAGCAGCAGCGAACGGCCCGTCACCTGGTAGATATCGCCCGCTTCGAATTCGGGCAGTTCGTCGCGCACGGGCATGTTCGTGTCGATGAGGCAGTTCCACTGGTCGTTGCCCGGCACCGAAGGAAGCGTGAAATCCACCACGTCGTGATAGGCGTTGAACACGATGAGCATGGTCGCATCCGAGGCGAGGCGCATGATGCCACTCGTTTGCGATCGTCCATCGATCAGCATGCCGAAGCAACGCATGGCCGCATCGTCCCACTGCTCCTGAGCGAGCGGTACGCCTGCGGGCGAGAGCCATTCGACGTCGGTGACGTCGAGCGTCGCGTTGTGCTCGCCGATGAGAAACCGGTTGCGTCGCAGCACCGGCAGCGCATGGCGCAGCGCGGTGAGCTTGCGCACGAAGTCGGCGAGCGCGCGGCCCGTGTCGTCGATGCCGTCCCAGTCCACCCAGCTCACGTCGTTGTCCTGGCAGTACGCGTTGTTGTTGCCTCGCTGCGTGCGACCGAACTCGTCGCCCGCGAGCAGCATCGGCGTGCCCTGCGAGAGCAGCAGCGTGGCGAGGAAGTTGCGCTTCTGGCGCTCGCGCAGCGCGCGGATCTCGGGGTCATCGGTCGGGCCTTCCGCGCCGCAGTTCCACGAGAGATTGTCGCCGTGGCCGTCGCGGTTCTCTTCGCCGTTGGCTTCGTTGTGACGGTCGTTGTACGAAACGAGATCGTTCAGCGTGAAGCCGTCGTGCGCAGTGACGAAGTTCACGCTCGACCATGGCCGCCGTCCGCGCCGGTTGAAGCTGTCGCCCGAAGCGCACAGGCGCGTGGCGAGTTCGGGCGCCTTGCCCTCGTCGCCTTTCCACCAGGCGCGCGCGGTGTCGCGAAAGCGGTCGTTCCATTCCATCCAGCCGGGCGGGAAGCCACCCACCTGGTAGCCGCCCGGCCCGCAGTCCCACGGCTCGGCAATCAGCTTCACGCTCGCGAGAATCGGGTCCTGGCGGCAGCTGTCGAGAAAGCCGCCGCCTTCGTCGAAGCCATAGGGCTCGCGCCCGAGGATCGTCGCGAGGTCGAAGCGAAAGCCGTCCACGCCCATTTCGAGCACCCAGTAGCGCAGGCTGTCCGTGACCATCTGCAGCACGCGCGGGTGCGAGAGGTTGAGCGTATTGCCCGTGCCTGTGTCGTTGATGTAGTAGCGCCGGTCTTCGGGTAGCCGGTAGTACGAAGCATTGTCGATGCCTCGAAACGAGAGCGTCGGACCGAGTTCGCTGCCTTCAGCGGTGTGGTTGTAGACCACGTCGAGTATCACTTCGAGACCCGCCTGGTGCAGGCGGTCCACCATGTTCTTGAACTCGTCGATCGAGCCGTGCGCGCCCACCGAGTACCGCGGGTCCGGCGCGAAGAAGCCGATGGTGTTGTAGCCCCAGTAGTTCGTGAGACCGCGTTCGAGCAGGTGCGAGTCATTCACGAAGGTGTGGATGGGCAGCAACTCCACGGATGTCACGCCGAGCCCGCGGATATATTCGAGCACCGGCGTCTGCGCGAGCCCGGCGAAGGTGCCGCGCTCTTCGTGCGGCACGTCGGGATGGCGGATCGTGAAGCCGCGCACATGCGTTTCGTAGATGATCGTGCGCTCGCGCGGCACACGTTCGCGCATCGGGTGGTGCCATGTGAAGCCCTGATCGACCACGCGGCAGCGCGGCACATAACGCGCGCTGTCTCGCGTGTCGAACGAGAGATCGCCGTCGGGGCTCCCGATCGTGTAGCCGAACACGGCGGGATGCCAGCGCAGCGCGCCCACGTGCGCCTTCGCATACGGATCGAGCAACAGCTTGTGCGGATTGAAGCGATGGCCCGCCTGCGGCTCGTAGGGCCCGTGCACGCGATAGCCGTAGATGGCGCCCGGTGCGAGGTCGGGCAGATAGACGTGCCACACCTCGTCGGTGTATTCGGGCAACTCGATGCGTTCGAGTTCGCGCAGGCCGCTCTTGTCGAAGAGACACAACTCGACCTTGGCAGCGTTCGCGGAGAAGAGCGCGAAGTTCACGCCGCGGCCGTTCCAGGTGGCGCCGAGCGGGAACGGCTGTCCTTCTACGATACGGGTGGCGGTTTTTTTCTTCATGGGCTCGTCGGTTGGGGACGCGATGGCGCGCGCCACCAATGCCGTTGCGCGCGAGGGCGGGCTTGTGGCAAGCAAGGTTTGGGCCCAGGGCCCGCAGCGCAGCGGATAGACGAGAAGAGAGGGGCCGGATACACGGGGCACCGCGGTGGTGCGCGCTGCGCGCGTGTAGCTTTGGCGCAGCGCGTGCCCAGATTTACCGATGTCGACCCAGACTTCGCGTGCAGCGCCTACTTCACGGTTTGCACGACTTCGAAGCCTTCGAACTCGGGATGGCTCAAATAGACCGGACTGTTTGCCCCTCCCGCATTGCCCGCGTTTCGATGCGCCGCGCGAAAGGCGTCGGAACGCGTCCAGTCTTCGAAGTGCGCGTGGCTCGCCCAGATCGTGTGGCTCGCGTAGAGCACGTGGTCTTCGCGCTGCGGGCCTTTGAGCAGATGAAATTCGATGAAGCCGGGCACTTGCTTCAAGTGCGTGTCGCGCGTGGCCCAGACTTCCTCGAATGCGGCCTCGGAGCCCGGCGCGACCTTGAAGCGATTCATGGCGATGTACATTGCGGCGTTCCTCTTCGCGTACGAAAAATCGATAGGCAAGGCGGCGGGTGACTGCGCCCGCCGCCGCTTCGAGATCCGATTATAAGAGGCCGCGAAGGCGCTCGCGCCGCGTCGGTCCGTCGGCCTCAGCCAACACGGAACACTTGTACGGTGCCAGCGCCGCCGCGTTCAGCGCGAGGATATTGGTTTGCAACGCGATGCCTTCGATGATGGCGCTTCGGCTTCCCCATAACGTATCTTCGCGTTGTCGTAGAGGTGCTTCTTGACTAGCCGCCGGGATTTAGGGCTGAGCCTGACCCGCCGCTCACGCGATCGCGGCCGCCGGACGCACCGCCGCGCTCGGCGGCTGTCCGGTCTGCTGCCGCGAGCGGCCCGAGCTGAGATAGTCGGCGATCGAATCCTGTGTGATCTCGCCCACGTAGGCGCCGTCGGCGTCGAGCACCGGCATCCACGAGGCGCGGAACTGGTACATCTTGGAGAGCACGATGCGCAGGTTGTCGTCGACAGAAACCGTAGCCGGGAAGGGCGTGATGCGATCGCCGCAGACGCCTTCGACCCCGCGCGCGGCGCGGCGCGCCACGAAGCCGAGCGCGTGCTGCGCGTCGTCGAGCACGGTGAGATAGCGAGAATCGCTTTCGTCCATCGCGGCGAACGCGTGCGAGAGCGGCGTTTCGGCGCGCGCCGTTTCGGGTTGCGTGGCGGCGTCGCCGGCCTTCACGAGCAACAGGCGCTTGAGTGTGCTGTCCTGACCCACGAACTGCGCGACGAAGTCGTCATGCGGGCGCGCGAGCAGCGTATCGGGGTGGTCGTATTGCACGAGCCTGCCGCGCCGGAAGACCGCGATGCGGTCGCCCAGCTTGATCGCCTCGTCGATATCGTGGCTCACCATGATGACGGTCTTCTTCAGTTGCCGCTGCATCTGGAAGAACTCGTTCTGGATGGCCTCGCGATTGATCGGATCGACCGCGCCGAACGGCTCGTCCATGAGCAGCACGGGCGGATCGGCAGCAAGCGCGCGAATCACGCCGATACGCTGCTGCTGACCGCCCGAAAGCTCGCGCGGATAACGCTTCAAATACAGCTTCGGGTCGAGCGCGACCATCGACATCAGCTCTGCCGCGCGTTCGGCGCAGCGCTTCTTGTCCCAGCCGAGCAGCCGCGGCACGACTGTGATGTTCTCCGCGATCGTCATGTTCGGAAAGAGGCCGATCTGCTGGATCACATAGCCGATGCGGCGGCGCAGATCCACTTCGTTCAGGCCCGTGGTGTCTTCGCCGTTGATGAGCACGCGGCCCGAGGTCGGCTCGATCAGCCGGTTGATCATCTTGAGCGTGGTGGTCTTGCCGCAGCCCGAGGGGCCGAGGAACACGCAGATCTCGCCTTCGGCCACCGAAAGGCTCACCGAATCGACGGCGCGCACGGCCTGGCCGTCTTTCTGCGTGAAGGTCTTCGTCAGTTGGTCGAGTTCGATCATGTCTTCTGTACTCCTTTCGGTGTCAAAGCGCGCTGCAGCATCTGCAACAACAGGTCGGCGACGATCGCGAGCACGCTCACCAGCACGGCGCCCACGAGCAGCTTCATCATGCTGCTCTGGCCAATGGCGCGAATGATCAACGTGCCGAGGCCGCCCGCGCCGATCACGGCGGCAATGGTCATCACGCCGATGTTCATCACGACCGCCGTGCGCACGCCCGCAAGAATCACGGGCACGGCCAGCGGCAGATCGACGAGACGCAGCCGCTGCCACGACGTCATGCCGATGCCGGTGCCGGCTTCCTTGATGCCCACATCCACGTTGCGTAGCGCGAGGTAGGTGTTGCGCATGATCGGTAGCAGCGAGTAGAGAAACACAGCCGTAATGGCGGGCACCGCGCCAATGCCCTGACCGAAGCGCGAGAATACCGGGATCATCAGGCCGAATAGCGCGATGGAGGGCAGCGTGAGGATGATGGTCGCCAGTCCCAGCAGCGGTGCGGCGAGCCAGTCATGGCGGCTGATGAGCACGCCGAGCGGCACGCCCGCGATGATCGCGCAGCCCACGGCGATGCCCACGAGGTAGAGGTGCTGGAGCGTGAGTTGCAGCAGCTCGGGCCAGCTCGAAGCGAGATAGTCGAATACGTTCATAGGGCCTGGCCTCCTTCAGGGGAGCGTATGCGTGCGCAGGAACTCCGCCGCGACTTGCTGGGCGGACTTGCCGTCGAGATCGACGGCCTTGTTCATGTCTTGCATCGCGTCGTTGTTGAGGGCGGCGGACAGCGCGTTGAGCTGCGCGGCCAGTTTGGGATTGCGCTCCAGCACTTCCTTGCGTACCACGGGCGTGGCGTTGTACGGCGGGAAGAAGTGCTTGTCGTCTTCGAGCGGCACGATGCCGAAGCCCTTCACGCGGCCATCGGTCGTGTAGACGAGGCCGATCTTCAACTGGTTGTTATGCAGCGCCGTGTAGACGAGGCCGGGGTCCATCTGCTTCATCTGCGAGCGGTCAAAGCTCATGTCGTAGGTGGCGAGCAGGGGCTTGAGACCATCCGGACGATTCGCGAACTCGGCGTCCATGCCGAACACGTAGCGCTTCGCGTCGGGGTCCGTCTTCAACTTTTGCGCAAGCTGCGAGACCGTGGTGATGCCGGTTTCCTCGGCGAATTTGCTTGGCAAACCTAATGCATACGTGTCGTTAAGCGGCGAGGCATTGAGCCAGACGAGACCGCGCGGCGCATCGAGCGCCTTCACGCGCTCGTACATCGCTTCGGGCGAAAGCTTCTCCGTCAGCTTGTCGTAGACGAGTGCCGCCGTGCCCGTGTAGTCCCAGACGAGGTCGAACTGGCCGTTCTCCAGCGCACTGCGCATGAGCGTGCTGCCAAGGCCGGAGCGCACCTCCACGGAATAGCCGCGCGAGCGCAGGTATTGCGCGGTGACTTCGGCTAGCACGTATTGCTCGGTGAAGTTCTTCGCGCCCAGTACGAGCTTGGGCTGTGCGAATGCGGGTGTGGCGGCGGCGACGAGCGCCGTGCCGATCAGGCAGGCCTGAACGAAGCGGCGCAGAGATTTGAACGGTGACGCGAGCATCATGCGAGCCCTCCGTGACGCGCGAGCCACTGATGGCTGCCGGCGGCAACCACGCCGTCGAGCACCAGCGCGAGCGCGGCCGTGAACGCGGCGCCGAGCAGCAGCAAGGGCTGATCGTTCAGATAGATGCCGGGGAAAATGAGCGAGCCGAGGCTGTCGGCGCCGATCAGATAGGCGAGCGGCGCCGTGCCCACGTTGATGGCGAGCGCGGTGCGCACACCGCCCACGATGATGGGCAGCGCGCCCGGCAATTCCACGCGCGTGAGCGACTGCCAGCCCGTCATGCCGATGCCGCGCGCGGCTTCGCGCAGCGCGGCCGGCACGTTCTTCACGCCTTCATACGTATTGCGCGTGATGGGCAGCAGCGACGCGAGAAAGAGCGCGACGATCGCGGGAACGTCGCCGATGCCGAACACGCCGAGTGCAATGGCGAGCACCGCGAGCGAGGGGATCGTGTTGCCCACGTTGAAGATCTGCATGAAGCGTTCGGCCTGGCGCACGAAGCGGGGCCGGCTCAGCAGCACACCGGCGGGTACGCCGACGACCATGGCGAGCGCCATCGAATAGCCGACGAGCAGCAGGTGCCGCCCAGTGTAGTAGGCGAGGTCGCCTGCGTGGCTGTGCCACGTATCGGCGCCGATGGCGCGTGAGAGTGCCCACGCGATGACGGCAAGGGCGATCAGGCTGCCCGCGAGCAGGGCAGAGCGTCGAGTCATGAAGGTACGCCTCCTTGTTTTTGTGCCGCGCGGCGCAACGCTGCGCAGCGGGGACGCCGATGAGGATGCTCAAGGCGCCGCGAAGGAAGTTCGTGATCCCGGCATGGCCGCGATTGGAACCGACTAAAACTACGGACCAGAAAACGAACGAAAACCAGTCCGCCCACGCACGTTAGCTACGTGGCGGCAGTGATACGAACGCGCTTCTCGCGTTCTTCTGGTTGTCATGTTCAGCTCAACGGCACCGAGCAGATCGATGCGCGCTGGAGCAGGAAACCGCCTTTGGCGGCTTGGATGCGGCGGTTTTGGGCCGCTACGCGAGGGCCGGAGGCCCGCTTGAATGGCGCTTGCGACGCAGTGGACCTTTAGCGTGGACCCTGTATCTCAATGCGCACGAGAACGACTTCGTGGTGATCGAAACGAGATGAGTATAGATCATTCGATTAGGTGCGTCTACCGTGGGGAACGATCGCGAGTTGACGGGCAATCGCTTGCTTTATTCGGTATGTCATTTCCGGGAATTAATCAGGTATCCGATTAAAATATTTCGGTAGTATTTCCCGTTTAAAAAGTGACAGAAATAGTCACTGCGGCAGAATGTTCCGCTCATTGGGCGCTCATTGGCTTTCTTAAGTTTCGTTTAAGAAACGACATTTATTTTGAACCCCTTCGCATCATCGATGCTCGCCGATTCAGCGATGCGGCCATCGATCTCACTTCCGAATTCACATCGAGAAGCGCGGCGCGCGTTCGCATTTCTCTGCTCTTCAATCCGTCATTCGATTCATGGCATTTCGTGCAATAGCGGCCTCCCCCGGCCTCGCGGGCAGACTCATCGTTGTGTCCGCAATCGGTTTGACGAGCGCCGCGTGGCTCGCCCATCGGCACGCGAACATTGCGACCGACGATCCGCTTGCCGACGCGGCGACGGCGACGTCCGCGGCGCCGGCGCAAGATGCGGCGTCGCAGGCGGCCAGCGCGACGCCTGCGAGCGAAAGCGAGCCCGCGTTTCGCGTGGAGACCGCTGTGATCGAACACAGCTTTTCCGAAGCCGCCCAGCGTCTCGGCGTGGATGCAGCGACGACGGCGAGGCTTGCGCGCGCATTCTCGGGCCGGCTCGATTTCCGGCGCGATCTGCAGCGTGGCAGCGAGATCCGCTTCGTGTTTCGCAATGACACAAACGGCGCGGATGGCGCGAATGGCGCGAGCGACGCAGGAGATACAGACGATGTGAGCCCTGCGAACGCCGGCGCGTCACAAAACGCATCGTCTCCGGACGACACGCCTGTCGCGATCCGCATTTCGAACGGCAACGTCTCGCACGATCTCTTTCTCTACCGGAACCTTGCGGGCAAGGCGTTCTACTATTGCGCAGACGGTCACGCCGCCGCGCCGTCGTTCTTGCGCTATCCCGTGAAGTTTACGCGCGTGTCTTCGTATTTCTCGCTGCGACGGCTCGATCCGGTCACGCATCGCGTGCAGCCGCACGAAGGTGTCGATCTCGCGGCGCCCGTCGGCACGCCCGTTCACGCGACCGCGCGCGGCACCGTGACGTTCGCCGGCTGGCAGACGGGCTACGGCAAGGTCGTGAAGCTCGAGAACTTCGGCCCGTACTCCACGACCTTCGCCCACCTTTCGCGCTTTGCGAAGCATTTGAAGGTCGGGCAGACGGTGAGCAAGGGACAGGTGATCGGATACGTGGGCGCGACGGGTTGGGCGACGGGCCCGCATCTGCACTATGAGGTGCACGTGGATCAGGTCGCGCAGGATCCGCTCACCGTCGACCTTCCGCATCGCGATCCCTTGCTGGGCGAGGACAAGCAACGCTTCGCCCGGCAGGTCGCGCTGATCGACCCGCTGCTCTAGGCACAACGCGCGAAAGGCTGCCGCAAGGAAGCGGCCAAAACGGCCTGTGCTGCGCCGCAGCCACGATTTGCCGATTTTCGATAACACGTCGATTAATGACTCAATAGCATGGTTCCACTCAACCGTGGCGGCCAGGGCCGGCCGCCCGGGCCACCCAGAGGGAGACAACCATGCAAGGCGAGTCGAACGCACGCCCCGCTGCAATTGGCACGACAGTCGGTACATCATCGGGCAAGCCAGGTGCGCCGGCGCTCAATCAAACGCTCGGCACGTGGCAGTTGTGGGGCATCGCAGTCGGCCTCGTGATATCGGGCGAGTACTTCGGCTGGAGCTACGGCTGGGCCAGCGCCGGCACGCTCGGCTTCGTCGTCACGGCACTGTTCGTCGCGGCGATGTACACCACGTTCATCTTCAGCTTTACCGAACTCACCACCTCCATTCCGCATGCGGGCGGTCCTTTCGCCTACGCCCGCCGCGCGTTCGGGCCGACCGGCGGGTATCTCGCGGGTGCGGCCACGCTCGTTGAATTCGTGTTCGCGCCGCCCGCCATCGCGCTCGCCATCGGCGCGTACCTGCACGTGCAGTTCCCCGGGCTCGAGCCCAAACACGCGGCCATGGGCGCGTATCTCGTGTTCATGGCGCTCAATATCGTGGGCGTGCAGATCGCCGCGACTTTCGAGCTGATTGTCACGCTGCTCGCCATCTTCGAACTGCTCGTGTTTATGGGCGTGGTGTCGCCGGGCTTCGCATGGACCCACTTCGTGAAGGGCGGCTGGTCGGGCAACGATCACTTTTCGCTGGGTTCGTTTCATGGCATGTTCGCCGCGATCCCGTTCGCGATCTGGTTTTTCCTCGCGATCGAAGGCGTGGCCATGGCCGCCGAGGAAGCGAAGAACCCGCGCCGCTCGATTCCCATCGCCTACGTGGCCGGCATTCTCACGCTCGTCGCGCTTGCCGTGGGCGTGATGGTGTTCGCGGGCGGCGCGGGAGACTGGACCAAACTCGCGAATATCAACGACCCGTTGCCGCAAGCCATGAAGTTCATCGTCGGCGAGCACAGCGGCTGGATGCACATGCTCGTCTGGCTCGGGCTGTTCGGTCTCGTGGCCTCGTTTCACGGCATCATCCTCGGCTATTCGCGGCAGATCTTCGCGCTGGCCCGCGAAGGCTATCTGCCCGCGTGGCTCGCGAAAATCCATCCGCGCTTCAAGACGCCGTATCGCGCGATCCTTGCGGGTGGCGTGGTGGGCATCGCCGCGATCTATAGCGACGAGCTGATCCAGTTCGGCGGGCAGACGCTCACGGCCAACATCGTCACGATGTCGGTGTTCGGCGCGATCGTGATGTACATTGTCAGCATGGCGGCGCTCTTCAGGCTGCGCCGCGTGCAACCGGCCATGGACCGGCCGTTTCGCGCACCGCTGTACCCGCTTTTCCCGGCGTTCGCGCTCGTGGCCGCGCTCGTTTGCCTCGGCACGATGGTGTATTTCAATGCGCTGGTCGCGGGGGTGTTCGTGGCGTTTCTCGCGCTCGGCTACGCATATTTCCTTGCCACGCGCACGCAGCGCGAGGTGGTGCCCGCCGAGGGGCTGCTCGAGGAGTGAGCTTTGCAGGAGTCCAACGCATGAACTATACGGAGTCGATCGGCGCGCGCACATACCGCTTCGCGGACCTCAAGACGCTGCTCGCCAAAGCCAGCCCGCTGCGCTCGGGTGACCAGCTCGCGGGCGTGGCGGCGGCGAGCGAAGAGGAGCGCGTGGCCGCGAAAATGGCGCTCGCCGCGGTGCCGCTCAAGGTGTTTCTTTCCGAAGCGCTCGTGCCGTATGAAGACGACGAGGTCACGCGCCTGATCGTCGACGATCACGACGCAGCCGCGTTCGCAGCCGTCGCGCACCTCACCGTGGGCGACTTTCGCGACTGGCTGCTTTCCGGCGCGGCAACGACCGAGGCGCTTGAATGCCTGGCGCCGGGCCTCACGCCCGAGATGGTCGCGGCGGTGTCGAAGCTCATGCGCAATCAGGACCTGATCGCCGTGGCGAAAAAGCGCCCCGTGGTCACGCGCTTTCGCAACACCGTGGGGCTGCCGGGCCGCATGTCGGTGCGCCTGCAGCCTAACCACCCCACCGACGACGTGAAGGGCATCGCCGCCTCGATGCTCGACGGCCTGATGTACGGCTGCGGCGACGCGATGATCGGCATCAATCCCGCCACGGACAGCCTGGCGGCCATCGTGAAGCTGCTCGCGATGATCGACGGATTTCGCGAGCGCTACCGCGTGCCCACGCAATCGTGCGTGCTTACGCACGTCACCAACACGATCGCGGCGATCGAAAAGGGCGCCCCTGTCGATCTCGTGTTCCAGTCGATCGCGGGCACGGAAAAGGCGAACGCGAGCTTCGGCATTTCGCTGGCGCTTTTAAAAGAGGCGCGCGAGGCGGCGCTCTCGCTCAAGCGCGGCACGGTCGGCAACAACCTCATGTACTTCGAGACGGGGCAGGGCAGCGCGCTGTCGGCGAATGCGCACTACGGCGTGGACCAGCAAACCTGCGAGGTGCGTGCCTATGCGGTCGCGCGCAAGTTCGAGCCGTTTCTCGTCAATACGGTGGTCGGTTTCATCGGCCCCGAATATTTGTACGATGGAAAGCAGATCATTCGCGCGGGTCTCGAAGATCACTTCTGCGGCAAGCTGCTAGGCGTGCCGATGGGTTGCGACATTTGCTATACGAACCACGCCGAAGCCGACCAGGACGACATGGACACGCTGCTCACGCTGCTGGGCGCGGCCGGCGTCAACTTCATCATGGGCATTCCGGGCGCTGACGACGTGATGCTCAACTACCAGAGCACCTCATTTCACGACGCGCTCTATGTGCGCGATCTGCTCGGCCTGCGCCGCGCGCCGGAGTTCGAGGAGTGGCTGGAGACCATGGAGATCGTCGACGCGAAAGGCGCGCTCCTGCCGGGCTCCGCGCGCGTGCCGCTGCTCGCGGGCGCGCACGAATGGATGGGGATCGACGCATGAGCGACGCCGTCGAAAAGAACCCGTGGGGCGGTCTCAAGGCGTTCACGAACGCGCGCATCGCGCTCGGGCGCGCGGGCAGCGGCTTGCCCACGGCGCCGCTGCTCGCGTTCAATCTCTCGCACGCGCAGGCGCGCGACGCCGTGCATCACCCGCTCGACGCCGAAGCATTGCGGCGCACCCTCGAAGCCGAAGGGTTCGCCACGCTCGGCGTGGAAAGCGCGGCGCCGGACCGGCAGCATTATTTGCGCAGGCCGGACCTCGGGCGGCGCTTGTCGGAGGCGAGCCGGGCAGCGTTGGTCGAAGCGGCGGATTCGGCCACTGCAGCGCATGAGGAGCCGCCTGAAGTCGTATTCGTGATCGGCGACGGCCTTTCGGCGATCGCTGCCGCGAAACAGGCCGCGCCGCTGCTCCTCGCGGTTCGCGCGCGTCTTGCGGACTGGCGCATCGGCCCAGTGGTGGTCGCGCGCCAGGCACGCGTGGCGCTTGGCGACGAGATCGGCGAGCTGCTGGGCGCGAAGCTCGTGGCCATGCTGATCGGCGAGCGGCCTGGGCTGAGTTCGCCAGACAGCCTCGGTGTCTATCTCACCTACGCGCCGAAGGTGGGCTGTCATGACGCGCAGCGCAACTGCATCTCGAACGTGCGTCCCGAGGGGCTGCCGTATGAGGCGGCCGCGCACAAGCTCCATTACCTCCTCACGCACGCGCGGCGGCTCGGGCTGACCGGCGTCGGGCTGAAGGACGATAGCGACGCGACGCTGCCGGGCATCGGTGCGCGTGGGCAGATCACGTCTGCGTGACGGGCCACACGCGGCTGCATCGGCTGCAACCATCGAAGCCGGCGACGCACCCGGCGGTGCTGCCTCTTGCGCAGGGATTGAGCACTCCGCTAACCGCCATTGCGCCGCCGTGGAGCAGCGCGGCGCCCGGCATGGCCATTGCGCATACCGTTGTCGCTGGCCCGACTCTTGCATCACTCGACGATCGATCGAAGCAAGTGCGTGCTGGGAGGCAATCATGAACGAAACGGCAGAGCGAACCGAAGCCACGGCAGGCCAAGCGCAATGCAGCGCGCATGGCGCCCGCACCGTCGTTAGCGTCGCGCACGACGCCGACGAGCAGGCGCGCAACCTCGTGGGATGGCGGCAGACCTACGACCAGCTCGCGGCGGGCCGCTTCGTCGGCACGCTCACGGAGCTGCCGCTCGACACCATGAAGGTGTTTCGCGAGACCACGAGCCATACGCTGCGCCAGGCGTGCGAAGTGCGCGGCGACGCCTGGTGGTTCGGCATACCGGTTGCGCGCGAAGGCGCGGCGCGTATCGACGCGCAGGCCTTTGGCGCGCAGGCGTTTGCGCTGCGCCCGGGCAACGTCGAGTTCGAGCTTCTCACACCGGCGCAATTTTCGATCTACGGCGTGGTCGTGCGCGGCGACGTGCTGCGCCACTACGCAGCCACGGTCGAGCGTACGGCGCTCGAGGAACGTCTCACGGGTGCGCCTGTCGTGCAGGCGGCCGCTGCGTGCATCGAGCGCCTTTGTGCACGGCTCGCGAGGTGTCTCGACGATGGCGGCCAGGCGCATGAGAACGTGCCGGTCTCACCGCTTTCGAACGTCGAGCGCAATGCATTGCAGGCGGAAGTGCTCGCCGCGCTATTCGACGCCTGCGCGGGCAGTGAGGGTGAGGGTGCGGTTGCCGAACCCGCATCGCGACGCCGCTGGATCGTGGCGCAGGCGCGAGACTATGTGCTCGCGCATCGCGGACGGCCAGTCGGGGTGCCGGAGCTTTGCGAGCAGTTGCATGTGAGCCGGCGCACGCTCCAGTACTGCTTTCAGGACGTGCTTGGCATGGCGCCCGCAACCTACCTGCGCGCGCTGCGTCTGAACGGCGCTCGCCGCGACCTGTGCGGGCGCGCGGCCGGTTCGGTGCAGGACGTTGCGGCGGCCTGGGGCTTCTGGCATCTGAGCCAGTTCGCCACCGATTACCGGCGCATGTTCGGCATGCGGCCTTCGGAGGCATTGCGCGCGGTGGCAATGCCTTGAATTTCCTGGACGAGACTATGAATTCATTTGCCATCGATGACAGGGAGAACGTCCTTCGCTACGTGGATTTATATTCCGCCACGAACTCGTCCGAGCCGCTTCTCTTCGTTCATGGTTTGGGTTGTGCGTCCAGCAGCGATTACCCACTGGTAGTGGGTTCACATTCGTACTCGAAACGCCGATCGCTCCTCATCGATCTCATCGGAGCGGGGTTCAGCGATAAGCCAGAGGACGGAACCTATACTTCGGATGCCCAGGCGAATGTCATCTCAAACCTCGTCACGAGCGAGCATTTCACGCGGGCGAATATCTTCGGTCATAGCGCTGGGGCGTTCATCGCACTGAAGCTCGCAAAGCGCCTGGCGGTCCCCGAGGGTAGCGTGATTTTATGTGCGCCCGGTCTGAACGAGTACGGCAAAGCGATGTTGTCGGAAATCACGTCGATGACTGAAGCGCAATTCGTCGCGGAAGGGGTTTCGCAGCTTCTGGCGCAGTTAAAAGCGGCGGGCGGCAACGACGCCTGGCTGGGGCCGTTTGCCGTCGCATCGCCTCATGCCATTTACCAATGGGCAAAATCCGCGCTGGACGATAACGCGGAAAATTGGCTCGAAGATTTCGCGAGGCTGAGTTCGAATAAAGGGGTGATTCTTCCGGATACGGCTGCGAGTGAGGAAATTGCCCAGTTCGAGCAAGCCGGCTGCGCCGTCGAACTCGTTGCCAATACCGAGCACATGATGGCATACGACAATCCGGATGGCCTCGCGCGCGCCATCAGCAATAGGCTAGAACGAGGCGCGTGAGGAACCGGCGGTGTCTCACCGACTCAGCAGTTGCTTGTGATAGAACGTGGTGCCGCAGAATGCGCCGTCCGGCATTAGCGCGTAATTCGGCACGGCGCCCACGCGCTCCCACCCCGCACGCACATAGAGCCGTTCGGCCGCGCCGCCCGTCACGGTGTCGAGCACGAGCACCGATTTTCCGGCCTGCCTTGCCGCCTCGTCGATCGCGAGCATGAGGCGCAGTCCCACACCTTGTCCGCGCGCGGTGCGGTGCACCAGCACCTTGGCGACATCGGCGCGATGCGGCTGGTTTTCCGGCTGCGCCGTCACGAGCTGCGCCGTGCCCACGATGCGCTGCTGCGCGTCTTCGGCCGCGAGCAGAATGCGTTCGCCGCGCGCCACGTTTTGCGCCACGCCGAGCCAGAACGCGAGCGCCGTCTCGCGCGCAATCGGCAGCATGAAGCTCACCGAAGCGCCCCCTTCGACGCAGTCGATGAGTAGGTCTGCAAGCGCGCTCGCGCAGGTTTGCGCCTGTTCGGCGGTGAGGCGGCGTACCTTGATGGCTTCGCTCATGGGAAGGTGAACCCGGTTAATTAGTGATCCTGCAGAGCGCGACGACATAACGCGCCGGCTCCTTCGTGGGATTGCGATAAACGATAGGGCAATCCAGGCGCATCGCGAGGCAGTCGCCGGTTTCGAGCCGCCACAGGCGCTCGCCCACCGTCATCTCCATCACGCCTTCCATCACCCAAACCTGTTGATGAATCTCCGCGTCGCGCAGGCTCGTGTCATAGGCCACGCGCTGGCCGGGCGGAAAGTGCACTTCCACGAGCTGGATGGGCGACCATGCGGGCGGCGAGAGATTGCGCCGCACATAGCCCGACTCGGGATCGGTCCAGAACGCTTGTTCGCGGGCCGCGGCGTGCGGGGAAGGGGCCTGCCGCACATCGTCGCCCGGCGCCTCGAAGAGCGACGCGAGCGAGACGCCGAGTGCCGTAGCGAGCTTGTCGAGCACGACGGCCGTGGGGCTGCTTTGGCCGCGTTCGATGAGCGAGATGTTCGAGCGGCTCACCGAACTGCGTTCGGCCAGCGCTTCGAGCGACCAGCCTTTGGCGTCGCGCAGTTCGCGCAGACGGCGGGCGATGTTGGTGTGGATATCCATGTTGTCCAGTTTAATGGATTCATTCCTCCAGTAAACTAGATTGTGCGATTGCACATAGAAAAAGTTTATGCGCATCAAGTTTGTCGCAGGCGTGCGACACATGATGCCGCCCTGATATTCCGGTTAGCCGATGCGCAAACGTTTGCGTCATCCTCGGCGGCCAAAACCTTGATTTTCGTCAATTGACGGCCTCCAGCCCGCTGTTAGCTTCCCGCTATCTCAAAAGACATCGCAGTGCGGTTCGGGGCGCAAATGCAACACCACACGCTGGACCTGGAAATCGGGCAGCTACTTTCAGGGCCGCCGCTTGCCTGCGGGCCAGACCTGCCTATTCGCGAAGCGGCGCGCATGATGAGCGAGCGGCGCTATAGCGCCATCGTGATTACCGAAATGGGGCGGCCCGTTGGCATCTGGACCGAGCACGACGCGCTCGCGTTGGGCGAAGACGCCGCCGCGCTCGCGCTACCCATCCGCCATGCCATGAGCCATCCAGTGCGCGCGCTGCCTGCGAGCACGCGCCTGCGCGACGCCGCCTTGCGCTTCAAGCGCGAGGGCATCCGCCATTGTCTCGTGGTGGACCAGGCGGGCCGCTCGCTCGGCATCGTCACGCAAACCGACCTGGTCATGAACCAGGGGCTCGAGTGCTTTCTGCGGCTGAAGACGGTCGGCTCGGTCAACGCGGCGATGCCGCTCGTGGTCGACGCGCGCATGTCCATGCACGAAGCCATGCAGCGCATGCGTGCGCGGCGTCTGAGCGCGCTCGTCGTGAGCTATGCCGAAGGCGACTTCGGCATCGTGACCGAGCGCGACGTGGTGCGCCTCGCTGCGGCCGGCGCGCTCGACGGCACGGTCGGGGCGCGCGCGAGCCGGCCGCTGCGCTCGCTTGCGCACTCGCAAAGCCTCTATGCGGCGCGTCAGTATCTCGTCGAACACCGCATGCGCCACGTGGGCGTGATCGGCGAAGACGGGCGTCTCGCGGGCCTGCTCGACCTCTCGCATATCCTGCACGACATCGAAGACGGCTTCGTGCGCGAGCTGCAGCTGGCGCTGCGCGAGCGCGACGACGCGCTGCTCGCCTCGCGCGCGAACCTGCGCCTCGCCGACCAGGTGGTGGAATCGACGCTCGATGGTGTGATGATCACCGACCTCGACGGCACCATCGAGCGCGTGAATCCCGCTTTTACACGGCTCACGGGCTATACGGAGCACGAGGCGCTAGGGCGCAACGCGAGCCTGCTCAACTCGGGCCGCCAGGGCGCGGCGTTCTACAGCGCGCTCTGGCGCAGCCTGCAGCAGAACGGCCACTGGAAGGGCGAAATCTGGAACCGCCGCAAGGACGGTGCGCTTTACCTGGAATACCTGACGATTTCCAGCATCTGCGACCCGAGCGGCCGCTGCACACATTACGCCGCGATCTTCGCGGATATCACGCAGCGCCGCGAGACCGAGGAGCGCCTGAGCTACCTCGCGACGCACGACGCCTTGACGGGCCTGCCCAATCGTACGCTCTTCACGGAGCGCCTCACGCTCTCGCTCGCTCGCGCACGCCGCTCGGGCAAGCGCGTCGCCGTGATGTTCCTCGACCTCGACCGCTTCAAGCTCATCAACGACACGATGGGCCACGGCGTGGGCGACGAGGCGCTCACCGTGATTGCCACGCGCCTGCGTGAAGCGGTACGCGAGACCGATACGGTGGCGCGCCTCGGCGGCGACGAGTTCACACTGCTGATCGAGGATATCGAAGACGTTCGTCATGTCGGGCAGATCGCCCAAGGGCTGCTCTCCCGCGTGGGCGCCGCGATGCACATCGGCGAGCAACTGCTGTTCGTCACGCCGAGCATCGGCATCAGCATGTATCCGGACGACGCGCACGATCCTCGGCAACTGCTCATGCAGGCCGACCGCGCGATGTACGAGGCCAAGGACGCGGGCAAGAACAACTTCCGCTTCTTCGCCGCGCCGATGACGTCGTCGGCAATGGAGCGCATCGTGCTCGAAAGCGAGCTGCACCACGCGCTGGAAGCTGGCGAACTCGTGCTCCACTATCAGCCTGAATTCGATGTGGCGAGCGGGGCGCTCGTTAACATCGAGGCGCTCGTGCGCTGGCAGCACCCGCGCCGCGGGCTCGTGCCGCCCGACCAGTTCATACCGATTGCCGAGGAATCCTCATTGATCGTGCCGCTCGGCGCGTGGGTGCTGCGCGAGGCCTGCCGGCAGGCGCGCGACTGGCTGGACGAGGGCTTCGACTTCGGCCGTATCAGCGTGAATCTTTCGGCGCGGCAATGCCTGCACGACGGCTTTCTGCATCAGCTCACGACCCTACTCAGCGAAACGGGCCTGCCAGCCACGCGCCTGCAACTCGAACTCGTGGAGAGCATGGCGATGACGTCGGGCCGCGGCGGTATCGAAGCGTTGCTGCAAGAACTCGCGGCGCGCGGCATCAGCCTCGCGATCGACGACTTCGGCACCGGCTATTCGTCGTTCAAGTATCTGCAGTCCTTGCCGGTCGACACGCTCAAGGTGGACCGGTCGTTCCTCGCGGACATGGCCGAACCGGGGCCGGGGATGTCGCCGCGTGTGAAGAAAAGCGCCGCGCGAGACCGCTCGATCGTGCGCGCGATCGTCGCGATGGCGCGCACGCTCGGTGTCACGGTGGTAGCCGAGGGCGTCGAGACGCCGCGGCAACTCGAGTTCCTGCGCGAGATCGGCTGCGACCGCGCACAAGGTTTCCTGCTTGCGCGTCCCGCGCCGGCTGAATTGATGCCGCGCGCGCTCGAAGCGTGCGTGGCTGGCTGAAGGCCGCCTTCTCTTTTCCCTTTAGCCGAAGTATCTGGAGAGTTCCGTGAGCACCAGTGACGAGATGTTGTTGAACTCGATGACCGCGCTAGTGAGCGCGCATGGCAAGGCCATCTCGCGCTTCGGCGCGAGTGTGGTGGTGATGACAAAGTTCGTTGAAGCGGTGCTGCCGCAACTGTCCACGGCGCAGATCGACCGCACCCTCCTCGCGTTTCGCGCGCAGCTTGCCGAAGCGATGGCCGTGGCCGACGACGTGCTGTTGCCCAGCGAATACCGCGCCACGCTGATCGAACAGGCGAACATGCTGCTGGCCCGGCTGGGCAGCGATGCAGTGCCAACCATGTTGAGGCCCTGACGCGGGAATAAGGTAATGCGAAATCTGACGATTCGAAAAGGGCTGCTGCTCGTGCTCTGCACCTTTGCGGCGATGCTTGTGGTGGGTGCAGCGGTAGGTGTCCTCATGATCGGCCGCGCCGACGATTCGGCGCGCTTCATCCACGAAGTTGCGCGCCAGGACGCGCTCGCGCTCGCCTTGCGCGAGGACGCGGCGCTTGCGCAAACGGCGCTGGCGCGTGCTTATCAGGCCGAGAAGGAGAAAGGCGCCGCCGAAGCACAACAGCACGCGCAGCAGGAAGCACGCGATCTCCTCGATCAAGCCTCGACGCGCAGCAATGCGTTGCGCGAGAGCGCACCGTTCGACGCTGATGCGGCCCAGCAGCGCGACACCTTGCTCGGCGCGTGGAGCGCACTCGCGCAGTCGCTGCAGCGCGCGGCCACGGCGCTCGAATCGGGCGACACGACAACCTATGCCACGCTGGCCGCCGGGGATGTCGCCAATGCGAACACGCAGTTTTCGGCGAGCGTGGCCGCATTGCGCGCGAACGCCGATGCTGCCACGCGCGCGACGCTCGACCAGTCCGTGCGCGAGCACAACTGGGTGATGGCGATGGTGGCGGTGGGCCTGCTGGGCGCGCTGGCGCTCGTCGTTGCGACCCACATGGCGCTGCGCCGCCTCGTGACGGCACCGCTCAAAGAGGCGGTGGAAGTGCTGAACCAGATTGCCGCGAACGATCTCTCGGTCCACATCGAAGGTGGCGGGCGCAACGAAATCGGCCAGTTGCTCGGCGCGATGCGGCGCATGCAGGGAGGCCTGAGCCACACGGTGCGCAGCGTGCGATCGAGCTGCGATGCGATCAACACGGGCGCACGCGAAATCGCCGCGGGCAATCTCGATCTGTCGAGCCGCACGGAACAGCAGTCTGCGTCGCTCGAGCAGACGGCGTCGAGCATGGAGCAGCTCACGTCGAGCGTGCGCCAGAACGCGCAGCATGCGAACGCCGCGAGCGCACTCGCCACGGGGGCTGCGGATGTCGCGCAGCGCGGCGGACGCGTGGTCGAGCAGGTGATCGACACGATGGAGGAGATCAGCCGCAGCTCGGGCAAGATCGCGGACATCACGGGCATCATCGACGGCATTGCGTTTCAGACCAATATTCTCGCGCTCAACGCTTCGGTCGAGGCCGCGCGCGCGGGCGAGCAGGGGCGTGGCTTCGCCGTCGTCGCGGGCGAGGTGCGCATGCTCGCGCAGCGCAGTGCCTCCGCGGCGCGCGAGATCAAGTCGCTGATCGACGCCTCGGTGCACGATGTGCGCAATGGCCGCTCGCTCGTCGGCGAGGCGGGCGCGACGATGGCGGAGATCGTCGCTTCGGTGGACAAGGTGTCGGGCCTCATGAAGGAGATCGCCTCGGCCACCGTCGAGCAGAGCGCCGGCATCGAGCAGGTCGAGACCGCGGTGAGTCAGATGGATCAGGTCACGCAGCAGAACGCGGCGCTCGTGGAACAGGCGGCGGCGGCCGCCGAGTCGCTCGAGCAGCAGGCGAGCCAGATGGCCGAGGCCGTGGCGACTTTCCGCGTGAGCGAGACGGCGGACACGCTGCCCGTGACGCCGCCCGTGACACCGTTGGCGGTTGCGCACGAGGAAAGCGCGCTGCCTGCGGCGGCATAAGCGGCTAACGCCAGGCCTGCGTGAACTCGCCGATCACGCGTGCGAGATGCGCCTGCATCGCCGCACGCGCGGCCTCTGCGTCGCGCGCCATGATGGCCGAAAAAATTCGCTGATGATCTTCCTGCGACGCCGCGCGTAACGCGGGCGTATGGAAGTGCTCCTCGATCTTTTTCCACAACGGGTCGGCGCGCGAGTTGTCCCACATCGCGCTCACCACGTGCCGCAGCATGTCGTTGCCGGTCGCGCCCGCAATCGCCAGATGGAATTCGCGGTCGGCGGCCTCGTACGCGGCCTTGTCGTCCATGGTTTCGCGCATCGCGCGCAACGCGGCGAACAGGCGGTCGAGGTCCGAATCCTTGCGTTCGGTCGCGGCGAGCGCCGCGATCCCGCTCTCGATCACTTCGCGCGCGCGCAGCGTCTCGATCGGGCCCGGCGCGCGCGGCAGTTCGAACGCGATGGCGCGCGCCTCCTGCGCGTCGGCCACATAGATGCCCGACCCCACGCGCACCTCGACCACGCCCTGCACTTCGAGCGCAATGATCGCCTCTCTCACCTGTGTGCGGCTCACGCCGAAACGCTCGGCGAGCGTGCGCTCCGAGGGCAGACGGGCGCGAGGCGCGCCCGGCGCGCGCCCGACGTCGCCTGCCGCGATCAGGTCGTAGATCTGTTTCGCGAGGCCGACGTAGGAGCGGTCGGTTGCGTCCGCATCGGCGGCACGACCGGTTGGCGTGTGCGAAAGATCGGCCATCCAGGATTCTCGAAAGCGTCGAAGCCGCCGGGCGGCGGTTGAAGTTCGCAGAATGGTACACCAGTTCCCGCGCCGCCAAGCTTACGGATGGCGCGGGTTTCCGCCCGATTGCCGGCCAATCGGGCCTGCGCCGGGTCCAGTGGTAAACCACTATCGCGCGCGGATTGGTATGCCAGTACTGTCAGACGGGGAGGCGTTCACGCATGCCCGTCGTTTTGCTTCGAGGGGACGCCTTTGAAGAGGTCATTCCGCTGGTCCGGCGCGTCCGGTCCAGTCCCGCTGCAGCACATCCAGCAAGATTCCCTGCGTCACGCACACGGTGTCGGCCATTCCCGACGAACCCGGTGTGCCGGCAATCAGTAAGTTCTATCCGACAAAAAGGAGACAACATGCTTTCAGGAATCCAGGTGCTTCGAGCGGCGGCGACCGCGGCAATGGCGCTGTGCGCAGGCGCGGCTTTCGCGCAGGCATCGATCGTTTCCGGCCCGTCCAGCGACCCAACGTGCATGGTCCCCTGGAAGACCGACACCAAATTCATCAAGTATCCAAAGAAGAGCGGGCCGTATCGCGTCGCGCTCGTGAACGGCTACATCGCCAATACCTGGCGCATCCAGATGATCAAGACGGCCAAGGCCTATACGGCGGAACCGGCCGTCGCCGCCAAGCTCAAGGAGTTCAAGGTCGTCTCGACGGGCGAGGACGTGCCCGCGCAGATCTCGGCCGTCAACAACTTCATCGACGCCGGCTACGACGCGATCATCGTCGACGCGCAGAATCCCGCCTCGTTCGGACCCGCGATCCGCCGCGCGAAGAAAGCCGGCGTCGTGCTGGTCGCGTTCGACAATACGCTCGACAGCGAAGACGCGATCAACGTGGACGTCGACCAGTACGGGCTCGGCGTGCTGTGGGCCAAGTGGCTCGCGACTCATGTGCCCAACGGCGGCAAGGTGCTGGAAGTCCGCGGCGTGGCTGGCACCTCGGTCGACACCGATCGGCACAACGGCTTCACGAAGACGCTCGACGAGACCGGCAAGAAGTGGAACGTCGTGCAGGTCTACGGCAAGTGGGACGACGCGGTCGCGCAGAAGGCCACCGCCGACGCCATCGCCGTGCAGGGCCATTTCGACGGTATTTCGGCGCAGGGCGGCGACACGGGGGTGGTGCGCGCGATGATCGATGCGAAACATCCGTTCGTGCCGTTCGGCGGCGAGACGGAGAACGGCTTTCGCAAGTTCTGCGCGCAGTACGGCGCCCAGGGTCTGAAGTGCACGTCGGCGGGCACCGGTCCCGCGCAGGTGGCCGTGGCGATCAAGACGGCGCTCGCGGCGCTCGATGGACAGACCATTCCCGTGGCGATCAAGCTGCCGCTGGACGTCACCGACGATTCGATGCTGAAGGCGGGCACCAACTATTTCCCGAACGAGTCGGACAACTTCTTCGTGGGCAACTCGTTTCCCACTTGCGGCATCAACTTCTCCGCCCAGGCAATCATGAAGCAGAGCCAGGGCAACCAGTGACCGCGTGATTGCCACGTGACGTGACGGGAGGCGAAGCATGCAGCAGGATGCAGGGCAGCCGTTCTTTCAGATGTCTGGCGTGTCGAAAAGCTATGGCGGCGCGGTGGCGCTGGATCATGCGGACCTCGCGGTGCGCCGAGGCCGCATTCACGCGATCCTCGGCGAGAACGGCGCGGGCAAGTCGACGCTGCTGAAGGTGATGTCCGGCGTGGTGCAGCCGGACGAGGGCGTGATGCACCTCGAAGGCCGTGAAGTCGCGTTCGACTCGCCCGCCGAGGCGAATGCGGCGGGCATCGTCTGCGTGTATCAGGAGCTGTCGCTGATCCCCGACCTGAGCGTGGCCGACAACATCTTCGCGTCGAACCCGCCGCGCCGCTTCGGCATGATCGACCGCCGGGCCCAGCGCCGCCAGGCCGAGGAAGCGCTGGCCCGCGCGGGCGCGGCCGACATCAACCCGCTCGCGAAAGTGCGCGACCTGCCGCTGTCGCGCCAGCAGATGGTCGAGCTGGCCAAGGGGCTCGCGCACGAACCGCGCATCCTGATTCTCGACGAGGCCACCTCGGCGCTGACCGCCGCCGACGTGGCGCGCGTGATCGAGGTGCTCAAGCGGCTGCGCGAAGAGGGGCTCGCGCTGCTCTTCATTTCGCACCGCATGCACGAGGTGAAGGCGCTCGCGGACGAATGCACGGTGTATCGCAATGGCCGTCATGTGATGAGCTTCGAGGCGGGCACGCGCTCGGATAATGAGGTCATCGAAATGATGATCGGGCGGAAGTACCAGCATGTCTTCCCCGACAAACCCGCGGAAAAGGCCGAGCGCCCGCCGGTGCTCGCCTGTCACGATCTCGCGTGGAGCGACACGCTGCAGGGCATCAGCTTTTCGCTGCAGCCCGGTGAAATTCTCGGGCTGGGAGGTCTCGACGGGCAAGGGCAGCGCGAACTGTTGCTCGCGCTGTTCGGCGTGCTGCGCGGCTGCGCGGGCAAGATCGAGATCGACGGCAAGGCCGTGTCGATCGGCAGCCCCGTTGCCGCGCGCGCAAAGGGAATCGGCATGGCGCTGATACCGGAGGACCGCAAGACTGAAGGCCTGATGCTGCCGATGTCGGTGCGCGAGAACCTCTCGTTTGCCGCGCTCGATCGCATGTCGACCGCAGGCGTAATCGATCGCACCCGCCAGCAGTCCTTCGTCGACCGGATGATGGAGCTTCTCGCGATCAAATCGCACGGCGTCGACGCGCCCGTGGGCTCTTTATCGGGCGGCAATCAGCAGAAAGTGGTCATCGCGAAGTGGCTGATCCGCAAGCCCAGAATCCTGCTCCTCAGCGACCCGACGCGCGGCATCGACGTGGGCACCAAGCAGGAGCTTTATCAGCTGCTCAGGCGCCTCGCCGACGAAGGCGCCGCGATCCTGTTCTATTCGACCGACTACGACGAACTGATCGGCTGCTGCGACCGCGTGCTCGTGCTGTACGAAGGCAGGATCAAGAAGGAACTCGTCGGGCCGGCGATCACCGAACAGAACCTGATCGCGAGCGCACTGGACCTGCCGCTTGGACAAGTCGGACAGGTTGCGCAGGGTTCGTCTTCCACGGGAGTCGCGCCATGAGCGGGCTGCGTTACTGGTATGCGGAAAATCGCGGAACGGTGTTCGCGTTCGGCCTGTTCGTGCTGATGTTCGCGATTTACCTCGTCAACTATCCGTCGAGCTTATCGGCGAACGTGTTTCAGACCGCGGCGAACAAGGCCGTGCTGCTCGCGCTGGTGTCGATGGGGCAGGCGCTCGTCGTGCTCACGGCCGGCATCGACCTCTCGATCGGCATGATGCTCGTGCTGACGAATTGCATCGCCTCGTGGATCGTCACGGGCGACGCGCTGCACAGCGCGCTCGGTATCGTCGGCGTGCTCGCGGCGGGCGCGCTGTGCGGCGCGCTCAACGGCGTGATCATCATTTTCGGCCGCCTGCAGCCGATCGTGACGACGATCGCGACCGGCGCCGTGTTTTACGGGCTGGCGCTGCTGCTGCGCCCCGTGCCCGGCGGCACGATCAACGAAGATCTCGCCGACGCCCTGACCGGCAAGGTCGCGGGCGCCGTGCCGGCGAGTCTGCTGATCCTGATCGCGACCGTGGTGATCGTCTGGATTCCTTTCAAACGCTCGGCGGTGGGCCGCGCGGCGTATGCGACAGGCTCCTCCGAACCCGCGGCCTTCCTCTCCGGCATGCCGATCCGTCGCGCCAAGTTCGCGAGCTATACGCTGGCGGGCCTGCTCGCCGCAATCGGCGGCCTGTTTCTGACCTTCTTCACCGACACCGGCGAAGCGAGCCTTGGCAGCGCGAACTCGTACACGCTCTTTTCGATTGCCGCCGTGGTGATCGGCGGCGTGTCGCTGCTCGGCGGAAAGGGCAGCGCGATAGGCGCGATCTTCGGCGCGTTCGCGTTCCGCTCCATCGGCGACCTGCTGTTCGTCTTCAACGTCGACGCGCTCTGGCAGCCGCTATTCCAGGGCGTGATTCTGCTGCTTGCCGTCGCGATCGGCGCGTGCGGGTTGTTCAGCGTGCGCAACCGTCTGGAGTGGTTCCAATGAGCGGCGTTTCTGCAAGCACCCGCACCACCTTCGTGTCGAGGCTCACGCGCAGGATCGACAAGCCGATCCTGATCTCGTTCGGGTGCATCGTTGCGCTGCTGCTCGTCGGCGGGATGTATTCGCGCAACTTCACGTCGCCGGAATACATCCTGCTGCAGCTGAAGGTCGGCGCGTTTCTCGGCATCATCGCCACCGGCTTGATGATGGTGATTCTGCTCGGCCACATCGACCTCTCGTTGCCGTGGACGATCACGGTGGGCGCAATGATGGCCTGTGCCGTCGCCGGACATGGCGAACTCGGGCAGATTCTCGCGATTCCGGTCGGCATTGGCTGCGGCGTGCTGATCGGCATCGTCAACGGCATTCTCGTCGCACTCCTGCGTATTCCTTCGATGATCGCGACGCTCGCGACCAACGCGGTCGCGCAGGGCATCATGATCGTCTATACGGGCGGATCGTCGCCGCAGGATTCCGCGCCGCTCGTCATGCGCTGGCTCGCCGCGGGCTGGCTCTTGCCGGGCGTGCCGAATGCCGTGGCACTGTGGGTGGTGATCGGGGCCGCGACGATGTTCCTGCTCTCGCGCACGACCTTCGGCCGCACGCTGTACGCGATCGGCAACACCGAGCGCGCGGCGTATCTTTCCGGCATCGATACGCGGCTCGTGACCGTGGCCGCGTTTGCGGTGTGCAGCGCCTTCGCCGCGTTCGGCGGCGTGCTGCTCGCGGGCTATGCGTCGAAGGCCGCGCAGTCGATGGGCGACGCCTACCTGCTGCCCGCGATCGCGGCGGTGGTGCTGGGTGGCACCTCCATTCTGGGCGGCCGCGGGTCGTACCTCGGCACTGTCGCCGGCGCGATCCTCATCACGCTGCTGCAGTCCATTCTCTCGGTCGCGCAGATGCCGGAGGCGGGGCGGCAGATCATTTACGGCGTGGTGATCGCGGCCATGCTGCTGCTGTACGGGCGCAGCAAGCGCGAAGTCTAGGGCGCGGGGGCGAGCCCCCGCTTCATGCTCAATCCATCTGAACGAACCGGAACGTCACTGCGCGACGCGATAGCGCGGCGCGGGCGTGTTGCTGGACAGCTGCGTGGACATCGCGCGGCGAGCCGTCTCGAACGCGTTCCAATGCTCAACGTCGTGCAGCGACGGAATCGTCACGGTTTCACCGCGCTCGAAGCCGGTGAGGGCGGCGCGCACCATGTCCTGCGCCGACATCACGATCGCGCTGTCGAGATGTTCGAGCGGCAGGCCGCCCGTCTCCCAGAACTCCGTAGCCGTGGCGCCGGGCAGCACCGCCTGCACGCGGATGCCCATGCCCGCCAGTTCGTGATGCAGCGACTGGCTGAACGCGAGCACGAAGGCCTTGGTGCCGCCATACACGCCGTTGAGGATCTCGGGCGCGATGCTCACGATGGAAGCGATGTTGATGATCGCCCCCTGGCCGCGCGCCACGAAACCCGGCACGGCCGCATACGTGAGCCGCGTGAGCGCGGTGACGTTCAGCTCGATCATGCGCGTCATGTAATCGACGTCGCTCTCCACGAGCGGCGTGTGCGTGCCGATGCCCGCGTTGTTCACGAGCAGCGTGAGGCTTGCGTCGTCGCGCAGACGAGCTTCCACGGCGGCGAGATCGTCACGGTCGTTGAGATCGGCGGCGAGCACTTCCACGTCGCGCCGGGTTTCGCTCGTGATGCGCTCAGCGAGCGCGGCGAGCCGCTCGCGATTGCGCGCGACGAGCACGAGGTCGTAGCCCTGGCGCGCGAGTTCCGCGGCGTACACGGCGCCGATGCCGGACGATGCGCCGGTGACGAGCGCGGTGCCGCGATGGGTTGGCTGGTTCATGATCAAGCTCCTTGGCGTAGCGGCGCGGGTGGTTAGGTAACGTGCAAGTGGCGCTGCTGTGAATACATTCTGGCCGCGATTGACCGTGGCGCAAATGACGTATAAGGTCGTGATTCAGGACATGCAGCGACAGGAACAGGACATGCACCGCATCGGCTACCTTTTGAGCGACGAATTCCAGGTGATGGCGCTCGCAACCCAAAGCGTTTTCGAATACGCGAACATGATGGCCGACTCGCCGTTCTACGCGATCGAGAACTATTCGGTGGAGGGTGGCGCGGTGCGTTCGTCGCTCGGCATGAGCGTGGAGACGCTGCGCACCCCCGCGCCCGCGCGCAGCCGCGTGGACACCTGGATCGTGGCGGGCGTGAACGACCCGCGTACCGTGGACGCGGAGCCCGCGGTGCTGGCGTTCCTGCGCCGCGCGAGCGGCCGCGCGCGACGGGTGGCGGGTATCTGCACGGGCGGTTTCGTGCTGGCCGAGGCGGGCCTGCTCGACGGTCGCCGCGCCACCACGCACTGGTACTACGCGCGCGATCTGCAGCAGCGCTTTCCCGAAGTGCGCGTGGAAGACGACCGCATCTATATCGTCGACGGGCCGGTCTGGACTTCGGCGGGCATGACGGCGGGGCTCGATCTCGCGCTTGCCATGGTCGAACGCGACCTCGGCGCTGAGACGGCGCGCTCGGTGGCGCACAAGCTAGTCATGCATCAGCGGCGCTCGGGCGGCCAGTCGCAGCATTCCGAAATGCTCGCGCTCGCGCCGAAATCGGACCGCATTCAGAACGCGCTCGACTACGCGCGCCGCAACCTGAGCAGCGCGCTCACGGTGGAGCAGCTTGCAGAGGCCGTGCACCTGAGCCCGCGCCAGTTCAGCCGCGTGTTCACAGCGGAAACGGGGCAGTCGCCGGCGCGCGCCGTGGAAGGCCTGCGTCTCGAGGCGGCGCGCCTCATGATCGAACAGAGCACGCATCCGCTCGATGTCATCGCACGCGAGACCGGCTTTCGCGACCGGCGGCACATGCGCGAAGCGTTCGTGCGTGGGTTCGGCGTGCCGCCGCAGGCGGTGCGGCGCGAGGTGCGGGCGGGGCCGTAGGCGCAACGAGGCTGCTAGGTATCGGCCTTTGCGGTGCGTTTGGCTTTTGCTGTGACAGCGCCGAAGTGCGCGCGATATTGCTGCGGCGTGGTGCCCAGCTTGCGCTTGAACGCCACGCGCAATTGGTCGGCGTCGCGCATGCCGCATCGAAAGGCCACCGTCTTCAACGGCGCCGTGCTGTTTTCCAGCATCACGCGCGCGGCGTCGATGCGTGCGCTCTCGACAAATTCGGCGGGCGTCACATTGGTGTCGCGCACAAAAATTCTCGCGAAGTTTCGCTTGCTCATCTGCGCGACGCCGGCGAGCACCTCAACGCCAAGATCTTCATTCAGATGCCCGAGCACGTACTGCTGCACCTGGGCGATGGGCGACGTCGCTTCCGCGTAGGGCGTGAGATACGGGCTGAATTGCGACTGGCCGCCCGCGCGCTGCACGAACACCACGAGCCGTCGCGCCACCTGCAGCGCGATTTCCGGGCCATGATCCTGAGCGAGCAGGTACAGCGAGAGATCGATGCCCGCCGTCACGCCCGCCGAGGTATAGAGATTGCCGTCCTGTATGAAGATGCGGTCGAATTCGACGTTCGCGCTCGGGCACATCGCGGCGAGCGCGGCTGCATCGTTCCAGTGTGTCGTCACGGTGCGGCCGTCGAGCAAGCCCGCGCGCCCCAGCGTCAGCGCGCCGTTGCAGATGGAGCCGAAGCGCCGGGCGCGCCTGCTGGCTTCGCGCAGCCACGCGTGCGCCGCATCGGCAAGCGGCTGCTCAACGAGCGATGGGCCGCCCGCAACGAGCAGCAAATCGTAATGGCCGCCTGCTTCGTCGAAGTACCGGTCCGCGCCGATCCGCACACCGCTGGAACAGCGTACGGTGTCGCGTTCCGTTGCGATCAGCTCGAGCTGGTATTGCGCCTCGGGCGGCAGCAGGCGATTGGCCTCCGAGAAGACGTCGGTGGGCCCGAACACATCGAGGGCCTGGACGCCTGGAAAGACGAATAGCGCAACGGTCAGCATCGTGTTGAACGAAGAACGGAATCAGGGATCGGAGGTTCGCTAGCGTCGCGCGAGAATATGCGCGCCCGCGCTGCGCGGCAGCAGCACGCTGTCGACCACGCCAAGCGCCGCGAGCGCCGTGATGAACCAGAACGCGAGATGGAAGTCGGCTGCGCCCGCCGTGCCCGCATGGGTGCCGCGCAGCGCCTCGGCAACCGAAAGCGCCAGCGCACCCACGGCGATCCCCATGCCGGCGTTCATCTGCTGCAGCACGGAGAAGAGCGTCGTCGCGTCGCGCATCTGCGCCTGGGGCACGTCGGCGAAACCAATGGTGTTCAGGGCGGTGAACTGCATCGAGCGCACGAGGCCGCTGAAGAACAGCAACGCGGCCACGACGACACGCGGCGTATCGGCCCCGAGCAGCGTGAAGCCCGCAAAGCCGAGCGCGACCAGCGTGCCGTTGCCGATCAAGACGGTGCGAAAGCCGAAGCGGTTCATGACCCACGTGGTGCCCGGCTTCATGCATAGATTGCCGGCGAACAGCCACAGCAGCAGTGCGCCCGATGCCACGGCGCTCCACCCGAACGCCACCTGGAACATGAGCGGCAGCAGAAACGGCGCGGTGCCGATGGCCGTGCGAAACAGCGAGCCGCCGAACACGGTCACGCGAAAGGTGTTGATCTTCACGGGCGCGAGATCGAACAGCGGATGCGGCACGCGCCGCACATGCACGACGGCCGCCGCCAACAGTGCAATGCCCGCCACGCAGGTGCCGATCGACACGGGCGCGGTGACGTCGGAGCGGCTCGCCATCTCGATGCCGCTCATGACGAACGCGAAGCCGAGGCCGCTCAACAAGAAGCCGAAGGTATCGAAGCGCCGCGGTTGCGTATGCTCGTCGCGCAGGAGCAGCAGAGCGGCCACGAGCGCGGCCACGCCCAGCGGCAGGTTGAGCAGGAAGATCCAGTGCCAGCTCCAGTGCGTGCTGATCCAGCCGCCGAGCGGCGGTCCGAGAATCGGCGCGACCAGCGCGGGCCAGGTGAGGATCGCAATGGCGCGCACGATCTCGTGCTTCGGCGTGTCGCGCAGCACGACGAGCCGGCCCACCGGCACCATCATCGCGCCGCCCAGCCCCTGCAGCACGCGCGCGGCGGTGAAGGCGAACAGGCCCGAACTCAGCGCGCACAGCAGCGAGGCCACGCTGAACACGGTGATGGCCGTGGCGAACACGCGCCGCGCGCCGAAGCGCTCGGCGAACCAGCCGCTCACGGGGATGAACATCGTCAGCGCGACGAGGTACGCGGAGACGCCGATCGAGAGATACGCGGGCGCCGTGTGAAAGTCGCGCGCGATGATGGGCAGCGAGGTGGTGATGACGGTGGCGTCGAGGTTCTCCATGAAGAACGTTGCGGCCACAAGGAATGCGACGGCGGTGCGGCGATCGAGGGCGTGCGGCATCAGGGCGTGTTCCAGGATTTTCCGGGCGTGATTCTTCGTCGGCCGCCGGATTCGGCGCTCAGTGTCCCTCATTCTACTGAAGTTGGCCCCGCTGCCACTGGCACGGTCCCTGCATGATCTGGCGGGACCATGCGATATCCATCGCGAAGGGAGGTCGATACGATGAGCAACCAGTCCGACGAGTCCGAACATCCCGAACAGCCCGACGATGCACCGGAACCGCGCGGCACGGATCTGCCCAAGCCAATTGGGGACGCTGTGCCTGCACCCACTGAGCCGGGTCTCGATCAGCCGCTGCCACCCAAGACTTTGCCAACGGAGGAGGCGGGCAAGGACCCAGGCGAGAAAGATCGGGCGCCGCACAACGACATTTCCAGGCCGCTGGGCGATGCGGTGCCCACGCCGGTCGAGCCCGGCCTCGATCAGCCTCTGCCGCCTAAACAGCACTAGCGAAACACGCGGCGGCTTCGCTACGCCTTGAGCGCGTTCCGCGACTTCGGCCCGAGCAGCGGCAAGTCGCGGATTCTCACACCGGTCGCGTCGGCAATCGCGTTGGCGAGCGCTGCCGCGGCCGGTCCTTGCGCCGCTTCGCCCACACCGAGAAACGGCAGGCCGGGGCGATCGATCAGCACAACCTCCACGCGCCCGGGCACCGACGCGAAGCGCATGATCGGGTAAGTGCTCCAGTCGAAGCTCGTAATACCTTCGCGGTCGAAATGCGTTTCCTCGAAGAGCGTCCAGCTCGCGGACTGCAAAATGCCGCCTTCGACCTGGTTGCGCACGCCATCCGGATTGACGATCTGACCGCAGTCGATGGCGGAGACCACGCGCTCGATACGCACCTCGCCGGTATCGCGCATGACGGTCACGTCCATGGCAATGGCGAGGTAGGCCATCAGGTTCTTGTATTGGGCGAATGCAAAGCCGGAGCCGGACGCGCGCACGTCCGGGTGCGTCGCACGCGCGGCATGTGCACGCCAGCCGAATCGATCGGCCACGGCATGAATGACGGCTTGCGCGCGTGGGTCGTCGAGATGCTTGAGCCGGAACGCGACAGGGTCTGCTTGCGCGGCACTCGCAAGCTCGTCGATCAAGCTCTCGATGGCGAACACGTTCATATGCGCGCCGAGCGAGCGCATGGCCGAGACGCGTATCGGCATATCGGGCAGGAAGTGATGCTGCACGTGCAGCATCGGCACGCGGTAGAGCGGAATGCTGTTGCGGTCGCCGCCGCCTTCCGGCATGGGAATCGGCTTGGGCGGCGCGGGCGTGAAGGGTTGCGCGAGCAGCTGCGCCGGCAAGAGCCGGCCCGCGTTCTCGATGCGATTGTTATGGGTATTGCTCCATAGTTCGTATTGCCAGGCGACGATCGATCCGCCGGCGTCGAGCGACGCGCTCGCCTCCACGGTCATCGCGGGGCCGAACGGCTCCCACAGGTGTTCCTGCTCGCGCATGAGCTGCACGCGCACCGGCCGGCCGGGCAGCTCGCGGGCGATGAGCGCGGCGTCACCGGAGGCGTCGTCCGCGCCGTTGTGTCCGTAGCAGCCCGAACCTTCCACGTGCACGCAGCGCACTTTCTCGCGCGGCATGCCGAGCATCTCGGCTATGCCGGCGCGCAGCGGATAGACGCCTTGCGTGTGCGTCCAGACCGTCATGACGCCGTTGTCGAGTTGCGCGAGCGCGCACGAAGGCCCGATCGATCCGTGCGTCAAATAGGGCTTCGAATAGCGGGCTTTCAACGTCACCGCCGACTGGCGTGCGGGCGCGCCCTGATCCGCCACGACGATTTCCTGTGCGGGCAGGTTCATTAGAAACGCGTGAATTCCGGCGGGATCGGGCAGCGGAGGGCCCGGCTGCCACTGCGCCGCGAGCGCGAGTTCGCGCATGGCGACGATGGCGCGCCATTCGTCGTCGGCGACCACGGCGAGGTAGTCGCCGTTGCGCACGACCTTGACGACGCCAGGCAGCGCCGCCACGCGCGCGCTATCGACAGCAACGAGCCGCGCGCCATAGGAGGGCGGCCTCACGACGCGCGCGTGCAGCATGCCGGCGAGCCGTAGGTCCTGAACATAGCTCGGGCCGCCCGTGACCTTGCCCGGAATATCCACGCGCGGCAGCGTGTGCCCGATCACGGCGTAGTGCGCGGGCGGCTTTTTCGCGGCGTTGGGTTGCGCGTCCTGATGCAGGTTCGCGTTCTGCACCGCTTCACCGTAGGTCACACGCCTTCCGTCGGCGGCGAGGATCGCGCCGTCGCGCGTGGTGAGCGCGGCGGCATCGACGCCCAACTGCGCCGCTGCGCTTTCGACGAGCAGCGTGCGCACCTGGGCCGCCGCGTTGAGGATGGCCGTGCCGCTGTCCGCCATCGTGTGGCTGCCCGCCGTGTAGCCCTCATTCGGCGTGGCGGCCGTATCGGCGGTGATCATTTCGATCGCGTGAGGCGCGAGGTCGAGTTCTTCGGCGGCGAGTTGCAGGAGCGCCGTGCGAACGCCGGTGCCCAACTCCACCTTGCCCGTGAACACGCTCACGTGACCGTCCGGTGCGACCTTGATCCACGCGTCGAGCGATGGCGTGGTCTTGAGGCTGCCGGGCAGCTTCGGGGCGCTCGCGTGGAAAGTGCCCGCTTCGGTGGTGGTTTGGGCGAGGGCGGCCATGCCCGGCACGATGGCGAAGCTCACCATGAGCGAGCCGCCCACGAGGAAGCGACGGCGCGTGGCGTCGTCGGGGCCGCCAGGGTCGAGCGAAGAGGATGGGCGAGTGCGGCTCATGACTGCGTGCCCGCCGCTACTTGCCGGATCGCCGCGAGGATGCGCATATGCGTGCCACAGCGGCACAGATTCGGCTGCATATAACGGCGAATCTCGTCGTCCGTGGCGTGCGGCGTGCGCTCCAGAAGCGTTTGCGCGCGCATGATCATGCCCGCGATGCAGTAGCCGCACTGCGCGGCCTGCTGATCGATAAAGGCCTGTTGCAGCGGCCCAGGATGATCCGCGCTGCCGAGCCCTTCGACGGTACGCACGGGCCGCTCGGCCACGGCCACGACCGGCAGCAGGCACGAGAACACCGGCTCGCCGCCCACGCTCACCGTGCACGCGCCGCATTGCCCGAGCCCGCAGCCGAACTTTGCGCCATTGAGCCGCAACTGGTTGCGCAGCACATAGAGCAGCGGCGTGGACGGATCGGCATCGACGGTATGGCTGACGCCGTTGACGTTGAGCGTAATCATCGTGATGGGCTTTCCTTGCGAAGACGCGCCACGGCCTGGGCGTCGAGCGCGGACCAGGGGCCAAGCGCGGTGAAGCGCACGCGCGTGTAGTTGGCAAGCTCCGCGATCTGCGTGTCCGTGAAGGTGCCGGCAAATGGCGGCATGAAAGACCCGGCTTCGCTCTCGTGCCAGGCAATGCCGTCGAGCATGATGCGCACCATGTTGCGCGGGCTATCGGCGTTGACGGCGGTGGAGAGCGACAGCGACGGACGATGGCCGTCGATCGACATCGCCGCGCCTTCGCCGTGGCACGACGCGCAGGCCGCGGCAAACAGGGTAGCGCCGTTGGCGGGCGCAGTCGAGACATGGACGCTGGCGGCGGCGGGCGGCGCGGCGGCATTCGGATTGGACTGCAGTGTCATCAGATACGCGGCGATCGCCTCGACGTCTTCGGCAGACGCGTCGCCGAGCGAGCGCGTCACCGTACGCATCGGGCCCGCCGCCGCGCCATGCTCGCTGGCGTAGCCCGTACGCAGGTAGTTCGTCAGTTGTGCTTGCGTCCAGGGTCTTGGGCGTGCCGTGAGGTCGGTGAGCGCGGGCGCGTCCCAGCCCTCGAGGGTGCCGCCCTGCAACGCATGGTCGCGGCGCTCGGCGCCGAGACGGTTGAGCGGCGTGTGGCACGCGCCGCAATGACCGAGGCTCTCGACGAGATAGCGGCCGCGCGCGACCTCGGGCGCTTGTGTGTCTGTCGAGGTGGCAGACGGAGCAGACGTAGGCGGCAGATAGAGCTTATTCCACACTGCCATGAGCGGCCGGAACCCCAACGGAAAAATCAGCGCATTGTGCGGCGCCGGCGCGTTGACGCTCGCGCGGCTCATCAGCCACGCATAGAGCGCGGCGATATCGGTGTCGCTCATCTGCGCGAAGTGCGGGTACGGGAACGCGGGATAGAGCAGATGCCCGTCGCGCGAAACGCCGCGCCGCATCGCGCGCGTGAACGCGTCGAGCGACCAGTCGCCGATGCCGGTGTCCTTGTCCGGGGTGATGTTGGTCGAGTAGATCACGCCGAAGGGCGTTTGCAACGGCAGACCGCCCGCGAGCGGCCGACCTTGAGTCGCGGTATGGCACGTCATGCAGTTGCCGACGGCCGCGAGCTTCGCGCCGCGCGCGATGGCCGCGGCGTCGCCCGCAGGCGGCGAGGGCGCGGCCACCGGCGCGAGCCCTCGCTCCCAGGCACGCGCAACGTGGCCGCCATAGGCGGCAGCGAGAGCAAGAAGGACGACGGCCATGCCCGCCATCCGTACCCGCGTGCCTTTCATCGAGCCTCCAGAGCCGAGAGGGCCATCGCTCAACATGGCGATCGGCATGCGCCGTTCGATCGCCAGCAAATGACGTGCCCAGTTCGCAGGTTGTTCACTGTATTACGATGCTGGGCAAATCGATACGGAGATGACGAGATGAACGAGCTTCGGGGCCTGCAGTGTTTCGTGACACTCGCCGAGGAACTGAACTTCAGCCGCGCCGCGGAGCGTCTGCACATTGCGCAGCCGGCCTTGAGCCAGCAGATCCGCTCCCTCGAGGACCGGGTGGGTACGCAACTGATCGATCGTACGCGCCGCCCGCTGCGCCTGACGGAAGCGGGCCAGTACCTGGCCACCGAAGCGCGGCAGATTCTCGGCTCGCTCGCCGAGGTGACGCACGGCGCGCTGGAGATCGGCGTGGGCCGGCGCGGCTGGCTCAGTGTCGGCTTCACGCGCTCGTCGATGTACAGCGTGCTGCCGCCCGCGCTCAAGGCGTTTCATCAGGCGTATCCGCAGGTCGAGCTCAAGCTGTTCGAAATGCTGACCGACGAGCAGACCGACGCGTTGCGCGACATGCGCATCCATATCGGCATTGGGCGGCAGCCGCTCGCCGTGCCCGGCTACACGACCTTGCCGCTGCTGCGCGAGCGGCTCGTGGTGTTGATGGCGTCGGATCACCCGCTCGCCAAACGAAAGATGGTGCGCATCGATGAGCTCGCCGATACGCCATTGATCCTCTACCCGAAGCATCAGAACGCGCAGTTCAAGCGCACGGTTCAGGCGCTCTACCGCGACGCGGGCGTGACGCCCTTCGTCGCGCACCAGGCCTATGAGATCCAGACCGCCATTGCGCTCGTGGCGGCGGGGCTCGGCGTGACCGTGGTGGGCGAGTCGGTGGCGCGTCATGGCCGCGCCGACGTCGTGGCGCGCCACCTCGCGGGCCCTGGCGCCGCACAGCGCACCGTGCTGGCCGCGACGTTCCGCAGCGACGACGCCTCGCCGCATCTGCGCGCGTTTCTCGAATGCCTGCCGCCGCCGCTCGCCAGCACACTATAAGCGCACGCTTATAGAAGCATAAGTATCGCGTCTTGGACTCGACGCCCCCCGCTTCTTATTATCGAAACTCAGGCGCCCTGTCTCGAGGGGTGCCGCCGGCAACGCTCACCGCTGCCGGCCGATAACTATGCAGCGACGGCACCGCCCGTCGCCATGAAGCGGAGACAGCATGAGTCACTTCGATGAAGCAGCAACCATGCGAAAGGTTTACAAGCGGCTCGTGCCGCTCCTTTTCTGCATGATGTTTTTCAATTATCTGGACCGCATCAATATCGGGTTCGCCGCACTCGACATGAACTCGGACATGGGCTTCGACCCTGCCGTGTTCGGCTTCGCGGGCAGCATTTTCTTTGTCGGCTACATGCTGCTGGAAGTGCCCAGCAATCTGTTGTTGCACCGCGTGGGCGCGCGCCGCTGGATCGCGCGCATTCTGCTCACGTGGGGTGCCGTTGCGGCCGCAACGGCCTTCGTGTTCAACGCGTCGAGCTTCTACGTGCTGCGCTTTTTGCTCGGCGTGATGGAAGCGGGCTTTCTGCCGGGTATCGCCGTGTATCTGACCTACTGGTTTCCGGAGCGCTATCGCGCCCGCGCCGTGGGCGGGTACATCATCGCGGGGTCGTTCTCGGCCGTGCTGGGCGGCCCGCTCTCGACCACCGTCATGACTTACGCGAATGGCGTGCTCGGCATGCACGGCTGGCAGTGGATGTTCATTATCGAAGGCGTGCCCGCCATGCTGCTCGGCCTCGTCACGCTGCGCATCATGACCGAGCGCCCCGCCGACGCCGACTGGCTTTCCACGGAAGAGAAGCAATGGCTCGAAGCCACACTCGCCACGGAGCGCGAGGCGCTGGGACGCCATCGGCATTTCCCGCTGCTGAAGGTCGCGAGTGACATTCGCGTCTGGAGTCTCGCGTGTCTGTTCGGCTGCGCGCTGGTCGGCATTTATGGCCTGTTCCTGTGGCTGCCGCAGATCGTGAAGAGCCTGGGCCACCTCAACAACATCGAAGTGGGCTTCCTCTCCGCCGCGCCGCCGCTGCTGGGCGTGCTGGGCACGTTTCTCGTGAGCCGCAGCTCGGATCGCACCGGCGACCGCAAGTACCACCTCGCATTCGTCTACGGCATGAGCGCGCTGGCGATTGCGGGCAGCGCGTATGCGCCGAATCCGCTGCTTGCGTATGCGCTGCTTTGCGTGACGGGCCTCTTCATCTATGCGGGCAACCCGCTGTTCTGGAGTCTTGCCGCTTCGTTCAGAACCGGTGCGGCGGGCGCGGCGACGATCGCGCTCATCAACACGATCGCCCAGTTCGGCGGCGTGGTGGGGCCGTGGACCATCGGTCTCGTGCGTCACGCCACCGGCAACTTCAAGCTCGCGCTGCTCACCATCGCCGCTTTTCTCGTGGTCGCCACGCTCATCGCCATCGTGATGCGCGTGAAGCCTGCCGAGAGCGGCGCCTCGAACCCGGCGCTCGTCGGCCATGACGAAGCGACGGAAAGCTGACTTGATTCATCCGTACACCTGATGGAATTGCTACATGATCATTGATTGCCACGGTCACTACACGACCTCGCCGCCCCAGCACGAAGCCTGGCGCGCCAAACAGATCGCCGCGCTCAAGGACGGCACGCCGATGCCGCCGCGCCCGTCGATCAGCGACGACGAGATTCGCGAAAGCATCGAAAACGGCCAGCGCCGCATTCAGCGCGAGCGCGGCACGGACCTGACGATCTTTTCCCCGCGCGCTGCGGGTATGGGCCACCATCAGGCGGGCGCAGAGGCAAATGCGCTTTGGTCCAGCGAATGCAACGATCTCGTGCATCGCGTGTGCGCGCTTTTCCCGCAGCATTTCGTGGGTGTTTGCCAGTTGCCTCAAGCGCCGGGCGTGACGCCGGAAAACTGCATTCCCGAGCTGCGCCGCTGCGTGGAGGAACTGGGGTTCGTCGGCTGCAACCTCAACCCGGACCCCTCGGGCGGGCATTGGTCGGGGCTGCCGGTCACGGATCGCTCGTGGTATCCGCTTTACGAGGCCATGGTGGAGCTCGACGTGCCCGCGATGATCCACGTTTCGTCGTCGTGCAATCCCAACTTTCATGCGACGGGCGCACATTACATCAACGGCGACACCTCGGTGTTCATGCAGTTGCTGCAGGGCGACCTGTTCGCCGACTTCCCGACCTTGCGCTTCATCATTCCACACGGCGGCGGCGCGGTTCCGTATCACTGGGGACGCTATCGCGGCCTGGCGCAGGACATGAAGCGCCCGCTCCTGAAGGACTACCTGCTCAAGAACGTGTTCTTCGATACCTGCGTTTATCACCAGCCGGGCTCCGATCTGCTCGCCAAGGTGATACCGGTTGAGAACATTTTGTTCGCCTCGGAGACGATCGGCGCGGTGCAGGGCATCGACCCGGAAACCGGCCACTACTACGACGACACGCGCCGCTATATCGACGCGATCGAATGGCTCAGCGACGCCGACCGGCAACGCATCTACGAAGGCAACGCGCGCGCGGTGTACAGCCGGCTTTCCGCGCAGATCGAACGACAAACCGCACTGGAAGGGATCACAAAATGAACCAGATTGGCTGGCGCGAAAACGAGTCTGCCCCGCAGGCCGGCGCAGCGACGCTCGCCGCGTTGCGCGAACTGCAGGTGTCGCTCCTGAGCGACAACATGGCGCGCTCGAGCGGCATTCTCGGCCTGCAGCCGTTCCACAAGCCGAGGCCGATGGCGGGCACGGCGGTGACGGTGCGCACGCGTCCCGGCGACAATCTCGCCATCCATCGCGCGTTCGACTTCTGCCGGCCGGGCGACGTGCTCGTGATCGATGGGGCGGGCGAGGTGACCCAGGCCCTGATGGGCGACATCATGTCGAGCTACGCGGAAAGCCTCGGTGTGCAGGGGCTCGTGATCGACGGCGCGATCCGCGACGTCGGCGCGATTCGTCAGCGCGACTTTCCGGTGTATGCGCGCGGCGTGACACACCGCGGGCCCTACAAGAACGGACCGGGCGAAATCAACGTGCCGGTGACCATCGGCAGGATGGTCGTCAATCCCGGCGACATCATCGTGGGCGACGAGGACGGCTTGCTCGCCATCGCGCCCGCGGATGTGGAGGCCGTCATTGCGGGCGCGCGCCGGCAGGCCGAAAAGGAGGCCGCCGCATTGCAGGCGATCGCCGAAGGGCGCTTCGACCGCGCATGGGTGATGCCCCACATCGAGCGCATGAGAAGCGGCGCCTGATGAGCCCAGGCGGCTCCAGGCGTTAAGATGCGCGCTGGAGCTTGTGCTCCCTCGCTCAATCGCAGATCCCCTCTTGTTCCATGACCCGATATCTTGACGCTGCCGCGCTGCGCGAACTCGCCGAACACGCGGAGCAAACCGACACGCCGCTTTGTACCTGCACGAAAACGCCGCTGGATGGCTGGCAATCGCAGCCGCTCTCGCTCGACGAGCGGCAACTGGAACAGATCGGCACGCTCGTTAGTGCGGACGAGGCCGAACCGACCTTCGCCGAACATCTGCCTGGAGAGACGGGCTACTGGTCGGAGAATGCGCCGATCGCGCCCCGGTACTTTCCGTATAACCGTTGCGGCGTGTGGAAATGCACGCTGTGCGGACGGCTTTACCTTCGTTATACGGAAGGTGGCGGCTATTTCGTCGATCAGCGTATCCGTGCGTTGAAAGCGCGTTTGATCGAGGATGTGCCGCTTTGAACTTCTGATTCCCGCGCGCTTATATTCGTGGTGAATCAAACGGAGGTCAGGCTTTTCCCTGGCCTCTAATTCATTTCTGGCGGCTTGATCTTCGAATGACCGCCAATGTCGCTTTCGACTTCACAACCGAACCTTACATGCGTGTCCCGTTTGCGCGCGGCTCAATCGACGCCGCGCCAAACGCCGCATATCGATGTGCCCCCGCATCAAAACCTCCCAAGACAAGCTAAAGCTCGCGCTTCAAGGCCCTCGCGGCATTGCAGTGCAGGAAATGGCGCGGCACAGCACGTCTGGATTCTTTTGCCGATCTGATCAATTCTGAGTTTCATTCCAGAAAAAAAGATGTGAACCGAAACTTACTGAGCGCGATGCTTCTAGTCCTCGATAAGTTTCTACAGCCATACATTCATAGGCGCTTTTAAATAGAAACGATCAATTTCTTTTGCTGTGCATTATTACCGCTCGTTGCGCATCCTTACGTCCATATCGAAGCCCGCCATTGCGCCGCTTCAAGAAAATGGATGACGTGAGCCGCGGCGCGATGAGGATTCATCGAGGCGCTCCCGCAGATTCCGAGAGGCATTCGCGTGTTGATCCACTTGTTCTGTTGCTCAAAGGAGCCGACTGATGAATAAACCCTTATTGGCCTTTCTACTCGCGGCGACGGTGGCCGTTGCCGGTTGCGGAGGCTCGGACTCATCGAGTTCCAACCCGGCGTCGGCCGCGGCCACACCGTCTGCGCCCAAACTGCTCTCGAACATTGTCGTGCCCAATACGACGAGCCCGGCGTTCAGCTTCGATATCGGCTATGTCGAAGCGGGCCGGTACTATCTGGCCGATCGCAACAACAAGTCCGTCGATGTCGTCGATACCAAAACGAAAGCGCTGCTCGCGCAGATTCCGGGCAACTTCACGGGTGCGGGCGCGAGCACCGATGCGTCCGGGCCCGACGGCATCGTGGGCGTGACGGGAACGAATACGCTGTACGTAGGGGACGTCGATAGCGTGAAGATCGTTGACACGTCCGCGATGCAAACGGTCAAGACGATCCCCATCAGCACGTCGGGCTCGCGCGTCGATGAAGGCTGCTACGATCCCGACGACCATCTCGTCATGTTTGCGAGCCCCGGCGACACGCCGCCCTACGTGACCTTCATTTCGACCACGACGCAAGCCGTCGTCAACAAACTGGTATTCAACGGCTCTTCAGGCCTGGAAGCCTGCGTGTACGATCCGGTCTCGAAGAACTTTCTCATCAACAACGACGGAACCGCCGCCAACCCCGACGGCGAACTCGACGTGATCACCGCGAGTTCGGTCACGTCGGGCGCGCCTGCGGTGAGCAAGGCGTTTGCGCTCGGCAAATGCGGCCCCTCCGGCATTGCGCTCGGTCCCAACAGCGACGTGCTGATTGGTTGCGATCCTTCTGCGGGCGATCCGCTCATTACGCTGATCCTCGATCGCAATGCGGGTACGCAACTCGCGTCGGTGCCGTTCGGCGGCGTGGACCAGGTGGCTTATGATCCCGCGTCGAATCGCTACTTCCTGCCTGCGCGCCACTACGTCACGAGCGGGACCGCGGCGTCTTCGGGCTATACGCCGACCATGGGTGTGATCGACGGCGCGACGCGCAAGCTCATTTATACCGTGGCGGTGGGGACAGGCGCGCACTCGGTGGGCATCGACAGCAGCCTTGGTGAGGTCTTCGTGCCGTACCAGCCCGGGTCGACGGCATTCCCGAATGGCGGGATATCGGTGTTCTCGACGCAGTAGCCGCAAAGTTTCAGGCCTTGGCACACAGCCGGCGGACGTGAAAATCGTCCGCTGGCTTTTTCGTTTCTTCCGCCACTTCGGCCCAGCGCTCCCTACTCGCCAATGTAGTGAAGCTGTCCGTTTCGGCCGTGTCGCGCGCCTGACGGCGTGAACGAATCGTTGCCGCTCACCCTGCGGCAATGGCCCGAACTGCGCGATGCCGGCGAGCTGAAGGCGCAAGCGGCAGAGTCGGGCGTGCAGGTGCAGTTGCCGTCGGGCGGCGGAGAGGTCGTGTTGCGCATTCGGGCTTAACAACGCGCAACGCGAAGCGTTGCAAACGCCAGAAATACAACTGGCCCGCCATCGCAACACACTGCGATGGCGGGCCAGAAGGCAACGACTACAAAAGCGCGGCTATTCAGCCTGGCAACTTACTGCGCTGCCTGACCGGCTTGCGACGAACCGTTGTTCACGCCGCCCACTGCGCTGTTTTGCGCAGCGACGCGAGCTTCGGCGGCTTGAACGTTCGCCGGATATTCATTGGGGTTCGAACGTGCCGGATTGAAGCCGGCCTTTTCGACCTGGACCATGTCTGCACGCACTTGCGCGCGCGTCACGGGCTGGTTCGACTGGGCGAACACGGCAACGGGAGCGGCGAGGGCGGCAGCGATAACGACGGCTTGGACGAGCGATTTCATGACTAACCTCCAGATTTACTTTCTTCTTGAACTGCCTACAGGGTTGTAAGCAGCGGTGAAGTCAGTGTAGGAGGGCCGGGCACTAGGGTAAATACCTAATAGCCGAATTCACTGTTTCCGCCAGGAGAACAATCCGGGCACGACGGTGGCACGAGCCAGCAATTCCCCGAACGCGGCGGGAGCGAATGGGGTCAGACTATGCCCGGCGCGACACCGACCGTATCGACGAACTCGGTCTTGCCCATGCCGCGCGACTTGGCCCGGTACATGGCGCTGTCCACGGCGCGCATCAAGGTTCGCGCATCGAGCGAGCGGCTGCCGCTGCCTTCCGTGAGCAGGCACACACCGATGCTGCACGATACGGTCACCGGATAGCCGCCCACGGTGCGCATGTTGGCGAGAATCGCGTGGATGCTGTTGGCGACGGTGAGCGCGTCGTTCTTGTCGTAGACGTGACGCGCCAGCACCACGAACTCGTCGCCGCCCAATCGTGCGAGCGTGTCGCCGCGCCGCATGCGGCGCACCAGTGCCGCGGCGAAGCTGCGCAGCAGTTCGTCGCCTACCGCGTGCCCGAAGGAGTCGTTCACTTCCTTGAAGCCGTCGAGATCGACGAGCAGCATGGCCGTGCGATCGACTTCGGCGGTGCGCGTAAAGAGCGTGCGCCCAATGGCCTGCTCGAGACGCACGCGGTTGTAGAGCCCGGTGAGCGGATCGGTCGAGGCCTGACGTTCCAGCCGGTGGACGAGTACCGCCAGATAGATGGACGTCGCAACGATGCTGAGCGCAATGCCGAGCGCGGCCGTGATATTGGCGCCCCACCACGGTTGCCAATGCATCAGGCCCATGATGCCGACGAGCGCCACGAAGCAGGAAAGGCCCAGCATGCGCTGGCCATAGCGGCAGCCCGCGCCGACCAGAAACCAGAAGGCCACCCACAAGAGCGGCAGCGCGGCCGTTCCGCCTACGGCCAGCGCGCCGGTGACGATGGCCTGATCGGCGAACGTGGCGAGCGTGAGGCGTACGAGCGAGCGCGCTGGCGCGACGGTGACTGCTACATACGATATGACGCCGAACGCCACATAAGCGGTGACCGCCAGAAGCGTTGCGTAGACGTGGGTCGAGCGATAGATCGAGCAGGCAACGAGGTAGGCGAGAAGGACGACGGAACCGAGCGTGATGCGCAGTACGGCCTGCTCCTTCTCTGGGTCCTTCGGAAATGCACGAAACAACGCTTTCCCGGGCCAGGAATATGTTTCCGTCTCGCCCATCGCAGCCCCCCGCTGTAATTCTGTATTTTGTCGCCCGGTAGTGTACCCCACACATACTGCGACTCGAGGCGCTAAAAAAACGAAATTTCAGCTCGCAGGATGGCGGCGCGTGTGGCAATGCGACTTCGCGCCGAATGACCGATACTGTGACGCGCATCGCGTGCAATCCATCGGTTCCGAATACGCTCGGTCAATGCATTCAAGGAGGCGTCATGGGTAGGGAAGGTCTTATGTGGACGCCTCCCGGATTGCAAACAGTGTTGCGATTTTTGGCTTTCAGGTAAAGGCAGCACGCTTATGTCCGGCCCGTTTTCGCAGGTCGGTATGCGCCTGCAGGCCCTAATGGAATTAGC
>NZ_JBFPKP010000012.1:0-212491 GCF_040948855.1 Paraburkholderia sp. BR10882 | reverse complement strand
TCCTTGACGCGCGGTTGACGAGCACCCTTACTTTGGCATACGCAGACCGACGCGTGCCAAGTCTCCCGCGCCCGGTCCGTCACTTCCACGACGGCCCGTTTCCGGGGGGAGGCGTCCATACCATCTGGAAAAGCAGGGCATGTCGTGTGAGCGGCTCGCGCGAATCGAACGGTTTCTCGACGAGAACTACGTTGCGACCGGCACGCTCGCGGGCACCGTCACGCAGGTATGGCGGCGCGGCGAACTCGCGCTGAACTCGGTGCTGGGTCTCGCGGACCGCGAACGGCGCACGCCGATGGCCGAGGACTCCATCTTCCGCATCTACTCGATGACCAAACCCGTTACGTCGGTGGCGATCATGATGCTGGTCGAGGAGTGCAAGATTGCGCTCGACGACCCCGTCAGCAAGTACATCCCGTCGTGGGAAAAACTTGCCGTGTACGCGGGCGGTTTCATGGAGAGCTTCCAGACCCGCGCGAGCGCGCGCCCAATGCGCGTGGTCGACCTGTTGCGTCATACCTCGGGGCTGACCTACGGCTTTCAGCAGAACACCAATGTCGATGCGGCCTATCGCAAGCTGAAAGTGGGCGAGCTTGCGACCGCGGGCACGCTCGACGAAATGATCGAGAAGCTGGCCACGCTGCCGCTGGAATTCTCTCCGGGCGACGCCTGGAACTATTCGGTTTCCACGGACGTGCTCGGCTATCTCGTCGGCAAGGTCAGCGGCATGGCCTTCGAGGACTTTCTGAAAACGCGGATCTTCTTCCCGCTCGGTATGGTCGACACGGCCTTTTACGTGCCGCCGGAGAAGGTGTCGCGCTTTTGCGCCTGCTATGCCATCGGCGCGCTCGGTTCGAAGGTCGTTTCCGAAAAGGGTCCGGAGCTGCAGGACGATCCTCACACGAGCCCATATCGCGAGCCGCCCTCGTTCGTTTCGGGCGGTGGCGGCCTCGTTTCCACGGCGGCGGATTACATGCGGTTTGCGCGCATGCTGCTGCAGGGCGGCGAGTTGGACGGCGTGCGGCTCCTGGGGCCGAAGACCATCGAGCTGATGACCGCCAATCATCTGCCGGGCGGTGTCGACCTGCCGCGCCTCTCGCGCTCGATGTTCACCGAAGCGGCTTATGAAGGCGTTGGCTTCGGGCTCGGCTTCGCCACGACGATTGCGCCCGCATCCACGCTGATTCCGGGCAGTGCGGGCGACTTCTTCTGGGGCGGCGCAGCCAGCACCTTCTTCTGGGTCGATCCGCGCGAGGACATGATCGTGCTGTTTCTCACCCAGCTCCTGCCTTCGACTGCGTACCCGATTCGCCGGCAGTTGCGCACGCTCGTTTACAGCGCGATTACGGAGTGCGAACGCTGAGCGGCGCGCCTGGCGTTCGCGCGTGGCAATGGCATAAGAGGCTTGCTGGCGGGACGGCTGGCGGCCTCTTTCACGTTCCGCAATAGCTTCCCGTTAATTGGAAGATAGATTCCTGGTATCGACGGATTCTCTCGCGATTCACGAGAGCGCAGCATCTGCCGCGATGCAAGCGGTGCATGGGCACGCGAAAGCCCGCTCGCGAGCGGGCCGCGCGCGCTTACTTGATGAGCCCCTTCTGTCGTCGATAGACGTCGGTAGGCAGCCCGCCCCATCCCCAGTTTTCCGTTGGTACTTCTTCGATGACGACGAAGGTCGCCTCCAGCGGTTTGTTCAGCACGTCGAGCAGGAGTTGGCTCACGCCCTTGATGAGCTGCGCCTTTTCTTCCGCCGTGACGGAATCCGTGCCGGGCCGCGTGCCCTCGCGTGTAACCTGAATTGTGACGATCGGCATTTCGCTTTCCTCGGTGTTGATCGTTGCAGGGAGCGCCGGCCAGCGGCGCTCCCTCGTCGCCCGGTGGGGCCCCGTGGAGCGCAGTGCGCCCGTAGTGCGCCCGTAGTGCGCCTCTAGTGCGCCTCTAGTGGCCGGCGACCTGGCCGCCGTCGACGTGGAGGATTTCGCCCGTCACGAAGGGGGCAGAGTCGAGATAGAGGATGGCGTTCACGATGTCGCTCATCTCGCCCATATGCCCCATCGGATGGAGCGCGCCGAGCGCGGCGTGGGTTTCGGGCGCGTGCATCGGCGACTTGATGATGCCGGGCGATACCGCGTTGGCGCGAATGCCGCGCTTGGCATACTCGATCGCCAGCGAGCGCGTTGCGGCGGCCAGACCGCCCTTGCTCAGCGAGGCCAGCACCGACGGTACGCCGTCGATTGCGTGATCGACCAGCGTCGTCGTGATCGTCACGACGTGGCCGCTCTCGTGCTTTTCCATCTCTGCAATGGCGAGCTGCGTGATATGGAAGAAACCGTCGAGGTTGGTGCCCTTGATCGCCGCGTAGTCTTCCGCAGTGTATTGCGTGAACGGCTTCGCCACGAAAATGCCCGCATTGTTGACGAGCGTATCGACGCGGCCAAAGCGCGAGACGGCCGTTTCGATGACGCGGCGCGCCGTGGCCGGGTCGGCGATATCGCCGGCCACTGCGACGAGATCGCTATCGTCAGTCTGTTTGATGTTGCGCGACGTCGCGACCACCTTGTGGCCGAGTGCGCGGAATGCCCTGGCGGCTTCGGCGCCGATGCCTTGCGATGCGCCAGTGATCACGATGACTTTGGGGGATTGACTCATATGAACCTCGAAGTACGTTGGACTCAGTTTCTGATCGGGCTTGCTGCTCCGATGACGACCAATTTACGCATCCGCGCTCCCCGTTTGAATACAGGACGCGGACAAACAGTTGTGAGTCGCAGGAACAAATGAGAGCGGGCAGGGGGCGACGGCGTGCGGCGGAAAAGGTCATGCGAATGACGCTTGCGTCGATTTGGATAACTGATTGATTGGGGAAGACCTTGCCGCGCCAATCCTCACACGCGGTTGTCTGCGAAGCTCAGGAGGCGTGCGTGCGCGGATCGTGGTCGAATTCGAGCCTGATCCCGCCCGGTTCGTACACCATGGTATGGCGTTTCGGCCCCGGACCGAGGTTTTCCGGCGCAAATTCGATGTTCACGCCGGGCCAGTCGGACACGCGCGAAAAGATATCGTTGAGCGCTTCTTCGCTGCCTACGCGCAGGGCAAGATGATGCAGGCCCACATGGGTCTTGCGGTCGAACTCGACCAGGCGGCTTGGGTCGGCGACTTGCCAGAGGGTCAACATGACGTGACCGTCCGAAACGAACGCCGCCGGATAACTGGGTCTTTCGCCAACCTGTTTCCAACCCAGGCAATGCACGAAGAAGTCACGCGTGAGATTCAGGTCGCGCACAGTCAGTCCGACGTGATCGATGCCCAGCGTAAGCGGTTTGTCAGTCATGTTTCGATTCTCCTGAATAAAGAGTGCGTCGATCCCGCGTTCCGCACTTCACGGATCAAAACTCTGCCGAAATAATATAGCTGTGAAGATCGGCGTCGATTATCGCTTGCCGGTCACATCACTTTTTACACCGTGTATCGCGTCGCGCAGAGGGCGGTTGGGCGAGGCGCCGGCCCGTCTCATGCGGCTTCGGAAACTTTCTTGCACACATCTGCAAGGTCAGATATAGTCTGCATCAGATATCGAGGAGGGCAATCGATGAACGATCCCGTCAATGAAGATTTCGAGCGGACGCAGAAGCTGGTGTTCGCGCTGGGTCAGGCGCATCACCTGATGGCCACCGAACTCAGGGCAGGCCTCAGGGACGCCGGGCTGAACCTGCAGGAGCGCGGCATTGTGCTGACGCTGGCCAGCGGCAGCGCGAACACGCCGGCGGCACTGGCGAAGCTGCTTGGCGTCCATCCGGCCCGGATGACTCGCGTGCTGGACAAGCTCGAAGCCAGCGGGCTCGTGGAGCGTGCGCGCAATGGCACGGACCGGCGGCTCGTGGACGTTTCGTTGACGCGGGAGGGCCACCTTGTCGCCGCGCGAAATACAGACGTCTCGCCTGGCGCGTGGAGCGAGCGGCTCTCGCACCTCTCGAAGTCCGACTTCGACGCCTTGAGCACGCTGCTGTTCAGATTGCTTCATGGCTAGGACGGCATTTTTTTGCCCAATTATCAGACATGTCAGATAACGGCCCGTGGTTGACGGGACATTCGCATCCAGACGAGAGAACCTAACATGAATTCATCGACCAACCCAGGCGGGCCGCCCCAGCTGACTGGCGCGAAGTTCGCACTGGGTACCTTCGCCGTGGCGCTCGCCACCTTCATGAACGTGCTGGATTCGTCGATCGCCAACGTTGCGATTCCCACGCTCTCCGGTAACCTCGGTGTGTCGATCGACGAAGGGACATGGGTCATCACGCTGTTTGCCGCGGCCAATGCGGTGTCCATTCCGTTGACCGGGTGGCTGACGCAGCGTGTGGGCCAGGTCAAGCTGTTCGTCTGGGCGATCCTGCTGTTCGTGCTTTCGTCGGCAGCGTGCGGCATGGCCCCGAACCTGCTGACACTGCTGGTCGCCCGTATCGTTCAGGGCGCCGTGGCGGGGCCACTTGTGCCATTGTCGCAAGCCTTGCTGCTCGCTTCTTTCCCCAAAGAAAAGAGTTCGAACGCGCTGGCGCTGTGGGCGATGACCGCAACCGTCGGACCGATCGCGGGCCCGGCGCTCGGCGGCTGGATCACCGACAGCTACAGCTGGTCGTGGATCTTCTACATCAACGTACCGGTCGGCCTCTTTGCCGCGGGCGTGGTATGGGCAATCTATCGCGACCGCGAGACGCCGGCACGCAAACTGCCCATCGACAAGGTCGGGCTGATCTCGCTTATCGCGTGGGTCGCGCCGCTGCAGATCATGCTCGACAAGGGCAAGGACCTCGACTGGTTCAGCTCGCCGGTCATCTGGGTGCTCACGATCGTCGCCGCGGTCAGCTTCGTGTTCTTCCTGATCTGGGAATTGACAGAGGAAAAACCGATCGTCAACCTGCGGCTGTTCGCCAAACGCAACTTCCTCGGCGGCACGATTGCGATTTCGGTCGCGTATGCGATTTTCTTTGCAAACCTCGTGATCCTGCCGCAGTGGATTCAGGGCTTTCTCGGCTACCGCGCGGTGGATGCGGGGCTCGTTACCGCGCCGCTGGGGATTTTCGCGGTGATCCTGGCCCCCGTGATGGGCAAGGTCATGCCGCGCTCCGATTTGCGGGTGCTAGCCACCCTGGCGTTCGTGGGCTTCGCCGCCGTGTTCTTCATGCGCTCGAACTACACGACCGGCGTGGATGCGTGGACGCTGATTCTGCCGACGCTGCTGCAAGGCATTCCCACGGCGCTGTTCTTCACGCCGCTCACCGGCATCATCCTCTCGGGTCTGCGGCCCGACGAGATTCCGGCGGCCGCGGGTCTGTCCAACTTCGCGCGCATTTTCGCCGGCGCCGTGGGTACGTCGCTGATGAGCAACGCCTGGAACGACCGCACTATCCTCCACCACGCCCGGCTCGCCGAGCAGACGAGCGTCGAGAATCCCGCGTTCACCGGCGCGATTGCGCACCTGCAGGCGACGCTGGGCGGCGGCGTTCCCAAGGCCACGGCCTTCTACGAGAGCTCGCTCAACGCGCAAGCCACCATGCTGGGGTTGAACGACATCTTCTGGATATCGGCGGTGATCTTCGTCGTCATCATCCCGCTGATCTGGGTGACGAGGCCGGTCAAGGGCGGTGGCGCGGGCGCGGCAGCCGCTGGCGGACACTGAATTCTGCAGTTGAACCCGGTCCGGAGGGCCGACGAGTCTCGCGTGTTTTTCTTGACAGTATCTGATAATGCAGATATTGTGCCGTTCAACACGGAGGATGTCGCGATGGACCACTACACGACGAGAAATTTCATGCTTACGGAAAGTGTCGGTTTCAGGATCGTCAAGGCGCGCAATCTGATCGTCGCTGAGATGGATTCCGCGCTCAAGGACCTCGACATCACGGGCCAGCAAATGGGCATTCTGCTTTCGCTGAAGCAGGGTGTGGCGACCACGCCGTTCGAACTGTCGAAGCTGCTCGGCATCGATACGGGCCTCATGACGCGGATGCTGGACAAGCTGGAAACCAAGGGATTGCTGGAGCGTTCGCGCGACGCAGACGACCGTCGTGTGGTCAATCTGAACCTCACGCCAAAGGGACTGGAAACGGCAGCGCAGATTCCGGAAGTCGCGCCGCAAGTGTTGAACGCACGCCTGCGCAAATTCACCAAGGCGGAGTTCGCCGAACTGAACCGCCTGCTTCGCAAGTTCACAGACGACTGAACGGTGCGGCCGTGGCGCCGCGCTTTTTTTCGACCATTAATCTGATATGTCAGAAAATGAAATCTCAGACTTCTAAAGCAAGCATCGGTACCCATACGCTGAAGCTGGGCGTATCGGCGATCGCAATGGCCACGCTGGCGGCTTGCGCCAACTACGCGGGCATCCACAGCGACAAGCAGATGGCCCAGCCGCAACGGTTCGAGACGGCGCAGAGCCTGCCGCAGGAGCAGGGGCACTGGCCGTCCGCCGATTGGGTCGACCAGTTCGGCGACGCGCAGCTCAAGGCGCTGATTGCCGAAGCGCTGCAGGGCAGCCCGAGCGTCGAGCAGGCCAAGGCGCGGGTGGCCCAGGCGCAGGCCTATAGCGAAACCGCGAAAGCGGGCACGCTGCCGCGCGTGGACGCCAGCTACACGCTGACACGCCAGCAGTACAGCAGCACGGCGCTGATTCCGCCGCCGTATGCCGGCTCGTGGCAGACCGAAAACAAGGGGCTGCTTACCGCATCCTACGATCTCGATCTGTGGGGCAAGAACCGCGAGGCACTGCGCGCAGCCGTTTCGGAGACGGCCGCGAGCGAGGCCGACGAGGAAGTGGTCAAGCTCACGCTGGATACCTCGATCGCACGCACCTACAACCAGCTGGCGCGGCTCTACGCGCTGCGCGACATCGCGCAGGAAGAAGTCACGCGCCGCGAGCAGATCGACCGCATCACGGCGGGCCGCATTGCCACGGGTCTCGACACGCAGGTGGAACGCAAGACCGCGCAGGCGAACCTGGCGACGAGCCGTTCTCGCGTGAGCGCGCTCGACGGCAGCATTCTCACGACGCGCTACCAGCTGGCCGCGCTGCTGGGCAAGGGCCCCGACCGCGGACTCGCGATCACGCGGCCGACGCTCGGCGTGGGCGACGAGGTGCGTTTGCCGGACAACCTGCCCGCCGACCTCGTGAGCCGGCGCCCGGATATCGTCGCGGCGCGCTGGCGCGTGGACGCGATCACGCACGAGGTCAAGGAGGCGAAGGCCGAGTTCTATCCGGACATCAACCTGAGCGCCGCGCTCGGTCTGGACGCCTTCGGCTTCGGCCGCTTCCTGACCGCCGCGAGCCGCACGGCGTCGGTTGGCCCCGCGGTCCATCTGCCGATCTTCGACGGCGGCGAACTGCGTGCGCAGTTGAAGGGCCGCTACGCCGAGTTCGACTACGCCGTGGCCGCTTACGACCAGACGCTCATTGGCGCGCTCAGCGGCGTGGCCACGCAGCTCGCGCAGATCCATTCGAGCGACGCACAGCTCGTCGATGCCGAAACCGCGCAGCAGGCGGCACGCGACGCCGACCAGCTCGCGATCACGCAATACAAGGGCGGCCTGACCAATCAGCTCACGGTGCTCAACGCCGACGTCACGGCACTGAACGCCGACGAAGCCATCGCCAACCTGAAGATGGATCGCCGCGACCAGCAGATTGCGCTGGCTTCGGATCTGGGTGGCGGCTATGTCGACACTTCGGCCGATGCCGGTCACCACGCCGACCTTGCCGCCCAACCGAACCCTCAAACCAATTCCATCATTGCCGCCGCGCGTTGAACGGCATGTTTGCATACCCGTCAGGAGAACTGAAATGAGCGAAACGATCGCGACCGACCGCGAGCCGGTGGATCAACTCGACGAGAGCAAAGGCGGCGCGCAAGCGACCCCGGCCAAGGACGACCAGCAGGCCACGCCCCCGGGCCGCCGCAAGCGTCTGATCGCGCTGCTCGGCGCCGTGACGTTGATTGCGGGCGCGGCGTACGGCGCGTACTACTTCACGGAAGGCCGCTTTTACGAATCGACCGACGATGCCTATGTGAGCGGCAATCTCGTGCAGCTCACGCCGCAGGTCACGGGTACGGTGGTGGCCGTCGACACCGACGACACGCAGATCGTGAAGCAGGGCGACCCGGTCGTGACGCTCGATCCGGCCGACGCAAGAATCGCGCTGGCCGATGCCGAAGCGTCGCTCGGCCAAACCGTGCGACGCGTAAGCGGCCTCTATGTCAACAACGACTTTTATGCAGCGAATGTGGCGCAACGCGAATCGGACCTGGCCCGCGCCAACGACGATCTGCGCCGTCGCACGGCCGTCGCGGACTCGGGCGCTGTGTCCGCAGAAGACATCGCCCACGCGCGCGACGCCGTGCAGGCCGCCCAGGCCGCGCTCGACGCCGCACGCCAGCAAGGGGCGGCGAATCACGCGCTGACCGATCGTACATCGGTCGAACAGCATCCGGATGTGCAGGCGGCCGCCTCGAAAGTGCGTGCGGCCTGGCTCGCGTATGCGCGCGATACCTTGCCCGCGCCCGTGACGGGTTATGTGGCGCAGCGCCAGGTGCAGGTGGGCGAGCGCGTGTCGCCCGGCACGCCGCTCATGGCAATCGTGCCGCTCGACGGCGTGTGGGTGGACGCGAACTTCAAGGAAGTGCAGCTCAAGCACATGCGCATTGGCCAGCCGGTGACGCTCGTTGCGGATGTCTATGGCTCGAGCGTGAAGTATCACGGTCGTATCGAAGGCTTTTCGGCTGGCACGGGCAGCGCATTCGCGACGCTGCCGGCGCAGAACGCCACGGGCAACTGGATCAAGATCGTCCAGCGCCTGCCGGTGCGCATCGCGCTCGATCCACGCGAACTCGCGGCGCGTCCGCTGCGCATCGGCCTTTCGATGACGGTTGATGCCGATACGCGCGACGAATCGGGCTCGCAGCTCGGCGCGGCGCAAAACACGCGCTATCGCACCGACGTCTTTGCACAGTACGACGCGCAAGCCGACGGCGAGATCGAAAAGATCATCAAGCAAAACGAAATGGCTGCACCGGCGACTGCGTCACAACCCTCGTCGCAACGTGTGGCTGCGCGCGATCATAAGGGCAACGCGGGCTAAGGAGGCTGGCTGCCGGGCCAGGCGCTTGCGCATCCGCTGCAAGCGCTTTGGGCACCACCTCGCGCAGGTAGTCCATGAACGTCTTGATCCTGGCCTATAAATGCAGGCGAATCTGCTCGGCAAAGGTCCGTATCACTTCTTCGTTACGTGAAAGAAACATCCATTGTCCGATTCGCGTCGAAACGAGCAGTCCCGCTTCGACCAGTACGGCAAGATGCGCGGATACGGTGGACTGCGAGAGCCCGCTGCGCGCCTGGATGGCGTGCGCGGGCACGCCGTGGCCCAGATCGACGTGACCCTCTGGAAAGGCGTCGGCGGGGACCTTCAGCCACGCGAGGATGTCGCGCCGCAGTGGATTGGCGAGGGCCTTGTGAATCCGGTTCGCGTCTATCATGGCGTTCCTTGTGCGCTCGCGTGCTTCAATGCGGCTGCATCAACAACGTTCTGGCGATGGTTCCCGCCGCGCTTTCCCCAAGGTCTTCCCGCACGATCGACAGTGCCAGATGAATGCCGGCGCTTGCGCCGCCCGACGAATAGAGGTTGCCATCTTTCAGGCAGCCGGGATTGGACATGACGTGCACGCGTGGATGTTCCGCCGCGAGGCGGTGAGCGTCGCGCCAATGCGTGGTCAGCCAGCGACGGTCGGCAACGCCGGCGCGCGCCAGCAGGAACGCGCCATTGGAAATGCAGGCCAGCCTGCGCGTGGCGGGGCCGGCGTCGCCGAGCCACGTCACGAGTTCGCGATGCTCACGCGTCGAACTCACCACGGGAGACCCGGGCACCACGACGACATCGAACGGCGGCCGCATTTCGAACAGGCATTCCGTGGTGCCCACCGCCGTGCCGTTGGAAGACAGTACCGGCCCAGGCGAGGTCCCGACGAGGTGTGGTTCATAGAACGCGCTGCCATACAGGCGATTCGCTGCATGAAACACATCCATCGGGCCGCTCGCTTCGAGCAGTTGAAAACCTGCGTAAAGCATCATCGCGACACGCATGCGCCGTTACCCCGTGAACGCCTGCTCGACCAGCGCGGATTGCCGCGCGACGTGCGCCGAATGGTAGCCCGGCGCGGTCGATGCACCGGCATCAGGACCGGCGTAGGCGAGCTTCGCACCCGTTGGCAGGAGCTCGCGCAGCTGCGGCTCGACGAAACTCCATGCGCCCTGGTTGCGCGACTCTTCCTGACACCAGACGACGGTCTTCAGGTTGGGATAGCGCGCGAGTTCGGCGGCCAACTGTTGTGCGGGAAACGGATACAGCTGTTCGACGCGGATGATCGGCGTGTCGGTCGCGTCCGCCCGGCGATGCTCGAGCAATTCGTAGTACACCTTGCCCGTGGCCACGATGACGCGCTCGACGCTGGATGCCCGCGATGCCTCGACCTGCGTATCCGGCAGAACTTCGCGGAATTCGCCCTCGCTCAACGCTTCGAACGTGCTGACCGCTTCAGGGTGCCGCAACAGCGACTTGGGTGTCATGACGACAAGCGGGCGACGATCGGCGGCGAGTGCCTGCCTGCGCAGCAAATGGAACAGCTGCGCGGGCGTGGTCGGCTGCGCGACGCGCATGTTGTCCTGCGCGCTCAACTGCAGATAGCGTTCGAGCCTCGCCGATGCATGCTCGGGTCCCGCGCCTTCCTGCCCGTGAGGAAGGAAGAGCGTCAGGCCGCTGCGTTGCCCCCACTTGGCGGCGGCCGCTGCGATGAACTGGTCGATTACCACCTGCGCGCCGTTTGCGAAGTCACCGAATTGCGCTTCCCAGATCACCAGCGCATCGCGGTTCACCGTCGTGTAACCGTATTCGAACGCGAGCACCGCTGCTTCGGAGAGGATGGAGTTCGTCACGCTGAAGCGGCCAGGTGCGTTGCCACTCGCATCAGCGAGATGATCGAGCGGAATATAAACGCCATCCGGCCGGTTCATGCGCGTTTGATCGTGCAGCACGGCGTGACGATGATTGAACGTCCCGCGCGCGCTATCCTGCCCGCTCAGTCGAACGCTGATCCCATCGGCGAGCAGCGAAGCGAAGGCCAGATGCTCGCCCATGCCCCAGTCGAGTGGCCGTTTTCCCGAGGCCATTTCCTGGCGGCCGGTGATCATCTTCTTGACGAGCGGGTGCAGCGCCAGGCCTTCGGGAACGGTCGAAATCTGCTGCGCGAGACTGCGCAGCGCTTTCGTTGACGGGGCGGACCAGGAGATCGGACTGGGCGCTTCCTCCCGTGACGAGGCGGCCTCTGAGCTGTCGGTTTCGTTCGCCCGCTTGAGCAGTTCACGCCGCTCGCTGACATAGCCATTCGCTTCTTCGGCTGTCAACACGCCTTGTTGAACCAGCTTCTGTGCGTAGCGCGTTCTCACGCCGGGATGACTTGCGATCGCGCGATACATTAGCGGCTGGGTGATGCCCGGCGTGTCCTGTTCCTGGTGCCCGAATTTGCGGAAGCACACGAGATCGATGACCACGCTGCGCTTGAACGCGGTGCGATAGTCGAGGGCAAGGCGCACCGCCATCGCGACGGCTTCGGGGTCGTCGCCGTTCACGTGCAGGATAGGCGCCTCGATCATCTTCGCGACGTCCGTGGTGTAGAACGACGAACGCGTGTCGCGCGGATCGGAGGTCGTGAAGCCGATCTGATTGTTGACGACGATATGAACCGTGCCGCCCGTGCCGTGGCCGCGCGTATAGGAGAGGCTCAACGTTTCCATCACGACACCCTGGCCGGACATCGCCGCGTCGCCGTGAATCTCGACCGGCAGAACCTCCACGCCGTCGGCGCTACCGAGGAGCTCGCCCTTGGCGCGCGCCATGCCTTGCACGACCGGGTTGACGATTTCCAGATGCGACGGATTGAACGCGAGCATCACTTCGACCGGCCCGTCAGGCGTATCGACCGTACTCGTAAAGCCCTTGTGATACTTCACGTCGCCCGCGGTAAGTCGTTCGGGATCCTTGCCATCGAACTCGTCGAACAGCGCGCGCAACGGCTTGCCGACGATATTCACCAGAACATTCAGGCGTCCGCGGTGCGCCATGCCCATCACCACCGCGCGCAGCTTTTTCGAAGCGCCGTAGCGGACGACTTCGTCGAGCATCGGAATCAGCGACTCCGCGCCCTCGAGCGAGAAGCGCGTTTGCCCGACGTAGCGTGCGTGAAGGTACTTCTCGAGGCCTTCTGCCGCGCTCAGGCGTTCCAGCAGCAGGCGTTTCTCGGTGGCCTGCAGCGACGGCCTCGCCCGCGTGGATTCGAGCTGCATCTGCCACCAGCGCCGCTGCTCTGCGTCGGTCAGATGCATGAACTCGGCGCCGAGCGTGCCCGTGTAGGTTTGCTTCAGCGCCGCGACGAGTTCCTTCAGCGTGGTGTCGTCGTCGAACAGGAACGTGTCGGCAGTGCTGAAGATCGTCGCCATGTCCGCGGCCGTCAGGCCGTAGTAAGCCGGGGTCAACTCGGCGTAGGCGCGTGGCGGCGTCCACATCAGCGGATCGAGATCGGCCGTGCGCGTACCGATCATGCGGAACGCGGCGATCAGCGACTGTACCGCGACCTGCTTGCGTGCGAGGCCGAGGCCGGCGTCATTCGCGAGGGTAGTGTCGGCATGAGCGATCGCGCGCGGCGGCCGCTTCGCAAGCTCGACAAAGCTGGAAATGACGGGGGCGTGCGGTTCGTCGTCGCGATCGCTGCCGTCGATAGCCGGCGTTTCGCGCAGTGCATCGAACCACGCCCGCCATTCACCGGTGACCGCATCCGGGTCAGCCAGGTAAGTTTCATATTGCTCTTCGACGTAAGGGGCGTTGCCCCCGAAGAGGAAAGAGCTCTGACGTTCTTTCAACATGATCAATCTGCCTTTGGTCGGTGTGCGGTCCAACGTCGGGCGCAACACGTGGAATGATGGCGACAACGCCTTCCGGTCCGCCCGGGTTGTTTGCCCAGCCGCAGTCGTGAACACAGTCTAGTTATGCGGGGCAACGGGCGAAATACGCGCGTGGTGCCGCCGCCTGCCAACTAGTGGACGTTTTGGGCCACACTGCCGATTTGTTACACCGACGCAAAATACTTTTTCCGGGGGCAGACTGCATGCGCTAACGACGATGCGTTAAGCTGCGCCACGGTCCTGGTTGGGACACCACCTCTGAAGGTCACGGCATGAAAGTCGCCATTGTTGTATTCGATGGTGTGCAGGCGCTGGATGTTGCAGGCCCACTCGATGTATTCGCCGAGGCGAACACATTCCTCTCCGAGCATCAGCGCTACGAGGTGACGCTCGTCGGGCGCGAGGCGGGCGCCGTAACCTGTTCGAACGGCATGCAACTGGCGGTCTCGCGCGGCTATGCGGACAGCGACACGCAATGGGACCTGCTGCTCGTGGCCGGCGGCCCTCAGTTGCCCGACGTGCATCCGTCGAATGAGTTTCTGGCCTGGCTGCAAGGTCAGGCGCGCAGCGCGAGCCGCTTCGGTTCGGTGTGCAACGGCGCATTCGTGCTGGCGCATGCGGGGCTGCTCGATGGCAAGGAAGTGACGACCCACTGGTCGGATGCCGGGCGCCTGTCCAACGAATTCCCGCACGCCAACGTGCAGCCGGACCGCATTTTCGTGCGCGACGGGCGGCTGTTCACGTCGGCGGGCGTGACCGCGGGCATCGATCTGTGCCTCGCGCTGGTGGCGGAAGACTGGGGACACGAACTGGCGGTGCGGGTGGCGAAGCGGCTGGTGGTGTATATCCAGCGCGAAGGCGGTCAATCTCAGTACAGCCCGTATATCGGCGCCGGCAAGGACGAGGACCCGATACTCAGCAAGGTGTATCGCTACGTGAGCGAACATATCACCGATACGCTTTCGATCGAGGCGCTGGCGAGTGCGGCTGCCGTGAGCCGGCGCACCTTGTCGCGCATCTTCGCCAAAAATGCCAAGGTCACGCCCTCCGTATTCGTCGAGCAGGTTCGCGTCGACACGGCGAGAAAGCTTCTGGAAGATACGGATGCGCCGCTCAAGACGGTCGCATTCAAATGCGGCTTTCATAGCGCCACCCATATGCGCACGACGTTTTCGCGGCGCCTGAACGTTACGCCAAAACAATATCGCCTGCGATTCCGCGGGGAGGCGAGTGCATAGCGACGATTCCCTGGCGGAGCTGGCAAACGCCAATGCCGCGCCATTCCTTCCCGATATCATCGCGCCCGGCTTGTCGGTATTGTTTTGCGGGATCAATCCAGGCATGCGTGCGGCGGCCACGGGGCGCCACTTCGATGGCAGAGGGAACCGCTTCTGGCGTGTGCTCCATCGTGCAGGTTTTACGCCGCAGGAGTTTCGCCCCGAGAACGACCGTGAGTTGCTGCAGCATGGCTTTGGTCTGACTACGGCGGTCTCGCGCGCGACGGCACGCGCGGACGAGTTGTCGAGAGCGGAGATACAGGCTGCCGCGGCGCAATTCGAGTTGAAGGTTCAACACTACGCACCGCGATTTATCGCCTTTCTCGGCAAGATGGCGCTTGCCGAAATGTCCGGCAAGCGCGATATCCAGTGGGGTTTGCAATCCGGTAGCTTCGGCGGCGCGCGCGTGTGGGTTCTGCCGAACCCGAGCGGCTTGAATCGCGCATTCAGCCTCGACGCGCTCGTGGGCGCGTACCGCGAACTGCGTACCGCAGCTCAGTCGTCTTCAGTTGCCGAGTGAATGAACAAGCGGTTGTAGATATGGGGCATGCGCTTCGGAATGCCTCGTGGCGAGTTCGCGATTGCCTTGACATGGAACGCATTCGCCTTCGCTCGTCAATCCGCTCGCACATTGAAGATTCGTGTTGTTGCGCAGCGTTTCGGTGACGAACTCCACGAAGGAGCGGATCTTTCCACTCGTCCCGCGCCGTTCGACATGAAGCAGGCTGACCGGCGTCGATTCGGGCTCATAGGCCCGCAAAATCGGCACCAGATTTCCGGACGCGACTTCGCTTGCGGCCTGATAAGACAGCAACTGCGTGATACCCACGCCGTCTTCCGCGGCCGAAATGGCGGCGGGCGCCAGATTCACGATCAGGCGCGGCTGCAGCCGCACAGGAATCTTTGCGTTATTTTCGTAAAACGTCCACTCGAGCGGTTGGGAGACGCCGGTAAAGGAAACGCAATGGTGGCCGACCAGGTCTCGCGGATGCATGGGCTCTCCATGCGCGGCGAGATAAGCGGGGGACGCAAAGGTCTGCCGCCGCACGGACCCCAGGCGCACCGCGAATGTCGACGAGTCTTCGAGATGACCAATCCGTATGGCGATATCCACGCCTTCTTCGAGCAGGCGCGTGGGACGATCGAGGTAAACAGCGTTCACGCTGACGTCGGGATAGCGCAGCGTGTAGGCGTTGACGAGCGGCGCGATGAAGCGCTGGCCGAGTTGCACCGGGGCTGTAATCGTGAGCGTGCCCACCGGGTTGGCGAGATCCGTGGCGATGTGCGACTCAGCATCGCTGATGCCATCCAGCAGCTTGCGGCAGGCTTCAACGTAAGCGACACCCGCGTCCGTGGGCCGGACCGAGCGTGTCGTACGCGCGAGCAGCTGGGCGCCCAGGCGCGTTTCGAGCGAGTTGACCGCCCGCGAGACCGCCGCGCGCGATAAGCCGAATTTATCGGATGCGGCGCTGAAGCTGCCGCGTTCGACGATGGCTACAAACACCTCCATCTCACGTAATCTGTCCATCTTGACTTCCCAATCTGAATCTCTTGCAAACGGAAAACAACAGTAAAAACCGTTTGGCGTCTACCGTTGCCGGTTCGTTTTCAAACCTTCGTAAATCGTGTCTATCGCGATCAACGCGCGGCCTGAATGCCTACGCCGCGATTCTAAGCATCGTGTGCCGTCTGGTATCGCCGTACGACCTCAATTGGCCCAAAAGCGTGCAGAAATGACCCGCGCATAATCAGACAGGTTTGCGTTGACGCAGCGCATACGCGCCGGGCAGATCACGACCGGACAGCCTGGCAAAATTCTCGTACTAGATGGCCCAAAATCAGACCAGGCGAGACTTTAAGAAATTGGGTTCATCTCTGACAATAAAGCCGTCAGTGAACAGCAACAATGCGCGGCGAAACCGGAGGTGTGGTCATCGCCTGGCGTGAGGATGCAGGACGCTGAATAGCCTCACAGTGAACTAGCTACATCAAACAGTACAGCTAACGAAACCCGGGAAGTTTCTGATCGCCATGACAACTGCGAACCCTTTGACGACTGGAACGGAAGCGGTAACGGCCCCACAGGCGTTGGAACCACGTCCTGTGCGCGAAGCCGCGGCGCCGGCGCAGCCTGCCCCCGCGCAAGTGGCGTTCACGGGGCGCATCGTGGTGGGCCTGCTCGGCATGTTGTTCGCTTCGTTGCTGGCCATCCTCAACGAACAGGTGACCGCTGCGGCGATGGCCGATATCCAGGGCGCGTTCCTGATCGGGCATGACGACGGGACGTGGCTCACCTCGCTCTTCGAAGCCGCCAACGTCGCGACGATGGTGTTCGCCCCCTGGTTCGGCATCACCTTTACGCTCAAGCGCTTCACGATCGGCGCTGTGCTCGCCACGATGTTGTTCGGGTTGCTGTGCCCGTTCGCTCCGAATCTGGCGACGCTCTATGTCCTGCGTATCTTCCAGGGAATCGCGGGCGGCTGTCTGCCCCCCATGCTGATCATCGTGGCGCTGCGTTATCTGCCGCCCAGGTTCAAGCTGTATGGGCTCGCCGGCTATGCGCTCACGGCAACCTTCGGGCCGGCGCTCGGGACACCGCTCGCCGCGTTGTGGACGGAGTTCGTGAGCTGGCGCATGGCGTTCTGGCAAATCGTTCCGCTTGGCGTGCTGTGCTGTATCGCGATTCAGCAGGGGCTGCCCGCCGATCCGGTCAAGCTCGAGCGCTTTCGTACTTTTAACTGGATAGGTTTGGTCACGGGCTTCCCGGCGTTCGCCATGCTCGTGACCGGGCTTTTGCAAGGCGACCGGCTCGACTGGATCGAATCGGAGTTTATCCGCGTGATGTTGGGCGGCGGCGCACTGCTGCTCGTGGTCTTCCTCGTCAACGAGTGGTTTCAGCCCGTGCCTTTTTTCAAGCTCCAGTTACTCGAGCGCAGGAATTTCACGCACGGCCTCTCGACCTTGGTCGGCACCGTGATCCTGCTGGTGGGCGTCGCCGCTATACCCGGGCAGTTTCTCGCCAAAGTTCATGCGTACCGGCCGCTGCAGACGGCGCCGCTCTCGCTGCTGCTCGCCATTCCGCTGCTGATTACGCTTCCCTTGACGGCGGCTCTGTTGAATACGCGGCGCGCCGATCACCGCTGGGTGATCGCAATCGGTCTGTCGCTGATGTTCACGACCTGCGCACTCGGCAGTTTCATGACGTCCGAGTGGATTCGCGACAACTTCTACGTGCTGCAGGCGCTGCAGATCATCGCGCAGCCCATGGTGATCATGTCGATCCTCATGGGCGTCACGACGGGGTTGCCGCCAACGGAGGGCCCGTTCGCTTCGGCCATGTTCAATACGGTGAAGACGTTCGCCGCCGCCATCGCGACGGGGGTGATTGAGGGCGTAGGCACCGCGCGCGAACATTTCCATTCGAGCATGCTCGTCGACCAGTTGGGCAACCGCGCGCTGGTGACGGGCCCCGGCCTAGACACGTCTTACGCGCTGGGGCAACTCGCGCACCGTATTCACGAGCAGGCCGTCGTGCTGACGTCCGCCGATCTCTACCGGGTGATGGCGTGCGTTGCGCTCGTTCTGCTTCTTCTTGTTCCGGTGCTGCCGGTGCGGATCTATCCGCCGTGGAGCACTACGCCGCCGGCTTCGAAATGAGGTACGTTTTCCATGTCATCGACCAAACCCAACTCCACGCCGTCCAGACTGAAATGGCTACGTATTGCAGCAGTCGTCGCCGTTGTCGGCGTCGCTGCCTGGGCAGGCACGAAGCTCCTGTCTCACTCCAGTGCGGAATCCACGAACGACGCCTACGTCACCGCGGATTTCACGCTGGTCGCGCCGCGCGTCGCGGGGCAGATCACGGACGTACTGGTGAACGATAACGAGAACGTGAAGGCGGGCCAGCTGCTGGTGCGCATCGACGACCGCGACTATCACGCCGCGTTGACGAGCGCTGAGGCCGAGGTGGCGGGCGCGAAGGCGTCGGTGGCGAACTTCGACGCGCAGATCGCGCGCCAGCCCTCGCTCGTCGATCAGGCGCGTGCCACGCTGCGCTCCGACGACGCGTCGATCGGCTTCGCGCGGGCCAACGCGGCGCGCTACCAGAATCTTTCGACGGCGGGGGCAGGGACCGCGCAGGAGCAGCAACAGGCTTCGAGCACGCTCGCCCAGCAGCTTGCGCAGCAGTCGCACGACCAGGCGGTGCTGACGGCCACCCAGCAGAATCTGGACGTCCTGCGCACCGAACGCGACAAGGCCGCTGGCGCGCTTCAACACGCCGAAGCGGTGCTCGAACAGGCGAAGCTCAACCTCTCCTATACGGAAATTCGCGCCCCCGTCGACGGCAAGGTGGGGCGCCGCTCGGCGCGGGTCGGCGCCTTCGTGACGCCCGGCGCCCCCGTGCTCGCAATCGTGCCGCTTTCGGATGCGTATGTCGTCGCCAACTTCCAGGAGAGCCAGATCACCAACATGCGGCCCGGCGAAAGCGTGCGCGTGACGGTCGACAGCCTGCCCGGCGTCGTGATTCATGGCCGCATCGACAGCCTGGCGCCGGCGACTGGCGTGAGCTTCGCGCCGATCGCACCCGACAACGCCACGGGCAACTTTACGAAGGTGGTGCAGCGCGTGCCCGTGAAGATCACGATCGATCGCGGGCAGCCTGCTGCAGCGGCATTGAGCGTCGGGCTCTCGGTGGAAGCCGAAGTGGCCGTTGGCCGGGGCGCAGAAGCGACGGCTGAGGGAGCGGAAAGAAAATGAATACGAGCAAATATGCTAGCCGCGCGATCGTTCTCGCGGTGCTCGCGTGCCTGGCGTTCCTGACCATAGCCGGTTGCACGGTGGGTCCCAATTTCGAACCGCCGAAGTCGCCCACGCCGGAGGTCTTCAACCGCACGCAGACGGCGCAGGCGCCGAGCAAAGCCGTGGAAGGCCAGTTCGGACCGGAATGGTGGACGCTGTTCAACGATCCCGTATTGAACGGCCTCGAAAAGCAGCTCGCCGACGCAAACCTGGACGTGGCAGCCGCCTCCGCGCGCCTGCTGCAAAGCCGGGCCGAGCGCCGCGTAGCGGGCGCAGCCGAATATCCGATGCTCGACGGCGCCGCATCGTACAACCGCGAACGCGGCAGTGAAAACGGCATTCTCTCGCTGCTTGGCGTGACGCCCACGCAGAGTCAGCCGCAGTCGGCCTCCGGCAGCGCGCCGCTCGGCGTGGCGGCGATGCCGGGCTCCAAGGGCTCGCCGGCCTATAACCTATACCAGGTCGGCTTCGACGCGTCATGGGAGGTCGATATCTGGGGCCGCGTGCGACGCAGCGTGGAAGCGGCGACAGCGCTTTCGGCCGCCTCGTACGAGGACCGGAACGCGGTCTTGCTGAGCGCGCGCGCGGAGCTTGCACGAGACTATATCGAGCTGCGCGACACGCAGGAACTCCTGCAGATCGCGCATCAAAACCTGGACATCGCCAACGACGCGCTGAAGCTCACGCAGGTACGCGCGCATGAAGGCGTGACCACGGACCTCGATGTCTCGAACGCTTCGGCGCAGGTGGAGAATATCGAAAGCCTGATTCCCACGCTCGAAGCGCACTCCGAAACGACGATCAATGCCATCGGCCTGCTGCTCGGAGAGGAACCGGGCGCGCTGCGTCAGACGCTCGCCGCAACGCAGGAGGTGCCCGTACTGCCGGCGCAGGTGCCGATCGGCTTTCCTTCCGAACTCGTGCAGCGCCGTCCGGATATCCGCAAGGCGGAAGCCGAACTGCACGCGGCGACGGCGTCGATTGGCGTGGCGAAGGCCGATTTTTATCCGCGCATCATGCTCAATGGCAGTGCAGGCTTTCAGAGTCTTCAGCTCTCGAGTCTGGCCAGTTGGGCGTCAGGGCAGTTCGTCGTTGGCCCTTCCATTACGTTTCCTATCTTCGAAGGCGGTCGCCTGAAAGGAACGCTCCAGTTGCGTGAGGCGCAACAGCAGGAGGCGGCGATTGCCTACAAGGCGACGGTGCTGCGCGCGTGGCAGGAGGTGGACGACGCGCTCGTCACCTACGACGCCGAACAGCGTCGCCGCGACCGGCTGGCCCAGGCCGTGACGATGAACGAGCGCGCGCTCTCGGTCGCGCGGGAGCGGTACAAGGCCGGGGCGCTCGACTATCTCGACGTCTTGAACGTGCAGAAGCAACTGCTCGAAGCACAAAGCAATCTCGAACAAAGCAGAGCCACGGCGGCTACGAATCTCATTACGCTTTGTAAAGCGCTGGGAGGGGGATGGGAGTCGACTTATGGCGGGTAAGCCATAGCCCGGATGCGCGCTTGTCATTCGGAACGCGCGCCGTTTAACGATAACAATGATTCGTATGTCCGGACACGACGACGTATGGGAATCGACAGCACGACGCCGGCCGGGGATTGCGCGCAACTTTTCCAGCGTGATCGGCTTCATCAACGTCGCGCTCACGGGCAGTCTTGCCGAGGCTTCACGCCAGCTGGGTGTTTCCTCGCCTTCGTTGAGCAAGAGCATCGCGCGGCTTGAGTCCCCAGTTGAATGTACGCTTGCTGGTGCTTCGTGGCGCGCCGTCTTTGCGAGTCGGGGCTCGTGGTCTGCGCCGCGCTGGCCTGTCTTGCGCAACACGGCGCGCCGCTTGCCATCGACGATCTGCTGCGGCACAGGCTGATCTTGCAGAGAAACGCAGATTCGGGCCGGACTGCCGAATGGGTGTAGGCTATTTCGTCTGCTACCGCAACCGGCCTCGCACGCCTTTGAGAATCAAGGTGTTCGCCGACTATCTCTTCAGCTTTCTGGCCGGCTGTTGATTCCTATGTTGCCTTACGTCGATGCATCGAAGGTTAGGTGCATCCGCTCATCATTGTTCAGGACAATCAATGATTCCGCGGCGCTCGCCATGGCGCGCGTGCAAAATCATTTCCGGATGAAGATCGCATCATGACAGGAGCGTCCGTCGTGGATCTCGCTGGATATGAGCTGGTGCCGCTGCGCGATGACAGCGATTTTTCACTGTATCGCGCCCGCAAACGCAGCCATCCCGGCTCGGTGCTCACGCTGGTCGCCAGACGGGCGGACCCGGTGGGCGTGAAGCGGCTCGAGCGCGAATACGCCCTCGCCGAGCTGCTCGATTCCAGCTGGGCAGCGCGGCCGCTTGCGTTCTACCGGCACAGGGAGCCGCCCATGCTCGTGCTCGACGACGACGGCGGAGAACCACTCGATCGCTCGCTTGCTGGCCCGTTCGAACTCGCACGGCTGTTGCGCATTGCGGTCAATCTCGCGAAGGTGGTCGGCCACGTGCATCGATGCGGCCTCGTTCACAAAGACATCAAGCCAGCGAATGTGCTCGTGGACAGTGGCGGCAACGTGCGCCTCACCGGCTTCGGTATTGCTTCGCAACTGGCGCATGAACATCAGCCGCCTGCACCGCCCGAGATCGTCGCCGGAAGCTTTGCCTATATGGCGCCTGAGCAGACCGGTCGCATGAATCGTTCGATCGACACGCGCAGCGATCTCTATTCGTTCGGCGTCACGCTGTACGAGATGCTCACCGGGGCGCTGCCGTTCAAGGCCTCGGATGCGATGGAGTGGATTCACTGCCATATCGCGCGCAAGCCCACGCCGCCCCGGGCGCGCCGCGACGCAATTCCACAGGCGCTCGAGGGCATCGTGCTCAAGCTGCTCGCGAAGGCCGCCGAGGACCGCTATCAGACCGCGGCGGGACTCGAGGCCGATCTGCGTTCTTGCCTCACGGCATGGGAAGCGCACCATCGCATCGATCCATTCCCACTGGGGGAGCACGACGCGTCCGACCAGTTGCTGATTTCCGAAAAGCTGTACGGGCGCGAGCCGCAAATCGAAGCGCTGACCAGCGCGTTCGATCGCGTGGTGGGCAGCGGCTCGGTCGAACTGGTGCTTATCTCGGGCTATCCGGGCATCGGCAAGTCGTCGGTCGTGAACGAGCTGCACAGGGTGCTCGTCCCGCCGCGTGGTCTCTTCGCATCCGGCAAGTTCGACCAGTACCGGCGCGGCATTCCGTATGTGCCATTCGCGCAAGCCTTCCAGACACTGGTGCGCAACCTGCTGAGCAAGCGGGAAGCCGAGGTCGTGCCGTGGCGTCGCGCACTGATGGAAGCACTCGGGCCTAACGGTCAGCTGATCGTGAATCTGATTCCTGAACTTGCGCTCATCATCGGCGAACAGCCGGCTGCGCCGACGCTGCCGCCGCAAGACGCGCAAAACCGCTTTCAGATCGTATTTCGACGCTTTCTCGGTGTATTTGCGCGGCCGGAGCATCCGCTCGCCTTGTTTATCGACGATCTGCAATGGGTGGATACGGCGACGCTCGACCTGCTCGCGCATCTCGCCACGCATCCGGACGTGCGGCACGTGCTGCTCGTGGGCGCCTATCGGGACAACGAGGTCGACGCTTCGCACCCGTTCGCGCGCACGCTGGAGTCGATTGCCCGCGCCGAAGGCAAAGTGCAGCAAATCGAGCTTGCGCCGCTCACGAGGGACAGCGTGACACAACTCGTGGCGGATGCGCTGCACTGTGACCGCGCGAGCGCCGCTCCGCTGGCGGAACTGGCACATGAAAAGAGCGGCGGCAATCCGTTCTTCACGATTCAGTTTCTAACCGCGCTCGCCGATGAAAACCTGCTTGCATTCGACCCGCGCGCCGCGAAATGGGGCTGGGAACTGCCGCGCATTCGCGCGAAGGCCTACACGGAAAATGTCGCCGATCTCATGGCGGGAAGGTTGGGCCGGCTGCCGCCCGCGGTTCGCGACGCATTGGGCCAGTTGGCGTGCCTTGGCAACGTCGCCGAAGTCGCCGCGCTGGCCTGGGTTCAGGGCGGCTCCGAAGAGAAGCTGCACGCGGACCTGTGGGAAGCCGTGCGAACGGGGCTCGTCTTTCGCGAGGCCAATGTCTATGAATTCGCGCACGATCGCGTGCAGGAGGCAGCGTACGCGCTGATTCCCGCCAACGACCGTGCTGCCGCGCATCTGCGGATCGGGCGGGCACTGGCGTCGCGCACGCCGCCGGACGCACTGGAAGCTGCGATTTTCGACATCGTGAACCACCTCAATCGCGGCGCGGCGCTGATCGCGGACGCAACGGAGCGCGAGCAGGCGGTTGCCTTGAACCTCGTCGCGGGCAGGCGGGCCATGGGGTCGACGGCCTATGTGGCCGCACGCGGCTATCTTGCGCAAGGCGTGGCGTTGCTGTCGCCCGATGCGTGGACGCAACGCTACGAGAGCACGTTCGAACTCTATCTCGCGCTTTCGGAGTGCGAATATCTGGTGGGCGACTTTGCGAAAGCAGATGCCCTGGCGGACATGATGCTCGCGAGAGCCCGCTCCAGTCTCGATCGCGCCAGGGTCTACAGCTTACGCATCGAGTTGTACCAGCTTGCCGGACGATATGACGAAAGCTTCGCGGTCGCGCTCGTTGCGCTGCGCGGCTTTGATATCCACTTTCCCGAGACCGAAGAGGGTATTCAGGCGGCGTTCCATGCCGCCCTGCACGACGTTCAGGTCAATCAGGCGGCCCGTGCCATCGCCGAACTCGTCGCGGCACCGGTGGCGATGGACCCCGCGATCCACGCGATCGTCAATCTGCTCCTTCAGGCGATGAACTGCGCGTTTGCCGCGCGGCCCGCGTTTTATCCGCTCATCACGCTCAAGGCGGTCAATCTGTCCTTGCAGCATGGCATGACCGATAACTCGAGTTTTGCGTTCGGCAATTACGCGCTCATGCTGGTTTCGCTGATCGGCGATATTCCCACGGCGGTTCAGGTTTCGGAGATGTCACTGAAGCTCAACGAGAGGTTCGGCAATCGGCACCTGAATGGAAAGCTGCTTCATCTGTATGGCGCCCATGTCAATTTCTGGCGCCGCCACATCGCCGCGAATCTCCCGGTGCTGGAAAGGGCGACCGCCGAGTGCATGGAAGTGGGCGATTTCGTTTTTGCCGGCAACGTGGCGTTCAATGCCGTCTGGCAGTCGCTCGAGAGCGGCGCTGCGCTCGAAGACGTGCAGGCGATCGCCGAGAAGTACGCGTCGCTCATGCGGCAGAGCCACAACGACGCCGTCTACGAACTGGTTCGGGTCGAACGGCAATGCGTCATCTGTCTGCGGGGCAGGACCACTAAACCGTTCGATTTGAATGACGAGACCTTCGACGAAACCGCCTGTTTCGAGGCGATCGTCAGGTCGAATTTTGGTTGCGCCATTGGCGTCTATCGAATCATCAAGGTCATGCTCGCGTTTCTCGACGGCCGCTACGTCGACGCGCTGGCGGCCGTGCAGCAGGCGCAGGCCGTGCTGAATTCGGTGATGGCGCTGGCGATCGAACCGACCTTTCACTTTTTTCATATGCTCACCTTGGCGGCCCTTTTTCCCGAGTCATCTCCCGAGCAGCAGGAAATGTACAAACGCATGCTCGCAGAGACACTCGAGAAGTTTGAAATGTGGGCCGGACAGTGTCCCGAAAACTATCAGAACCGCCATGCGTTGCTCAGCGCGGAATTCGCGCGTCTGGAGGGGCGCGAGCTCGACGCCATGCGCCTGTACGAGGAGGCCATTCGCTCTGCCCGCGAGAACGGCTTTGCGCAGCATGAAGGACTTGCGAGCGAACTGGCGGGCCGTTTCTACTTGCGTATGGGCCTCGCGACGAGCGCCGAAGGTCATTTGCGCAATGCGCGCCGGTGCTTCGACGCGTGGGGCGCGCAAAGCAAGATCATGCAGCTCGACAGCGAATTCCCGCGCCTCGCCGACCTGGAAGGGAGCACGCTGACGTCGACGCACAGCTTCGACTGGCGCGAGTTCGACGCAGCAACACTGCTCAAGGCTTCTCACGCGCTCTCCAGCGAGATCGAACTGAAGCGGCTGGTCGAACGCCTGATGACGATCGCGCTGCAAACCGCAGGCGCCGACCGTGGGCTGCTGATCGTGCCCGAGCAGCCGGACGGCTACCGCATCGACGCGGAGGCGCGTATCGACGGCAACGGGATCGAGGTGAGGCGATTACCAGGCAGCGGCTCGGCCACCCCAGCCGCGCTACTGCGCTACGTCATGCACACGGGCAAGCGCGTCATCATCGACGATGCCGTGACGTCCGGTCTCTTTCCCGAAGACGGGTATCTGGCGAGCGGCGCCACGCGCTCCGTGTTCTGTCTGCCGCTCGTCAGGCAGGGCGAACTCAGTGGGCTGCTGTATCTGGAGAACACCGAGACCTCGCACGTGTTCACCGCACGCCGCTCCGCACTGCTCGATTTGCTCGCGTCCCAGGCCGCCATTTCCCTGGAGAATACCCACCTGTATGCGGATCTTCAGGAACGCGAAGCAAAGGTGCGGCGCCTCGTGGACTCCAATATCATTGGCATCCACATCTGGGACTTCGAAGGCAATGTCGTCGAAGCCAACGATGCGTTTCTGCGCATCGTGGGCTACACGGCCGCAGACCTGCGCTCCGGGCAGATTCGCTGGCCCGACCTGACGCCGCCGGAATGGCATGAGCGCGACGAACAGGTGAAGGCCGAATTGCAGGCCACGGGTAGCGCCAAACCGATCGAGAAGGAATATATACGCAAGGACGGCAGCCGCGTGTCCGTCATGGTCGGCGCGGCGGCGTTTGGCGACCGCGAGGGGCAGGGCGTCGCGTTCATACTCGACCTGACCGACCAGAAGCGCGCGCAACAGGAAGTGCAAGACAGCGAACGACGCTACCGCGAACTCCAGACGGTGCTGGCGCATTCGAACCGCGTGGCGACCATGGGGCAGTTGTCGGCGTCGATCGCGCATGAAGTGAAGCAGCCGATCACCGCCATCGCGGCGTACGCGAGTGCAGCCTTGCGCTGGCTCGCGGCGCGCCCGCCGAATTTCGACGAAGTGCGTCTCGCGCTGACCCGCATCGTCGCGGATAGCGACCGCGCCAACGGCATCGTCGACAGGACCCGCGCCTACTTCAAGAAAGAGCCGCTGCGCACCGATGGGCTCGACGTCAACGACATGATTCGGGAACTGATCGCGCTCGTGCGCGGCGAAGCCAGCAAGTGCGGGGTCGAACTCACGGTGCAACTCGCCGAGGGCTTGCCGCGCGTGCAGGGCGACCGGGTGCAATTGCAGCAGGTCATGCTCAATCTGATGATCAACGCCCTCGAGGCGATGAGCGAAGTGAAAGCCGGCGAGCGCACGTTAGTGATCCGAACCGGCAGGAATGACGATAACGAACTTTGCATCACCGTGCAGGATTCCGGGCCGGGACTCGCCGCCGGCAACCTCGAGGGCGTATTCGAGGCGTTCTTTACCACCAAGCCCGACGGTCTCGGCATGGGGCTGCCCATCTGCCGCTCGATCGTGCAAAGCCACGGCGGGTGCCTGTGGGTGACGCCGAACGCCCCCGTTGGCGTCAGCTTCCATTTCACGCTTCCTGCACAAGGTAACGCTTCGCCCCCAGCGCGCATTTAGCGCCGCCTCGCGAAACCATTCGACCCTTCGGATCGCCGCGATTTCCGCCTTGTCGCGATGGCCGGAAACGCGCCGGGAATGTCCCCAAACCGTCGCAGCTAGTCCCTCGGCCGGGAGCCGTAAAACGTAGACTGTTCTCGTCGGCGGTCAATGACTGCCGGTCCTGGCGGGGAGTCATGGAGATGCCCGGCCACTCGACTTGACGCGCGCTGCGATGCGGACTCTCTTCGGTCCGCGCGCAGTGCCCAGATTCCCTAAAGGAAGGTCGTATGAGCGAAGCAAACCAGGGCGCGGTGCGCCAACTGAAACATTTCATCGACGGTCAATACACCGCTGGCGTGAGCGGGCGATTCAACGACGTCTACGATCCCGCGCAGGGCCGCATTTCGGCGCGCGTGCCGGTTGCGAATACCAGTGAGGTTGCCGCCGCCGTCGCGGCCGCCAAAAGCGCGTTTGCGGCGTGGAGCGAAACCCCGCCGCTCAAGCGTGCGCGCCTGATGTTCAAGTTCAAGGAACTGCTAGAGGCGCATCTCGACGAAATCGCCGAACTCATTACGCGCGACCACGGCAAGCTGTTTTCGGACGCGAGGGGCGAAGTCATGCGCGGCATCGAAATCGTCGAATTCGCGTGCGGCATTCCGAACCTGCTCAAGACCGGTTTCACCGATCAAAGCAGCAGCGGCGTCGACAGCTGGAATTTGCGTCAGCCCGTAGGCGTGATTGCGGGCGTCACCCCGTTCAATTTCCCGGTGGTGGTGCCGTGCTGGATGTTCGTCATGGCCGCCGCGACCGGCAACACGTTCATCCTCAAGCCCTCGGAGCGCACGCCGTCGTCGTCGATCCGGCTGGCGGAACTCTTCATCGAGGCGGGCTTCCCCAAAGGCGTGTTCAACGTGGTGAACGGCGACAAGGGCACCGTCGACGCGCTGATCCAGCATCCCGATGTGGCCGCGATGTCCGTCGTCGCCTCCACGCCGGTGGCCGAATATATCTACGCAGAGGGCGCCAAACGCGGCAAGCGCGTGCAGGCGCTGGGCAGTGCAAAGAATCATCTCGTCGTCATGCCAGACGCGAATCTCGATCAGGCCGTCGATGCGCTGATCAACTCCGCATACGGCTCGGCGGGCGAGCGCTGCATGGCGACCTCGGTCGCGGTGGCGATAGGCAGCATCGGCGACGAACTGATCGAGCGTCTCGCGCCGCGCGTGCGCGCGCTGCGCATCGGCGCGGGCATGGAGCCCGATCTGGACATGGGGCCGCTCATCAGCGCCGCGCATCGCACCAAGGTGCTGGGTTACATCGATGCAGGCGTCGAGGCTGGCGCGAAGCTCGTCGTGGACGGGCGCGGCCATACCGTGGCGGGACACGAAGAGGGCTTCTTCCTGGGCGGCTCGCTTTTCGACGACGTGAAGCCGGATATGAAGATCTATCGCGAAGAGATTTTCGGGCCGGTGCTTTCGGTGGTTCGCGTGCCGGATCTGGCCAGTGCTATCGAGCTTGTCAACGCACACGAACTCGGCAATTGCGTCACGCTGTTCACGGCCGATGGCTCCGCGGCACGCACGTTTACGCGGCAGATTCAGATCGGCATGGTGGGCATCAACGTGCCGAGTCCGGTGCCGTCGGCGTGGCATTCGTTCGGGGGCTGGAAGCGCTCGCTGTTCGGCGATCATCACGCCTACGGCGAGGAAGCCGTGCGCTTCTACACGCGCTACAAGAGCGTGACGCAGCGCTGGCCCGGCAGCATCGACAAGGGCGCGGAGTTCGCCATGCCCGCTTCGAAGTAAGTCGGGCGCGGCGTGAAAACGCCGCGCGCGCTTGAAGATGGCCGGCGCGGTCATGGCCGGCTATCTCGCTTTGCAATTTGCGTAATCGATTTTTCGAAGCGAACGTTAGCTGGCCGTGATCTTCTGAACCCATTGGCTGCGCCAGGCGGGCGCTTCAAAGGGATCCGAAAAATATTGGGTCTCGTGAACGACCTTGCCGTCATGGAATTCCATGATGCTCACGGTGAAAGCGGATCGCCCCTGGTAAGCGATGATGTATTCGGTCACCCACAGATTGCCTTCGCCCTGCATTCGTCTGACTTCGAAACCGGACGGCTTGCCGGGATGATGGCCGCGCAGGGCCTGCAAATTCCTGCGCCCGAGAATGCGTTCGCCGGATTGAGGGTAGTCGCAGATGGCGTCGTCGGCGTAGATGTCGTGTTCGGCTTCGAGATCGCCGGCCGCCGACGCCTGCCAGTGCGCATTGAGCGCTTCACTTATGTTCGTGTGTTGCATGAAACACCTCCGGGACAAAGTACGGCAACACTTCGCTGTGCAACTCGTCGAGTACGTCGGCGTAAGGGCGCGGCGTGACTTTCGGATTCAGCGCGACGTGGCTCACGCCCGCTTCGCGTGCCGCTTCGAGAAAATGTCTGAGCGAACGGCTGCCGATAGCGAAGCCGCCCTTGATGGCGCGGAACGGGTAATCGGGCCGCGGATGCAGATAGAGGTACCCGCCAAAGGCAACCGGTTTGAAGGCTTCGCGGCCCATCGACCGGGCGACCTGGTCTTTCCAGCTGCGCACGAATGCGTCGAGCGCGGCGGGGCCGGGCACGAAGCCGAGGTAGCCGTCCATATGTGCCGCGATCCATTCGAGGCTCTGCTGTGCCCGGCCGACGGCAATGGCCGGGGTGCGTCCGTAAGGCGGCTTGGGCAACATGTCGAGCGTGCCGCCCGATTTACCGAAGCGTGGCGAGGAAAACACGGGAAAGGGCTGCTCGCTCACTGTTCGATAGGTCTCGAACGCGTCGCGAAACCGCTCGCCACGCGTATCGAAGTCGATGCCGAAAACGGGATACTTGGAAGGTCTGTCTCCCGAGGACATCCCTAACAGAAGCCTTCCATTCGTCAACTGGTCGAGTGAATTCACCTGCTTGGCCAGCAAAAGCGGTTCGCGCATCGGCAAGACGATGCCTGTCGTGCCGAGCGCGATTTCCTTCGTCACTGCCGCGAGGCTGGCGATATACACCAGCGGCTCGAAGATCTGGCCCGCATCGCCATACGCAGGATCGTAGAACGGAATGTCGCGCATCCACAGCGCGGCCACGCCCATTGCTTCGGCGCGCTGAGCCATGGCGATGTGATCGCGCATGGTCGGAACCGGCGAGTCCGGATGCGTTTCGAGCGGCAGGATCAGTCCGACCGTGAGCGCGTCCTCGCGAAACACGCGGCGCCACGCGGGCTGCGCTGAAAGCGCATGCTCGGCGGCCGCGGAAGCCTTCATTGCGGTGATTGCTGACATATCCATTGCGTTTCGCCTTGCGCTTTCCCATTTGCGAACCAAGGTTACGCACGAACGGCGCTGATAAAAACCACCGGCGATGAACAACAGTTGATACTCGCGCTCAATAACGCGGGGAATTCAAACAGCGGACATGCGCGCCTTGAGGCGCGGCGACATGAAGTCGAGAAACGCGCGCAGCTTGAGCGGCAGCGGCGTTTGGCCGGCATGGACGAGATGGATCGGCATGGGCGCCAGCCCGAAGGTTTCCAGAACGAGCTGCAAGCGGCCTTCCTGCACGGCGTTCGCGACCTGATAAGAGAGAACCCGCGTCAAACCGGTCCCGAGCGTCGCGGCATCGATGGCCGATTCCGCCGTGTTTGTCACGAGCCGCGCGTGGATCGGCACGTTCTGCTCCGACTTTTCGCCGGCAAACGTCCACGTGCGCGACGCATTGATTCCCTCGAAACCGATGCACGCATGATCGGCGAGATCAGCCGGGTTTTGCGGCGTGCCGCGCTCGGCGAGATACGCGGGGCTCGCGCACACCACAGGGCGCGTTTCGCCGAGGCGTATCGCCACGAGACTGCTGTCCGGCAGCTGGCCGATGCGTACCGCAACGTCCACGTGGTCTTCGAGAAAATTGACGTTGCGATCGGTCAGCACGAGGCGGGCGTCGATCTCTGGATATTGCGCGAGAAAGGCCGCCATCACAGGGACCACATGCAGCCGCCCGAAGACCACGGGCGCCGTGGCCACGAGCGAGCCCTTCGGCGCCGCGTATTCGCCGGTCACGGCGCGTTCGATTTCGCCGATGTCCTCGAGAATGCGCCGGCACGACGCGACATAAGCCTCGCCGGCCTCGGTGAGCGAGAGGTGCCGTGTGGTGCGATGGAGCAGGCGGGTCTTCAGGTGCGCTTCGAGATCGCCGACCTTGCGGCTGACTGTCGCCAGCGGCTGGCCGAGTTGCCGGGCCGCGGCTGACAAACTGCCTGCATCGACGACTGCGACCAGGATGGACATCCCTTCGAGACGGTCCATGGTCTTCTCGATCACTGGAAGGGAGATTCCCGATGTTAGCGGATTCTCTTCCGGCGCGAGCGCGCAGCGCCTTTGCGCGCGCGGCTCAGGCCGTCATGCGCTCTCGGCGTTGACGAGTTCGCCCGCAGTGCGCTCGCGCAGGCGCGGCGATGCGAAGTCGAGGAACGCGCGCAGCTTCAGCGGCAGGGGTGCTTGCCCCGCATGCACGAGATTGACGGGCAGCGGCGCGGCTTCAAATGTGTCGAGCACGACGCGAAGCTCGTTGGCCCGAACGGCGCGTGCAACCTGGTAGGACAGCACGCGTATCAAACCCACGCCGAGGACCGCGGCTTCGATGGCGGCGTCCGCCGTATTCACGGCAAGCCGCGAATGAACGGGCACGGACTGCTCTGACTTGCCGGAGCCGAAAGACCATGCCCGAAGCGACGCGAGCGCCTCGAAGGTAATGCATTGATGGCCTGCCAGGTCCGCGGGTTCGGCTGGCACGCCGTGCTTCGCGAGATAGGCGGGGCTGGCGCAAATGACGCGGCGCACCGTGCCCACGCGCGTTGCGATCAACGTGCTATCGGGCAACTCGCCAATGCGGACCGCGACGTCCGCGTGTTCATCCATCAGATGAACGACACGATCGGTCAGCAGGAGATTGATGTCGATCTCCGGATACTGCGCGAGGAATTCCGCCACCACCGGCACCACGTGCAAGCGGCCAAACGCAACGGGCGCGGTAACCACGAGTTCGCCTTTGGGCGCGGCGTATTCGCCCGTGGCTGCACGCTCGGCTTCGCCGATGTCTTCGAGAATGCGCCGGCAGGCGGCCACGTATGCGGCGCCGGCTTCCGTCAACGAAAGCTTGCGCGTCGTGCGGTGAAAGAGACGCGTCTTCAGGTGTGCTTCCAGTTCCCCAACCTTGCGGCTGACCGTGGCGAGCGGCATGTCGAGATGCCGCGCGGCAGCCGAGAGACTGCCCGCATCAGCGACCGAAACGAGGATGGCCATGGCTTCGAGGCGATTCATGGACCCTATCAAATAGTGGAAGGATGAATCTTGATCGTGAGGGATTCTCTTCGTAAATGCAAGCGCGTAACGTTCGACCTCAATCTGGATCGCGGCAATCCGCTGCAAAGACCGGAGAAATTCAACGAATAAGGAGGTTGTCGTGAGCGGCTTATCCAGCACCCCAGAAAGTGCAGCAACGCCCGCCGTCGCATCGCGCGGCAAGATCGTCATGATGGCGGTCGTCGCAGGCGCAGTGATCACAAACATCTACTGCACGCAGCCGATCCTGCCGCTGATCGCAGCGGGTCTGCGGGTCAACATCACAACGGTGGATCTCGTCGCAGCGGCGGCGCTGCTCGGCTTCTCGACCGGTCTCGCGTTGCTGCTGCCGCTTGGCGACCGCTTCGACCGGCGCAAGCTCGTGCTCACTCAAATCGCGCTCGCACTCGTTTTCGCGGCGACAGCGGCGGTGGCGCCCGGCATCTGGGCACTGATCGCGGCTTCGTTTGCGCTTGGCATCGTGAGTTGCGTGCCACAGCAGCTCGTGCCCTTCGCCGCCGTCATGTCGTTGCCGAGCGAGCGGGGGCGTAACGTCGGCACTGTCGTGAGCGGCATCATGGTCGGCATCCTCGTCGGCCGCACGATCGCGGGCGCAATTGGCGCGGCGTGGGGCTGGCGCGCGGTGTACGGCGTGGAAGCCGCGTTCATGGTGCCGGTCTTTATCGCCGCCGCTGCGTTGCTGCCGAAGGGCGTGCCCTCCACGAATCTTTCGTATGGACGTCTGCTTGCTTCGCTGTGGCCGCTCGTTCGCGACAATCGCCCGATTCGCGAATCGATGATCATCCAGGCGCTGCTGTGGGCCTGTTTCAACGCCTTCTGGGTCAATCTCGCGGCGCTGCTCAAGAGCGGGCCGTGGCACCTCGGCAGCGCGTGGGCGGGCGGCTTCGGCATCATCGGCGCGGCCGGCGCGTTCGCCGCATCGCTGGGTGGCAATGCCACCGATCGCGTGGGCTTTCGCAAGGTCATCGGCGCGAGCATCGTCATCGCGACGCTCGCCTACGTGCTTCTTTCCGGCGCGGCCACGTCGCTCACGCTGCTGATCGTGGGCGTGATCGTGCTCGATATCGGCGTGCAGTCCGGTCTCGTTTCTAACCAGACACGCGCTTTCTCAGTCGATCCGAAAGCACAAGGCCGAATCAACAGCCTCTATATGACGGCCACGTTTTTCGGCGGCGCAGTCGGTGCGACGGTCAGCGGCTGGCTCATGAGCCGCTTTGGCTGGTCGGGCATCGTCGCCTTCGGCGTTGTGCTCGGAATTGTGGCTTCCGCCATCCACTGGATCGGTGCGCCTCGCGGGTCCGCGGGCCGGATCCCATCAAACGCAGATTGATTCAAGGCATCGAGAATCTGCTTGCTGGAATCCGCCGCGGTTAGGGGCGATGCCAGCTTCAATACTGGAATTATCATGATTGGCATCGTGCGCGTCGCGCTGAAACGGCCTTATACATTTGTCGTTCTGGCCGTGTTTATCCTGATCGTCGGCGTTTTGTCGGCGTTTCGTACCCCTACAGATATTTTTCCTCCGATCAATATCCCGGTGATTAGCGTGGTATGGCAGTACACGGGGCTTTCGCCCGACCAGATGGAAGGTCGCGTGATGGCTCCGTATGAGCGGGTGTTGACGACCACCGTGAATGGCGTTCAGCACATCGAAGGCACGTCGCTTACCGGCTACGGCATCGTCAAAATCTTCTTTCAGCCTGGCACCAACATTGGTACCGCGAATGCGCAGGTGACCGCCATTTCGCAGGAGATTTTGAAGCAGCTGCCGCCCTCGGCGACGCCGCCGTTCATTATCAATTACAACGCTTCGACGGTTCCGATCATCCAGCTCGCGCTTTCGGGCAAGGGCCTCTCGGAACAGAATCTGGCGGACCTCGGCAAGAACCAGTTGCGGCCGATTCTCGCGACCGTGAACGGCGCTGCGATCCCGTTTCCGTTCGGCGGCAAGGACCGCCAGGTTCAGATCAACATCAAGCCGTCCGAACTCGAAGCGCGCTCCTTGTCGGCCGAGGACGTGCTCAATGCGTTGACGGCGCAGAACCTCGTGACGCCGGTCGGCACCGAAAAGATCGGCAACTACGAGTACACGCTGCAGCTGAACGACGCGCCGGAGACGATCGCGGCCATTGCGAACCTGCCGATCAAGTCCGCCAATGGCACCGTGGTGCACATGCACGATGTGGCTGACGTGACCGACGGCAGCCCGCCGCAGCCCAATATCGTTCACGTGGAAGGCAAGCGTTCGGTGCTGCTCACCGTGTTCAAGAACGGTTCGGCATCCACATTGTCGATCATCGGCGGCATTCGTCAGAAGGTTGCCGACGCGAAGGCCTCCTTGCCGGACGCGCTCCAGATCGACGCAATTGGCGACCAGTCGATCTTCGTGCGGTCTGCAATCAAGGGCGTGGCGCGCGAGGGCTTGATTGCCGCCTTGCTCACGAGCGTGATGATCCTGCTGTTCCTGGGTAGCTGGCGCTCGACGATCATTATCGCGACCTCGATTCCGCTCGCGATTCTCGGGTCGATTTCAGTGCTCTCGGTGCTCGGCGAAACGCTCAATATCATGACGCTCGGCGGGCTCGCGTTAGCGGTGGGGATTCTCGTGGACGACGCCACCGTGACCATCGAGAACATCAACTGGCACCTGGAGCAAGGCAAGGACGTCGAAAGCGCGATTCTCGACGGCGCGGCACAAATCGTGACACCCGCGTTCGTCTCGCTGCTTTGCATCTGCATCGTGTTCGTGCCGATGTTCTTCCTGAATGGCGTGGCGAGGTTCCTGTTCGTGCCGATGGCCGAGTCGGTGATCTTCGCGATGATTTCCTCGTTCATTCTCTCGCGCACGCTCGTGCCGACGATGGCGAAGTACCTGCTGAAGTCCCATGCGAATGAGCAAGGACATCACGAGTCTGCCGGCGTGTGGGCGCGCTTTCATCGTGGATTCGAGCAGCGCTTCGAACGCGTGCGTGCGAACTATGCCGCGATGCTCGAACGGGTGCTGGAACGTCGCCGCACGTTCGTGATTGGCTTCTTTGCATTCGTCGTGGTGTCGTTCGCGTTGATGCCGCTGCTCGGGCGCAACTTTTTCCCTGACGTCGATGCGGGCCAGATCCTGCTGCACGTGCGTGCGCCCGTGGGTACGCGTGTGGAGCGAACCGCCGAGATCTTCGCCGAGGTGCAAGCGCAGGTGCGCGCGACGATTCCGCCCTCCGAACTCGGCACCGTGGTGGACAACATTGGACTTTCCACCAGCTCCATCAATACGGCCTACAACAACACGGGCACGATCGGCCCGCAGGACGGCGACATCCAGATCTCGCTGAAAGAAGGCCATGGGCCGACGGCCGCTTATGTGCGCAAGCTGCGCGAATCGCTGCCGCGCGCGTTCCCCGGCGTGACGTTCTCGTTCCCGCCCGCGGACATCGTGAGCCAGATCCTGAACTTCGGTTCGCCCGCACCGATCGACCTGCAGATTCGCGGCAACAATCTGCCGGCCGACTTCGCCTACGCGAACTCGTTACTGCGTCAGATCCGCCACGTGCCCGGCGTCGTCGATGCGCGCATCGAGCAGTCGCAGGCCAATCCGCAGTTCAATATCGACGTCGATCGGGACCGCGCATCGCTTCAGGGCCTCACCGAACGCGATGTGACCAACAGCCTCGTGGTGCACATGGCGGGTTCGAGCCAGATCGCCCCGACCTACTGGCTCAACGCGGCCAATGGCGTGGAGTATTCGATCGTGCTGCAGACGCCGCAGTACAGCGTGGATTCGCTCTCGTCGCTCGTGAATCTGCCGGTGAGCGGCGGGGCCGAGGCCAACGATGGGCAAATTCTCGGCGGGGTCGCGAGCATTCACCGCACGGCCAGCAACGAAGTGGTGAGCAACTACAACGTGCAGCCGATGGTCGAGGTGTTCGCCACGACCCAGGGCCGCGATCTCGGCGCCGTCGCCGCCGACATTCGCCACATCGTCTCGGCCAATGCCAAGGAAGCGCCCAAGGGGGCGAAGGTCGTTCTGCTTGGCCAGGCTCAGACGATGAACAACGCCTTCGGCGGGTTGTCGTTCGGGATTCTGGGCGCGGTTGTGCTGATTTACTTGCTCATCGTCGTCAATTTCCAGTCGTGGTCCGATCCGCTCGTGATCGTGGCGGCATTGCCTGGTGCGTTGGCCGGCATCGTCTGGATGTTGTTTGCGACGGATACCACGCTCTCGGTGCCCGCACTGACCGGCGCAATCATGTGCATGGGCGTGGCTACGGCCAATTCGATTCTGGTGGTGAGTTTCTGCCGCGAACGTCTGACCGAGCACGGCGACGCGTTCAAGGCTGCATTGGAAGCCGGTACGACCCGGTTTCGGCCGGTCCTCATGACGGCACTCTCGATGATCATCGGCATGGCGCCGATGGCATTGAGTCTTGGCGAGGGCGGAGAGCAAAACGCGCCGCTGGGCCGAGCGGTGATTGGCGGACTGCTGTTCGCCACTGCCGCAACGCTTTTTCTCGTGCCCGCTATTTTTTGCATGATCCACTCGCGTCGGGGTCGCACATCGACGGCCGCGCAGATTACCGGAGATTCGATCCATGTCCTCTGAACCCACAACGCGCGCCGCACTCGCGCAGCGTCAGCTTTCTTTAACAGGCATCGTTGGCGGTGCGCTCGCCGTCCTCATCGTGGCTGGTGGCGTCTCGCTTCGCATGAAGCATGAGCACCAGCTCAAAGACTGGACCGAGGCGCAAGCCGTGCCGTCCGTGAATGTCGTCGTGCCCGCGCCAGAGGCGCCGGGCGGCGCGCTGGATCTGCCCGGCAGACTGGAGGCTTTCGAAAGCGCGCCCATCTATGCACGCGTGAGCGGATACCTGAAATCGTGGAGCGTCGACATCGGCACACCGGTGAAGGCAGGCCAGACGCTCGCCGAGATCGAAACGCCCGAACTCGATCAGCAGTTGATCCAGGCGAAGGCCGACCTCGCGAGCGCGCAAGCCGATGCCGCGCTCGCGAAAACGACCGCGGCACGCTGGCAAAGTCTTCTGGACTCCGATTCAGTATCGCGCCAGGAGGTCGATGACCGCACGCAGGACTACGTGGCGAAGCAGGCCCGCGTGGCGGCAGCGCAGGCCAATCTGGACCGGCTGGTCGCGACCAAGAGCTTCGCGCGGATCGTCGCCCCGTTCGACGGCGTGATCACTGCACGCAACACCGACGTTGGCGCATTGATCAATGCGGGCGGCGGTACGGGGCCGCAACTCTTCTCTGTATCGAGCGTGGACAAGCTGCGCGTGTACGTACGCGTGCCGCAGGAATACGTGCCGGCGGTCAAGCCCGGTGGAACTGGCACCTTCACCGTACCGGAGTATCCGGGCAAGACATTCACCGCCACGGTGGTGGGTCAGGCCGACTCGGTGAACGCCGCATCGGGCACGTCGCTCGTCCAGCTGATGGTCGATAACCCCGGTCATTTGCTGTTGCCGGGCGACTTCGTGAATCTGCATTTTTCGCTGCCGGCGCGCGCCAACGCACTGCGGGTGCCGGCGAGCGCGCTGATATTCGACAACCGGGGGCTGCGGCTGGCCACTGTCGATCGCAGCGACACCGTTCACTTCAAACCCGTTTCGATCGTGCAGGACCTCGGCAACGCGGTCGATATCGGCTCGGGGCTGGCGCAGAGCGACCGCGTGGTCGACGCGCCGCCCGATGGTCTTGTCGAAGGCGACCATGTTCAGGTGATCGCGTCCACGGCCAAAGGTGACAAGCATGACTAAGTATCTGAAACTCGCCACGCTGGTGAGTGCCGTGGTGCTCGCCGCGTGCTCGCTCGCGCCGCACTACGAGGTTCCGGAAACACCCGTGGCGGCGCAGTACCAGACCCAGGGACCATGGACCGTGGCCAGCCCCGCTGACCAGCTCGATCGCGCGGGATGGTGGAAGCTGTACAAGGAGCCGGAACTCGACGACCTCGAGCAACGGCTGATCGCGAATAACCCCGACCTGAGCGCGGCGCTGTTTCACTATGAGCAGTCGCAGGCGTACATCAGGCAGGTCAAGTCGCAGATGTACCCGCAGGTTTCCGCTGTGGGCAATGTCCAGCGCGACCGCGAGTCGGACTCGCGGCCGTTGCGCAGCCCGACTGGGCCGACCGATTACAACTCAGCCACGCTGGGTGTCGAAGTCGACTACGAAGTGGACCTTTGGGGACGCGTGCGCGATTCCGTCGCCGCAAGCAAGGACGAAGGTCAGGCGTCGAAAGCGGATCTCGCCTCGACGCAGTTGAGCCTGGAAATCGAGCTGGCCCGAAGCTATATCGACATGCGGGGTCTCGATCAGCAGATTCAGCTGATCGAGGGGACCCAGGAGGCGTACCAGAAGGCGCTCGACCTGACCCGCAACCGGCATGGCGCGGGCATCGTGTCAGGTCTCGACGTGGCGCGCGCCAGCAACCAGTTGTCATCGGTCCAGTCCGAACTCACCCAGATCAAGGCAAGGCGCGCATTGCTCGAACACGCGGTGGCGGTGCTGGTCGGCGCTTCGCCTTCTGAGTTCCAGCTCGCACCGAGTACCGATTCGATCGCGTTGCCCGTGATTCCGGTCGGGGTGCCGTCGACGTTGTTGCAAAGGCGGCCTGACGTCGCCGCAGCCGAGCGGCGCATCGCGGCGGCCAATTCAAAAATTGGCGTGGCGCGCGCGGCGTATTTCCCGACGCTCACGCTCAGCGCGCAGGGCGGCGTGCAAAGCTCGGTGCTCGGCAATCTGCTCAGTCTTTCCAGTTCGTATTGGGCGATCGGACCGTCGCTGGCGGTGTATCTGCTGGACGGCGGCAAGCGCCACGCGCAGCTGGATTCGGCGAAGGAGGCCACGGCGGAGGCGGGGGCACGCTATCGCAGCGTGGTGCTGGCGTCGTTCCGGCAGGTGGAAGACAACCTCACGTTGCTCGACGATCTGGGCACCGCGACGAATCAGCAGCAGGACGCCGCCAATGCCGCCCAAACCGCGCTCAACCTGGCGCTCGCGCGCTATCAGCGCGGCGCGGTGAGCTACCTGGATGTGGTCGAGGCTCAATCGGCCGAGCTGGAATCGCAACGCAGTGTCATCGCGCTTCGCACGCGGCAACTGGATGCGAATGTCGACCTCATTCACGCGCTCGGCGGCGGCTGGACCACGGACGACCTGAAGGCCGGTTGAATTTCATACAACAAGGACAGCAACGTCATGAACCTGCTTGACATGATCGATTTCCCGAGCAATCTGCGCGATCTGGATGAGCGTGAGCTTCAGCGCCTCGTGGACGAGGTTCGGGAATTCGTGATCGAAAGTGTGTCGAGTACCGGCGGCCACCTGGCATCGAACCTCGGTGTGGTGGAGTTGTCGGTTGCCCTTCACTATGTATTCGACACGCCGCAAGATCGCCTGGTGTGGGACGTGGGGCACCAATGCTACCCGCACAAGATCCTGACGGGCCGAAAAGCGGCCATGGCAAGCGTGCGGAAAGTGGGCGGGATGGCCGGTTTCCCCGCGCGCGAAGAGTCGCCTTACGACGCGTTCGGTGTCGGGCACGCCGGCACGTCGATTTCGGCGGCGGTCGGCATGGCCCTGGGCCTGCGCGGTCGGGACGCCCGCGTCGTTGCGGTGATCGGCGATGGCTCATTGTCCGCGGGGATGGCGTATGAAGCGCTGAATCACGCAGGGTCCTGCGAAACGCTGCCGCTGACGATCGTTCTGAATGACAACCGCATGTCGATTTCACCGGCGGTCGGCGGACTGAATGATCATCTCGAGGCGCTGGTTACGCGCTGGCGCGACGAAGCGAACGTCCCCATATCCACGCTATTCGAAACGCTAGGTCTGGACTACGTCGGTCCCATCGATGGCCACGATATGGCGAATCTACTCGCCACGCTGCGGGACGCGAAGACACGCAACCGGCCGCACGTCATCCACGTGGTGACGAAGAAAGGAAAAGGTTATCGACCTGCGGAACTGGAGCCCGTTGCGTACCACGGGCCGAGCCCGTTCAAACCCGATACCGGGTTGGTGCGCAAGAAGGGCGGCAAGCTGACCTATAGCCAGGTATTCGGTCAATGGTTGTGCGACGCGGCGGCAACGGATGAGCGCATCTTCGGCATCACGCCCGCGATGAGCGAAGGATCCTGCCTGACCGGATTCGAGCGTCGTTATCCGGATCGCTACATCGACGTGGGTATCGCAGAACAGCACGCCGTCACGCTGGCGGCCGGCCTCGCCGTTGAGGGAATGAGGCCCGTCGTCGCCATCTACTCGACGTTTCTTCAGCGCGGCTATGACCAGCTGATTCACGACGTCGCCCTGCAGAATCTGCCGGTTCTGTTCGCGCTCGACCGCGCGGGGATTGCCGGGGGCGACGGCGCCACGCATCTGGGTGCGTTCGACATCGCGGCCCTGCGTTGCGTGCCGAATATGGTGGTGATGACCCCGTCCGACGAAAAGGAATGCTATCGCATGCTGAACACCGGCCTTGCGTGGCCTGGACCGTGCGCCGTGCGATACCCGCGGGAGACAACGGGATCTGAAGTCATTGAGCAGACGAAAGAAACACTGCCGCTCGGAAGAGGCGTGGTTTGCCGCGTCTCCGGCAAGCGGGACAGCGCGCGGGTGGCGTTTCTCGCGTTCGGGCCCTTGCTCTCGGTCGCGATGGAAGTCGCAAGGGAGATCGATGCGACCGTGGTCGATATGCGCTTCGTCAAACCGCTCGATGAAGACTTGTTGCTGACGGTTGCCAACGAGCACGAGGTGATCGTGACGATCGAAGAAGGCACCGTGCTCGGCGGAGCGGGCGCCGCATGCGCCGAGCGGATCGCGGCGGAAGGGTGGGCCGTACGTATGCTGCGGCTCGGACTTCCCGACGCCTTTGTCCCGCACGGCGACCGTGCCGAACTGCTCCGTTTGAATGGTCTGGGAGTCGCAGGCGTGCGGGAAGCCGTCCTGGCGTTCACCGAAGCGGTAGACCTGCTCGACCCGGTTGAATGACTGCCCTGTGCCTCCGGTTTGGGTTACGCGATGTAAAGAGTGAATTGAGGCTGGCCTGGTTGGTGGCATGGGGCGTTGATCCTATAGTTATCGAGACTGGATATCCAGACAGAGAGGTGAAAAATGAAGTTCGCGATGAAAACTGAAATCCGCCCGGACGATCTTTCGACGATCGTCCATGCGATGAAGTCGGTGGACGCCGACGCGAAGGTCGATGTCGATGTTGGCGCGCAAACCGTGAGCGTCGATTCGTGGTTGATGCCCGAAGAGTTTCTGGTTGCGTTCTACGACGAGGACATGGATGTCGGCATTGCCGAGTGGTAGGAAACAGTCAGCCGTCAGCCACGGTGGCCCGGATGCGACGCATCCTGGCCCATAAACAGCCGTATTGCTGACGCGCGCCGCTTCAATCGTTGTCAGAATTCTTGGAACCCTTTCTCACAGTATTTCCAGGCGCACGTCAAAAGAGTGCCGGGTGGACTGTGCTTCATGCGGAGAACCCGCTGACGCTGTCGTCCACGAGCTGGTAGGGGACATACGCTGTTCTTGAGTCGGAAGGGAAATGATCCGTTGTGTTTGGCCGCTGACCGCATCAGCGCCCGTTTCCGTGCGAGCCTCGTATGTCCCAGAACCCGAATATTGCTCCAGAAAGCTCCCAGAAAGCGCCACTTCCCGGCGAACCGATGTCGGGCGCCGACATCATCTTGCGCGTACTTAGCGAACAGGGTGTCGATACCGTGTTCGGCTATAGCGGCGGCGCGATCCTGCCGACCTACGACGCCGTGTTCCGTTTCAACGAACTGCACGCCGACAAGCCCGAGCGTCAGATCAACCTCGTCGTACCCGCCAACGAACAGACCGCCGGCTTCATGGCCGCGGGATACGCGCGCGCGAGCGGAAAGGTCGGTGTGTTCATGGTGACGTCCGGTCCCGGCGCGACCAATGCGGTGACACCGATTGCCGATTGCAATGGCGACTCGGTCCCGGTGGTTCTCATCTGCGGGCAGGTGCCGCGTGCCGCTATCGGCAGCGACGCTTTCCAGGAAGCGCCGGTGTTCAACATCATGTCGGCGTGCGCCAAGCAGGTGTTTCTCGTTACCGACCCGGACAAGCTCGAACAAACGCTGCGCACGGCGTTCGAAGTCGCGCGCACCGGCCGTCCCGGCCCAGTGGTAGTGGATGTGCCCAAAGACATCCAGAACTGGACCGGCACCTGGCAGGGGCATGGCACGCTGGCGTTTCGCGGCTACTCCGACCGCCTTCGCAAGGTGGCGAAGGGAGCACGTCTCGAAGCGGGCAAGCGCGACGAATTCTTCGATCTGCTGGCGCAAAGCAAGCGCCCGCTGCTGTATGTGGGCGGGGGCATCATCACGGCCGGCGCCACGGCGGAATTGCGCCAGTTCGCCGAGCGCTACCGCATTCCCGTGGTCAACACGTTGATGGGGCTCGGCACGATATCCGTGAAGCACGAGTTGGGGCTCGGCATGCTGGGCATGCACGGCGCGGCCTGCGCGAACTACGCGGTGGAAGACTGCGACTTTCTGATTGCCGTGGGCGCGCGATTCGATGATCGGGTCGCCGGTGGCCGCCCCAATGCATTTGCTCCGCGAGCGCGCCATGTTGCGCACATCGATATCGACGAAGCCGAAATCAACAAGGTGAAGCGCGCGCACTGGACTCACGTGGGCGACGCGAAAGACGCGTTGCTTTCTCTGATGCAACACGAAGCGCACGTGCAAGCGCCTTTGGCTTGGCTCGACCACATCAGGGAGCTGAAGCAGCGCTACGGCATGAACTATGACCGCGCGAGCCCGCTCATTCAGCCGCAGTTCGTGGTGGAAAAGCTGAGCGAGATTACCGGCGGCCGGGCCATTGTCACCACGGGCGTGGGCCAGCACCAGATGTGGGCCGCGCAGTTCTTCGATTTCGTGGAGCCGCGCAGCTTTCTCACGTCGGGCAGCATGGGGACAATGGGCTTTGGCCTGCCCGCTGCAATCGGCGCCCAGATGGGACGCCCGGATGCCCTCGTGATCGACATCGACGGTGACGGCAGCATGCGCATGAATATCGGCGATCTGGAGACCGCGACCACGTATGGCGTGCCGGTCAAAGTGCTGCTGTTCAACAATGTCGGTGACGGGATGATCCGGCAGTGGCAGCGTCTTTTCTACGACGGGCGCCTGTGCGTGAGCGACAAGTCGCTTCATCGAAAGGACTTTGTCATGGCCGCGCGTGCCGACGGGTTCGAATTCGCGCAGCGCGTCGAGGTCCTGAGCGAAGTCGAGGAAGCGCTCCGGGCTTTCGTGGCGTTCGACGGTCCGGCTTTCCTCGAAGTCATGATCGATCAGGATGCCGATGTGTTTCCGATGGTTGGGCCCGGCATGAGCTATTCGGAGATGATCACCGGCCCGTTCATCCCGTCGAGGGATGGCGAGGAGTCGGGGGGCGCGCGTGCAGGTCATCAAGCGGCTTCTGACATGTTCTAGGCCAGCATGGCAACGCCACTCTGCTTGTGAAGAGCCTTTCGTCTTTCCGCCATGTAACAAAAGAAGTTCTGGCTACGGCGTTTATCGAGTGAGGCCAGAAACCTATAGTCACTCTGATGGCTGGGAGCGATGCGGGGCATGGGGTCCTGCGGGCCCCGCGTTGTCTCTTCACTTGAGCGAGCAATGAAATTGATCTATGTTGGCGATCCGATGTGTTCGTGGTGCTATGGCTTTGGCAAGGAGCTTTCCGCGCTTGTCGCGCGCGTGCCGGACTTGAAACTGGAAATCGTGGTCGGCGGGATTCGCGCCGGCGCGACCGATGTGCTCGATGCGACCGGCAAGTGTTTCCGGTTGCAGCACTGGCAACGTGTGGAAGCGCTGAGCGGCTTGCCGTTCAATCGCGAAGCGTTCATGGCGCGCGAGGGGTTCGTCTACGATACCGAGCCGATTTGCCGTGCTGTTGTGGCGGCGCGCCGCTTCGCCAGTGGCGATGCCTTGCTTTCGGTGTTCCGTGCGCTGCAGAACGGCTTCTACGTGCAAGGGCTGGATACGACCGACGGTCGCGTGCTGAGCGATATCGCCGTGACCGCGCTGGATGCTGTAGGCGTTCAGGTAAGTGCCGACGCGTTCTACCAGGCGTGGGAAGCAGCGGAAACGAAGGAAGAAACGCAGCGCGATTTCGCCCGTGCGCGAGCGCTTGGCGTCGCGTCGTTCCCGACCTTGATGCTTGAAGAACAAGGCCGGACTTACGCCGTGCATTCGGGCTATGCGAGCGTCAACGTACTCGAAGAAAGGCTCAATGAGATCGAGGGGCCGCTTGCCTGATCGTTTTGATCCGGGTTGTTCGAAGCGGGCTGCGCAAGCGATTGCGCAGCCCGCTTCGAATTGACGGACCGAGTCGGGAATCAATAGGGAGTGTGATGCAATGAACGACAGCAACGAAATCGTCGAACTCGTGCAGCGCTATTTCGATGCCACCTGGCGCGGCGATGTGGAACAGCTGAGAAAGGTGTTCGACGCGCGCGCGATCGTGGCGGGGGAGGTGAATGGCCAGCCCTACTACAAGACGATCGACGAGTATCTTGCGGGTGTGGCAATCAGGAAATCGCCGGCCGAATTGGGCGAACCGGTCGAAACAGAACTGCTGATGCTCGATGTCCAGCAGAACATCGCGACGGCGAAACTGCATGTGCGCATGCTGGGTTTCAATTACTACAATTATTTTTCGATCATGCGCCAGCGCGACAGATGGCTCGTCATCACGAAGACGCTGACCAACGTGCAATAAGCGGCCGCCACGCGCCCGCGCCCCGGCGAGCCATCGAGGCCGGGGGCGCGGACAATGCTCAACCGCTTAGTGACCTGCGCTCTGGCCGCCGTCCACGTGCAGGATCTCGCCGGTCACGAACGGTGCCGAGTCGAGATAGAGAATCGCATTGACGATGTCGCTCATTTCGCCCATGTGACCGACCGGATGCATCGCGCCGAGCGCGGCGTGCGTTTCGGGAGCGTGCATCGGCGACTTGATGATCCCAGGCGAAACCGCGTTGGCACGAATGCCCGCGCGCGCATATTCGATTGCGAGCGAGCGCGTTGCAGCGTTCAGGCCGCCCTTGGTGAGCGAGGCAAGAACGGACGGGACTTTGCTGTTCGCCTTGTCGGCAAGCGTGGTGGTGACGTTCACCACGTGGCCGCTGCCGTGCTTCTGCATCGCTTCGATCGCATATTGCGTGATGTGGAAGAAGCCGTTCAGGTTGACGTTCAGGATTGCGGCGTAGTCGTCGGCGGTGTACTGCGTGAAGGGCTTCGCAATGAAAATGCCCGCGTTGTTGACGAGCGTATCGACACGGCCGAAGTGCTCGATGGCGGCGTCCACCACGCGGCGAGCCGTGGCGGCGTCGCCGATGTCGCCGGCCACGGCGACATAGTCGGCCTCAGCGGCCGGCGTGATGGAGCGGGCCGTGGCGACCACGCGATGGCCCTGCGCGCGGAAGGCCTTGACGGTTTCGGCGCCGATGCCTTGCGATGCTCCGGTGACGATGACGACCTTGGAAGTGCTCATTGTGTGTCTCATAGTATGGGTAAGTCGGCCGGGTGGCCGTTCGAATCGATGGATCCGATGGAAAGCCACTGTAGGCGTATCCGTTGCGAGTGCGAACACACACCATGGACAAAGAGTCTTGCGCCGCGAGAACAAATCGCGGCGGGATGGCGATTGCGCCCGTGGCAATCACTCAGGCGGCGGCCTCGGTCGTGTGGGACTGTTGGCGGTATTGCCGGGGAGTGAGCTTGAGGCGCCGTTGAAACACCATGCGCATGTGCGCGGCGTTATGAAAGCCACAGTCGAACGCGACGGTTTTCATCGGCATGTTGCATTCCTCCAATAGCCGCTTTGCGGCACCGACACGGACCTGGTCCACGAATGCGGAAGGGGTCGTGTGGAGATACTTCGCGAAGATTCTCGATAACGTGCGCCGGCTCACGTAGACCGCCTCGGCGAGCTGCTCTATCGAAAGCACATCGGAAAGATGATCGTCGATATGGCGATGTACTTTTCCGATAATCGAACTTTCATCGCCTGGAGGCGCAACGTAAGGATGACGTTGGTAGGGCTCGCTTTGCAGATTGGCGCCAAGACGTCTTGCCACCTGTTCGGCGAGCTTCTGGCCCCAGTCTTGCGCGACGAGCGCGAGGCCAAGATCGAGCCCGGCGGTCGCGCCGGCAGAGGAAATCAGGCGTCCATCGCGGATCAGGTTTTTGTCGGGACGTACGCGGGCACGCGGGAATTCGCCGGCCATACGGCTCGCGTCGGTCCAGCGCGTGGCAATCTCCCTGCCATCGAGCAGACCGGCGCGCCCGAGCAGCCATGCGCCGTTGCAGACGCAGCCGTATCGCTTCGACTCGAGTGCGCGGCGCCGCAGCCAGTCCAGGAAATCCGGTTTCGGCCCGTCGTGCGTGGCGTGTGCGGAGCCTGTCACCAGCAGCACGTCGATGTTCGCGCGAAAGTCCCCATAGACCCACGGCACGCAAAGCTGCATCGCGTTCGAGCAGGCGACCGCGCCTGCGTGCTCGCCAACGAGGGGCACCTGATACTGGCGCGTCTCGCCGAGCAAACGGTTCGCTTCGCAGAACACGTCGAGCAGGCCTGCGATATCCATGGCCTGTACACCGTCAAGCACCACAATAGCGACTTTCATTTTGCACACCCAACCTGAGCAGTGATCCCGATAGCGCGATGGCCCACTGGAAAAAGGTTAGGCGTGCAGCGCCAGGCTGACCATTCTCCGAATGGCTGAAGCTGCATCTTGCCGGCATGTGGTCCCTCATACGCAGGGATGAGCCGCGTAGGTCCCAGGCGTGGTACGCGAAAAAGAGCGAGGCTGAAAAGTATGATTTATGTGGGTGCCTGCTTCAAAGGAAGTCATCGCCCACGGTGTGCAAGCGGTGGCGATAAGTCTTGCTATTGCTTACCATATGGCGAGCATCGGCACTTTTTCGCCATCACGAACTTTTCGAAGATCGAGCGATGAAACACGATAGCGTTGGGACGCGAAGTGAACAACTACCGGACTCGCTCGTGTACGTGATCGACGACGACGAGTCCATTCGTGGTGCGCTGACCAGTCTGCTCATGTCAGTGGGCATCGAGGTGCGGGCGTTCGAATCGGCTGACGAATTTCTCGCCGTGCAAATGCCGGACGTGCCGAGCTGCCTCATTCTCGACATCCGGTTACGCGGCGAGAGCGGCCTCACGCTTCAGCAGGAAGCCTTCAAGGAGAGCATTCGATTTCCCATCGTCTTCCTGACGGGACATGGCGATATCGGCATGACCGTCAAGGCGATGAAAGCGGGCGCTTTCGATTTCATGACGAAGCCATTCAAGGACCAGGATCTGCTCGACACGATCGCCGCCGCGCTCAAACGCGATGGCGAATTGCGGCGCCAGGCGAGGCTCGTCGCGGGTATTCGTCAAGCGTACGATTCGCTCACGGCGCGCGAGCGCGAAGTCATCGGTCTGGTCTCGGAAGGTCTGTTGAACAAGCAGATCGCGGACCTGCTGTGCCTGAGCGAGGTCACGGTCAAGATCCATCGGGCCCAGGCCATGCACAAACTCAATGCACGCTCCGTGGCCGAACTCATCAAGAAGTTGCAGCAGGTGCAGCCGGCTCCGCAGAGCGCCAGATAGGCATTTTGCATTCGCTGCGCCATGGCTGCCTGCGTCGGCGCACGGATCTCGCCCCGCTAATACGCACTGTCACAAGAATCATCCGATAGTGTGATTGCTGCCCCCTCGGCGCGCCTGTACTTTGCAGAAAGATTCTACCTTTCTGCCTCATTTCGATGGCCACCGGACCCCAGATAAAACCAGCGCGGCCGCCTGCGACGATCGGCATGGTGGACGACGATGAATCCGTCCGGATGGCGCTGTCCAGTTCGCTGCGTTCGGCAAGCTGGAACGTGATCGACTACGCATCCGCACACCATCTTCTGGACGATACGCGCCGCTCGACACTGAAACTCGTCGTCGCCGATATCCAGATGCCGGGCATGGACGGCTTTGCGCTGCTCGAGTCGATCAAGCGATGGAAGCGTCCCATCCCCGTCATTTTCGTGACGGCGTATGTGACCGAGGACGTGCGCGAGCGCGCAAAAAATAACGGCGCCGCCGGTTTCTTTTCGAAGCCCGTGGATGACGCAGGACTTCTCGCACGGATTAGTGAATTGCTGAAAAAGTGATGCGGCCGAACGCCTGAAATTCGGGCGCTGCCGGGCCTGGCGAAACGGCGGCTATGCCGGCCGCCCATGCAGGCCATCCGGATGTATTAGACGCGCACGCGGCTGCATAGGACATCACACCACATCGGACGATACCGTCGCGCGGCTTGCGCGCCTACGCTTTGAATCGTCGGGCAGGGCAAAACACTTGTGAGGTGCGAGATGGATCAGCTTTACATGTTGCGTGCATTCGTCGCCGCTGCGCGGTATCAGAGTTTCAGCAAGGCCGCCGAGTCATTGAATGTGACGACTGGGTCCGTGTCGAAAGCGATCGCAAAGCTCGAAGAATGCGTCCAGACGCGAGTCTTGCTCAGGACTACGCGGTCCGTTTCCTTGACGGACGCCGCGCAATCGTACTACCTGATTTGCTGCCGTCTGCTCGAAGAACTGGACGAAGCGAATCGGCGCATTGCGATGGAGCACGAGGTCAATGGCGGAAAGTTGCGGCTCGTCGTGCACCCCACACTGGTGAACGGCGCGTTTTCGCGGTTGATGCGGCGCTATCGCGCCATCGCTCCTCATGTGAGTCTGGTGGTTTCCGTTGAGGACCACGTCACGAATCTGTTCGACGGCCGTTTCGATATCGCCATTCTTCCGCCTCAGCTCGTCGAGCAGTCCACCGTGATTCGCCGCACGCTATTGCGCTCGCCACGCATTCTCGTAGCCGCGCCCGCGTATCTCGAGCAATACGGTGTGCCGGAATCCACTGCGGAGCTCCCCAACCATTTTCTGCTCGTCGATCCGGAAACGAGAAAGAAGAGTGCGGACTTCATCGAACTTCATGAGGGCGGCCGGAAAGTGAGTATTTCGCCCAATTCGTCGATGGAAGGCAACGACGTGCTGCTGCGCGCGGCAGCGCTCGACGGCACCGGCATTGCCACGCTGCCTGAAACCATGATTCGCGAAGATATCGATATGGGACATCTCGTGCACGTCCTGCCGGAATGCACGGCATCCGATAGCCGCGTTGAACTATGCCTTTTTTATGCTCACCGTGAACTGATCCCGGCACGGCTCAGAATGTTCGTCGACTTTTGCATCGAGTACTTTCGGGCGCCTGCGAAGGCGGGTACCGATGACGTCATACGCATACCGCAAACGATGAAGCGAAGTGAAGCTCTCGCGATGATGTCGTGACGGCTTGCCGCGAGAGGCAAACGAATTCGTTCTACGCCGAAGAGGTAGCGATGTCTTACGTATTGCACAACTGGATATTCGTTGGCAGTACTGCTTATGACGAATACACCTTCGTTCCCTGGCTCAACAGGAATGTCTATCGCCGCACGGTGGATTTGAGCCGTGTTTGTCTGCTGTGAGCGGCCGCGTGTTGTGCGCGAGCCGGATTCTCGATACTCCCATGGAATGGAAGGATCATTCCCGCGGTTGCAGGATTCTCTTGATTGGTGAAAGTGATTAATCTGGCCAGGCTGTTTCCCCGGAGGCGTCGCCTCCATCACCTTGCTAGAGAGATTGAAATGAAATTGCTTACTGCTGTCCTCTTCGCCTGTTCGCTGTCGGCCAGCTTCGCTGTCCACGCCGAATCCGTCGCTCCCGCGCAGACGGATGCTCAACAAACGGCCCAGACCAATACGTCCCGGGCGAATACGTATCAGGCGCCGCAGCGTCCGGCCAAGACGCAGGCACGGGACGCCAAGACCTGTGTGGGCCCGGCGAGTTTCTGCAACCTGTTCTTTGGCAGTTAAGGTCGCTATGGGTTGGTGCCGCGCGCATCGATCGAGCGCGATTGTGCACACACATCGGGATGAACGAGCAGTTCGCCCAGTGTGCGGATCGCTTCATCGATGCGCGCCGACCAGGGATGCCCGTAATTGAGCCGTATGCAGTTTTCGAATGCGCGTGACGCGGAAAAGAGCGGGCCGGGCGCGACACTGATCCCACGTTCGATCGCGAGACGATGGAGCGCCATGGCGTCGATGCGCTCGCGAAACGTGAGCCACAGAAAATAGCCGCCCTCGGGCCGCGTGTACTGTGTGCCTTCAGGCAGCCACCGGCGAATCGCCTCGATCATCGCATCGCGCTGCGTCTGCATGGCCAGCCGAATCTTCTTCAAATGACGCTCGTAGCCGCCATGCTCGAGGTAGTCGGCAATGCCGGCCTGGGCGGGAATGCTGGCCGAGATCGTCGTCATGAGCTTCAGGCGCTGCACGCGTTCCGCGAAGCGCCCAGCGCTCGCCCAGCCTACGCGATAACCCGGCGCCAGGTTCTTCGAGAACGAGCCGCAGTGCATGACGAGGCCACGCCGGTCGAACGCGATGGCCGGCGGCGGATAGTTCGGCGCGTAGTGCAACTCGCCGTACACATCGTCTTCGATGAGCGGGACCTCGTGTTTCGCGAGCAGCTCGACTAACGCTTCTTTCTTCGCCGCCGACAACGTGACGCCCGTGGGGTTCTGGAAATTCGTCATGAACCAGCAGGCACGGATGGGGTGCTTGTCCAGCGCTTGCGCCAGCGCGTCGAGGTCGAGCCCGGTGGCGGTATCCACGGGAATTTCGACTGCCCGCAGGCCGAGCCGTTCGATCGCCTGAAGCGCCGCGTAAAAGCCCGGCGATTCCACGGCGACGATATCGCCGGGCTGCGTGACCGCCATCAGGCAAAGATTGAGCGCTTCCAGCGCGCCGTTGGTGATGATGATGTCCTCGGCCGGCTGCGAGATGCCAACCCGCATGTAGCGCAGCGCAATTTGCCGCCGCAGGTTCTCGTTGCCGGGCGGCAGATCGACCACCGTGCTCCACGGGCTCACGCTGCGCGCGGCCTGGCCGAGCGATTTCGCCAGGCGCGACAGCGGAAACAGCAACGGGGAAGGGAAGGCGGAGCCGAGCGGCACGATACCGGGACGCTTGGCGGCGTCGAGCACCGAGAACACCAGCTCGCTGATATCGACGGTGGCGGACTCGCCCGTCGTTGCGCGCGAGTCCGTCTTGTTGGGCTTCGAGAGCGGCGCGACGTAGTAGCCCGAACGTTCTTCGGCGCGCACGAGGCCCCACTGCTCGAGCACGTAGTAGGCACGCGCGGCCGTGGACTGACTGACACCGTGCTGCGCAATGATTTGCCGCAGCGACGGCATGCGCGAGCCCGGCTTCAGGTTGCCGGAGCGAATCTCGGCGGCCATGCTTTGCGCGAGGCGTTCGTAGCGTGTCATGCGTGCCGGTTCTTCCAAAGAGGTCATGGGTGGACTCGTGCTTCGAGCGATTTTCTCATGGTGCGCACGACCGCGAATCCGATCTGCTACGGTCAATTATGCGTCGACTGCTTCTATACGCGCTTGCTGCGAGGGCGGATCATTGCGGCCAGTGCGCATCGCAGTCCGGGTCTGTTCTCCCGGGATGCGCCGGGATAACTGCGCGAGTGCCTGGATCATCACCTAAACCCGCAGAGCTTGCGGCTCTTTTTGCCTGTAGCGTGGCAAGCCTTTCGCCCCGGTGCGTGAGTACCGGGGCGTTTCTTTGTCGGGTTCTACCGGCGCGTGAATCGGCTGCGTCGCTCGAATCGTTCGCAACTGCTGCTTTTTTTGGTAACGCGCAAGGTTGAAGATCAGGCTATCCGATCCACCTGATCGACGTAACCGGAGTCAATGATGGAACTCGTTCGAATGATGCGCATGGTTCTGTGGAGCTTTTTCGGCGTGCGCAAGAGCGCGTCGCACGAAGCCGATTTGGCCAGCGTGAACTTCAAGTGGCTGCCGTTCGTGGCGGTCGCGCTGGCCGCGATGATCGGGGCTTGCATACTGGGCGTCGTGCTGCTGGTCGCGCATTCTACGGGAACCGCACAAGGCTTCTGAGCATGCGGTGTTGCCGAAAACATGGGGCGGCGGCGAAGCATCGTGAGACGCGAGATTGTTCGGCGTTTCATAACGGTGATTTCGTCGGCGCCGCGTTGATCTTTGTGGTGCCGCGCGTAATCTGACTATCAAGAGGCGCTGCATATCACGCGACGCGATTCGCCCAGTTTTCAGGCAAGGAGTATGAGATGGATATCCTCAATCTCGCCCGACAATCCGGCATGACGGTTGTGCTCGACGCACGCATCGGCCAGCAGGAATACCACTCCGTTCACAGCAGCGTGGCCGCGCTGGAACGGTTTGCCGCGCTGCTCGAGGCGCACAGGCAAGCCGAATCTGGCAAGCGCGTCTGATTGAATCGTGATGGCAAGCGCCACGCTTCACTCAAACAGATTGCAGCCATCACGAAACATCATTTGATGAGATTTTTGGTTCGACCTATTGTGAAGTTCACGAGAAGCGGCGGCCCCCAGTGGATCAACGGCGATATCACGGGAGAGGGCATGTCGGACACCTTCCATGGACGGAGACAATCGGATGAACCCCACGACCCTGCATGGGATTCGTAGCAATCCCCTGTTCGCCACGCTGGTCAAACGCCGGCGCAGATACATTGCCTGGCTGACGGCCATCACGCTGATTCCCTATTGCGCGTTCATTGTGCTCGTCGGATTCGCCCCCGCTTTGCTGGCCATCCGGCTTTCCGCAGACAGTATCGTCAATATCGGCTGGCCGATCGGCGTCGCGCTGATCGTCGGCAGTTGGTGTCTCACGGGCTTGTACGTTCGCCGGGCCAATGGCGAATTCGACGCGCTCACCGCCGAGATCCTGGCGGGAGCGAAACCATGAGGCGCGCTGGTCTTGCTCTTGTCTTCCCGCTCCTGCTGGGTGTCGCGACGCACGCGGCGGCTGCGGGGGTTCTGCACGGCGTCGAACAGCGTCCCCTCAATCTCACGGCGATCGCGATGTTCCTCGTCTTCGCCGTGGCGACGCTGGGCATCACGTACTGGGCGGCGTCGCGCACCCGTTCGATGGACGACTTCTACACCGCCGGGGGCGGCATCACCGGATTCCAGAACGGCATGGCGCTGGCCGGCGACTATATGTCGGCGGCGGCGTTGCTGGGCGTGACCAGCATGATCTTTTTCCACGGCTACGACGGCGTGATCTACGCGATCAGCTTTTTCGTCGCGTGGCCGCTGCTGCTGTTCCTGTTCGCGGAGCGCATCCGGAATCTGGGCCGCGTGACGATTGCCGACATCGCATCGTACCGGCTAGACCAGAACCGGATCCGCACGATGACCGCCTTCGGTTCGTTGACCGTCGTCTGCTTTTACCTGGTTGTCCAGATGGTCGGTGCGGGGCAGTTGATCCAGTTGCTGTTCGGCCTTCCCTATAACGACGCGATTATCGTGGTCGGCCTGCTGATGGTGGTCTATGTGACCTTCGGCGGCATGGTGGCCACCACGTGGGTGCAGATCATCAAGGCCGCGTTGATGCTGTTCGGCGGCACATTGCTGGCCGTTCTCGCACTGTACCGGTTTGGCTTTTCGCTGAACGCGCTGTTCGAGCAGGCGGTCGCCGCGCACAGGAACGGCACGCACATTCTGCTGCCGAGCGGGCAGGTGTCCGATCCCATTGCGCTGATTTCGCTCGCGATCGGCCTGGTGTTCGGCACGGCGGGGCTGCCGCACATCCTCATGCGCTTTTTTACCGTGCCGGATGCGAAAGAAGCGCGCAAGTCGGTGTTCGTTGCCACGGGCTTCATCGGCTTCTTTTATCTGGTCATCATGGTGCTCGGCGTGGCGGCGATCGCGATTGTCGGCAGCAACCCGTCGTTCTATGTGGGCGGCCTGACGGGCGGCAAGCTAATCGGCGGCAGCAACATGCCAGTCATGCATCTCGCTCAGGCGCTCGGCGGCAATCTGCTGCTCGGTTTCCTCTCGGCCGTTGCGTTCGCGACCATCCTCGCTGTCGTGTCCGGGCTCACGATGGCGGGTACTTCCGCCATCTCGCATGACCTCTACGTGATGGTGCTCAAGAAGAACCGGGCCGATCCCGCGAGCGAGCGGCGGGTCTCCAGAATCGCATCGGTGTGCATAGGCGTGGTGTCGGTGCTGCTGGGCATCGTGTTCAAGGATCAGAACATCGCCTTCCTCGTCGCACTGACTTTCGGCGTCGCCGCCTCGGTAAATTTTCCGGTTCTCGCGCTTTCGATGTACTGGAATGGGCTGACGACGCGCGGCGCGCTCACCGGCGGCATCGCGGGCCTCGTGAGCGCCGTCACGCTCGTCATTCTGTCGCCCGCCATCTGGGTCACGGTGCTGGGCCATGCGAAGGCGATCTTCCCCTACGACTATCCCGCCATCGTGTCGATGAGCATCGCGTTCCTGTGCGCCTGGCTGGGTTCCGTTACGGACCGCAGCCAGCGCGCGCAGCGCGAGCGGGACGACTTCGGCGAACAGGCCATCCGCGCGCAGACCGGCTTCGGCGCGTCCGGAGCGGTGAGCCACTAGAGAACGCCAACAAGGAGACAATCATGCAAATGCGTGACAACGGTCTGGGCTTTTCGCCCATCACGATCGCGCTGCACTGGGTCGTGGCAGCGCTGCTGTTGTCGATCGCCGGATGCGGCATCGCGCTCATGTTTACCGCGGACGACGCGCAACGACTGAGTCTCGTGCGTACGCAGAATCTGCTGGGGGCCGTGCTGTTCGTCGTGTCGATCTACCGGCTCTGGGCGCGGCTTTCTTCGTATCATCCGCTGCCCGTGGGCACGCCGAACCCCGTCGAGGTGATCGTCAGCCGCTCCGTCGCGGTGGGCCTCGCGCTCGCCGTGGTGCTTCTGCCGGTTGCCGTATGGCTTTCCCGGGCGGCAGCCGGTGTCGCCGTCGAGTTGCCGTGGGGATTGGCGATCCCCACGCTCATCGAGCCCAGCGTAGCGGTGCAACGGGTCGTGGATATTCTCTTCGATATCGGGGCGACGGCGTTTCTGCTGGGCTTCGCTTTGCATCTGTTCGGAGCACTGAAGAATCATTTCGCTCTGGGAAATGACGCCCTCAAGCGGATGCTTGGCAAACACGTGGAGCTTTGAGCGATGAGCGAATTCAAATCGGTATCGGTATTCGGCGGGAACGTAGTCACGCGACTGTGCGGTGTCCGCTATCCCGTCTTTCTCGGCGGCATGGCGGCGATCTCCGGCCCGAAGCTCGTTGCCGCGGTGGCAAATGCCGGCGGCATGGGGACGCTTGGCGGGCTGCGTTTGCCGCCGCTAGCGCTGCGTAGATGGATACGGGAAACGCGGGAGCAGACGGACAGGCCCTTCGGCGTGAATCTCGTGCCGAAGTTTGGCGGCCCGACCGTGTTCGAAGCGCAGTTCCAGGTCGTATTGCAGGAGCGGCCGCGCATGCTCTCGTTGTTCTACGCCGAAGACTATGCGGCAGACATGATCCCTTGTGCCAAGGATGCAGGCATGATCGTCATGGTTCAGGTGGGGTCTGTTGCGCTCGCCCGGCAGGCGATCCGGAACGGCGCGGATATCGTCGTCGCACAGGGCAGCGAAAGCGGCGGCCACCTCAACCGGGGGACGATCGGCGTCATGTCGCTGTTGCCCGCGATCTGCGAGGTCGCGCAGGGGCGTCCCGTGCTGGCGGCTGGGGGCATCACGACGCGCGATGATGTCCGGGCTGCGATGCTGCTTGGCGCGTCAGGGGTGCTCGTGGGCACCGCGTTCGTTGCGACCGACGAATCGAATGCGCACCCGCTATACAAGCAAAAGATCGTCGAGGCCAGCGTGGACGACATCGAGTATCGCACCGGGTATTCGTTCGGCTGGCCGTACGGCACGCCCCATTGTGTGATTCCCAATCGCGACAAATGGAACCTGCTGCGCTTCGTTGGCGGCGGTGCACGCATGATCGACAAACCGCGCATGGCGCAGAAGCTTTCGCTCTATGCGGGGCAGGGCGTAAGCAAGATCGACAGCGTGGTGCCGGCGGCCGAGCGCGTGGCGGAACTGGTGGCGGGTCTGCCGGCGTCGACGGTTGCGGCGAATGCCCAGGCGATGCTCGATGGCCTGGCATACGGCGCAAGCCGTGCATTGCCGCAAGTGGAGTCGGCCGAGTGCCGCGCCGCATTCTGACCCTGGTGCGTTCGACGGCGGTGCTCAGGCCGCTGCCGTCGAACGCCGCGTGCTCTTGCGATTCGGCGTATTCGTGCGCTTCGCTTTCGTGTCGTCACTGGAAAGCGCGAGCTGGTCGCGCGCGAGCGCGACAAACGCGCTCAATGCCGGTGTCGCGAGCGTGTCGTTGCGGCGGATGAAGACCGTCTTGACGTTGGCGAACTCGCGCGGGAGCGCGTGAAGGGCGATCGCCTGGCGCGCTGCATAGTTTTGCGCAACGGCCTTTGGCAACAACGTCACGCCCATGCCTGCGGCCACGCATGAGAGGATGCCGTCGAGCGTGCCCAGTTCGAGCACCTGGTTGGGCACGAGCCCGACCTGATAGAACCAGTGTTCGAGCGTGGAGCGATAGAAGCAGCCCGTGCGGAAGACCAGCACCGTCTGCTGCGGCATGACGTGAATGAGTTCGCCGAGCGAGGCGAACTCGCAACTGCTCACGAGGACGAGCTCCTCCTGGAAGACCTCGTCTTGCGCAAGTACCGGATTCTGGTGCAGACCGCCGACGAATGCGCCGTCGAGGCGATGGCTTTCGACGGCCTTGATCAGTTCGGCGGTCGTGCCGGTGAGCAGTGACAAGTGGACCTGAGGATACTTCTCGCGGTATCTGGCCAGCACCTGGGGCAGGCGTATCGCAGCGGTCGTCTCCATCGAGCCGAGCCTCAGCGTGCCTGCCGGCGTTGCGGTATCGAGCAGCGCGTTGCGGCTCTCTTCAGTGAGCTGGAGGATGCGCTGGGCGTAGCCCAGAAACGTTTGCCCGGCCGAAGTGAGGACCACGCCGCTCTTCTGCCGGATAAACAGTGGCTGACCGAGTTCGGCTTCGAGTTCCTTGACGCGCATCGTGACGTTGGACTGCACGGTGTGCACTTTCTCGGCCGCCGCTGTGAAGCTGCCGTGCTCCGCCACCGCACAGAAAATCTTCAGCTGACGCATCTCCATGGCGAATTCCAGGAATCACAATTAATGATGGATTTCATCACTTTCCATCACTTTACTGGATTGAACGGCGCGAGCACAGTGTCGTAAACGCGAACGGGGGGATGCACGTGGAGATGGTGTCGAGTACGAACATCGAGTGCCTGTTCGCCGGCGGGATGGGTTATCTGGACCACGAAGGGCAGCGCAGCGGCATTTTCAAACGGCCCATGGCCGGACCGGCTCGCGTGGAAGTGCACGGGATTGTCGGCGACGAGCATGGCGATCCGCGCATCCACGGCGGCCCGGAAAAGGCCGTTCATCACTACGCGGCTGAGAATTACGTCCGCATCGCGGAGGCATTCGCGGAGTGCGTCGCGGCCCTGGTGCCCGGCAGTCTCGGCGAGAACATCTCGGCTCGGGGGCTGTCCGAACGCAACGTGCACATCGGCGATATCTACGAGGTCGGCGGCGCCATACTGCAGGTCTCGCAACCGCGCAGCCCGTGCTGGAAGATTAATCATCGCTTCGGCGTCGAGCGCATGTCGATGCATATCGCCGAGGGGCGAATCACCGGGTGGTATTACCGAGTCCTGTGCCCCGGCATGATTGCGCCAGGCGACGCTATCACGCTCGTCGACCGGCAAACGGAGCGCTTCTCCATCGACGAGTTCTGGAAGGTGCAGTTGTCGCATCGCCCGTCCATCGATGCGCTGGTCGAGCTGATCGCCGTTCCGGGCCTTGCGCCTGACTGGAAGCGGCGCCTGGGTGAACGGGAAAAGTGGCTGCGTGCGCGCCGGTGATGGGGACAACTAAGGCTGTTGAAACTCTTCGGTATTAGAGCAGGCTCCGGCGGGCGTTCCGTCCGTAAATTGACTAATCGGTACGATTGGCAAACTGCGCATAAAGTCTGTCGAACCCGGTCAAGGAGGATCCGAGACTGGTCGACATGCTCCGATGCGAGATGTGTTTGAGGTAGGCGTTGACGCCCTCTGGTGAGCGCGCACGCGCCAGGGCATCGGCACAGATGTGGCAGGCGCCGCACCGGCGGCGCCCACCACGTCAATCGAAGACTGCGAATCCTGTGTGTCGCCTTATTTCAGGAGGCGTTTCCTGCATTTCCGGCTCGTTACTTCTGCTTCAGTCTGGCCGGCGTCCTGCTCCCGGCGCCTTGGCAGTTTTCGGTTCTGCGTCCAACGCTCAGTTTGTTCCTGATTTTGCCTCGCGGGTATTCCGCCCCTAGCGCTTTGACCGTTGCCCTGTCTGCGCCTCGTAACCGGTCGATGGGGTGAAACTCATGCGCAAAGGTCCCACAAAGCTTTGCCACCATAAGAAGGATGGAGACTGCGACTGCCGCGATTGTCTTTGCATTCAACCACGTTTTAACCCTGCTTTTCTTTCCCGCCTTCCTGGTGTGCTTATCCGCTTTCTTCCAGTTCTTGAGGATCTTTCTGATCTTTCGCTCTTTCATTTCTGGCTCCGAAGAGACACCCGGAGCCAACTGAGCTTTTAGTACATACCTTAAGAGTCGATCTTTTATTTGCTGCAACTGCCACTGAAGACCTCCTTGCTCAGCTTGCACGACGCCGGAAATTGGACGCCGGTTGCGTTGATGGGATTTGTGGTATTGCAGCAAGAACTACCGGAATCTGCGCGGTAGAAACCTGTCCGCTACCACATCCTAAAAGTAGCACGGTTTGGTTTGCGAATCGGGTGTTTTCGGCGCGATCGGCGCTCGACGTATCGTCGACAAGCCCGTCCGTTTCGGGCAACTCGACGCGGCTACCTTGGCGGTCTTGAGTCCTGCAAATAGCCAACAGTAGTCCGGCCGACTCAATTGCTTCGCGACAGACTCAATTGTTTCGCATCACGTCGATGATACGTTCGGGCGTACTTTCCACGTCACTGGAGATGTGAAGGTTATCTTTGCAGTTTACCTTCACATCACCTAGAATGCAGGGATGACCGAACGCGCCCAAACTCCCCCTCCCGACCTTGCCGCGGCACTTGCCGGCGACCTGCGCGCACTGGTCGGGCAGTTGCGCCGCCGTTTCCGCGAGCAGGCGATCCTCGGCGACTTCACGCCTTCCCAGATGGCCGTGCTGCAGCGACTCGAGCGCGGGGGGCCGTCCACGGTGTCGAGCCTCGCGCGCGCGGAGGGCATGCGCCCGCAGTCCATGGGGACGCTCATCGCGCCGCTCGAGGCGGCGGGCCATATCAGCGGCGCACCCGACCCGAACGACGGGCGCCAAACGCTCTGGTCGCTCACCGACGCCTTTCGCGAGTGGCTCAAGGAGGGGCGGGCGGCGCGCCAGGACTGGCTCTCGCGCAGGATAGAAGCGCGCCTTTCCAGCGCGGAGCAGGAGCAGCTCGCCGCCGCGGTCGAACTGCTCAAGCGGCTCGTGGCCGACTAACGCGAGGCGGTCACATGGGCGCTCCAGCATCCGGATTCTTTCGTTCGCTCAGGACTTACAACTATCGCGTGTGGTCCGCTGGCGCGCTCGTCTCGAACGTCGGCACGTGGATGCAGCGCACGGCGCAAGACTGGCTCGTGCTCACCGGGCTCACGCATCACAGCGCGGCGGCGGTCGGTATCGTGATGGGCTTGCAGTTCGGCCCTCAAATGCTGTTCATGCCCTGGTCGGGCTTCGCCGCCGACCACTTCGACCAGCGCAAGCTGCTCATGGTCACGCAGGCGCTGCTCGGCACGCTGGCCATTGCACTGGGCGTGCTCACGGCAACGGGGCTCGTGCAGCTTTGGCACGTGTACGTGTTCGCGTTCCTGTTCGGCTGCACGACGGCATTCGATGCCCCGGTGCGGCAAACCTTCGTTTCGGAGCTGGTGGGCGACGCCGATCTCTCCAACGCCGTCGCGCTCAATTCCACCTCTTTCAACGCCGCGCGCATGATCGGCCCGGCCGTGGCGGGACTCGTCATTGCGTCGGTGGGCGTGGGCTGGGCCTTCCTGCTCAACGGCCTGTCGTTCGTCGCCGTACTGGTTTCGCTTACGCGTTTGCGCGTGGACGAACTGCGTTCGGCAAGACGTACGCAACCCGCGAAGGGCGGGATTGCCGCGGGGTTCCACTACGTGTGGGCGCGTCCGGACCTGCGGGCCATTCTCGTCATGCTGTTTTTGATCGGCACCTTCGGGCTGAATTTTCCGATCTTCATCTCGACGATGGCCGTGAACGTCTTTCACGCCGACGCGGGACACTATGGACTCCTGTCTTCGATGATGGCGGTGGGCACCATGAGCGGCGCCTTCTTCGGAGCGGGGCGCAGCCATCCGCGTTTCATCTCGCTGCTGTTCGCAGCGGCGGCGTTCGGAGTGGGTTGCGTGCTGGCTTCTGTTGCGCCGGGCTACTGGTGGTTCGGCGGCGCGCTCGTGATGATCGGCATCGCGGCGCTCACGTTCACCACCGAAACCAACAGCCTCATGCAGCTTTCCACCGAGCCCGGCATGCGTGGCCGCGTGCTGGCAATCCGCCTCGCTGTGGCGCTGGGCGGCACGCCCATCGGCGCGCCGATCGTGGGGTGGGTCGCCGACCATTGGGGCCCGCGCTGGGCCTTGCTGGTGGGCGCGGCTTCGGGCTTCGCGGCGGCGGTCGTCGCGGCCCGCACGCTCGCGCGGCAAGCCCACGAGAAGCCGTAGCGCGCCGCACGGTTACCCACAAGCACGCGCAATCACGCACTATCAGGCGGGCTTCAACTCCACGCGCTTGATGTCCTTCACGATCACGAGATAGCTGATCACCGTAACGATCGCGTTGATGCCGACAAAGGCGAGCGCGCCGTTGAACGAGCCGGTTTCCGCCACGAGATAGCCGATCACGATCGGCGTGACGATGCCGGCCACATTGCCGAACATGTTGAAGATCGAGCCCGAGAGGCCGATGGCTTCGCGCGGCGCGGTATCGGCGATCACGGCCCAGCCGAGCGCGCCCAGACCCTTGCCGAAGAACGCGAGCGACATGAGCGCGACCACGATCCAGTCGCTGTTCACGTAGTTGCAGCCGACGATGCACGACGAGAGCACCATGCCCCCGACGATCGGCACCTTGCGCGCCATGGTGAGCGAGCGGCCCGAGCGGATCAGGGCGTCCGAAGCCACGCCGCCCAGCACCCCGCCCAGGAAGCCGCAGATCGCCGGCAGCGAAGCAATGAGCCCAGCCTTCAGGATGGTCATGTGGCGCGCCTGCACGAGGTAGATCGGGAACCACGTGAGGAAGAAGTACGTGAGCACGTTGATGCAGTACTGCGCGAGATAGACGCCTAGCAGCATGCGATTGCCGAGCAGCTGGCGGATGACCGCCCAGTTCGCGCCCTTGCGTTCCTTGCGCTCGCCGCGCGCTGCGCGTTGATGCCCGTTCACGATGCCGCCGCCCGCCTCGATGTATTCGAGTTCCTGCTGGTTCACGCCCGGATGATCGGCCGGATTCTTCATGAAGCGGATCCACGCGAAGGCGAGCACGAGGCCGCCCACGCCCATCACGATATAAACGTGATGCCAGCCATACGCATGCGTGAGCCACGCCATGAGCGGCGTGAACACGACGGCTGCGAAATACTGCGCCGAATTGAAAATCGCCGACGCCGTGCCGCGCTCTTTCGCCGGGAACCAGCTCGCCACGACTTTCGCGTTGGCGGGGAAGGCGGGCGCTTCGGCCGCGCCCATCGCGAAGCGCAGCGCGAAAAGGCCCGCAATCGCTGCGCCCGCGCTGCCGAGCAGGCCAATCGAGCTTTGCAGCAGCGTGAAGAGCGACCACAGGAAGATGCTGCCCGCGTACACTCTGCGCGCGCCGAAGCGGTCGAGCACCCAACCCGCGGGCACCTGCGCGAGCACATAGGCCCAGCTGAACGCCGAGAAGATGTAGCCCATGTGGATGGCGTCGAGCCCGAACTCGGTTCGCATGGCCGAACCCGTGACCGAGAGCGTGGCGCGGTCAGCGTAATTGAGCGTGGTGATGATGAAGATCAGCGAGAGGATCAGGTAGCGCACCCTGGTGCGCCTGGCGACATCGGACTGCGTGGCGGTGCGGCTCAACGACATGTGGATCGACCTCTCTCGTGCGCGAGAGGCAGGCCGTTGCGCTCACGCCGCGGCCTGCCTCTGCTGTCTCCGGACGGCGCGCCTCGTGCACGCCGCATCTACTTACGCAAGAACGCGCCTGACTCGCGTCAAGCGCGTTCTGTTTGTGGACCTGATTCGCTGCTTGTTCAGTCAGTTGTCAGAAAGTTGTTTGACATCGTGACTGGTTGTCTGAGCTAATCGTACAACGCCCGGGAAGCCGATGCAACCGGACCGCATGCCTCTTGAGTCGGCCTCAGGGTAAACTCGAATTTCAGGATAGTCCCGCGATTATGGATGATGCGGCCAAGTTGTTGGACAACATGGCGATTGGCCCCTCAAGACTCCGGCATTTGAGCCGTAAAGAAGAACACCATGGAAACCGGGGATTGAAGCAACATGCGCAACACGACGGTACGAGCCAGCCTCCTTGCAGTGCTGGTGATTTTTGGCGTGATGATCCTGATTGGCGGCTTCGCGGGCGTGTTCTCGCTCAGGGAGTCGAACGCCAGCGCCCAACGCCTGCATGAAATTGCGCGTCAGACCATTCTGGTCAACGACGCCTACAAGGACACCACACGCACGCGTTCGGCGCTCGTGCGCGGCTACAGCGCGCTCAAGGAACGCAACGACACGGCGACGCGCGACTCCGCGCTGAAGAGCGCGGCCCACAGCTTCGAGATTTCGACGAGCGAGACGCAGGCCTTCGCCAATGCGCCGGCTTTCGACGGCATGGACGCGGACCTCAAGCGGCAGTTGCTCGAGTCGGCGGCGCAACTCTCGAACACGCTCACGCGCGCCACCGACGCGCTGCGCAACGGCGACACGGCCGCGTACGTGGCAGTGAACGACACCGACATCACCGCCGCGGGCGCAGCCTATTCGGTGAACGTGGAGAAGTTCCAGAAGCTCGCCAACGCGCTCGCCGAGGCGACGCTCGACGAAGGCAACGCGCGCTATGGATGGATCGTCACGCTCGTGGGCGTGGGCGTGGCCATCGCGCTGGCGCTCGTCGTCGTCACGCATTTTGCTTTGCAGCGCATCGTGTCGCGCCCGCTGGCCGACGCCGCGGCGGTGCTCGATCGCATTGCCTCGAATGATCTCACCGTGCGCGTGCCCGAAGCAGGCCGCAACGAAATCGGCGTGCTGTTCGCGGCCATGCGACGGATGCAGGCGGGGCTCTCGCACACCGTGGCCGGCGTGCGCGACAGTTGCGACGCGATTCACACGGCCGCGCGCGAGATCGCGGCGGGCAATCTCGATCTGTCGAGCCGCACGGAAGAACAGTCCGCCTCGCTCGAAGAAACGGCCGCGAGCATGGAGGAGCTGACCTCCACGGTGAAGCAGAACTCCGTGAACGCATCCGAGGCCAGCACGCTCGCCACGGGCGCGGCCGAACTCGCGCAGCGCGGCGGCGACGTGGTGGGACGCGCCGTGCAGACCATGCAGGACATCAGCGCCAGCTCGCAGAAGATTGCCGAGATCACGAGCATGATCGACAGCATCGCGTTCCAGACCAATATTCTCGCGCTCAACGCCGCCGTGGAATCGGCGCGCGCGGGCGAGCAGGGACGCGGCTTCGCCGTGGTCGCGGGCGAAGTGCGCACGCTCGCGCAGCGCAGTGCAGGCGCCGCGCGCGAGATCAAGGAGCTGATCGGCGCTTCGATGGAAGACGTGCGCAACGGCAACGCGCTCGTCGCGCAGGCAGGCGAGGCGATGAGCGAGATCGTCAACTCGGTGCGCAATGTCGCCACCATCATGGCCGAGATCACGACGGCCACCGCCGAACAGAGCACGGGCATCCAGCAGGTGGGCATGGCTGTGAGCCAGATGGATCAGGTCACGCAGCAGAACGCCGCGCTCGTCGAGCAGGCCGCTGCCGCCGCAAGCGCGCTCGAGCATCAGGCGCAATCGATGAAGGAAGCAGTTTCGGTGTTTCGCGTCGGCGCGCTTGCGTGAGGAAAGCAGCGCGTGAGACCAGTCAATAGAACTAACAAAGCAGAAAGGACGACATGAAGAAGAAGGCAATCTTGCGCAGCGTGGTGGGTGCTGTTTTCGGGCTCGCGGCATCGGCGGCCGTGCATGCGGCTAGCTACGTGTATGTGTCGAACGCCGACAGCCAGGACATTTCGGTGTTTCGCCTCGATGCGCAAAACGGCGCATTGGCGACGGTCGAGACCGTGCCCGTGGGCGGCACGGTGATGCCGATGGCGTTCTCGCCCGACCATCATCACCTGTATGCAGCGCTGCGCTCGAAGCCGTATCGCGTGGTGAGCTTCGCCGTGAATCCTCTCGACGGCCGTCTCGTCGAACTCGGCCGCGCGCCGCTCGCGGAGAGCATGGCCTATGTTTCCACCGACGGTACGGGTCGCTATCTGCTTTCCGCTTCGTACGGCGGCAATTTGCTGGCGGTGAACCCCATCGGCGAAAACGGTGTGGTGGGCGACGTGCTGCAAACCGTGAAGACGGGCCCGATGGCGCACATCATTCGCACCTCGCCGGACAACCGCTACGCATTTGCCTCGGTGCTCGGCGCCGACGCATGGCTGCGCCTGAAATTCGACGCCTCGACGGGCGCGCTCACCGAAGACGCGAAGCCCGCTTACTCGCTGCCGAAGGATTCCGGTCCCCGTCACTTCCAGTTTTCGCCGGACCAGCGCTTCGTCTATCTGATCGACGAACTCGACGGCAAGCTGCACGTGCTCGCCTTCAACGCGGCGAACAATACAGTCAAGCCGATCCAGACGATCTCGATCCTGCCCGCCGGTTTCTCCGGCGACAAGCCGTGGGGCGCCGATGTCCACCTCACGCCCGATGGCCGCCACCTGTACATCTCGGAGCGCACGTCGAGCACGCTGGGTGCGTACCGCGTGAACCAGCAAACGGGCAAGCTCACGCGCATCGGCACGTACGCCACCGAGAAGCAGCCGCGCGGCTTCAATATCGATCCGTCGGGCCAGTATCTGCTTGCCGTGGGCCAACTCTCGCCCACGCTGAGCGCGTACCGCATCGATGTGAAGAGCGGTGCGCTGCATGAGCTTGGCAAGTACCCGGTGGGCAAGGGTGCGAACTGGGTCGAAGTGGTGGATTTCGACGGTTCGAACGACTAAGCAATAAGGTGCGACTTCGGTCGCCTTACTCCTGGCGGCTCTCAGCCGCGAAGCGCATTGCCTTCACGTTGCGCGGCTCGGCTCGCGCTTCATCGAGACCTTCGATCGAGCGCAGCCGCGCGGGCGCCGAGAACACGATGATCGCGAGCTGAAGGGCGAATCCGCACGCCGCGCCTACGAGGCAGCTCGTCATGCCAAGGCGCGTGCTCAGGAACGCGCCGAGCAGGGCGCCGAGCGGACGCGCGCCGAACGTCGCCATCATGATGACCGACGAGACGCGCGCGATCAGATCGCGAGGCGTAACGACCTGGCGCAACGCCGTGGTCGAGATGGTCCAGACAATCGGCCCGAAGCCGAACAAAAAGAAAGCCAGGAACACGGTGGCGCGCGAATGCGTGAGGGCGGTGCTCGCCATCAACAGGGAGGCAAGCGCGGCGCTCGTCGGGCCGAGCAGGATTTGCCGTCCGAACACCAGGCGCTTTGCGATGATCTTGTAGAGAAACGCGCCGCCCACCATCCCGAAGCCATACACGCCGAGTGCAACGCCTACTGCCGATGGCGCGAACGCGAGCCGGTGTATCGCGTACCACGCGAACACGGCAAGCAGCAGATACCACGACGTGTTGAAGACGAAGGCCGTCGCCACGATGGGCCGCAGATGCGTGCTGCGAGCGATGAACTGCACGCCGTCGAAGAGTTCGTGTGCGAGCGCGCGACGCGAACGCGGACGCGGCGCCTCGGCGGGCAGCCGTGCGAGACACCATGCGCTGGCGAGTGACAGGACGAACGCCGCGAGAAACGCGAACACGCCCGACGCCCAGCCCGCAAAAATGCCGCCCACGGAAGGCCCCGCCGTATAGGCGATGCTGCGTGCGATTTCGAGCCGCCGGTTGGCGGCGAGCAGGTCGCCCGTTTCGACCATGGCTGCGACGAGCGAGGGCGCGGTTACGCTGAATACCACCGTGCCGGTCGCGATGGCGAAGCCCAGCGTGCCGAGCGTATAGAGCGAAAGCATGCGCGCATGGAACAACGCGAACAGGACGAAGAGGGCGGCGGCGCGCAGCAGTTCGGTTGCGATCATGAGCGGCCTGCGCCTGCTGCGATCGGCGATGAGACCGGCGGGCAGCGAGAGTAGCAGGAACGGCAGGGTATTGATGGCCTGGAGCGACGCGCTTTGCTGCGCCGTAGCGCCCAATGCCACCACGGCGACGATCGGGATGACCGCAATGGCCATCTGCTCGCTCAATTGCGCCGCGAGACTCGCGTGCGAGAGATTGACGACGACACGCTGTGGCGTCGCGCTACCGGTTGTGATGCCCATTATCGATGTCCCGAAGATCGATCCGGCGTGGGCCGGATGCGGTGGTTTGAGCTTCGGGATCGAGTCTACGCAGGGCGCCTGGGTGGAGATATCCGGATCTTGTGGTGATATTCGATGCGCCGGGCGAAGGCAGCTCAGTCCGCCTCGATACGATCGGCGTCGCGCGAATCTTTGCGCACCGGCGCATGCGTTGCCGATTCGCCGCGCGACGCATCGACATCGCGAACCGCACGACTACCCGCAAAGCACACCGCGAGCGTCGCGAGCACCAGCACCGCGAGCGCGAGCTGCAGCCCCACCAGCCCCGCACCGAAGCCGATGATCGGCGGTCCCACGAGAAAGCCCGCATAACCCGCAGTCGCCGCCATCGACACGCCGGTCACGGGCGGATCGGTCGTACGCCCGGCCGCGCTGAAGATCACCGGCACCACGTTGGCGAGCCCAATGCCGACGCAGATGAACCCTGCCACTGCTGTGGCGAGCGCCGGCGCAGCGAGCACGGCGGCAAGGCCCGCAGCCGAAAGCACGCCGCCCAGCGCGACTACGCGCACCGCGCCCAGCCGCCGTACGAACGCGTCGCCCACCACGCGGCAGGCCGCCATCGCGAACGCGAACGACGTATAGCCGATGCCCGCGCTATCCGCATGAGCGGGCAAGGCGGTGCGCAGGTACACGGCGCTCCAGTCGGCAATGGCGCCCTCGGTCATCATGCACAGGAACGCGAGCGCGGCGAGCTTGACGACGCCCGCCTGCGGCAGCGCGAAGCCGCCGCCCGACGCAGCCTCCGGGCGCGTGCCTACGTCGCGCAGCGAGAACAGCGCCGCGCCGACGATCAGCACAGCGATGGGAATGGCGGGCAGCGCAAGCCCGCTCAGCACACCGAATCCTGCTTTCTGCAGCACCGTGCCAACGGCCGCGCCCGCCAGACCGCCCGCGCTCCAGGCCGCGTGAAACGACGACATGATAGGCGCATGCCAGATTTTTTCGATTGCGCTGGCATGGCCGTTCATGGAAACGTCGAGCGCGCCATTGAGCGCGCCGAGCAGCAGCAACGCGGCGCACAGCAGCGCCGCGTTGGGCGCGAGCGCAGGCAAGGGAAACGCGGCGACGAACAGCACGCCGAGCAGGGCGGTCGCGCGGCCACTGCCGAACTTCGGCGCGAGACGCCCCGCAAGCGGCATGGCGACGATGGCGCCGAGCGCGAAGGCAAACAGAGCGACGCCAAGCAGGGAGTCGCCAAGGAGCAGCTTGTCCTTCACACGCGGCACCTCGACGGCCCACGCGCCAATGCCGAAGCCGTTCGCCAGAAAGACCGCCGTGGTGGCGTAGCGTTCGCGCAGGGGCCTCATCGCGCTACCGTCACGTCGCCGCATGCGGCTTTCAGCTGTTTCAGATGGAGCTTCGGCACATCAGCATCGACGACCAGATAGTCGAGCGAGGCGCACGGCGCGATGACGAAGGGCGCGGATGTCATGAGCTTTTCCGTGGTGACTGCTGCCGCGATCTGGCCGCTTGCCGCGACCATCGCGCGCTTCATTTCGGCATCCTCTGCATCGAAGGCCGCGATGCCTTCGGACGGATCGAGCGCGCACGCGCCGAGAAAGCAGAGATCGGCCCTGATCTGCTGAATCTGCACGAGCGCCGTCGCACCCAGCGCGCCCGCGGCCTGTGCGCTCACACGCCCGCCGATCAGAATGACTTCGATGCCCGGGCGCTCGAGCAGGCGCACGCAAGCCTGGGGCGAAGTGGTGACGACCGTGAGGCCGGCGTTCTCGGGCAGGGCCGCAGCGATCTCGACGTTCGTGGAGCCCGCGTCGAGCAGGATCACCTGGTTCGGCTTGACGAGTGCGGCGGCGGCGCGCGCAAGGCGCGCCTTGGCGGGCAGTTGCTCGCGCATGCGCACGGAGGCGGGTTTGTTGGCGGGCGAGATGAGCAGCGCTCCGCCATACACGCGCTTGCAATGCCCCGCTTCGGCGAGGTCGCGCAAATGGCGCCGGATCGTGTGCTCCGAGGTGTCGAACTGCGCGGCGAGTTCGGTGGCCAGCACGCGGCCCTCGGCGCGCAGTGTTTCGAGGATCAGGCGCTCGCGCTCGTCGGGGAGCAGGCCTTCACTGGCCTCCAGCCGTGTTCGTTGCATGGGTTTCGGTTCCCGCTTGCTCGTTGGCTTGCTCGTCAAATCGAGCAAAAACGAGCATAAAGTATCGTAAACGGGAAATGGATGCAACCGACAGCGGAGTGTGCGGCGCGCATCGCTTCACGCACCCGATCAGGGGGGGTCGGCAGGATATATATCTCGGGCTCGGCGCAACGCGGAAAACCACGCCAGAGTGGGGCGATATGGGCTTCGTGCTCTATCGCTTTCTTTTATTCTTCGTCCGCGCTGTAGACGCTGAGTCCTTCTATCGGGTCCATCGGGGCATCCCAGGGTCTTGCGTCGATCGCGCGCATGGCGGCTTCGTAGCCCGCGCGTCGGCGCGCGGCAATGCCGGACGGCGTGAAGTCGATGTCCTTCAACTGGTCGTCGCCGTCGAGTCGTGGCGCCGCGAGCTTGATGAGCCGCATGGTGGTCTCACAGCCCCATGCCGCCAGCTCCTTCACATCGAGTGCGTCGCGCTCGTCAGCGGGCACGCGCTTCGCCAGTTCGCGGATCACGTGGCGCAAGCGGTGGATCTGCTGCTGGCGCGCGATATGGCTTTCGGTGCGGCTCGCGTATTGAATGTCCTTTTGCCGTTCTGCGATCTGCCAGATGCTTTGCGGTTCGGGGCCCGCTGGATTCCACACCTGCACCGAGAAGATCACCGAGCTGTGGCGCGGCTTGTCGTCCAGCACGACCTCGACCGGCGTGTTGGAGTAGATGCCGCCGTCCCAATACGGCTCGCCGTCGATGCGCACCGCCGGGAACGCGGGCGGCAGTGCGCCCGAGCTCATGACGTGTTCGACATTCAGGCGCTGGTCGCGCGAATCGAAATAGCGCATCGCGCCCGTGCGGGCGTTTACCGCGCCCACGGTAAGGCGCGGGTGCCCGGCGTTCAGCAATTCGAAGTCGACCAGGGAAACGAGCGTGTCGCGCAGCGGGGCGATCCTGTAATAAGACGCGCGATCGACGCCGAGATGTGCGAGCGGACCGAACCACGATACCGGGTTGGGCTGAAAGAACCCGGCAATGCCGCCGCCGATGATCATCAGCTTTGCAAACGTCTTGTCCCAGCCGGGCGCGAAGCCAGGCCACGTTGCTGCCACGTCGAGGCGGGTGCGGTCCGTGACGCGATGCCAGAATTCGTCCAGACGCTCGAAGCGGTGCTCGGGAGCGTTTCCGACGATCAATGCAGCGTTGATGGCGCCAATGGAAGTGCCGATCACCCAGTCGACATGGATGCCGGCTTCGTGCATCGCCTCATACACGCCGAGTTGATAGGCGCCCAATGCGCCGCCACCCTGCAACACGAGTACGACTTGCCCTGGCAATGCCAGGCTTGCCGGCTGCTTCGCTGTCATCGATCGCCTCGCTGTTTTGCTCGACCGACGCGCGTTTTCGTGACCTGCATTCTTCATACGCGTCGCCGTTTTCTCCGCACCATTGTAGTGGCGTTCGGAAAAGACGAGCGTTGCGTGGCAACGGCCCAACTGGCCGCCGTCCCTCAACCCGCCGAGGCGATTTGCCCTTCGAACGTCACGCAGTTGCGGCCGCCGCGCTTGGCGGTGTACAACGCGGAATCGGCGAGTCCGTATGCCGTGTCGAAATCGGTGCCGGCCGGATTGTCGCTTACACCGAAACTGGCGGTGATGGCGCGACACACCGGCGCCGGGAACGCGTGATTCGCAATCGCTTCGCGCATACGCTCGGCGAGTTGCAAGGCATCGGCGATGTCGAAGCCCGGCAAGACGACCGTGAACTCTTCGCCGCCCACGCGTCCGATGATGCCGGTCTCGCCGAGAATGCGGCGCAGGCAGTTCACGATGCCCGAGATCACGCTGTCGCCGGCCGGGTGCCCGAAGTCGTCGTTGACCTTCTTGAAGTCGTCGATGTCGAGCAGGATCATCACCGCCCGATTCGCGCGCAGCGCCTTCACCGTGCGTTCGATCACGGCGCTGCGATTGAGCACGCCGGTCAGCGCGTCGTGCGTCGCGCGATATTGCAGTTGCTGCGTGAGCGCCTGCATTTCGCGCTCGGCGCGATCGCTGCGCCCGATCAGGCGGCGCGTTTCGCGCATCAGGCGCTCGTAGTGATGGATCAGCTCGATGAGCGCCTCGCGATGACTGTGCGCGTACGCCTCCGGAGCCTCGGCAATCATCCGGGCCCGCTCCAGCGCCTCGCTTTCGCTGCGGAACAGGTCGAGGTAGTGATCCTTCATTGCGTCCCGCAAGCCAGTCGTTTCCACGCGCGTCGTCCTCAAAGCATCCTCACGTTGCAACCGGGCAATCATTGAACTTGATTGCGGTGAAGTCGGTTTGCAGTTCCTCGCCGAATTCGAGGATCGTTTCGTCTTCTTCGTCGCGATACCAGTTCACCTGCACCTGGTTGCCCGCCGCCGCGGCGCGATCCAGGGCGTCGAACACGCTGAACAGCATTTTCGTGCTCGAGCTGTTGAAGTAGGTGAGCGTGACCTCGACCGTGATCGCGGCGTTTTTGCAATCCTTGAGCCAGAGATTGAGCCGCTCGATGATCGGCGCATAAAACGCGGCGGCATTCTCGGGATACGATTCGCCTCGCAGTGACAGCACGTTTTCGTCGAAGCGGAAGTCGATTTCCGGCGACGTTGCCGTGGCGGCGATAAAAAGGTTTTCCATTATGTACGCGTGCCCTGGTCAGATGATGGTCTTGAGGCAAAACAGTGTGGTGCCCGTATCGTCTTCGCGTGGATGAAACGCGAATTCGAGCGGCGCACTGGCGTCGCGCGCCATCGTCAGAAAACCCAGTCCCGCGCCTTTGCTATCGGCAGGCGTGTCGGCGCGCAGCGACATCTTGTAGGCCTGCTTGATTTCTTCGATCGACATGTTGCGCAGCGGCTCCAGCTTCTTGCGCAAGTCGTCCACGGCCGCCGTGGCGATGGGATTCACGCATACCATGAGGTGGCGCTCGCCTTCGGCGGAAATGCACATCGCGCCTTCGCGTATTGCGCCGCCCTGGCCTTGATCTTCCGATAGCGCCTCGCACGAGTAGTGCACGATATTGTGCGAAAGCTCGATGAACGAGGAGAAGATCTTTCTGCGCGTGGACGAGCTCAGTCCCGCCACTTCCAGTTGCAGCTTGACGACCTCGCTCATCGCCGCGACGATGCTGTGCGAGAAATAGCCTTTGTGATAGAAGAGCAAACTGCGCTTCTGTGCGATTTCGAAGAAGCAGCAGTTTTGATCCAGAATTCCAGACATATTGGTGAACTACCTCAAACTCGTGCGAAGAAAAGCGTGACATCGTCACGGCGCGCTTGCGAGCCTTGCCATTCGGCAAAGGTTTCGAGCAAGCGTGCGCAGATGAAAGAAGAAGCGTGCTCGCGCTCGGCGAGAATCCGGTCGAGCGTTCGGCGTTTGCCGAAGGCGATTTTTCGCGGACCGCCAATCTGATCGGTCAAGCCATCCGTGGAAACGAACAGCAGGCTGCCGTGCGGTAGGGCGACGGCGTGCTGGGTCCACGTGTAATCGGCGAGGCTGTCGACATAGCCCACGCCCATGCGGTCGCCGGCAATGCTTTCGAACTGTTCCGCGTCCGCACGCAAGACATGCAGTGCGACCCGGGCGCCCGCAAAGTGCAGCACCTGGCTGGCGGCGTCGAACCAGAAGAACGCGGCGTCCAGACCGTCGTTGGACTGCGGGGCGTCGCCCGCGCCGTTGATTTGCCCGAGCAGGCCCTTCACATTGCGATTGACGGCTGCCAGCAGCGCGGAGGGGTTGCGCGGGCCGATCTGCTCGAGGGCCTGCGAGAGCGACGCCGAGGCGAGCAAGGTCATGAACGCACCGGGCACGCCGTGTCCCGTGCAATCGGCCACCGCGCCGAACCAGCCGTCGGCGAACGCAGCGAAATGGTAGAAGTCGCCGCCCACCACGTCGCGCGGTTCCCAGACGAGCGCGGCATCGGGCAACATGGTCGCAAGCGTCTCGCGCGAGGCGCGCAGCATGGCTTGCTGGATCACGCTCGCATACTCAATGCTCTGCATGATCTGCCGATTCTTTTCCGCCTGCATCTCCGCGACGATGGACAGCAGGCGCAAGCCGTTGCCCACGCCAGCGAAGCGGCCTTCGCGCGTCACGATGAAACCGTCGACCAGCGCCTTTTCGCCGACTTCAACGGTTTTGAACGTGAGCGCCTCGATGCTCATGGCCGCGTCGACGATCAATGGTTCCTTGTCCATGAACGCGATGCAGCTCTTCTTGTCGTATAGCTCGCGATGAAACGGCTTGCTCATTTGCGACATGAAAATATCGCGGTTGATGAGCCCGATGGGGCGATCGTTTTCGATCACCGCGAGACTGGCCATGTCGCGCCTCGAATAGAAAATCTCCATGACGAGAGAATTCGAATCCGAAGCGTCGATGGCGGGCACTTCCAGAGCCAGTTCTCCGGCGCTGCGCGGGCCTACGGGAAGACCCGGACGACGAAACTGCGCGAGCGCGGGGTGCATGACTATCCATTCCGATTAATATGGAGAATCAGCACGCTAATGGCTATTTATGACATTCTCGTTACATGGACGAGAGTAAGCGCCTAAGTTGGCTTGTTTAATACACCATAATGATCGGCGAGTGCCACGCTAACGTTTGCGCGTTTTTTTCGCTTCCCTTTGCAAGGTTTCGGTGCATCACACTTCAATATAAATTCGTCCGTCTTCGACCCTGGCCGGGTACGTGGCGAGCTTCTCACATACCGGTGCACAAAGCGGTTTGCCGTCGCGCACGTCGAAGCGGCCATTGTGCTTCGGACATTCGATCACATGGCCCATGACGAGCCCGTCGCTCAGGTGCACATGTTCATGTGTGCAGAGCCCGTCGCTCGCGTAGACCTGATCTTCCACGCGGTAGATCGCAAAGGTGCGTCCGCCGTGGTCGAAGCGCATGACGTCTTCGTCTTCGATATCGTCGAGTGCGGCTGCGTCGATCCATTGGGCCATGAAGTGTCTCCAGATTGATATTGAACGTTGTGTGCGCAACGGCTCAGGCTTCGGCGTGGCCCGGTACCGGGCGCGCCACGTGATAGTAGGGGTCGCGTGTTTGCCGCACGAGCGCGGGAATGATTTCCGCGTAGGCGGCAAGGCTGCTGCGATAAGGCGGCGGCATGTCCGTTTTCACGACTTCGTGCAGGCGCGGCAGCGCGTGAAAAGGAACCATCGGAAACATGTGATGCTCGACGTGATAATTCATGTTCCAGTAGAGAAAGCGGAATACGGGATTCATCATCACCGTGCGGCAGTTGCGCCGGTGGTCGAGCACGTTCTCGGGCATGCCGGCGTGCTGCGTGAGGCCGAAGTAGAGATAAAGCCACGCGCCGTAGAGGCTCGGCAGGCCGATATAAAGCAGCGGCAGGATGGTGCGAAAGCCGATGCAGGCGCCAATCGCGATTGCGTACACGAGCAGGCTCAGGCGCGCTTCGCGAATGGCCTTGGGCCATTCGGAGGCGGGCACGAAGCTTTGTTCTTCCGCGCCGAGGCGTCCGCACGCAGCGGAGATCATGCGCGGCAACTCGCGCGAGGCGTGCTTGAGCGCGAAGATGTTGAGGGCGAGCGAGAGCCAGTCGGTAGGGCGCGGCGCGGCGATCTCGGGATCGCGGCCCACCACCAGCGTGTCGGTGTGATGGCGCGCGTGGCTCCAGCGCCAGATCGTCGCGCAGCGGAATACCTGGAACGAAGCGATCTGATAGAGCGCGTCGTTCATCCAGCGCGTTTTGAATGCGGTGCCGTGACCCGCTTCGTGCCAGCGCGAATCGGCGGGACTGCAATAGAGCGTGCCGTAGAGGAGAAACGCGGGTACGGCCCACCACGAATGCGCGTGCCAGAGGAACCCGGCGAGCACGCCGCTCGCGACGATGGCCGCATACCAGATCACGGTGTCGCGTATGGCGCGCGCGTCGCTGCGCTGCATCAACTGCTTCATCACGGGGCGCGGCACGGCGCACCGGTACCAGTCCGCGTTGACGAGGCCCGCTGCGCGCGCGCGTTCGCCTGCACCGCCGATGAGCCGGTAGTCCCCATGATGCGGCGCGTAGGCGTGAGTCTCCTGGTCGGCCACGAGTGTCTCCTTGAAGTGTTGGCAGCGCGCGGCGTGCGGCGTGCGGTGCGCTGCGCGTGTCAACACAAAAATAGGTGACGCAAGGCCGGGGCTCAACCGGAAGTTTGACGAAATTTCGTCAGCGAGCTTTTTCGGCGGCGTCAGGCTGCTACGCGCTCGCCGCTCGTTCGCGCTGCGCGGGACGTATCCGCGCCGTCGGCCACGACCACCGGCACGCGCAGCGCGAGTGCACACATCAGCTCATAGCCGATGGTGCCCGACGCTTCGGCCACCTCGTCGACGCGCACGTGGTCGCCCCACAGTTCGACGCTCGAACCGATTCCCGCTTGCGGGCACGGCGTGAGATCGACCGTCAGCATGTCCATCGACACCCGACCCACCACGCGCGTGCGTACGCCATCCACGGCAATCGGCGTGCCGGTGGGCGCGTGGCGCGGATACCCGTCCGCATAGCCGCACGCCACCACGCCGACGCGCATGGGCCGGTCGACCTCGAAGGTGCGGCCATAGCCGATGGTTTCCTGCGGCGCGAGCGTTTGCACGCCGATGATGCGGCTCGTGAGCGTCATGGCCGCGCGCAGGCCGAAGCCTTGCACGTGCCGCGCCACGCCCGTGGGCGACGCGCCATAAAGGATCGTGCCGGGGCGCACCCAGTCGCGATGCGCGCGCGGGTGCCAGAGCACGCCTGCCGAATTCGACACCGACTGCTCGCCAGGAAGGTCTTGCACCACCGCGTCGAAGGTGTCGAGCTGCCAGTCGATGTGGCCGTCGTCGGCGTTCGCGAAGTGCGTCATGAGGCCGATCGCGCCGATCGACGGAATCGCGCGTGCGCGCTCCCACGCGGCGCGATACGCATGGGGACGGAAACCCAGGCGGTTCATCCCCGAGTTCATCTTCAGCTGGATATCGATGGGATGCTGCGGCTTCGCTGCCGTGAGCAGATCGAGTTGCTCGTCGCAATGCACGGCCACAGTGAGCCGGTACGTTGCGGCCAGCTCGATGTCGGCGGGTTCGAACACGCCTTCGAGCAGCAGCAGGGGTTTGGTCCAGCCCAGTTCGCGCACGCGCACGGCTTCATCGAGGTCGAGCAGGGCGATGCCGTCGGCGCCCGCGAGCGCCGGATAGATGCGCTCGATGCCGTGTCCGTACGCATTGGCCTTGATCACGGCGAAGGCGCGCGAGCCGGCGGCACTTTGTTTCGCCAGCTGCAGGTTGTGACGGATGGCGTCGGGTTGAATGCGGGCGACGATGGGGCGCGGCATAGGCGTTCCTGTGGGTTGGACGGCGACGGTCTAGTGGTTTGTGCAATCGTATTGATTTTCGTCCAGTTATATTTAATGTATTTTTCGACGAATTTGGTTGAAACGACTGTCGCTCGTCCCCGCCATGCATCCGGTCAGTCCGCCATCAAATGGGTATCCACGAGCGGCGCCAACGCTTGTGCGTGGACGCTCGCGAGATCGTGCTCGCCGCCGCGCACCACGTGCAGCGCGGAATTGGCGAGCAGGGCGTTGAGCCGCTCGCCCACGGCGACGGGACTCAAGGGATCGTTGTCGCCCCAAAGCAGCAGGGCCGGCTGGGTGATGCTGGCGATCTGGTTCGAAAGGTCCGTATGGAACGAGACGAACCACTCCGGGAAGGCGCTCGTGTCGCTCGCGCGCCAGTTTTGCGCGCCGAGCGCCGCGGTGTCGATGCCGCCGGACGTGACCGACGTCATCGCCGTACGCGCGGCGCTCGAGAAGCCGCAATTCGTCACGCATCTCGGGGGCGCTCACGTGTGTTTCTCCGGTGGGCCTGCAAGGCATGATGGGTTCATTGCGGCTCGTCCGCTGGCTGTTGCTCGCGGGCGCGCGATTCGAGTAGCTGGATCAGCAGGCGCGCTGGGTCGCTCAGCGTGCCCGGCGCGCGATGCACGAGGCCGACGTCGCGGTGGAACGTGTGCTGCCCGAGATCGATTGCGCGCACTTTGGCAGGCCAGCGCCGCCACGCCGACGTTTGCGGCACCAGCGCGACGCCCACGCCGTTCGCAACGAGGCCGACGATGGCTTCCAGTTCGTCGAGTTCGCTCAGGTCCTGCACGGTGTAGTGCATGCGGCGCAGGAAGCGGTCTACCTGGCGTCCGCCAAACGATGCCCGATCGTAGCGGATGAAGGGTTGCGTCGCCAGCAGTTCGGCCCAGTCGTGGCCTTTCACATGGCGCGGCACGATGAGCCGGAACGGCTCGCGCGCGAGCGTGGTCCAGCGCAAATCGCTTTGCAGTGCGAAGGGTGGCCGGATGATGGCCGCCATGTCGATTTCGCCCGCATCCACGAGATTGTGAAGCTCCATCGAAACGCCGGGGATCACACGCGTGCGGCAGCCGGCACAGCGGCGGTGGAATTCGCCAAGCGCCTCCGGCACCAGCGCGCGCTGCACGGAAGCGATTGCGCCGAGCGTGACGCGCTCTGTCGCCGCGGGACCCGCCGCGCTCGAACTCAGGTTTTCATAGAGCCTGATGACTTCCTGCGCCTGGGCGAGGATCTGCTGGCCCATCGCGTTCAGACGCGCGTTGCGCCCCTCTCGGTCGAACAGCGCGAAGCCCAGCTCCGCCTCGAGGCGCTGCATTTGTGCGCTCACGGCGGCCTGGGTCAGGCCGATCTTCTGTCCGGCCGCAGCGAACGTACCTTCTCTCGCCACCGCAACGAGGGTTCTGAGTTCGCGTATCATTCATCAATAATATTTGTGAATCAGAAAATTATATATTGATTTTGTTTTTGATTTGGCCTGTCTACCATGGCGGGATCGCTTTCGACGACAGTGGAGACACGCATGTCGCTTTCCCCCTTTCACCTCGCCATTCCCGTTTATGACCTCGCCGCCGCGCGCGACTTCTACGGCCGCGTATTCGGGCTGGCAGAGGGGCGCTCCAGCGCGCAGTGGGTCGACTTCGACTTCTTCGGCCACCAGCTCGTGATTCACGAGCACCCGAAAACGGCTTCGCAGGACCATGCGCACACGAACCCCGTGGACGGCCACGACGTACCGGTGCCGCATTTCGGCGTCGTGCTGAGCTGGAGCGACTGGGAGGCGCTGGCCGAGCGCCTCAAGACCTTCGGCGTGAAGTTCGTGATCGAACCTTACGTGCGCTTCAAGGGGCAGGTGGGCGAGCAAGCCACGATGTTCTTCCTCGACCCGTGCGGCAACGCGCTCGAATTCAAGGCCTTCAAGGACATCGGCCAGCTGTTCGCCAAATAAGCGTGAATGGCCGCGAGGCGATCAAGGTGCCGGCGCAGGCATGAACTTGAACGACGGCGTCGCCACGACATTGCCCGCCACCTCGCCTGAATACATCTGGCCCGAATCGATCGTGAGCTTCATCACGGGCGCGCCGGGTTTGAGATCGAGCTTGCTCAGCGTGGCGAGCGTCATGAGCCTCATGCGTTAGGTGAGCGTGCCGCTCGGCATCACCACGCCTAACATGCCGAATCTATCGTCGACGATCTGGCGCACGGATTCTTAATCGTGGATTAATGCAAAGGCACCGGCGCGTTTTAAGCGAATTTTAATTCTCGCTCGACATAGTAAAAGACGCCTCCCGGCGCACACCGCGCGTGGAGGCTCGAACAATGGAGGATGAGATGCGTTTTCGCACTGCTATGGCGGCGGCCGCACTGGTGTGCGCACCGGCCCTCGCATTGGCGGCCCAGCCGCTTTTCGTCAACGTCGACGGCCACCTCGTTCCGGCTCAAGGCGAGACCCATGTGGTCCAGACCTCTGCTGGCCCGGTCAAGATCAGCACGTGGAGCTGGCATAGCCCGTACGGCGCCAGTAGCATTCAGGTTCAGAGCAGCAGCGGCGGACCGCCGCCCGCGTGGGCGCTGCAGCAGATGCGCGCGATGACCATGCAGATGTGGGCCATGCAGGCCCAGATGCAGCAGTTCCAGCAGGCGGCATTCAGCGGTGAATTCGCGATGCCCACACCGATGCCTGTGCTGTTCGCGGTGCCCGCATGGGCAATGCCGGGGCCTGTGATCGTCGTCTATCCGGGGCATGCGCCAGCGCCTGCATCGGGACAACCGCCAGCGGTCGCACCGCCACACGCGCCGGCTGTGAAAGCGTAAGCACGCGCATCAGTAGAGAGCCGCCAGTTCATTCTGGCGGCCGGCAAATATAATCAGGAAAGCTGAATATCGTAAGAGTGCAAGCGTGCTGGGCTGAACAGGCGCAAGCATACATCGCGTGAACAGGCGCTAGGGCTGCTGCCAGTGGAAACGATCGCCGCGCAAGCGGGCGCCGTCGCCGTTATCGTCGAGCTTTTTATCGCCGCCCGGGAGCGCTTCGAAATACGACTTGTCGTCTTTCTGGGGCCCCGTATGCAACGCGGCGCGCGAAATGCCCGGCGGGATGGACGAGGGCGAGGCGGGAGGCCAATGTAGCGTGGCAGGCGCCACGCTCTGGGGAGAGGGCAGATCCGTGTTTTCGTTCGCTGCGGCGAAGCCCATGGCCCATGCGGCCGGGACCGAAGCCAGAACGATCAGCACGGGGAACGTAGCGTGTCTCATACGCGGTCACCACGTGAATGCACTGACTGGGTCTGTATTTTATGACGCGACTTAGCGTATTTCCAGGCGCGGGCATTACGCACAGCAGCAAGCCGGGCGCGAGCGCGCTACGTTCGTACTTCGGTCCAATTCAGACGATTTTCGGTGATTCTTGCGCAAAATGGACATGGTCGGGCCGCCTGGCGTCCGTTTTAAGCACTATTTCGAGGGAATCCCTCAAATCCGACGAATGAGTCGCGGGTTCTAGGAAAAGTCGTACGGGTTTGTTAATATCGCCCGCCAGTGAAAATGAGAATGCTTCTCATTGAAGTATCCGGCCAGCACTGGCGAGACGACCCTTCCAAAACGACATGAACAACCGAGAACACGCGCGGCAAGCGCGACGCACGCTGCCGCGACCGTTGCATATTGCGGCCTGGCTTACTTTCGCGACGGCTCAGGCCGCTGTCGCCCAAACATCGACGCAGGACAGCGCCGCGGCAAGCACAACCCAGAAGGTACTGCCTCGAGCCGCCATAACCGGTACGGCCGGCACGGAGCAGGCGCTGCCCGCCGTGAAGGTGAGCGCAAGCCAGGTCGCCGATTCGCCGCTGAACCTGAACACGCCGGTGAACAGCGGCGCGCTCGGCATGCGCTCGCAGCTCGACACGCCGTTCTCGACCACGGTCGTGACGGGCGAGAATCTGGCCGAGCGCCAGGTCTACAAGCTCGGCGATGTGTTTGCCGGCGACGCCTCGGTCAGCAACAACAGCAACGCCTATAACGCGTGGGCCACCTACATCACCATTCGCGGTTTGCCGGTGGACTGGCAAAACGGCTTTCGCATCGACGGCAATCCGTTCATCTCGTACGGCATCACCATGCCCTACGAGCAACTGGAGCGCGTGGAACTGCTCAAGGGCCTGGGCGGCTTCATGTACGGGTTCGCGCAGCCGGGCGGCCTCGTCAACTACGTGACGAAGCGGCCGGAAAAGGACCCGGTCACGAGCCTCGACGTGGGCTATCGCATGGACGGCGTGCTGAGCACGCACGTCGACCTGAGCCGCCGATTCGGCCCGGACGACATGTTCGGCGCGCGCCTGAATTACACGAAGGAAGCGGGCAAGACCTATAACGCCGGCGATATCAACCGCAACTCGGTTTCGCTCGCACTCGACGGCCAGCTCACGCGCGACCTGCAGGTATGGTTCAACGCGCTCTACCAGACGATCCGTTCCAGCGGCCAGACGCCCGCGATCTACACGGGCAGCTACACGGCGTCGAGCCTGCCCGCGGTGATCAGCGGCGGCAGCAACCTGCTCGGCGGCACCGACCAGCACATCAACACCAACCTGCAGCTCTACACGGCGGGCGTGCGCTACCAGATCACGCCCGACTGGTCGTTCACCACCTCGGGCAGCTACAGCAAGTCGGCGCGCGACCGCAACGAGAGTACACTCACGCTGCTCAACCAGGCAGGCGACTACACCGACGCGCGCTGGAACGGCGACGAAGCCCATCAGGACGTTTACTGGCAGGGCATGTTCGAAGGCAAGGTGAAGACCGGGCCGTTCACGCATCAACTCGTGATTGGCGGCGCATACCAGCACCAGACCAACAACTACGCGTTGAACTCGATCTATACGGTGCTCGGTAACGGCAATCTGTATCAGCCCAACCCGTGGCGCTTCTATTCGGGCGGCGGGCTCGAAACCTACCGTACGAGCGACATCACGCAGGCTTCGGCGTTCGTGAGCGACACGATGCAGATCACGAGCCGCTGGTCGGTGCTCGCTGGCCTGCGTTACACGAACTATAGTCAGAACAACTACGCAACCACGGGCGAAAAGACGTCCCAGTACAGCCAGAACGGCGTGCTCACGCCGACCTTCGCGCTGATGTACAAGCTCGAGCCGAACACGACGCTGTACGCGAGCTACGTCGAGGCGCTGGAGCAGGGCGCGATCGTGGACAGCATCTACGCGAACGGCGGCGCGATGCTGCGTCCGCTGCGCTCGCGTCAGTATGAAATTGGCATCAAGAGCGAACACGAGCGCTGGAGCGCAACGGCGGCCCTGTTCCGCATCGAGCGCGGCGCGGCCTACGCGAACGCCGACAACGTCTACGTGCAGGACGGCAATTCGATTTACGAAGGTGTCGAGGCGGCCGGGAGCGTGCGGCTCGGCCGAAGCTGGCAGGTCGCAGGCAGCGTCACGCTGCTCGACACGTGGTACGCGAAGGGACAGTCGTACAACGGCAATCGTGTGGCTGGCGCGCCGACCTTCGTCGCCGCGGGCCGCGTGACTTACGACGTGCCTTACGTGCAAGGCCTGCAGCTTGGCGCGGATGCGAAGTTCACGGGCAGCACGCAGGTGCGCCCAGCCAACAATCTCGAAACGGGCGGCTACATGCTCGTGAACGTGGGCGCGAACTACTTCACCCGCATTGGTGGCCACGACGTGACGCTGCGCGCGGCCATCGACAACATCACGAATCGCCGTTACTGGATGTTCCAGTATTCCGATTACATCGCACCGGGCGATCCGCGCACGGTCAGCCTCAACGCGAAGATCGACTTCTAAACGGTCGATTCGCTTCAACGAGCGGGCGCATGGCGGGATTCCGGCATGCGCCCGCTTGCCGTTTTACGAAATCGGCTGCGAATCTGGCGTGGGGTTGCCGAGATTGTCGGTGGGCACGTATTGCTGATCGAACGCCGCCACATACAAGGCCCATTCGGGGTCGCCCAGGTCCACGAGCAGCGCGCCGTCCTGCCAGATGTCGTTGTGGTCGTTCGCGTCGTTGCCTGCCTTGTGGATGAACTCGCCCTTCGAACCCTGGTTCATGTGGACGTCGTGGATGCCGTCGCCTTCGCTGTAGAAGCGGCCGAACACGTAGACGTCGAGCGACGATTGTTGCGCGCGCAACAGCAGGCGTTGCAGCGAGGCGACGGGCTCCACCTGGTCGGAGCCGTCCATCACGTCGCTGTTGCGCCACGCGCCCGTATTGGCGAGAAAGTCGCTGCGCTCAAAGTCGATGGCCGGCAGCGCTTCGGTGCCCGTGAGATCGGTCGAGCCTTCGGCCGCGCCCTCCAGCGTGGTCAGCACGTTGTGGTTGAAGTCGAACACGAGCTTGTACTTGAGCAGGTCATCCGCGTCCGTGGTGCCGACGTTCACAGCGATGTCCCAGCGCGTGCCGTTGACCGTCACACCGAAGTGCAGGTGATACTGGACTTCGTGTGGCCGCCGCGTGGCCTTCAACTGCGGCGCGGAAACAATTTTCGCCTTGACGTAGCCGTAAGGAAGGGCCATCGCGCGCTCCTCTAAGTTCGGGTGGGTTCGCCATTGTGCCGCGCGAACGTGAACTTGCGCTTACAGCGTGCGCGCGATGCCGTGCCCCCGTCGCTTTACGGTTGCTCGACTGCGGCTGTCGACGCGCTTTCACGGCGGCGCCGGCAGCTTCACACGGCGCTTAGGCCAGCGCCACGACCGCGATCTCCACGAGCAGTTGCGGCGAAGCCAGTTGCGCCTGCACTGTCGCGCGTGTGGGCGCGCAACCTTCGGGCACCCACGCGTCCCACACCTCGTTCATGCCGGCGAAGTCGCGCGCGATATCCGCAAGCCAGACCTGCGCGGAGACGAGCCGCGTCTTGTCGATGCCGGCCTTGGCGAGAAAGCCATCGATTTTCGCGAGCACGGCAGCGGTCTGGACCTTCACGTCGGGCGACGGATCGGCCGACGTCTGGCCGCCCACGAACACGAGCCCGGCGGCTTTCACGACTCGGCTCATGCGCTGATTGGTTTCGATACGAACAATATCGTTCATGTGTCTGCAAGCTCCTTCGCCGTAATGGCGAGACAGGGTGAGGGAATCGAAGGCGTCAGTGCGCGGCGACGCCGGCTAGCGGCGCCTGCACCGCGGGGCGCTCGAAGCGGTCGATCGCGAACGCATCGAGCGAGAGCGAAGGCGTGCCGTCGAGCACGAGTTCGGAAACGAGCTTCCCGCACGCGGGCCCGAGTTGAAAGCCGCTGCCGCAATAGCCGAACGAGTAGTACAGATTCGCGGCACGCCGGCTCGCCGAAATGATCGGCAGCGAGTCGGCCGTGAACGCTTCCACACCGGCCCATGCCCGGTTCACGCCCAGATGGCGCAGATGCGGAAACAGCTCGACGACGGTCTGTGCGCTTTTCACGAGCCGCATGAAATCGACTTCGCCGTGCCGCCCCGGCAGATCTGCGATGCCGATCAGCTTGCCGCCGATCACCACAGTGCCGTTGTCGAACTGCTTGAACGAAAGCGGCCGTCCGGTTGCGCCGAGCGTCGCGCGGCAGAAGGGCGCCACGCGGTGCGTAACCATCAGCATCAGACCCTCGGGATAAACGGGCACAGGCTCGCCGGCCTGGCGCGCCAGTTCGCCCGACCACGCGCCCGCCGTGACGAGCAGCTTGCGCGCGGCAAAGGCGCCGCGCGGGGTTTGCGCGATCCAGCGCTCGCCGCGCGGCTCGATGTGCGTGACCGCCGTGCCTTCGTAGAAGCGCGCGCTGTGCTTTTGCGCGGCGAGGCGAAACGCCGTGGTGGTGCGAAAGGGCAGCGCATAGCCGTCGCGTTCGACCCAGATGCCGCCCGTCACGTGCTTCGCCAGTGCCGGTTCGAGTTCGAGCACCGTTTCGCGGTCGATCAGCTTTTCGTGCGTGAAACCGTGCGATTCGAGCAGCGCGACGCGCTCGCGGCACTCTTCCAGTTCGGCTTCGGTCTCGGCAATCTTCAGTTGTCCGGAAGGAACGAAACCGCCGTTGTCGCCGACGCTGTCGGGCAGCGCGTGCCAGATTTCGCGCGACATGAGCGCAAGCGGAATCTCGGCGAGCGGGCGGCCGAGCGTGCGCACACCGCCCGCGTTCACGCCCGACGAATGTCGGCCCACGTAGTCGGCTTCGAGAACGATCACGCTCGCGCCGCGCCGCGCCATGTGAAAGGCGCTGCTCGAACCGTGCAGGCCGCCGCCGATCACGAGCACATCCGCTTCCTGCACGGCGCTCGCAGGGGGAGTACGGGCGTCATTCACCGGCGAGTTCTCCGAGCGTGAGCGGCTTGATCGGCGGGCGGATGCGGTAGTAGCCCACCTCGGCTGGCGGCACCTTGCGCGCCTCGGCGATCACTTCGGTCACGGTAAGGCCGCACATGCGGCCCTGGCACGGACCCATGCCGCAGCGGCCGAACGACTTCGCCTGGTTCGGGCCGAGGCAGCCGAGGCCGACGAAGCCGCGCAACTCGCCCGCCGTCACTTCTTCGCAGCGGCAGACGATGGTGCTGTCGGCGGGGATGCGGTTTGCGTCACGCGGGCGGTAGAGGCTGTCGAGGAACGGGCGGATGCGCATCACGCGCTCGAGTTCCGCGCGATGGGGGGCCGCCTCGCGATCGCGCGTGGCTGAATGGATCGAGCCTAGCTGTGCGGCGGCGGCGAGCGCCGCAAGCATGCCCTGCTGCGCCGCGGCCTGGGCTCCGCCGATGCCCGCGCCGTCGCCGGCCACGAAGATGCCGGGCACATCGAGTTCGCCCCATGCATCCGTTTGCGGTGTGAAGCAAAGCTGCCCGCTGTCCCAGCGATGCGTAGCGCGCAGCGCCTGCGTGAACTGCGTGTTGGGCACCACGCCCTGGTGCAGCAGGATCACATCGGCCTCGACCCGGTGCGCGCGGCCTTGCGACGTGAACGTGAGTGCAGCGGCGCGCTGCACGCCGTCGCTGCCCTGGCGGCCTTCCACGGCGAGGTCGTCGGCGGCCTCGAAAATGGGAACCTTGGCCTCGCGCAGCGTGCGGATCAGATGCAGGCCTTTGCTCAGGAACGGCCAAGAGCGCAGCGCGGCAAGCAGGTGGCGTTTCGCGCGCCAGCGGTCTTCGTGGCGCGTGGTGTCGACGAGCGCGCGAATCGGCACGCCTGCCTGGACGTATTGCCAGCCGAGCAGGTAGAGCAGCGGCCCGCAGCCCGCGAGCACGGGCGGCGAGGCGGGCACTTCGCCCGCGCTCTTGAGCAGGATCTGCGCGGCGCCCGCCGTGAGCACGCCGGGCAGGGTCCAGCCCGGAATGGGAAACGGCCGCTCCAGCGCGCCGCTCGCGAGAATCACACGCTTTGCCTGGAAGCTACCGACCTTGCCGTCCTTGAGGTAGTGAACGGCATGTTCGCGCGTGACCTGCCAGACGGAGGCACGGGCGACATGCTGCGCGCCGGAGCGCGCGAACGCCTGGACGATGGCATCGCCCGCCGCGTAGTCGGGGCCCAGTATCTCCTTGCGGCGCGCGTCGGCGCGGCCTATCGCGCGATAGATCTGGCCGCCCACGGCGTCCTGCTCATCGATCAGGACCACTGAGAGTCCGGCGTGCGCCGAACGGGTGGCCGCACTCATCCCGGCGGGACCGGCGCCGATCACGACGACGTCGACGGCTTGCGCATTGAAAACAGTCTTGGCATCGCCTTGATAATCACCGGGCATGAGCGTTCTCCTCGAGCGTGTCGGCATTTGCGCCGGGTTCGGGCGGCAGGTCCCGCGCGCCTTCCTGCGAGCGGATCTGCATGCCCGCGCGCACCGGCACCATGCAGCTCTGGCGGCTCGGCACGCCGTCGATCTCCACGAGGCATTCGAAACACGCGCCCATCATGCAGAACGGCGCGCGCGGCGCAGCCGAAACGGGCGTCGCGCGAAAGCGCGATACGCCCGCGGCGAGCAGCGCGGCAGCGACGGAGCGGTCGGCGGGCACGGACAGCGGCTGGCCGTTGAACCAGATATCGACGCGCGTTTCGGCGTCGGAGAGTGTCTTGAACAGCGGCGCGGGCGCCTGGGGAGATTGGGCTGTCATGGCGGGATTAGTGAGCGAGGATCGGTTCGGCAGCCGCGTCGGTCGCGAAGCGGCGCGCGGAGAAAGCGGGCAGTTCGGCGGGCATCGGGCCGCCCGTGATCCACGGCGCGATGCGCAGCGCGTGGGCCGCGGCGAGCGTCACGCCGCTATGGCAGGTGACGACGAAGGCACCCGGATGCGCCTCGGACTGGTCGTAGATCGGAAAGCCATCGGGGCTGTACACGCGCAGCGCGGCCCACATGCGTACGAGCCGCACATGGGCGAGCATGGGAAACGCGCGCACGCCGCGCGCCGCGATCTGGCGCAGGATCGGCGTGGTGGTGAAGTCGTTGAAGCCGGCTTCTTCCATCGAGTCGCCGAACTGCACCGTGCCTTCGTCGGTCTGCCGCACATTGATGGTCGGATAGCGCAGAAACGGCTCGACGCGCTCGCTCACGAGTACCTGGCCGCGATTGGGCGCAACGGGGGCATTGAGGCCCACGTGCGGGGCGAGCGCACGGTTGCCGAGGCCGGCCGCGAGCACGACGCGTGCAGCGTGATACACGCCGCGCCGCCCTTGCACGCTGAACCCGCCCGGCCCGGCGGCAATACGCTCGGCGCGCTCGCCCGAGACGAGCCGTACGCCGCGCCGCTGCATGGCGACGTGCAGCGCGCGCAGCAGTTTGAGCGGGTTGACGTGGCCGTCCATCGGCGTATAGCTCGCGCCAACGACCGCGGGCCCGATGCCGGGCAGCCGCTCGCGCAGTTCGGAATGATTTAGCAGTTCGAACGGATAACCGCCGATCTCGGCCTGCAGGGTGGACAGCCGTTTGTGGCGCTCGGCGAGTTCTTCGTCCGAGAAGCAGATATGAAAACCGCCAGGCTGACGCAGCGCGACGTCCACGCGCGCCTCGTCGGCGAGGCTTTGCGCGAGCAGCGGCCAGCGCTGCGCCGAGCTGCGCGACCAGCGCGCGTAGGGCGAAAGGCCGTAACCCTTGCCCTGAATCCAGACGAGGCCGAAGTTGCCGCGCGAGGCGCGAAAGCCGCCGTCGTCCTCGTCGAGCACCGTCACGCGTGCGCCTTCGCGGGCGAGCCCGTAGGCCACGGCGGAGCCGACGAGGCCGCCGCCGATCACGAGCACGTCGGGGCTCGCGGTGGAGTTTTGTGTCATCGGGCTTCTCCGATCAGGATGCGGTCCAGCCCGACCATGCGATCGAGCAGCAGCATCAGCAGGATCGTGCCGACGATCAGCACCGCCGACACCGAGGTGACGAGCGGATCGATCGTCTGCGCGATCTGGTTGTACATGGCGACGGGCAGCGTGGTGGTGCCTGGCGTCGCGACGAAAATGGTCATGGTGAGCTCGTCGAAGCTCTGGATGAACGACAGCACCCAGCCGCCCGCCACGCCCGTGCGGATCATCGGCAGTACTACGCGGCGGAATGCCGTGAAGCGGCTCGCACCGCAGGAAAGCGCCGCGCGCTCGGCGTCGCGGTCGAGGCCGACCGCCGAAGAAAGCGCGAGACGCAGCGCATACGGCAGCACGATCACCACGTGGGCGGCGACGAGCGCCCAGAACGAGCCGTTCAGGTTCAGCAGCGAGAGAAAGCGCAGGAATGCGATGCCGAGCACCACGGCAGGAATCATCATCGGCGAGAGGAAAAAACTCACCAGCGCGCCGCGGCCCGGAAAACGGTAGCGCGCGATGGCGAGTGCGGCAGGCACCGCGAGCGCCACGCCGATGGTGGCCGCGGCGAACGCGAGGCGCACCGAGAGCCAGAAAGCCGAGACGATGTCGCCGTTCAGCCAGATCGCGCGAAACCAGCGCAGCGAGGCGCCGTCAAACGGCATGGAGATATAGCCCTTGTCCGTGAAGGCCACGAGCAGCACCACGACGATCGGCGCGAGCATGAAGGCGAGAAAGAGCGCGTTGAATGCGAGCCCAAGGAATCCGTTGCGTTTCATTGCGGAGCCCCTTCAGTCGAAGATGTGCTTGAAACGGCGTTCGGCGAGACGGCTGCAGCCCATCACGATCGCCACGTTGGCGATCAGCAGCAGCACGGCAATGCTCGCGCCCAACGGCCAGTTCAGGGTGCCGAGGAACTCGTCGTAGGCGGCCGTGGCGACGACCTTCAGACGTCGTCCGCCGATCAGCGCGGGCGTGGCGAATGCGGAGGCCGAAAGCGCGAACACGATGATCGAACCCGAGAGCACGCCCGGCATGATCTGCGGCAGGATCACGCGGCGGAACACGCGCAGTGGCGAGGCGCCGAGCGAGCGCCCGGCCCATTCCACCTGCGGATCGAGCTTTTGCAGCGTCGCCCAGACCGACATCACCATGAACGGCACGAGCACGTGTGTGAGCGCGATGATGGTGCCCGTCATGGTAAAGACGAGGCGAATGGGCTCGTCAGTGATGTGGAGTGCCTGCAGCGCGTTGTTGAGCACGCCGTTATTGCCCAGCAGGATTTGCCAGCCGAGCGTTCGCACCACCACCGAGATCAGCAGCGGCCCGAGTACGATCAGCAGGCAAACCGACTGCCAGGGTCTGCGCATGCGCGCGAGCACCAGCGTTTCGGGCACGCCCAGCACGACGGAAAGCAGCGTGACGGCGAATGCGAGTCCGGCAGTGCGCAGAAAGATTTCGCCGTAGTAGGGATCGCTCAGGATCTCCAGGTAATTGGTGACGGTCCAGCCGCGTTGCACACCCGCGATGTCGCTGAAAACATGAAACGAGAGCACGAAGGTGAGCAGGAGCGGCACCAGCAGCAGCGCGAGAAAAAGCAGCAGCGCAGGGGCGGAGAGCAGCCACGGCGCGGCGCCCGCGCGCGAGTCGTCAAGCGTTGCCATGGGTGCCCTCCCGCGTGAGCACGCGCAGATCGTCGTCGGTCCAGGCGAGTCCCACTTCGTGGCCTTCCTCGGGCGGCGGTGCGCCGTGGTTGGGCTGTGCGACGTGGAGCTTGCCGAGTGAGGTTTCCACCGCGAGCAGCCATTGATTGCCGACGAACACGCGCGTCGTCACACGCCCTCTGAGGCGCGCGTCGCCGTTGGCCAGATGCACTTTTTCGGGGCGGATGTACACGTTCACGGCGCCCGCCACCTCGCGGCCTTCATGGGGCACGTGCAACATCGTTCCGCCGACCTCGACCTCGGCGCAGCGCGGATTGCGGCGCAGCACTTCGCCAGCGAGCGTGTTGGTGCGGCCAAGGAAGGTGGAAGCGAAGGGTGTGGCCGGGCGCTCGTAAGCGTCGAACGGCGTGCTCAACTGCGCGATGGTGCCGCGGTGCATGACGGCGATACGGTCGCTCATCGTCATCGCTTCCACCTGGTCGTGCGTGACGAGCAGGGTCGTGATGCCAAGGCGTTTCTGGATCGCGCGCAGCTCGATATGCATCTCTTCGCGTAGCTTGGCGTCGAGGTTCGACATCGGCTCGTCGAGCAGCAAGAGTTCGGGCTGCATCGCAAGGGCGCGGGCGATCGCCACGCGCTGGCGCTGGCCGCCCGACAGCTCCTTCGGGTAGCGCGCGTCGAGCCCGCGCAGACGCACGAGTTCGAGCGCCTCGGCAATGCGCTCCGCGCGTTGCGCACGCTTCATCTTCTGCATCTCGAGACCGAAGCCCACGTTGCCGGCCACGGTCATGTGCGGAAAGAGCGCATAGCTTTGGAACACCACGCCGATGCCGCGCTTCTCCGGCCGTTCGTTTGTGATGTCGCGGCCGTCCAGCATGATGCGGCCGGTGCTCGGCGTAACGAAGCCCGCGATCATCTGCAGCGTGGTCGTCTTGCCGCAACCCGAGGGACCGAGCAGCGAAAGAAACTCGCCGCGCTCGACCGAGAGGTCGAGCTGCTCGATCGCCGTGAAGTCGCCGTAGCGCTTCGAGATGCCTTGCAGGGTGAGGAAGCTCATGAGCGTCGGTCCTCGCTGTGCGTTGGGTGCGGGGCGGAGAGCGCGCGCATCAGCGCTCGACCGAACGGTTCCAGCGCTCGGTCCACTCGGTGCGATGCTCGTTGATGGTGGTCCAGTCCATCGCCGTGAGCTTCGCGATCTGGTCAGGACCGTAAGGCACGCGCGCGGCCACTTCAGGCGTGAGCTTGACGTTCTTGTTGACGGGGCCGAGGCCGATGTCCGCCGCCTGCTGCGCCTGCACCTCGGGGCTCAACAGGAACTGGATGAACTGCTGCGAGAGCTGCGGCTGGGCGTTCTGGGCAATGGAGCACGCGGCCACCTGCAGCGCCACGCCGCCTTCCTTCGGGTAGGTGAACTTGAGCGGGAAGCCGGTGTTTTGCAGTGCCACCGCGCGGCCGCTGCCGTAAGGCGCGATGATCACGTCGCCGGACTGCATGAGGCCGTCCATTTCGCCGGGCGTGGGTGCCCACGAAAGCACGTTGGGCGCGACCTGCTTCGTCATGGCCTTGAAGCCGGGGTCGATGTCCTTCTCGCCGCCGCCGTTCAGGCGCGCGAGCATCACGAGCGTATGCAGGCCGTAAGTGTTGGTGATGGGCGGCACGCCGAGCTTGCCCTTCACGCGCGCGTCTTCGAGCGACTTCCACGAATCGGGCGCGGGCAGGCCGAGCTTTTTGAACGCCTGTTCGTTATAGCCGATGCCGGTCGCCACCATGCCCACGCCCACGGCGGTCGGGCCGATGTGCGCGAGCGGATAGAGGTCCTTCATGACCGGGGCGTCGTCGAGCTTGCCGCACAGGCCGAGTTGCATCGCCTGATACATCGGGCCGTCGTCCATCACGGCGACGTTGATCTGCTCGTGGCCCTTTTGCGCCTGGAGCTTGGCGAGCGTGTCGCTCGAATTGCCCGCTACGTACACGATCTTGACGTCATGCGCCTTTTCGAACGCCGGGATGATCTTCTGACGATAGAGCTGCTCGTTGGAGCCGCCGACGTTGGCGACATACAGCGTGGTTTCGGCCTGGGCGAGCGAGGCCGCGGCGAGCGTGCCGGCGACGGCAAGTGCGACGAATGCGGCTTTGGGAGGGAAGGTTGAACGACGGCGCATCGCGGCTCTCATGACGACGATCTCCATTCGAATGTGGGGAGCGGCGAACCGGACAGTGCGCCGATGCATCGCAGTCTGTGCCGGGCTGGCCATATCGTCCAATACGAATAAAATGCCAACCTATACGGGAATGATATGGACCAGGGTTAGGCCCTGGCGCACGAATCAGGGTTAAGCCCAGGAGAGATCACCTTGAATCTGAAGCACGTCGAGGCGTTTCGCGCGGTGATGGTGTCAGGCTCGATGACGGCCGCCGCGAAGGCGCTCTACACCTCCCAGCCCAACGTGAGCCGCCTGATCGGGCAACTGGAGCGCGAGACCGGGCTTACGCTGTTTCAGCGCGTGGGCATCCGCCTGATTCCCACGAGCGAGGGCAATGCGTTTTTTCGCGAAGTCGAGCGCGCGTACGTGGGCCTGCAGGGACTCAGTAACGCCGCCGCGCAAATCCGCAATCTCGGCAGCGGGCGTTTGCGCATTGCCGCCATGCCTTCCGCAGGGCTCACGCTCGTGCCACACGCCATCGACAAGTTTCGCCGCCTCTTTCCGGGCGTGACGGTCTCGCTGCACGTGAATACGTCGGGCACGGTGAACCACTGGACCGGCTCGCAGTTCTGCGATCTGGGTGTGGCGGTGTACATCAGCGAAGCGTCGAACTGCGAGGTCGAACTGCTTTCGAAGGTTGCGGCCGTCTGCGTGATGCCTGCCACGCATGCGCTCGCGAAAAAGGCCACGATCCGGCCTGCCGACCTGGAAGGTGAATCGTTCATCTCGCTGTGCCACGGCGACGGCACGCGTACGCAAATGGACGAAGTGTTCCAGCGTGCGGGCGTAGAGCGCGTGCTCGCCATCGAGGCCCAGTACACGGCGATCTGCTGCGAGATGGTCCGCTGCGGCATGGGCGTGACGCTCGCGCATCCCATCGTCGCGCGCGATTTCGCGGGGCCGGACATCGCGATCCGGCCGTTCTCGCCGGCGGTGCTGTTCCCCACATACCTGCTGTTTCCGCCGAATCGGCCGCGCGAGCGTCTCGTGGCCGAATTCGTCGAGGTGCTTCGCGAGCACCACGACGGTTTGATTGCGCAGATGAAAACCGCCGATCGCGAGCCCGCGCGCAAACGCGCGAAGAAAGCGGCGGCTTGACGGCGGCTTGAGGCGCGCGCTCAGGCGTTGCTCTTCGCGCCGCGCTTCTTCTGCGCCGCGCGTTCCACGAGATGTTCGACCATGCGCTGCGCCGCGGGCTGAAGCGTGTCGAACGCACGAAAGCAGACGATGAAACGCCGCCGCGCCCAGGCGTCGGTGAGGGGAATGGTGTGCACGTCCATGATGCGCCGGTAGGTGTTGCTCACCTCCTGGGGCACGACGCTGATGCCGAGATTGGCGGCCACCACGCGAAACGCAGCGTCGAGCGTCGAGACCACCGCGCGATAGGCGACCGTGCGCCCGCCGCGCGCCGCCGACTGCCGCAGCATCGTATGCACGGCCGTGGAGGTCGGCAGGCCCACGTGCTCGTAATCGAGTGTTTCCTCGAAGGCAATCGTACGGCGTTTCGCGAGCGGGTGCTCGGGATGCACGGCGAGCACCAGCCGGTCTTCGCGCCAGGGGCGCGATTGCAGCCCCCCGAGATCAACGTTGTCCCAGCACACGCCTAGCGAGGCCGCGCCGTCGCGCACACGTTCCACGAGTTCGTGCGAGGTACGCTCTTCCACGTTCACGCGAATGTTCTTGTAGGCAGGCAAGCGCATGAACGACGCGAGATCGTCGAGCAGGGCCTCGGCGATCGCGGAGGCCGAGGCGCACACGCTCACGCTGCCCGAGAGGCCGCTGCCGAGCGCGGCGACGTCGCTGGCCGCGCGCTCGAGCGTGAAGATCACGCTGCGCGCGTGTTCGAGCAGAGCGACGCCTGCCGCTGTGGGTTGCACGCCGCGGCGCGAGCGTGTGAGCAGCGGCACGCCGAATTCGCTTTCGAGCTGGGCGATGCGCTTGCTGATGGCCGAGGGCTCGATGTGTTCCTCGCGCGCCGCGCGCCCCATGTTGCCGTACTCGCACACGCTCACGAGAAGGCGAAGGGTCTTGAGGTCGATGTCGTGCACGGTGTCTCCTGACTGCGTTCTGTATGTTTCCAGATTGGAATCCTAAAGCTTCCAAAATACCGCTTTATGTATTTTGCGGAATGCCTAAAGTTAGCACATCGCTGGAGACAACAACGGAGACACCCTCATGCCCCCATTACCTCAGTGGGCCCGGACGCGCGCCGTCATACGCGAAGTCGGCCTGCGCGACGGCCTGCAGAGCATCCAGACGGTGCTGCCGACCGAACACAAGATCGAATGGATCCGCGCCGCGCACGAAGCCGGCCAGCGCGAGATCGAGGTGGGTTCGTTCGTGCCCGCGCGCCTCCTGCCGCAACTCGCGGATACGGCGGAACTCGTCGCTTACGCAAAGACGCTGCCGGACCTCTTCGTCTCGGTGCTGGTGCCGAACCTGAAGGGCGCCGAGCGAGCGCTGGACGCGCAAGCGGACCTGCTGCTCGTGCCCCTTTCCGCGAGTGTGGCGCATAGCCTCTCGAACCTGCGCAAGACGCCCGATGAAGTCGTGGCCGAAGTGGCGCGCATCCGCGCCGCGCGCGACGCGAGCGGCGCGAAGACGCTGATCGAAGGCGGCCTCGGCACGGCGTTCGGCTGCACGCTGCAAGGGCGCGTCGAACCCGCCGAGGTGCTGCGCTGCATGCAGGCGCTGCTCGACGCGGGCGCGGACCGCGTGAGCCTCGCCGACACCGTGGGCTACGCCAATCCCGCCGCCGTGCGCGAACTCTTCGAGGCCGCGCGCGAGATCGCGGGCGAGCGGCTGTGCTGCGCGCATTTTCACGACACGCGCGGCCTCGCGCTCGCCAACGTCTATGCGGCGCTGGAGGCGGGCGTCACGCGCTTCGACGCCACGCTCGGCGGCATCGGCGGCTGTCCGCATGCGCCGGGCGCGAGCGGCAATGCATCGAGCGAAGACCTCGCGTTCATGCTCGCCGACATGGGCATCGATACCGGCATCGACATCGAACGGCTGCTGGCGCTGCGCACGCGCGTGGCCCAGTGGCTGACGGGCGAAACGCTGCACGGCACGCTCTGGCGCGCCGGCCTGCCGAAGACCTTTGGCGCAATTGCACAGCACGTCTGACTAGTTTGAGATCCTTATGAATACGCAAAACCGTTTGCCGCTCGAAGGCGTGCGCGTCGTCGAATTCACGCACATGGTCATGGGCCCAACCTGCGGGATGATCCTCGCGGACCTGGGCGCTGAAGTCATCAAGATCGAACCGCCCGGCGGCGACAAGACGCGCAATTTGCCGGGCCTCGGCATCGGCTTTTTCCGCTCGTTCAACCGCAACAAGAAGAGCGTGGTGCTCGACATCAACACCGAGTCGGGCCGTGCGGCAGCCGTCGAGCTGATCGGCGAGTGCGACGTGATGCTCGAAAACTTCCGGCCCGGCCTCATGGAAAAGCTCGGGCTCGATTACGCCACGCTCTCGCAGCAGTATCCGCGCCTCATTTACGTCTCGCACAAGGGCTTTTTGCCGGGCCCCTATGAAAAGCGTCTCGCGCTCGACGAGGTCGTGCAGATGATGGGCGGCCTCTCGTACATGACCGGGCCTGCGGGGCGGCCGCTGCGCGCGGGGACATCGGTGAACGACATCATGGGTGGCATGTTCGGTGCGATCGGCGTGCTGGCCGCGCTGCGCGAGCGCGACGCGACCGGGCGCGGCCAGGAGGTGCAGAGCGCGTTGTTCGAGAACTGCGTGTTCCTGAGCGCGCAGCACATGCAGCAGTACGCCATGACGCACGAAGCGCCGCCGCCCATGCCTTCGCGCGTGTCGGCGTGGAGCGTGTACGACGTGTTCACGCTTGCCGAAGGCGAACAGCTCTTCATCGGCGCGGTGAGCGACAAGCAGTTCGTGACGCTGTGCGACGTGATCGGCTGCCCGCAGCTCGCCGACGAGCCGCACTTCGCGAACAACGCGCTGCGCGTGGCGGTGCGGCCCGAACTGCTCGAGCGTCTCGGCGCCGTGCTCGCCACGCAGCAGGTGGGCGAACTCATGCCGCGTCTCGAAGCGGCCGGCATTCCGTACGCGCCGATCGTGCGCCCCGACCAGTTGCTCGACGACCCGCACCTCAAGGCGAGCGGCGGACTCGTGCCGATGCAGACCGACGACGGCGGCATGACCGAAGTCGTACTGCTGCCGCTCATGATGGGCGGTCGCCGTCCCGGCGTGCGTCAGCCGCTAGCAAAGGTGGGCGAGCATACCGAAGCGGTGCTGGCGGGCCTGAAGTCACACGCAGCGCCCTGAGCGAGCGGCAGACGAAGTAGAAGTAGTAGGTTCGCAGTTCCCCCGCCGGTCTGCCATACGGTTGCGCGTGCCACGAGCCGGCAGAAGCTCGCACGCGCCGCACGCTCGCGGACCGGCTTTCACAAGAATGACGCCCGGCGAGGCGTCGTCACGGAGACAAGCATGCAACGAACCCTCGGCGCGGACGCCCCGCTCGACGCCGTCACGGCCCCACCCACAGGCAATCGCGCAGCGGCAGCGCTTTCCGCGCGGCTCGACCGCCTGCCCGCCACGCGCCAGCTCTGGATGCTGGTCATGCTGATCTCGCTGGGTGGCTTCTTCGAGGTCTACGATCTCATCTTCACGGGCTATATCGCCCCAGGCATGGCAAAGAGCGGCATGCTGCAAACCACCACGCATGCATTCTTCGGCTTCAACGGCATCGGGGCCTTCGTCGCCGCGACCTTCGCGGGGCTTTTCGTCGGCACCTTCTGCTTCGGCTGGTTGCCCGACCGATTCGGACGACGAAGCGTCTTCACCTTCTCACTGCTCTGGTATTCGGTGGGCTCGGTGGCGATGGCGTTTCAGCATACCTCGCAGGGGCTGATCATGTGGCGCTTCATCACCGGCATCGGCGTGGGCATCGAGATCGTCACCATCGACAGCTATGTCACGGAGCTGGTCCCGCAGCAGATGCGCGGCCGCGCCATGGCGCTGAATCAGGCGATCATGTTTGCGGCGGCGCCCATTTCGGCGCTGCTGTCGTGGTGGCTCGTGCCGCAGGCGCCGCTCGGTCTCGACGGCTGGCGCTGGGTCGTGCTCGCCGGTTCGCTCGGTGCGGCGATCGTGTGGTTTGTGCGCCGCGCCGTGCCGGAGAGTCCGCGATGGCTCGTCACGCACGGGCAAACCGAGGCGGCTGAACGTGTGATTGCGCAGATGGAGCAACGCGCCGTGCGCGAAAGCGGCAAGCCCTTGCCGGAGCCTTCGCCGACGCTCGTGCTGCCGGCGCACCGGCGCGCTTCGCTCGCGGAACTCTGGAAGCCGCCGTATCGGGCGCGCCTCATCATGCTGATCGCGTTCAACCTGTGCCAGGCCGTGGGCTATTACGGCTTCGCGAACTGGGTGCCCACGCTCCTGATCGGGCAGGGCGTGACCGTCACCAAGAGCCTGCTCTATGCGGTCGTGATCGCCATTGCGCTGCCGTGCGGGCCGCTGCTCGCGATGCTTGTGGCCGATCGCATCGAGCGCAAGTGGCTCATCGTCGGTTCGGCCTTTGCGGTGATCGTGTTCGGCTTGCTGTTCTCGCAGGCGCGCGGACCGCTCGCGCTGATTTCGCTCGGTGTCCTTATCAGTCTGGCGGGGCAGACCATATCTGTGTGCTATCACGCTTATCAGGCTGAGCTCTTCCCCACTGCGGTGCGGTGCAGCGCTAACGGCATCGTTTATTCCGCGAGCCGCGTGGGCGCGATGATGTCGGGTTTCATCATCGCCGCGTTGCTGCGCGATTTTGGCGTGAGCGGTGTGTTCGCCGGCATCACCGTGTGCATGCTCGCGGTGATGATTTCGATCGGCAGATTCGGGCCGCGCACGAATGGCGTTCGGCTGGAAGAACTTTCGGCTTGAGTTGCCAGGGAAGGAGGCGCGCCGGCTGGCACGCCTGCGAAGGCAACGCTCAGGCTGCGGCGATCACGTCGATGCGCAGCGTCGGGCCGCCTGCTGCGATTTCCAGCAGACGATCGACGTTCGGGTGTGCGCCCGGACGGTTGCGCGCGTCGGCGGTGTGCTCGGCGAACACGGCGAGGCCATGCTCGGCGGCGTTGGAGTCGAGCGTGCCGAAAGCTTCGCGCAGATAGTGGTAGACCGCGAGTGAGCCCTGCTTGCCGGGCTTGTTTTCGATGCTCGCGGCGATGTTGCCCTGAGCGTCCACGAGATCGATGCGCTCGATGCCGTCGATGCCCGGCAGCAGTGCGAGATTGTCCTTGAAGACGGCGCCCGGTTGAATTGCCTGAATCACTGAAAACACTCCGTTGGTTGGAAAAATGGCTTTTGTGGAGCCGTATCTTAGCTGATCGGGGCGGGCACCGCCGCGCATCAGGCGGCGTTCGCGCTCTGTAGCACGCTTTCGATCGCGGTGGCCACGCCCAGCACGTGCGCGTCGCTTTCGGCGAGCCCCGACGCGCTCAAGCCACGGTGCCTTGCTGCGCGGCGCGCACGGCAGCGACACCGCGCAGCCGTCGAGGAAACTCACCACCGAGGGATTGCGCAGCCCGAGCGCGTTCGTTGCCACGGAGTGCGCCGAATCGGCTTCGAGCGCCGCGATGACGGGTGGCACGATGGGCACGGTCGCCGTGAGGAAGGCAGTAAAGTTCGCGAGCGCGGCGCGCGCCTGTGACATCGCGGCGGCGCTCGCCGATCCACCCAGGCGGATGCAGGGGAGCACGTGCGCGGAGTGGCGCTGAGCATGTGCTTGGAGCCGGCTGCGGTGCGTCGCGTAGGCCTCGATCGGCGAGAAGCCGATGCAATTGATGGCGGGCAGCGCCCCCAGCTGTGGCAGGTGCAGCGAGGCAACCTGCATACCCGCTCGCGAGAGGGCGCATGAGCGTGGCTTCTCAGGCGGGGGCGACATGCGCGTCCATACCCTTCGGTCACGTAGCTCGAAAGTACTACGAGGCGCACGCCTTTGGACACCGAAGGGCGCGCGCGCGACCCGCATTTTCAGCCGTGACCAACAGCGGATATCGAAGCGCGCATTCGGAGCCATCGGGCATCATGCCCAGGTCGCGTGGGTCTGTCGTAAAGCCTTTCACAATCTTGCGCAGCTTGCTCGCCTGGTCTTCCAGAGAGATGGCGGCTGCCGCGGCTTGCTCGACCAACGCGGCATTCTGCCGGGTAACGCCGTCCATTTTGGGATCGCCTGATTCACTTGCTCGATGCCGCGACTCTGCTCCTCCGAAGCATTGGCGATTTCATCGACAATGTCACACACGCGCTGGATGGACACGCTGATTTGGTCCATCGCACTACCGTTACTGACAACCAGTTCGTTACCCGTTCGCACACGCTCGACAGAAGTGCCAATCAGATCCTTGATCTCCTTTGCCGCCGTGCTCGAGCGCCGTGCCAGCGAGCGGACTTCCGAGGCCACCACGGAGAATCCGCGGCCGTTTTCGCCCGCACGTGCAGCCTCAACTGCGGCGTTCAAGGCGAGGATATTGGTTTGAGATGCAATGCCTTCAATCAAGCTGGTGATTTTGGCAATCTTGATCGCGCTATCGCTAACGCCGTTCATGGTCTCAACAACTTCCGCAACCAGGTGGCTTCCTGCCAGAGTCGCGTCGCGCGCCGTGGACGCCATCTTTCTACCCATTTCAATGTGGGCCGCCATGGCGCGTCATTCAAAATGTGCCTCGAATGAATGGTCAACATCGGATCCGGTCATGCGCGAGTATATATCGTCGGCAACGGACATGAACTATCCCTAGACATCAAGCTTTTTGTAGGTCGGGCGCCAATGTAAGCGAGCCGCTAGCTAACGCCCCCATATGAATTGCACCGCCGGTCATAAATTCTGAGTCTGTCGCGCGATCGGGGGGCGGTGCAAGTCCGCTGCACTGAAGGCGCAGCGAGCCACATCGACCCTGAGCCGGTCGCACACCGGCGGAAGGCGTCCGGGATGCGTCGGGATGACAGGCATCCGATGCGGTGGGCGCCGTTGGCTATACGGGAGTTCGGCTATCCCGGAGGCAACGCACCTCGCAGTCGCGCAACTCATTTCGACGATTACCTCGCCTTCATTCAAGTAGAACCACCCGGCTGCACTTTCTGAGATTCGCGATGGGATCCCGGTCTACGTTTGAGCACTTGCTGCGAAGCGCAAAGCTAGTGCCATCCCGCTCCGAGTACCTGCGGGTGTACAAGGCGCCCCAAACCGGCAACAGCCTATCCTGCGATACCGAATTTTCCGTGCGCTATTTGTCGTTCGGCGTCAACGTTTTGCGCGGAGCGTTCTGCAACCGCGTGTACGCCTGTTCAGGCCCTGCACTATTCTGCACAAGCGACTGACTAAGCCGCTGTGCAGAGGTCTACTCTCGGCCGTCATTGAAATGCGTATGCCCATGCGTAGGGGCCGCGCAACCCGTGCGCGAAGATTTCGGCTCAGTGGTCAACGCCCTGCGTGAAGCGTGCGTACTGTTGTGCGTATGTCGCGCGAGTGAACGTTCACAGGACTTCCTCGATGGTGTGTGTAGCAAGCTGGCTGGCGAGCAACACGCGATGGAATTGACCGACATCATCAGTGTTCGATCTGCTGCGTTTTCGCGTCTCCTGATCTTCCCGTGTCGATGCACTTATGTTGTGTATGCGCGATCGATGTGTGCGCGTGATCCGTGGCGATGGGGCGCGGAGAGAGCCTGACTTGGCCGGAGCAAACCGGGGTGCGTCGCGCGAGGGTGTTGCAAGTGTGTGACAGTGCGAAAAAGTGCATTGTTCTCAGCGGTTCCCATTGCTTCCCATGCGTTCCGATATGGGCTCGCGCGCAAAAAGATGGGGTTGACGCGTGCGCTTACAGTGCGCAGGATGGTGTGAAGATCATTCGTAACGGCGTGTGTGAAGGTGTGTGCAGGAGGATGTTAATGCCTGTCGCGAAGGTTTATACGAAGTCGCAATGGGAAGCGTTTGCCAGCGCACTTGATGCGCTTCCTGAAAGGCCCGAGACCGAACGCCTGGTCTCGATGAGCGATGCCATGAAGGACATGCGTGCACGTGTGCGCGCGGCGCAGGCGAAGGGCTACACCCTGGAGCAGATTGCGGAGCAGGCAAAGCCGCACGGCATCGACATCACTGCAAGCACCATCCGTTACGCGTTGCGCGTGGCCGCGAAAGGAAGCGTATCTGCCAACGGTGCGCGCGCGCCTGGACAGACAGGCGGACCGACGGCGCGCGCACCGGATCCTGAGCCTCGCACGAATCAGGCCCGCAAGCAAGGGGGAAAGGCCGTACCGAGACAACCCATGCCGGTGCAGGGCGCGCTCGGATTTGCAATCCGGCCCGACACCGACGATCTGTAGGGAGTGGCAATGGACACGACAGTCAACCCCATCTATCTCGTCGGAGGTGGTAAGGGCGGTGTCGGCAAGAGCGTGGTCGCGCTTGCGCTCGTGGATCATCTGGAACGCCGGGGGTTGAATACCGTGCTGGTGGAAAGCGATACGTCGAACCCGGACGTGATGCGAGCGGTTCACGAGGAAATCGATTGTGCTTCATTCGATCTGGACAAAGCTGGTGGGTGGATCGACTTCGTGAACTACTGTGACGGGCACCGGGACGCCGTCGTGGTGGTCAGCACGGCGGCACGCAACCAGGATGGCGTCGCGCGGTACGGCGCGACACTCAGCAGTACGCTCGGTGAACTCGGACGGCGGCTCGTCGTATTCTGGGTCATCAACCGGCAGCGCGACAGTCTCGAATTGTTGCGACAGTTCAGTGAGACGTTCCCGGATGCAACGGTGCATGTCGTGCGCAACGGCTACTACGGCACGCCCGAGCGCTTCGTGCTCTATCAGGATTCGAAGCTGCGCAAAAGCGTTGAGGCAAAAGGCCGGTCACTTGATTTTCCGGAACTTGCCGACCGGGTCGCCGATGACCTGCGCAGCCAGCGTCTGTCGGTACGCAAGGCGGTCGAGACGCTGCCCATCGGCCAGCGCGCGGAACTGCTGCGCTGGCGAGCATGCTACGACGCGATGTTCACGCAGGTGACGGGCGATGCGTGAGCGGCGCTCGCAGCGTGCCGGCTCGCCAGATCCGCTCGCACGGCTTTTTCTCGAAGTAAGCGGCGAGCCACCCGACGACGGGAGCCTGCTGCGCATGCGCCGTGTGTCGACGGCGCTGAATCTGCGTGACAACGATGCCCTCTGGTCGGTGCTGGCGGTACTCGAATACTACTTGCGACTTTATGAAGCGATGCCTGAGCGCATCCGGGCGGCAGGCGCGGGCGGCGTCGATACGGTGCGGGCAGAGGCGCACGCGGCGACACAGGCTCTGATGATGCAGCATCGCGACGCGCTCACGCGTTGCAAGGAGACGATCAGGCTGGCGGAGAAAATGACCACCGAGCACGAGATGCGCTACCGGGCGGCGCTTGCGGCGCTAAACGACGAAGCACTGGCGGCGCTCACACAACGGGCGGCGAGCCGCATCGCGCGTGTTGCCGGAAACCGGCTCGTAGGGGCGATGCTGGTGACAGCGCGTGAACAGCGGCAACGGCTCGATGCGGCGCTCACATCGTTCGAGCAGTCCATCATGCGGCGGCTGATGCGAGCGTGCTACGGGCTGTTGGCGTGCGGACTGCTTGTGATACTGCCGGCGGCGGGCGCCGGCGGCGTGGTCGGTTGGTGGGCCTGTGCCCATTGGGGGGCGGCAGGGCGATCGTCGTCGTTCGGGCGCACGAACCATACCTCGATGGTATCGTCCTCGACCGCGGCGCGGTAAATCGCGAAGCACGTCTGCGGCCCACGCGGCCCAGGCGGGCCAAACTGCTGTGTCGTGGTGCTCCAGCCCGTCGGCATGCCAGGTCTCAACGGTGTCCACGCCGCGTGTGCTCGCGGCAACGCCGGCGAGCTGCTGGCTTGCGACACCTCTGTGGACCGGTGTGATCTTCGGGGTCGCCGACGACAGTGACTGCGCGGCTTCGCCTTCGGAAAAACCGGTGACGTTGCCACCATTCGCGTCGAGTCCGGCGCTGGTCGTGCGGCGCGCGATCGAGCCTGCGGGCAATGACGAGATGGCCTTGGGCCCGAGGATCACGAATGCGCCCGCCTCGGCCATCTGCTGCGAGTCCATGCCGCTGCGGCGCTGTCGAGCGCGATGAGGGCCGCATTGACGTGCCCGATTTTGTCGTTGAACCGGTCGCTTTCTTCCCAGGCGTTACTGTGGTCCTCCGGGAGCGCCACCAGCTTATCCGCCAGTGAGTCCTGCTCGCAGTGAGGGCGTCCGTCTGCTGCCGCACGTCGTCGGTGTACGGGGGCTGTATCGGGCGCAAGCTGCAGTAGCGGTCCAGTTCCGGAAAATCGCGCCTCGCACGTGTTTCTGATCCAGCTCCACCCTTCGGCGCGCACTTCCTCTGCGGCAGCGTTGAGCTACTGCGCGACGAGACGCGGCAACAGTTCGGCGTCGGCAATGGAACCGGTGTTTTTATCGTCGCTTGGCAGGTCGCGTCGCACGTACCCACCCACCGCTTCATAGGCTGCGAGGCCGATCAAGCGTACGAGGCGGCTGCGGCTCGGGTCGAACCGGATGTGTTCCTTCACGCTCAACCAGCTTGCCGCCCTGGCGCTCCTGGATCAGCCTGAAACGCAGCTGGCGAGCTTCATGGGCCGTTTGACTGTGAGCGGGGAGGTGGAAAAGAGTGCGGCGATGTAATCGACGCTGCAGCTCTCTTCGGCTGCCATCCGGAAAGGAATCCTGGACGAATGCAAGGGGGGCGGCGCAGGACGCCGCCCGTAGGTGGCTACGCCTTCATCTGGCGCATGGCGTCGGCGAGCATCCACAGCGAGCGGTTGAGTTTCACGTTCTGGTCGATGCCGGTGATGGGCCGGGTGGACATAGAGCGGCCACTGCGCGAGCGCCCGTGCAGACCGCCTCTGGTCAAGTTTTCCTGAACGCGGTTAAAGATCGTCCAGAGGTCGTCATGACGATCCTCGAAGCGGCGCGGAGCGAGCAACTGGCTTTCCGTCACCGGAGCGGGTGCTTCGGCGTCGGTCGGGTCATAGCGCAGCGCGAGTGCGGAGCGTGCAAACGCGTGCTGTTCTTCGCGGTTCAGTTCAACGGCGCGCATGCCGTCCTTCTGCTCGCGGATCAGCTCGAAGCCGTCGAGCACGTCGAACGCGCCGTCGATGACATTGCGCACAATGTTGCCCTTGTGGGGGATGCGGATATCGCGCACGTTGTCGCCGGCTACCATGCCGTTCTGGCAGACAAAGCGCAGCACGCCCGCGAGCATCTGATAGCTGCTTGTGCCATCGTGTGAATTGAGCAGCACGATTTCGTTAGCTTCGTCGCCGACGATCTGGTCGGCGTGGCGAAGGCGGAGCATGTGCTTCGTGTGCATGCGCTTGCCCTCGTCGCGCACGCGGGTCTGGCACACCATGAAGGGGTGGAAGCCTTCTTTGCGCAGGCCGCGCAGCACGTCAATGGTCGGAATGCAGGTGTAGCGTTCGGAGCGGCTTTCGTGCTTGCTGTCTGCGAAGATCGAAGGGGCGACGCGGCGGATCTGGTCGTCCTGGAGGGGCGAATCGGAACGGAGAATCGGCGAGCCGTAACGGAAGGAGGAAGCGAGTTGCATGATACTCTCCACAGCGAACGAGTTGAGGGGGTTGTGCTGACCGGGCTCCAAGATTCCGCCCGTCCCGTAGGGGGTGGGCTTGTCCCGGTGGAACCCGGTGCTGGCTGTGCTGCCGCCAGTCTCCTGAGTTCGCGCCCGTGCGACTGAAGGAGCCGGTGGCAGGCAGACGTCAAGGAAAAAGGCGAGGGAGGGGTGCGGGCAACACGGTCCCTTGCCCCTTGATGTCTGCCTGCCACCGGCTACGGTCGCGTGTTGGGCGGGAACCCAGGTGACTGGCGGATGAGAAGCGTCGGGTGTGACCGGGATGAGCCGCCGCGCGGCGAGCGCGATCGTGGAGGCCGTGAGCGGCCTCCACCTGACCGGGGTGTTAAGGGGTTCAGGTTTGTGCGTGGGGGGTTGACGCCCGCGGGGGGCGAGACGCGTCACGCGGCTCGACGCGAAGCGCGAAAGCCCGGTGCGCAGCGTCAGCGCAGGGGACCTGTCACATCGTTTTTCATCGGCCAGAACGTTATGCGTGGCGTGCCACACCGTCAGACGTGTTGCGGATGGAACTGTCACCGCTCAAGCGCAAGCCGCAGCTCATTTCATGTGATGGCGTTGCACCCGCGCGTTACGCTGTTATGGTGCTCGATCGTGGCGCCGTAGCGGCCAGTGAAAAGGCGAGCCGCTGGGCGACGACCGGTTCGTCCGTGAACGGGACCGCTGTTACAAAAATGTCCCAAGTTCCCGTGCGCGTCCTGTTGGCTGAGGAGATAACGATCGGGACAGGAAATGACTGGAAACTTCGAAATTGTGTCACGGCTGCTGATCGCGGCGCTGCCCGGCAGTGTGACCGGCTTCGAGCGTGAGAGACTGGGCTGGGCGGCTGAAGTACGTACGCCCATGCTCGTCTGTGTCGCATGCCGCGCTCATGATGCTGGTGTCGGTAATTGGCTTTGCCGATGCGCTGGGCAAGAAGAAGGTCGTACCTGTTCCATCGTGTCGGGGAGCGGCTTTCCCGGTGCGGGATCCATCCTCCTTCGTGGCGAAGTGCGTGCGTGGTATCACGACAGCTGCGGGACTTTGGTCAGTGGCCGGCAGCGGACTGGCAGAGAGTGGCGGCATTTACACCGTAGCGATCGGTGCCACTGCGATCATCCTGGCAGGCGTGAGGCCGCCGGAGCGACACTTTATCCCGGTGCGCCAGCAGCGCAATATCGAGCTCCTGGTCAAACGCAGTAGTGTCTCGCTTGATACCGTTCATCGTGCACCTCTCGCGGGTAGCGTACGGGCCGGGCAGGTCATCGTGCTGCAGTCCGAGGATGATGCCGATCGTGATGACGTGCAGATGGCTGCCCCGCTCCCAGAGATACTCACCTGAACCTACGAAGAGGAAGGACTCGACGCATGAGACTGACGTTCTGGCACATCACGGATGGGGAAACTTTAGGTGAAAAAGTGATAAGGATGCCGTGCAAATCAATAGTCCGCACTCAAAACTTGTGCGTCATGCCGATGATGCCGCGAGCGGTCGCACCCGGCGTGACCGGTACACCGGAGTATTGCGCACCGTTCAGCGAGAAGTCGGTCCGATTTCGGTTATCGAGCAGACCGGCCGCCACATAAATGCCCGAGCGTTTCGACAGGAAATACGAATAGGCGAGGCCGATCTGCTGCGCGTTGTTGCCGTTACCGCTACGGTCATGCAAATTGCCGTACATCACCGCGATTTCATTCGCCGGGTTGAACAGACGATGCCGACGCCGTGTACATCGCCACGTTCTGGCTATGGTCGGACCGCGTTTCCGTATGGTAGACGAGATAGAAGCGTGCAGCGCTCAGCCGCAGCGACGTCGCGACCGTGAACACCTTCTGCGTCGAGGTGCCTGTCGCATTGTCCTGCTGCTCGTAACCTGCGGCGAGGTGCCACGGGCCGTTGATGTACTTGAACACCGCGTTATAGAACTGAAGACCGTTGGAAGGTTTGGTGGTCGCATCGCGCATGCCGACCATGAATTGCACGGGAAGGCCGCGATAGGTCGGCGTGAAATAGGCGATTGCATTGTTCGAGCGCACGCTGACGTCGGAGAGATCGCTGCACGACGAAGCGATCGATTTGCCCGCAGGCGGATCGAGTTTCGCCGTCGATAAACAGATACTGCGGCTTCTTCTGCCGCCCGATCCGAAATTCGCCGAAGCTGCCCGACATGCCAACCCACGCGAGGCGATTGAACGCGTAGCCCGCGACTTGCGCGGCGCCGTTCACTGCGGAAAAGCCCTGTTCCAGCTGGAAGTTAACGTGGACGCCACCGCCTATGTCCTCGTGACCGATGAGTCCATAGACGGTCGCGAACATGCCACCTGATGACGTTCGCACCACGCCGCCTGAACCACCGTTCTGATATTCGATGCCGTTATCGATGACGCCGTAAAGCGTGACCGACGTTTGCGCCTGAGCACGCCACCCGACGTGATGCCGAAGTCCTTGGAAACCAGTTCGTTCACGGCGTCGTGCGCTTGCGCGACGTCCGAACCTGCCGCCGAAAATGAACGACAACCTCGATTGAGTTCCGCTTACCCAACTCTATACCCCTGGTGCTATGTGCCTTGATGCATCCCGGGATCTCCGAATCACCAGCATATCCGGTGCGAAGTCTCACACATGAAACGATCCTGGGGCGCCAGGAGGGACCCTACGTCATTTGGCAGTTGATGGATTGTCTGGGAAAAACGAAAAAGGAGACATGATCCGATTCCGAAACAGGTCGCCGCGGGGAGCCGTCATGAGCGAACTGTGGGGGAGTCACCCGATGCCTGACGCGTCGCGGTATCGCGGGAAAACACGGGGCTGGATCGACACCCGCACGTACATTGGGGCAGGGAACATGATGAAAGAACTCGATCCATCGACGGCGGGCGGCGGCAACAGCGCTCCCCTGGCGCCATCTCCCCTGGCAGATCCAGACCCGCGATTGCAGCGTGCCGAAACCGAAGTCCGTCGGCTGACCCGATGTATGGAGATCAGGGACCGGCAGCTCGGTGAGTTGCGCAAGGCGCTTGCGCATTCGGCGACCGTGCACTACCGGGTTGAGGACCGCCTGCAGCGCGAACTGGATTGCCTGCGGATCATGATGCCGGCCGAAGCGTTCCGGATGCCGTCCGGCGAGTCAGGTAGCGGGCGGTCGGACCATGGCATCGCAGTGCGACTGCCCTATGTGACGTCAATACTGTCAGTGCTGTTCGATGCGATGTGCGTGTTCTGGGCAGACTGCGATCACGATCATCCCCCGAAGTCAGCGACCGTCGCGCACGCGATCGATGAGCGGCTGGGCCTGAGCTCGCAACCGAATGGCGAGGCCTCACGCAGTGCCCAGGCCTATGCGTCTGCGATCCGGCCGGACTGGATGAAGGAGGCCGACAACCGGCATCACAGTCGGCCGGCGATGATGCGCTGATGTGAAGAGGCAGTCATCTGGATTAAACCTTGCGTGCGCCCTGCGCCATTGTCGCAAACCAGGGTGGGCGCTTCGGTCGTGACCTCTGCAGGGCGCACACGCGCTGTTTCAGACGCATCTGGAAAACCCGGGGCGTCAGCAGCGGGGAGTGGGAACTGTCCGAAGCGGATGATTGAGTTCTGCAGCGTGTCGGGATCGCACTGGAGTTTCTGAAACGTAGCAGAATCCAGATCGATTGCACACGCAACGACGTCGGCATGGCCCCGGGGCGCTTCTCTGCCGATATTGTGCAGCTCGAGGCCGAAGCGGCGGTACAGGCGCGCAACGGCGTGCGAGACGACGCCGATCACGCGTGTCGCGCCACATGAGAGGGCGAGCGAGATGACGAAGGGAAACAACGACATGCCTGAGGTCGAGCCGGTGCGGTGGTCCGGCAGCCCGGATCCCGCAAAGCGCGACATCTCCCATATCGAGGATGAAGATGGCAGGATATCGCCCGGGCGTGCCAGTTCCGGGAAGACGTCACGGAGCAGGTAAGGTCCTGTGGTGGGCATCAGTCGGGCGCATCCACAGACTTCGCCGTCTGGCGAGAATGCGACCAGATGCAGCGTAGGGTTTCCATCGAAATTATCCCACTCGCTCGTGGCGTCGTGGGCCACGCCAGGTATTTCCCAGTGCAGGCGCTGCACGAAGACTCGGTGGCGGAAGGTTCCGAGGCGGCGACGAATATGGGGTGGCAGGTCGTCGAGTCTGCCCGCAACGATATATGGCACGGTTTCCTCCTGGCATTGGGCATTGGGCGTTGGGCTTTGGCCGTTGAGCGTTGAACGCGAAGCTATCAGCGGGTCGGCGGTTCTGAAACCCGGAACTTTGGGAGGGTGCAGTGGCCGGCGCGCGGGCAGGCAAGTGCCGGTGGCCCTCGTCGCATATGCGCGGCGAGGGGTCGTCTGTGTGGTTGTGCCGGGTGAAGGGACAGCTCAGGGCTCTACGAGCCCCTGCACGGTGGCATTGACGGCGGCGGCCGTCCTGCCGTAGCAGTTGAGGGCTTTCATCGCTTCTTCGAGGTGGTAGTTCACGGTGTAGTGAGAGATGCCAAGAATGGTGGCGATTTCAGCCGAGGTTTTTCCGCGTGCAACCCAGGTCAGGCATTCACGCTGACGCGGTGTCAGGAAGTGCGATGCCTTGATTGATGGCCTGAGCGTGAGTCGATGCAGTTCGAAGTGAAACTGTGTGCTGGCAAGGTACGCCAGCCGCGAGTTAGCCACGTCGTTCACGCAGTGCAGGGGCCCCGAGAGGTTGAACACCAGAATGCTGCCGCCGGGCTGGTGAACGGGAATGCTGAGTCCGCCGGCCAGTCCGGCCTCCCGTGCTTCGTCGAGCACACGGCGCTCGGCCTTGCTCAGACCGATGATGTCATGCCACCGGTAGGGGGCCGAGTGGGTAAAGGCGGCCCGGTGCACGGGATCGGTGGACGCGTAGTCGCGGCGCTGGTAGTGACGGACCCATTCGTCGGGGTAGTGGGCGTGCACCATCTCGAGTGCGGTTCGCTGGTGACAGGCTGAACGGCTTCGGGCAACGCGGCTGATGACGTAATAGGGGAATCCGAGCGTATCGACCGCGTTGCCGAAGGAGTCGACGAGGGTGGGTATGTCGGCGGCATATGCCAGACACATCAACGGTGCAGGCGTGGCAGCCTGAGCGCGGTCAGGCGTTGCGACGGGATGACGTGCGAGCCCGTTCGAGCGGCGTCGGGAGAGACGTTTCATGTTTGCTACCTCGGCGCCGCCCCACGGAGTCCGGAACACCAGGCGCGACATGAGAACGAAACCGCCGCACAACGACAGCGCGGTTCATCCGACGTGCGTTTCCGGGAGGGAGGGTCCAGTCAGAGGTCCGCATACGATAGCCGGGATGCGGCATCCGGCGCGGCTAACCGGGCAGCATCCGCAGATGTTACCGTTAACCGTTTCGTACATATTATAGTCAGCCAGTTAAAAATTCCACGGGCAATGACGTCGATCGTGATCGGCGCTTCGTTCCAGGGGACCTTCCCCGTTGCGTTGCGGCGGCGGCTACGTGCAAGGCCTGCTGTTGCCCTCGCAGTCAGACTCACGGTGACCTCAGGGGCACAGGAGTGCCGCTGCGGAAAACCCGCCCACGCCCCGTGCAAAGAGCAGGAGCGGCCTGCCGGGAACCAGCCCATCGCACTGCGCGAGATTGATGAACGCATCGCTGACGGTGACGTGACCGATCCGGCTGAAATTCTGCGCGAACAAGCGGTTGCGCGGGATCCGAAGCGAATCGAGCAGGCGATACCACGCAGGCAGATCCAGATGGTGGGGCAGGACAAGCTGGATATCGTCCAGTGACCGGTGCGCCTGCTGGAGCACATGACGGATCAGCTTGCGTGCCGTAAGGAAGGACTGCGCGGCCAGACGGGGATCGTTGTTTGCCAGCACGCCTGGCCATCCCAGGCCGCTGGCATGTGTCGCGATCGCAAGCAGTCGGTTCGCCACACCGCCGCGCTCGATGAATGCAGCAAAGGCACCATCACCGAGAATCCCCTCGTCCTGCATTAACCTTTCCGACTCGATTGGCATCGCATCGGCGCCGACAAGCAGCACCCGCTCCATATGCGGGCGGGCGATGAACATCGCGCGGATGATACGCAGTGCGCCAAGGGCGGATGCACAATGCTGCTGCGCGAACGAGAAGGCGTCGGCGTTGGCGAAACCGAACCGGTCACAGAGCAGGCCAGGCAGGGACTGCGGCGGCGGCGCAATGCTGCCCTGAAGCGTGTGCACGTAGACGAGGCCGTCCACTGTCTCGGGTGCGGCGCCGGAGGCGAGCAGGAGCCGCTGGATTGCACTGGCGGCGAGCCCGATTGCGGTTTGCCCATCCGCGTTGCGGAAGTGGCGCATCCCCGCGTGCTCCAGGTTCCGCGCGGTCGCGGTTTTCTGCCGGGTCCGCTTTGCCCAGCTGCGGACTTCGTCGACGCGATCGGGAAGATGAAAGGCGACGTGCGGTATGCCGAGATCGGGGATCATGGCACGCACCGGATGTCGTCCTGCTGATGGAGAGTCGGTGCGCTGTGCGCCTTCAGCAACGCTGTGCCCACAAACCCCCCCATCCCGTAGCCCCACAGCAATATGCGGTGCGTGCAGCAGTGGTTCGCATGCCTCAATGCCTGTGCAAGGCGTGCGAAAGATTCGGCTGCGCCGAGATGAACGCAATCCTGATGGGGTGCTTCGGTCCCCGGCCGGCCGAGCCGCTCGCAGACTGCGGTCGTGAGCGATGAGATTGCCGGGTGCCCCACAACCGTGTCGATTTCATCGCGGTGAAGGCCGTGTTGCGCGAGGAGGCAATCGATCATCGACAGCAGGGTGGACGCCAGCGCATCGGCGGCGCCTGCCGCAGGGCGCCTGATGTGAGCGGGAACGTGCCGGGTTGCAGCGTCGAGTAGCTGCAAGCCCGCGGTTTCGTGGCGGGTTCTCTCCACGAGGAGTGCAGCAGCGGCATCGCCGTGCACGATGTCAGCTCCGCATATTCTGGAAAACGGTGGACACCACTTTTCCGCCGCGACGATCAGTATCGTGTGCACCTCCGGTTCAGCGACGATCAGGTCAGCCGCAAGCCGCAATGCAGTGAAGGGTGTCACGCCGTGCTGCTGGGACACGGAAAAGGCAAGGCACGGGGTGCCGATTTCCGCGCGCAGCCGTCCGGCAATCGTGGTCGAAACGTGTTCATCCAGACTGCTGTGGCAGAACATCACGACGTCGACCGGACGTGCGTCCCACGCACGTGCGGCACCGATCGCCTTCGCCACTTTTGCGGCGAGCCCGGAAAGGTCGGTACCGGTTTCGACCGGCACCATACAGGTCATGTCCGGCGCTGCCAGACCGGGATTGGCAAGGCACGTACCAGCGATTTGCTCACCCGGTGATGCCTCCAGCCAGTGTGCGTGGTCGGGATGCCAGGATCTCACCCAGGCGTCCCACCCGGCATGCCCGCTTGCATGCAGTGCTGACTCCATCATCGTCCATTGCGCCAGCGGTATGGCCTCTGGCACCCACGCCGTAACCGCGGTGATGACTGGCAGGTTCATGCATCACCCCCAGGTGGGACGGGACCGCTGGCGAGATCGGCGGGCAGCAGATCATGGAGGACACGCCCAAACCGTGAACCATGCACAACGTGGCAATCCCGCTGCAGCCCGATTGGCTGAAAGCCGATGCGCTCGAGCAGGCGCCGCGAGCGCACGTTGCATTCCACGGCCCACGCCGTGACGCAGTGCAGCCGGTCCGTGTCGAATGCTTCGCGCAGCAGCCCGATCGAGGCGAGAAACGTCATGTCGCGACAAGCGGGCCGCCGGCTGTCCCGCAGCACCCAGAACGAGCCTGTGCCAAAGGCAGGTGCCAGATCGCTGAGCGCCACAAGGCCACTTGCCGCTTGATGGCCGCCCGGCCCGAACACACGCAGGCGGTGCCGCTCACTTTGCATCATGAGCCGTACGGTCAGCACGGGAAGCGTCTGGCGGCCCTGCCCAAAATCAAACCACTGGTTGATTTCCGGTTCGGCGAGCCAGGTTGCGACATCGTTCACGTCGTCGCTGTCAGGTTCACGAAGCCAGCAAGCACCGAAGTGTGTGCCGGTCTGGTCGGCGCCTTCAAGTCCGTGCGAGGCCGGCACTTCGCTGCTCACCGGGAAACTCCCGCTGGCAAATGGCCCGGGCCAGATGCGGTGAAATTGCGCAGCGCAGCCTCGACCTTCATTAGCAGCGCCGCAAACCAGTGCATCGTCTGGAACCGTGCCGCAGGTGGCAGACCTTCCACAAAGCCGTGGCCGCCGCACAGCTGGACAAGCTCTCGCACAACATCCATGGCTTCCGCGCACACGTGGCGAGCCATCTGTGGCACGAGCGCGGTCTGCGCGCGCATATCCTGCGTTGTCACTGACCGGAGAAAGAGATGGGCGGTGTGTGCGGACACGAGCATGTCGGCGAGGCGGGCCGCGACAAGCTGATGGGCGATGATTGGCTTGCGGAACGTCTGTCGGGTCACGCTGTAGGCAAGGGCGAAGTTCACGCTCTGCTGCACGGCGCCGCAAAGCAGCGTGCAGAGGTAGATGGCGGTGTCGATGAGCCACTGTCTTGCCGGATCACCGCCCGGGTTCACGCCCCAGGGCGCCACCAGGATCGGGGTATCACCTGCAGGCCGGGCTGGGTACCGCTCGATGGACAGCGCACCGAGTACGGCAACAGGCGCAACCCCATGGCTATGCTGCCCGGCAGGCAGCGTGGCGAGGCAGAGCCGCGGCCCCTCGTCGTCCATACGGATCATCATGACCGGCGAGACGGGGTGGTGACGCAATACCCAGAGGCTCGACGCATCGACGTCAGGGATACCCAGTGCGATCGATATCGTGCCGTCAAGGTAGTGCCGGATATCCCGATGAGGTAGCCGATCCAATGCATGGGACTTGCGCAGTGTCATCAGCGCGGGGCTGCTAAGGGTGAGCTCGGCGGCGCGCTCCAGCGGACCGGCTGCGAACTGTTCAATGACGAGTGACAGGTCGTGCTGGCTGACTTCCATGCCGCCCATCTCCTGCGGCAGGATCATGGTCGCGAGGTCGAGCGTCGCGGCGAGCCTGACCGTTTCGTTCCACCGGCAAGGCTCTGGCTGTTGCCCGAACAGTGGCTCGAGGCGTTCGTGCGCAAACTGGCGTGCGGCCGCACGCAACCCGCACTGATCGTCGTCGAGGGCCCACGACGCGGGTGTGAGACCCGCCGTGATGGATTCACGCGATGGCATGCTGTTTCTCCATGTCTCGTAGCGTCATACGAGTATTTCGACGGGTTCGGGGTGACTCAGGAAATGCAGCGGACTCGCTGAGCGTCCATATGCGCCGGACTGTTTCACCACGACGAAATCGCCGATGTGGACTTCGGGAAGTTCAATGTCGTCCGCCAGACGGTCGAGCGGCGTGCACAGGCAGCCCACCACGTGGCAGCGTTTGCGTGTCGCACCGTCGGGGCGATTTCCGATGACGACCGGAAAGTTACGGCGAAGGATCTGACCGAAGTTGCCGGAGGCCGCGAGGTGATGGTGCAGCCCGCCATCTGTGATGACGAACGTTCTGCCGCGCGAGATCTTGTGGTCGATCACGCGGCACACGTAGATGCCCGCTTCCCCGACCAGGTAGCGCCCGAGTTCCAGGATGGGCGTGACTCCAGGCAGATGCTCGTACAGCTGTGGCAGCCAGTCGTGCATCGCCTCGCAGACCGCCTTGATATCGAGCGATGTTTCGCCCGGGAAGTAAGGGATGCCGAAGCCGCCGCCAAGGTTCACGAACTGCGGTGGTTTGGTCAACCCGCCCGCCAGCCGCAGGACGAGCTCAACGCTGTGTCGCTGGGCTTCGATGACCGTTGCTGCGTGCAGACACTGCGAGCCCCAGAAGATGTGAAAGCCGGCGAGTGCAACCTCCCGCGCCTGGAGTTCATGCAGCAGCGCGGGCACCTGGTCAACATCGACGCCGAACGGCGCTGCACCGCCGCCCATGCGCATGCCGCTTTGTCCGACCTGGAAGTCGGGGTTGACGCGGATGGCCACGCTGGGCTGCACGCCGAGCTCCCAGCCGAGTGCGGTGACGAGCCGCAACTGGGTTTCCGATTCCACGTGCACGTTCACGCCGCAGGCGACGGCGCGCCGCAGGTCGTCATGCGACTTGCCTGGCCCGGCGAAGCCGATTGCGGCCGGCCTCGCGCCCGCATCGAGCGCGAGGGCCATCTCCTGTGCCGAGGCGACATCGAAGCCGTCGACCCGCGCGGCGAGGCAGTGAACCACGGCGGGCATCGGATTCGCCTTGATCGAATAGTGCAGGGATACGCCGCAGGGCAGCAGGTTGCGCACTTCCCGGATGCGGGCGTCGATTGCGCAGCGGTCGTACGCAAAAAAAGGTGTGCTCCCGGCGCGATCGGCCAGCTGTCTGACATCCATGTCACCGAACTGCATCCCGGGAGGCCGTCGATTGAGAGGCAAGCTCACGATGCCTTCTCCCCTGAATGGTGCGCGAGCGAGGCGAATCCAGACACGGCAACCGTACTGCGCAGCGCCACCCGGTCAAACTTGCCGTTGGGATTGCGCGGAATCCCGGGACAACTGATGATCTCCCGCAGAGCCATGTAACGTGGCAGGCGCTGCGCGCACCAGTGGCGCAGGTCATCGATATCCGAGTCACCGGCCAGGACCACGAGCAGCGCCACTGCTTCGCCTAGCGCGTCATCGGGGATGCCCAGCGCGACGGCTTCGATGACGAGGCCGCTTGCGTGAGCCGTTTCCTCGATTTCCTCCGGACTGATCCGGTAGCCGGAACTCTTGATCTGGGCGTCGTTGCGGGCAATGAAGTACAGAAAACCTTCGCTGTCGCACCGCACGAGGTCGCCGGACCAGACCGCCATGTCACGCGGCGCACCGCCCGGCTTCACTTCGGGCGAGGGGCGATAGCGTTGCGCAGTCCGCATGGCATCGTTCCAGTAACCGAGTGTGACGCACGCGCCCACGTGTACCAGCTCGCCGGGTTCGTCGGGCGCGCAAGGCGTACCATCCGCACGGACCACCAGGATCCGCGCATTGGGCACGGCCCTGCCGATCGAGTCTGGCCGCCGGTCGATCTGGACGGGATCGAGCCAGGTGGAGCGGAATGCCTCGGTCAGCCCGTACATCAGGTACGGCGCGGCACGGGGGAAGAGCGCCCTGAGCTTTTGCAGCACGGGCAACGGGAGGTGACCGCCAGTATTTGCGAAGTAGCGCACTGCATGGCGCGGCCCGTCTGGCCACGTTGCGCCCGCGAGCTGCATCCACAGCGGCGGTACACCGGTGATGGCCGTGATGCTTTCGCGCTCGCATGCGAGCACGGCATCCTGCGCTGTGAGGTAGTTCAGCAGGACAGCTGTTGCGCCAGCGGACCAGGCCGAGGTGAGCTGGCTCAGGCCGGCATCGAAGCTCAGTGGGAGCAGCGCAAGGATGCGGTCGGACGGCGTGTGACGCAGATACTGCGCGACGCTCCAGGCACCCTCAAGCAGGTTCCGGTGACTGAGCATTACGCCCTTGGGCAGCCCTGTCGAGCCGGAGGTGTAGAGCAGGGCAGCAAGGTCGGTGTCAATGCCGGGCGTGGACGACGCCGGCATCGAGGCGTTGCCGGGCGCGATGTCGTGATGCGGCCAGCGATGCAACCTGAGCGTTCCCGGGGCGCAGAACGCTGGCGGCTCGTCTACCACGATCAGGTCGGATACTGGCGCAAGGCCTTCTGCAGCCTGCGAGCGGGCGCGCAAGGCCGAGGTGACGAGACACCGCGCACCGCTGTCGTGTAGCACGTGGGCCACCTGTGTGGGTTTCAGTAGTGGATTGACCGGGACGAACACGCAGCCTGCTGCGCAGGCACCGAGCATCGAGACGACGGTCTCGATTCGCTTGTCGAGAAAGATCGCGACGCGTTCTCCCGGAGCGATGCCGAGTGAGGACAGGGCGCACCCGAACGCACGGCTGCGTTTTAGCAGTTCGAGATAGGACAGGCGGCTATCGCCGCACACGAGCGCCTGCGCGTCAGGTGTGCGGCAGGCTACGGACTGCACAAGGTCAAGGAGGTTTCTCATGGGCGGATTGCGACGAGGATGAGAGTCAATGGCGGATCACCATCGCGCCAAAGCAGCCGGCGAGTCCGCTAGAGAACAGCAGGGAGTGTGAGCCCGGTTGTGCGCGCGGCGCGGTGTGCAGGTTGATGAACGGATCGGCGCCGAACACGTGGCCAAGGCGTGCGAAATTTGCCGTGAAAAGCCGCTCCTGCGGCACGCCCAGCATGGCCATGAGACGTTGCCAGCCGCAGAGGTTGACGTGGTGAGGCAGCACATGGATGAGTTCACCGGCCGCAACGTCTGCCTGTCGCAGCGCCGTACGCATCGTCGTGAATGCCGACCAGTAGTAGCGCTCATCCGGCACGGGCTGCAGGTCATCGTCTGTGCCGCGAAAGTAACGGCCGTCCGTATACAGGTGTAGGCCCACGATGGCGTTGCAGCCTGCGCCGCGCTCGAGCAGGATTGCGCATGCGCCGTCGCTATGCAGCGCGAGGTCCTCGATAGCGCGTAGCGGGTCGCAGCCGGAGCCCACCACGTCCGAACAGACGACGATTGCCCGCTGGATGGGGCGACCTGCCACGGTGAGCACGCGAAGGACGCGGATTGCGGCCATCGGCGAGACACAGTTCTGCTGCATCACCGAGAACGCGAGCGCATGATCCAGTCCCATGCGGGACTGGATGAATGCCGCGGTACCGGCAGGCGGTGCCAGGACGCTGCTCTGGATGGTATGGGTGTAGACGAGCGCATCGATGCTTGCCGGTGTTGCGCCGGTGTCCTCGAGCAGGGCAGCAACCGCCTCACACGCGAAGGTCACGGGGGATGCCGACGCAGCGTCGTGGAACTGCTGCACACCGTTGCGCAGCAGCGCGCTCGCGCGTGCCTCGGGAAATCCGCAGCGACAGGCCCAGGTATTGGCATCAACCGTGCGCGCGGGCAGGCTGAACGCGATGCCGGACAGTGAGAGCCAGGAGCGGGTTGCCGGCCCGGTCATGACTGGCTCGCGCGGTACTGGAGGATCGCGCAGCCGGCCTGTCCCTGAAAGCCGGCTGACCACAGCAGGATGTGCTGTCCGTCTGACACAGCGGCCGAGCGCAGCAGTGCGTCGAGCTGTGCGGGTGTGTCGGCGGCACACAGGTATCCGGTGTCGTCCAGGCCCGGATACCACATCGGCTCGGGCAGGCGGGCCTGCGCGCTGACCCTGCGTGCGAGCGTCAGGTCGATGTGCGCAGGAACAATCCAGTCGATTACCCCGGCTGTCACGCCTGCCTGCATACACGTCAGCCCGATGAGTTCGGCCACGCGAGATTCATCGACACAGGCATCGTGGGGTGCCACGGGAGCCGAAGGCGTCTGCACGTTGACCGCGAGCACATCCCAGGCGGGACGAAGGCGTCGCCTGACGAGTACGGCAGCCGCACCGTCAGCCAATGCGGTTAGCGATCCGGCCAGCCGGGAAAACGGTGGCAGCCAGCGTTCGGCGCCCACGATCAGTGCACAGCGCATGTGCTCATCGCCGGCCATCATGTCGCACACCATCTGCAGCGCAAGAAAGAAGGAAACGCCCTGCAGCTGTCCAACCGCGAACGGTACACCCGTCGAACCCAGTTCGCCATGCAAGCGACCCGCACACGAAAGCGCAAGGTCCTGCTCGAAACTTGTCGCACAGACGATGACCTGGTCCGGAGCGACGGTCTTGCTGCCTGGACACTGCCCGAGCGCTTCGGCGGCTACCCTGGATGCCATTTCCGAGAGGAGCAGGTGGGGTTCGCAGGCGACATGCAGCGGCATTGCGGTGCGCGCTGTCGCCGACAAGTGTGCGACGGGACCTGGATCCGTCACCTCGCGGCTCCAGCGCAGCGTATCGGCATACACCGATTGCATGACGGTCTCCCGTGCGGATGAATGTGTGGCCGGCGGCTGCAACGCGAGATCGGGCCGAACGCGCGTCTGTGGGACATACCGTGCCGTGGCCGCGATGCATGCCTGCCCGCGGACGGTGTCAGTTACGGCGGACATGGGATTCCACGAAGGACACGAGGTTGCCAAAACGCAGGAACAGGTCGGCAGAGAGATCCTCCGGCGCGAGCGTGAAGGCGAAGCGCTGCTCGAGCTGCAGAAGCAGGTCTGTCATGTTCATGGAGTCGACACCAACGTCGAAGAGGTTCGTGTCGTCCGCGATCAACTCGGCAGGCATGGTGCTGCCGATAGCCGACAGCAGGCATGACCGGATAGTGGCGGCGAGTGCCTCGCGTGCGGGACCTTGCGTGTCAGACGTCGTCATGAGGTGTCTCCTGCCCGGATCGGTGGGCGGTGGCTTTGTCAGGCGAGAAGCCCGGTGATGAGTCGGGCGCGGTGCGGCACTCGCAAGTCGCGTTTGCGATGTCCCAGGGGCGAGCCGTTGATCGTTGCGCTGCCCGCGCGATCATGAGCCGCTGCAGATCGCCGGTACCTTCCATGATGTCGAATGCCCTGGCGTCCCGGTAACCCTGCTCTAGTGACGGACAGGCAGCGATACCCTCGATGCCGGCGAGATCCATCGCCGCGCGCGTCACCCGCGCGGCCACGCGCGAGGCAAACGCCTTGGTCATGGATGAATCCAGCGAGGTTGCAATGCCACGATCCGCTTTCCACGCCGTGCAGTGGCAGAGCAGCCACGCGGCCGCAATCTGGCGGTCGATGTCGAGCAGGCACCTTTCCACGCTCGCCACGCGGTGATGCCTGTTCGCGGGCGTGCCGCCTGCACCGAGCCAGGCGGCGAGCTCCGCGCGTACGCGCCGGCAGGTGCCGACCATGACCGCGGAAAGCAGTGGCCTGAAGTAGTCCCAGGCGCGCTGTGCACCGGCGAATGCGTCGTCGAGTGGCTTTTCGTCGCCACGGGCAAGCAGTGCGTCGTCGGTTACCTCGCAGTCCGTGTAGGAGAGGACGGCGAGCTGCGTGGCGCGCAAGCCCGCCATCCGATCAATGCGCGATACCGTGAATCCCGGCGAATCGCAGTCCACAACGAAGGCACGGATACCGTAGCGGCCCATCTGCCGGTTGATCGTCGCAAACGTGATCACGCAGTCGGCGCGTGCGCCGTTCGTGATGAAGCATTTTGTGCCGTTCAGGACCCAGCCGCGGCCTGTCTTGCGCGCACTGGTACGCATGGCGCTCGCGTCGGAGCCACTGTCCGGCTCGGTGATGGCGAACGCGCCCCAACGCGGCGCGTCCGACTGGAATCGCTGGAAAAACCGGGTCTGCTGTTGCGTCGAGGCGAGCGCAGCGACAGGTGGCATGGCGAGGCCTGGGCCCGGCAGCGCAAGGGCGAGGCTTGCATCGGCTTCGCCGAGACAGGCCATCAACGTTGCCTGCGCCACCAGGGACTGCAGAATCGGACAACCGCCGTAGCGTGTGGGCACGAGATTCATGTTCAGGGCGCTGACGTCAGCCGCACGCCAGGGCGGGCCGGCGATCTGGCCGGTCGCGTCCGATTCGGGGCTGAGGGCGCGCATGCGCCTGGCGAGCAGTTCGAGATCGAGTCCGCGATCTGCCAGCGCCGCACCGATGTCGTCGATGGTGTGAGGCTGCTGCGACGTCTGCTCAAGGCTGGTCATGACATGTCCTTCAGGCGGGCGCACCTGCGCCTGGTCGCTGCGATCACCAACCCGCAGGTCAGGTTCGCGCATCGTGTGGCAATGAGCGTAGGCACCGCGATGAGCGTCGTCACCTCCGAACACTGGGAGGTGTTGCATCGGGGGGCGTTCGCGGGGATGTCATCGCGACTGCGTGACGCGGATGACCGATAATGGCGTTCAGACGAACGATGAAGGCCAACTGCAGGTGTGACGTATGGCAGCGCGAAAACAGACGACAGGAGAAGAACCGGTGCCGCAACGGGATAAAGGGGGCCCCCGAACGACCAAGCGCGGAGACCAGGTGGCTGAGCTCATCAAGAGCTGGATTACCGATGGAAAGCTGCGGCCGGGAATGCGGTTGAACAAGGAGGCCGAGCTGCAGGACATATTCAATGTCAGCCGGGGATCGATACGCGATGCACTCAAGTCACTGGAGGTGCAGGGCCTTGTGCGGCTGAGCACGGGACCGGACGGGGGAGCAACGATTACGCGTGTACCCCTTGTGCGGGCGTTCCAGTCATTGCAGAACTACCTGTTTTTCGAGAGCGTCAGCCTTGAGGACATCTACGCCGTGCGGCGCGTGCTGGAGCCGAAACTGGCGTCAGGCGCAGTCGAGCACCTGACGCAGGCGGACCTGGACGCACTCGAGCGCAGTGTGGCGGTGTGCGAGCCGTTCACCGCGAGCCATGAACGTGCGCTTGACCAGCGCCATGAGGACATCCGCTTTCATGATGTGCTGGCTGCAGCCAATCCGAACGCGTTTCTTCGGAGCACCTGCCAGATCATCAACCAGATGCTGCATAGCCTGGTCATTGTGGCAGGTAACGTGACACACGACGATTACCAGGCGTTTGGGCGACAGACGGTCGCAGCTCACCGCGCAATCCTTGAGGCGGCACGGCGTCGGGATGCAGGGTCCGTAGAGAGGCTCATGGCAGCGCATATGGACGAAGCGGAAGGGCAGCTTCGGACAGTGCACGCAGCCTTGCGGCAAAAGCTGGTGCTGGACTCAGATCTTGATCTGCACACCAGGAAGCGAGCCATCGCGGATAAATCCAGACCCCGTACGCGCAAGTCGTAAGCCTTGCCGGGGACCTACCCGATTCAGGGTCCCTTACGACCTTCGATGGACCAGGATAGTCGGTGTACCAGATCGGTCAGGGGCGCCCTTCCGAGCGCGAGCTCCAGCATGTGGCTTGCCCAGAGCACGAGCGCGTCGGCGTGACGGCCGCCGACGATCTGTATGCCGACCGGCATGCCTTCCGAAGTGGTGCCTGCGTAAATGCTCGCCGCAGGAAGCCCGAGCTGGTTGCACCATGCAGTGAAGTGAGGAAACAGCTCGTCGACGGCTGAAAGCTCGTCAAACCGCATGGCGACGCGCGGATAGACAGGGCAGACGACGAGGTCATGTCGCTCGAAGAACGTATTGACAGCGGCGCCCAGTTCGCCCCTCTCGATCAACGCGCCGAGCAGTGCTTCGCGCGATATCGCGGCGCCTCCATTGGCGTAAGCCTGCAGCGACGGATCGAGTGCCGCGCCGCCGTCAGCCATGCCCGCGGTGAGCTGGCGGCAGCAGGCCGGCCACAAGATCGAGTGAATGGCATTGCAGCGGGCTACGCCCGGCGGATCCCCCCTCTGCACGCGCGCGCCGAGCTCGCGAAAGGTGCTGGCCGCCCGTGCGAGTGCTTCGCGCACATCCGGGTCCGGCATGACGTCCAGTCCAAGAGACGGGCTGTGCGCGATACGGATGCCGCCAGGCGTCGGCTTGCACTTCAGGCCAAGCTCATAGTCGTTGGGCTCGAACGGTAACGCGTACCAGTCGCGGTTATCCGGACGGCTGATGACCGTCAGAACGCGGGCGGCATCCGCGACGCAGCGGGTCAACGGGCCAACGTGGCTCAACAGCCCGAATGGCCCGCGTGGCGCATGGGGCACGCGCCCGAAGCTCGGCTTGAAGCCGAAGGTGCCCGTAAATGCGGCCGGAATCCGGATCGATCCACCGCCATCCGTGCCGATCGCCGCTGGTGCCATGCCAAGTGAGACGGCTGCCGCGGCCCCTCCGCTACTGCCGCCGGGGGTGCGGGTTGTGTCCCAGGGGTTGCGCGTGACGCCCGTGAGGGGGCTGTCGGTGACGATCTTGTGGGCGAATTCGGGCAGGGTGGTCTTCGCGAAGCAGATGGCGCCAGACTCGCGAAGTCTCGCAACGCACGGGCTGTCGTCTGGCGCTGAGGTGTCGTCCGTGACACGTGAACCGTGGCGCGTAGCTAGCCCTGAAACCGCCACATTGTCCTTGATGCTGACCGGCACCCCGTCGAGAGCGCTGAGAGGACGTTTGCGTTGCCATCGTGCTTCTGATGCGCGGGCCATGTCGAGCGCGTCTGGCGCTATCTGGCAGAACGCGTTGACGGTGGAATCGACCCGTTCGATCCGGTGGAGTACCGCCGTCATAACCTCTACGGGTGACGCCCTGCCTGAGTGGTAAAGCTCGTGGAGCTGCTGCGCTGTGAGTTCGCAAAGATCGTCCGACATGTCGTCCCCAATTAATTATAACAAATAGACGATATTGCTCAACGAGTGTGATGTCAACTTGAGATCGACATGGCCTGCATAGGGTTTACACTCCACAAGGATCGGTTGACACTCTCATCTTGCAGCGATAACTTAATTGCAATAAATTAGGCGTGCGACGGCCCGAAGGAACGAGACACTAGTAGTCTCGTCGCGGGGCATGGCAGAAATTTGTCGCGAGATGCAGTCGCGGCGGGCAGGCCACAATGAGCGGTCGCACGGAGCCGCTAATGATTGTGGTCTTGCGAGGGATTGTGAAGTGCCGCGGATAATCAGCGGGCACTGGCGCGATCTTCCGCGGCCTTGATCAGTTGTGACAACGGCACACCGAGTGCATCGGCGATGTCGATCAGGGCGTCGAATCCAGCGATCGTTTTCGCGCGCTCGACGAGTGAGATGGTGTTTGGGTGAACGTTGGCGCGCAGCGCCAGGCCCGCCTGCGTCAGCTTTTTCAGCTTGCGGCGCGCGCGGATCTCTTTCCCGACAGCCTTGATAAGTGCTTCCTTGGTCATGCGGACTCGATTGAACTGGGCAAATCGAGTATCGGGGAACGAACGAATAGAAATTCACAATAAATTGTGTAAACGGGTGTTTGTCGACCAAAAATTCACAATATACTGTGAAAAGAATGGTGTGCTGCCTTGGACAGCGGTACTTGAACGGTAGGGGTGTCTCGTAACGTAGCATGCGGCAGCTCGAGAGGGCTGCCGCAGGGGGAAGAGGCTACCTGTTGGATTTACTCCATATGTGAGAGGGTGATGATAGGACTACTAAATATTTTGACGTATGTGTGTCTTCTCGCGATGATCGCGCTTGGCCTGGCAGTGGTGTTCGGCATGATGGACGTCGTGAACCTTGCACATGCCGAGTGGGTCACGATCGGTGCATACGCGCTGGCGGTCGCACAGGCGGTGGGTGGGAAAGATGCCTTCTGGCTCGGCTTGCTGGCGGCCCCGGTTGTCGGGGCGCTACTCGGATGGTGCCTTGAGCGGTTCATTATCCGGCGGCTCTATGACCGACCACTGGACACGCTGCTCGCCACCTATGCGATCAGTCTGATCGTGCAGAAGGCACTGGAGCTCATCTTCGGGACCCAGCCAATGCTTGTGTATGCACCGTTCGACGGCGCGGTGCCAGTGCCCGGCGGAAGTTACCCGGCCTACCGGTTGTTCGTGATCGGTGTCGCCCTGTCCGTGACGGCAGCCTGCTGGCTGCTCTTTGCCCGTACGCACTTCGGTACGCAGTTGCGTGCCGTGATCCAGCACCCGGCGATGGCCGAAGCCGCAGGCATCGACACCCGGCGCCTGAACCGCATCGCATTCTGTGGTGGTGCCGCGCTCGCCTCGCTCGCAGGCGTGCTCGTCGCGCCCATGGTTTCGGTGGAATCACACCTGGGTGTCGCTTATCTCGCCAAGGCCTTCTTCGTGATCGTGCTCGGCGGTATCGGCTCAATCGCGGGAAGCATCCTGGGCAGTGCGGTCATCGGTGCAACCGAAACGCTGCTGGGCTATCGCGTTGATCCCTCCCTGGCGTCGGCAATTGTGCTGGTCCTTGCCATTGTGATGATCCGGTTCAGGCCACAGGGGCTGATTCCGGGATTCAGTGCGGCGCATCAGCTTCTCGGTAAAGGATAAAAGTATGTCTGGAAAATATGCAGGCCGCCTGCGGCCATGGTTCTCACAGCCGCCTTTAGGGCCTAAAGACGTCGCGCCGATACTGATGTGGAGCGCAGCCCTGGCTGCTGTGGTGATCGCTCCTTTTGTTGCGGGTCCGTGGCTGCTCTCGACTGTCCGCGACGCGCTGGTAATGGGCATTCTCGCGCTGAGCTATGACCTGCTCTGGGGCCGGGCCGGAGTGCTCACACTGGGGCACACGACGTTCCTGGGGCTGGGCGCATATGGCTTTGCCGTCGCGACCGTCCAGTTCGGACATGCGCCTGTGACGGGGCTGGCTATGGGCGTGTTCAGCGCTGCGGCGGTTGCCGCAGTGATCGGCTATTTCCTGCTTTTTGCGGGGGTGAGGCTTCACTTCTTTGCCATTATCAGCCTGGCCGTGCTGATCGTCGCACAGCAGCTCGCCGTCAGCTGGCAGTCGGTCACAGGAGGGGATACGGGCATCCTCGGCATCCCCGGTCTGTCGTTCAGCATTGGCAATTACACATTCGATCTGGCCGGAACGAACGCCTCCTGGTACGCCGTGGCCCTTGTTCTGCTTACCGCGACAGGTCTGCTATGGCTCATGTGCCGCGGTTGCTACGGCAAGGTGCTCGATGCGATCGCAACCAATGAATGGCGGGCAAAGGCATGCGGCTATCACACCTCGTGTCACCTGCTGTTCGTTTTCGTCATGTCCGCCGCGCTTGCGGCCGTCGCCGGCGCCTTGATGGCGGCCTGTTCGGGGGTGGTGGCCCCTGACGTGTTTTCGCCGGTTTTCGCGACGGAGGTCATTCTGTGGGTGGCCATCGGCGGCCGGGGGAGGACCGGCGGTCCCGTCGTCGCCGCCGTCGTCCTGACGCTGCTCAGGCAGACCGTTTCCAGCTATAGCACGGACGGCTGGCCGCTGATCCTGGGTGGCCTGTTTCTCGGATGTGTGCTCTTTGTGCCAAACGGACTGCGACTCGATGGACTGGTAGAGGCCGTGCGCCGCGTTGGTCGCATGCGATGGAGCCGGCCACCGGTTCATGCAGCCCACGCGCAGGAGGACCGGTAATGGACGGTCAGTTTCTCCAAGGCACGGGCCTCTCGCGCGCGTTCGGCGGAATCAACGCTGTGGCGGGCGTCGACATCACTATCGCGCCTCGCGACCTGCTGTGCGTGATCGGACCGAACGGCGCGGGCAAAAGCACGCTTGTCGGCCTGCTTTCAGGCGCGATTGCGCCCGGGTCTGGCGACCTGTATCTCGATGGCGAGCGCGTGACGGGGCGCCCGATGCACGCCTTCTGCCAGCGGGGGGTGGTGCGCAAGTTTCAGGGGACCAATACCTTCCTCACGATGACAGTGCGCGAGAACCTTGTGGTGGCGGGCCTTGGCGTCGCGGCCCACCGCGCTTCGCCGATGCCCGATCCCGACGCGGTGCTCGAAGAGGTGGGCCTGTCCGGGCGCGCGAGAGAGCTCGCCTCGCATCTGCCGCACGGCGAGCGCCAGTGGCTCGAAATCGGCATGGCGATCATGTGCCAGCCTGCATTGCTGCTGCTTGACGAGCCTGCAGCCGGTCTGTCCGCGAAGGACGCGCAGCGGCTGGTGCGCCTCATCCACCGGCTACGGGAGCGGTGCGCGGTACTTGCCATCGAACATGACCTGGGCTTCGTGCAGTCTCTCGCATGCGAAACATGGGTGATGCACCGCGGGGAGGTGGTTCGACGCGGATCGTATGCGGAGATCGCGAACGACGAGGAGATCCGTCGTATCTATCTGGGGCGGGGAGCGGCACATGTTGCGCATTGAAAACCTGTGCGCTGGATACGGCGACGTGGATGTGGTCCATAACCTGACGCTGGAAGTGCTGCCCGACGAGGTGCTCGGCGTGCTGGGCTGTAACGGCGCGGGCAAGACAACCCTGGTGAAGGCGATCATGGGTTTGCTGCCACGTGTGAGCGGGCAGGTGGTTTTTATGGAACAGCCGGTGACGGGGCTGCGCACGCACGAGATCGCGCGACGCGGCATCGGCCTGGTTCCGCAGGGGCGCTGGATTTTTCCGAAACTGACCGTGCGCGAGAACCTGCTGATGGGTACGCGGGCCGCCGGTGGGGCGGACATCCTCGACGACGTATTCGATTACTTCCCGGTGCTCAAGTCGCGACTGTCACAGCAGGGCGGCACGCTCTCAGGCGGCGAGCAGCAGGTTCTCGCCATCGCACGCGCCCTGTGTGGCCGCCCAAAACTGCTGTTGCTGGATGAGCCGTCCGATGGCGTGCAGCCCAACCTGGTTGAGCGTATCGGCGAAGTCATCCCGGAACTGTGTCGTCGCTCGAAGCTCTCGGTGCTCCTTGTCGAACAGAACCTCGATCTCGTACTTCAGAGCGCACGGCGCTGCATTGTGCTCAGTAACGGTCGCCTCGTGCACGCCGGCGTCGTCGAACCGCAACCAGGTGGGAGTGGCGAACACCCGCTCGCGCACTACCTCTCCCCGGCGGCAGAACCTGCCGCGGATTTCCGTCAGGAACACATCAAGTGAAGCCAGTGACCTTTTGTGAGAATTGCATGAACCGTCGTGATTTTTCCCGAAGTATGCTGCTTGGCGCAGCCGCATCCCTTGCTGCATCGGCTGTCTCTCCGTTCGCGCGTGCCGCCGCTCCGTTGAGGATCGGGCTGCTCGCACCCCTTAGCGGTCCCCTGACGCGGGTGGGACAGACTAACCGCAACTGTGCCGAGCTGGCGGTGGACGAGATCAACGCAGCGGGCGGACTGCTTGGCCGGCCGCTTCAGCTGAGCGTCGAAGACACGCAGATGTCCACGGCGGTCACACTCGAGAAGGCGCGACAGCTTTTCATGCGTGACGACGTCGCGATGATCACGGGCATGGTGCTGCCGTCCGAGCGCGAAGCGGCGCTGCAGGCGGCGAGGGCAGCACGAAAGCTCATCGTCTATCCGAACTTCGACGAAGGGCGGTGCGACCCTCAACTGCTCACGACTGGTCTGGCGGTAAACCAGCGCATCGAGCCGCTCATTGCGTGGCTCATGCGTAGCGGAGGAAGATCAGTCTGCGCTGTCGTCTCGGACATCGGCAGCAACCGCAAGGTGCTGATTCCGCAACTGCAGGCGGCGGTGGCCCGGCATGGCGGGACGTTTCTCGAAGTCTACTGGCTACCCTTCGGCACGCGCGACTATGGTGCCGTCCTGCAGCGCGTTGCCAGTGCGAATGCGCAGATCGTATGGCACAGCATCGGAGACGACCCGGTGACCTTCGTGAAGCAGTACCGGTCGTTCGCAATGAAGCCGCAGCTTGTGACGGATATTGCGCACGAATCCCTCTCGATTGCCACCACGGGCGCGTCGACTGGAACAATCGGCGTGTCGTCGTACTTCATGAGCATCGATAACCCGCAAAACCAGGCATTTCTCGCGCGCTATACGGAGCACTACGCCGATGCACACGATCCGCGACTGGGGCGCTATGCCGTCGTGCTGCCGCATGGCGAAAACACGTATGCGGGTATTCGGCTGTTCGCCGAGGCCGTCCGGTCGGCAGGTGGTGTGGATGCCGATCGCATCAGGGCCGCGCTGCCCGGTGTTTCCGTTGCCCTGCCACGTGGCCAGACCGGAGTGAGCCACGACGGAGCTCACATGCTCTGCCAGACACGGATTGGCCAGGCCCTTGCCGATAACCGCTTTTCCATTCTCGAATCCACGGGGCCGGTGACGCCGGTTTGTGAAGGATAGACGCATGGCACAGCATCCTGGAAAAGGTCGAGCCAATTGATAAGGACTACAAAATGAGTGAAATTGTCATGTTGAGTGCGAGCCAGCTGGCTGTCGCGTTCCGGCAGCACACGCTCTCACCCGTAGAGGTCATGTGCGCGGTACTGGACCGCATCACTAAGCTCGATCCGGTTGTCAACGCCTTCTGTGCCCTCGACGAGGAAAGGGCAATGTCGGCTGCCTGCGAGGCGGAGCGCCGATGGATGCGCGGCGAGCCCTGCGGTTCGCTTGATGGTGTACCGGTATCGGTCAAGGATCTTGTCGCCGTGTCCCGTCTTCCGACACGGCATGGGTCCCGGACCACTTCGCCGGATCGCGAAATCACCGATGCGCCGGCGGTGGCGCGATTGCGGCGCGCGGGCGCCATACCGTTTGGCAAGACAACGACTTCCGAGTTCGGCAACAAGATTGTCACCGACGGTCCGCTCACCGGCGCGACGCGCAATCCCTGGGATACACGGCTCTCGTCGGGAGGCAGCAGCGGCGGATCGGCCGTCGCGGTCGCGCTGGGCATGGGGCCGTTGTCGCTTGCGACCGATGGCGGCGGCTCCATCCGGGTTCCGGCCTGCTGGAGCGGTGTGGTTGGGTTCAAACCGACGTTCGGGCTCGTCCCTGCGGGTTCAGCAACTTCATGGACGGCGCTGTCCACATTGGGGCCGATGACGCGCGATGTCCGCGACGCGGCGTTGATGCTTGATGCGATGACGCACGAAGGGGGTGAACGTTCGGCAAAGGGAGCCGTGTCCAGATACGCAGGCACGCTCGACGACAGCATCGGGGGGCTGCGCATCGGCTACTGTGCCGCCCCGGCCGGCATATCGGTGGCACCGAACATCGCGGATTGTGTCGGCAGGCAAGCCCGGACATTCCCTGCGCTCGGTGCGCGGCTGGCCGAGACCGAAGTCGCACCGCTTGCGGACTTCTACCAGGACGGTCGCATGCATTCGATCCAGTGGTCCGTGTTTTTTGCACAGCGTGTGCGGCACATGGAAGAGGCAGACCGGTCACTGCTGGATCCGGATCTCAAGTCATTGGCGGAAGCGGGCGCACAGGTGGACACCGCGACGCTCGCCGATGCGCTGTTTGCCCGTCACGCGCTCACGACGTCCATGGAGGCGTTCTTCCAGCAGTACGACCTGCTGCTCACACCGACGTTTCATTGCGGGCCGCCACCGGTTACCGGGTTGCGAGCCCATTCGCGTCAGGCGCCTGTGCTGACGGCATGGTGCAACCAGACCGGACTGCCCGCGATATCCGTACCTTGCGGATTCGCTGGTGATCTGCCAGTCGGGCTGCAGATTATCGGGCCCCGGGGCAGCGATGCGCTCGTGCTGCGGGCCGCTCGCGCTTACGAGCGCGCGAGGGGAGCCTTTCCTGCACCGCCAGAGGAATTGCGCTTTCCTGATGACATGGGAATCGCGCCATGAACGTCCAGATTGTGCGGATCGTGATCCATCTCGTCGAGCGGTGCGCGGAACTCGGCACGGTCGTGACCCCAGCGCATCGTCAGATCGTCGCCGCGGCCGTGCTGAAGCCGACCGACCTGGATGTCGCGGGTGAACTCGAGGCGTTGTATGCGACGGGCGCCGAGCTCGGCCAGTTGCTCACCGGACGGGCGCTGCTTGCGCTCGGTTGTGCCGGGCAAGACATCGAGGGGTACGGAAAAGCGGTACTCGTGGGCACGGGCGTGCCGCTTGAGTGGGGCGCAGCGCTACTGCATCCGCAACTCGGCAAGGCCGTGCGTGGCTGTCTGCCCGGCGCGTCGTCGATCATGCCGTCCGTAACGAAGCGAGGGCCAGCGGGGGCGTGCATCGACATTCCCCTGCACAACGTCACGGACATATGGAGCTTCGACCACTTCGACACGATATCGCTGTGCGTACCCGATTCGCCGGCACCGGATGAACTGCTCGTTGCCGTTGCATTGGCCGAGCGCGGCAGGCCGCTCGCGCGTGTCAGGTCGGGATGACGCGCGCGACACACCGTGCCGCTCGGGCACGTGCGCACCAGAAGAATACTCACAAACAATGAAGGAGTGGCCATGCGCAGGGATATACGGGGTAGATGGGGTAGATGGGGTAGATGGGGTAGAGGTCTGGTTGTGCTCGGGGTGTGCGCCACAGCCGGGATGGCGCACGCGCAGTCGTCGTTGTCCCTTTACGGGCTCGCCGATGCGTTTGCCGGGGTGGTGCGTACGCCTGGCTCGGCGGGCAACGCGTGGGAGGTCGGTTCGGGCGGACTGTCAACATCGTACTGGGGCATGTCGGGTGCCGAGGACCTGGGCGGCGCCATGAAGGCGATCTTCACGCTCGAGAGTTTTTTCCGGATCAACAACGGCGAGTCCGGTGCCTTCAACGGGCAGTCATTTTTCGGGCGCAGGGCGTTCGTCGGTTTGAGCGGGCCGTTCGGTCAGTTGACCCTTGGGCGTAATGATTCCCTGCTGTTCGTTTCCACGCTGCTTTTCAACCCGTTTGGCAACTCCTTCGTCTTCTCGCCCATGGTGGTCCACTCGTTTCTCGGTTCCGCGATGGGCGCAGCATCGGTGCAAAGCGATACGGCGATTGACGACTCGATCATCTACCAGACACCGGAGGTTGCTGGCTTCACGGGAAGCGTGCAGTACAGCAATGCGGGTATCGCGGGCCACGCAGGGCAGGCGAACTATAGCGCGAACGTGATCTATTTCTCGGGGGCATTCTCCGCAACAGCTGCAGTCCAGAACCTTCGCACGGCGTCGCTCTTCCTGAACGGGGCGACAGAGCAGACGGCGTGGCTCGCGGGTGCGGCGTATCGCCTTCAGGCGGTGAAGCTCTACTGGCAGTACGAACGGGTGACCAACAACAACGCGCTCACCGACGATACCGTTCAGGTAGGGTCGAGCGTACAGGTTGGCACGGGCAGCGTACTGGCCTCCTGGGCGGGCACGTTGCGACGTCCCCAGCAGGGCAGCGATCTCCGCTGGTCGACAGTGGTGCTGGGATACGACCAGCCACTCTCGAAACGCACGGACGTCTATGCGGCATGGCGATACGACACCATGACCAGCGCGTCGTCAGGCAACAGTCTGGGCGTCGGTATCCGGACGAAGTTCTAACCGGCTGGATCCAGCAGGCTGGACCGCCTGACCAGCCTGCCGGATGGCGATATACGTGTGATGACATCAGCTCCAGATCGTGCTGCCAGCACGTCGGAAGCCAGCGTGCCCGGCAGGACGTCACGGGCAATTTCCATCGAGGTGTGCCTGAGCCGTCTCGAGCCAACGCGTCTCAGCAGCCGCGAATCCAGCGACGCAGGCCCGCATGCGGCCGTATGGCGGATTTCATGCGGGGGTGTTCGTTCGCCTGACAGGATCGCAACGCTTCAGGCGTCGTTCCCTTCGTTGATGCCTCGCGGTACACCTGCGACCAGGCAAAACACGGTCAGGCAATTCGTAGCCGCAGTTTTCGCACCGCGTACTCGTGGTAGTTCATGCAGGCGCCTACCGCGCAAGCTCCGATCGTCGCGTTCTGCGAGTCGCAGGACGGACAAGGCATCTCGCCACCCTCAACGGTGCGCCTTTTCCACTCATCCGAAGACAGCGTGGCCGTCACTCGTCGTTGAAGCGACGGTTACCCCCTTTGTCTGCAAGACTATTTTCCGTCTTGTGTTGACTATTCCATGCGTTGTGCCCGTGAAACTGTTCAGGACAAACCCGTCGTCCGGGACTGAAACGTTGTGCGTCGTCGGCACGTCGTTCGGCCGGTCCGACGGGCGCTTCCGTCGATAAGACGGGTTTGGAAGACGGACCTGACCGCTGCTTGAATGCCCCCATGTACCGGCAACACCCGGCCGGTCACTTTTCTGGGGGGGAAGGCCATGTCAACCGGGCACAGCGACGCGCACAGCATCTTGCGCCGCCGGCAGGTCGAAGAGAGAACAGGGCTGTCGCGCTCAACGATTTACCGTCGCATGCAAGCGGGAACATTTCCTCTGGCTGTACCACTGGGCGGTCGGCTGGTGGGATGGCGTGTGGCCGACATCGAACAGTTTCTGGAGAGTCCCGCCCGTTACCGGGCACCAGTGCCAGCACGTGACAATCGAGAGGGAGACGCGCCATGAGTCGCGATCTTGCTCGCGCACCGCTGCACCGGCGGCTCGAGAATTGGGGCAATGCATCGCGCGGTGCGTACGATCCCGTCGATGCGGCGAGGATCATGAACGCATGGCAAACCCTGCAACCGCGGCATCGTGAGATCTTGCGTATGGTCTACGTCTGGCATGCCACCCACGAAGTCGTCTGTCGGCGGCTGCACATTCCGCGCCGGCCCGCGCAAGGGTTCGAACTCGCGCTGGCAGCCGCACGCGCGGCACTCGCGCGCGCCCTGAAGACGGAGGACCAGGACAGTGGCGGCTGGCATCCGTCGGACGAGAGCGCATGATGGTGCGCAGTAACTGGCTGGGCGATTCGTTCCAGTGCGTGACGTGCCTGGTCCGCTTCCGCCCACGTTGGCGCGCGGCGAACAACGGGCTGAAGGTTTCGGATCACAGAATATATTCTGGGAGCACGTGGGAACAACTGGGAACACGTGGGTAAAGAGAAGGGCGGCACGGTGCGTGAGGCCCCTTGCATTGGGTTGCGCATCCGTCTAGAGTCAAGTCAACAATCTGATCCGGTCAACGTGCCCTGCACGACCGAGTACGCGTTAGCGGCCCCGCAGTTCGATTCTGTGCGACGACGTGGTGTGCCTTGGCGCAATCGCAAAAAAGCCTGCATCTGCAGGCTTTTCTGTTTTCTGGCGTTGATGCAATGGTCCCCCGTTGAGCCCGCGGTCAGCCTCCCCGGCGCCGCGGGTTCCTTTTTTGTTGCAGGTTCATCGACCGCGGGCGCGGCTGAGGAAGATGAGCCATGAGAATGCTTCTGATCACTTCGGCAAATGACAATCCGGACCGGACGGTGTTCATCTGTCTGCTTGGCCGTCGCCTGATTCGCGCTACGCACAGGCGGTTGTTGACACTGGAGCTTGCCGTGCCGCCGCACTGCGCACAGGTGCCCGCCAGCACGCCACATCATGGGAGCGCGTCCCGCAACCCGGTTCGGGTCCTCGTGGGGAGGGCCGGCTCAGCCAGTGGCCGCGTTTGCCTGCTCATTGCGGGTGTCGCCGAAGGTCTGCTGTCGATTAATGATGATCCTCGCCGCACGCGCTACTACGCCAACCTTCGTCATCTGCTGTCCAGGGCGGTGTGGTTGCTTGCCTGGATGTGCTCACACGCCGCATCGATTCGGTCCGGAACGGCGCAGTGGCTGGCCTGTGCGACGCGGGGATGTTCAATGCTTGACGTCGCCGTCGCAGTGGATTGTGCCGTCCCAGGTCGCGCACCGCTGCGAGCGTTGCGCCGCTGCGCGATCGTTCTCAACGCATTCGTCGGTGCCGCTATCTTTGCGCCCGGTACGGCCCGTGCCGATGACTGGGGTTGCCAGGTCATCCTTTGCCTCGCCAATCCAGGTGGTCCCGAGCAGTACGGAGAATGCGTCCCGCCGATCGAGAGATTGTGGGCAGCCCTTCGCCATGGCGATCCTTTTCCGAGCTGTGACTTCGGAGCGGGTGGATCACGGGGAACGTCGGCGGTGAATGTCTTTGCAGGCACCGGTTACTGTCGGGAGGACCTGCTGTACTGGGGAGGCCCCGAGCAGAGCGAGCTGCTGTGCGATGCGCGCGGCGCGATCAACGTTGAGATCGACGGCGCGCTGTACACGCGGGTATGGTGGGGCGCAAGCGGCGCAGACCACACAATCACCGAGTTCTACGGAGCGGGCAGCACACAGCTTCCCTACGATCCCACGCAGGCAACGCGCCGGTTCCTCGAGCGCCAGGAAGAAAGCGCGGGCGGACAGAGAGGTGGCGAATGATTCCGCTCGCGGCATTCCTGATCCTGACGCAACAGTGCGCGCCGGGCGTGGCGCCCGCCACGATGGCAGCCATCGTGCGGGTCGAATCGGGTTTTAACCCGTATGCGATCGGGGTCGTTCATGGCCGCCTCGAGCGGCAGCCGGCGACGCTCGATGAGGCTGTTGCGACAGCGCGAGCACTGGATGCCGCCGGGTGGAACTACAGCGTGGGTCTCGCGCAGCTCAACCGGTCGAACTGGGCCCGATCCGGCCTGACGTCCGGCACGGTCTTCGATCCATGCCGCAACCTTTCCGCCGGCGCGGCAATCCTTCAGGGCTGCTTCGAGCGGGCGCGACACTCACGCGAACGGGCGCAGGACGCACTGCGTGCGGGGCTGTCGTGCTACGCGAGCGGCGATTTTTTCACAGGTTTTCGTACGGGCTATGTGCAACGGGTCCTCGCGCAGCTCGTACAGACGGATCCCGGCGTTCCGGCCACAGGCGCTGACGTTCCGCCAGTTCGCGTCATCCCCGCAAGACCGGGAGGTCCGCATCCGGACACATCACGTGCCTCGCCGGGAGCGGACGCTTCCTCGGACCACGGACGCAATCACCAGACTGATGAGCCCGGCGGCATGACACAGCAGAGCGCGGTCGTCTTCTGATCCGGGCAAGACCGACATGAGTGAGAGGAGCAATTCATGAAATCAGGATCACTAATCAATCGGGAATCGAAGGCATCGGGATCGATATTGTCCCGATCGGCGCGGGCCGTGCTGCGCGGCCGTACAGTCGTGCTCCTGCTCGCACTGAGCGTCACGCCGGCATACGCCCAGCTCTCGCAGGTCAACACGCTTCTCACGACGATCCAGACCACGCTGCTTAGCGTGGGCGCAGTGGTGTGTTCGATCTCCATCATCTGGGCAGGCTTCAAGATGATGTTCCAGCACGCGCGCTTTGGCGACGTCGCCAGCGTCTTCATCGGTGGCGTGTTCGTGGGCTGTGCCACGGTGATCGCGGCGATGCTGATCCCCGCGAGCTGATCCGGAGGCGCGCATGGACTCGTTCAGGGATTCCGTTTTCAAGGGCTGCACGCGACCCGCGATGCTCTGGGGCGTGCCGCTTGTGCCGTTCCTGATGGCAGGCGGCAGCATCCTGATTCCCGCCATCTGGGTGCTGCTTGCGAGCCCGCCGGTGGGCGTCGGCATTGTGCTGCTCCTCATCCCGGTGTTTGTGACGATGCGTGCTGTTACGCGGCACGACGACCAGCGCCTCACGCAGTACGTGCTGCGCGTTCGCATGGGGCTTCGCCAGCGTAACCGTCGCTTCTGGGGCGCGCACGCCTACGTGCCAGTTCGCATCAAGAGGAGAGGCTGAGATGGTCACCCGATCTGATCTCATCGACGTGGCCGAACGCGAGGTCGTGCTCGCGGATTTCGTGCCGTTTTCATCGCACCTCGACAACCACGTGATCCGCACGCGCGAAGGCGACTATCTGCGCGTGTGGAAGATCGCCGGGATTGCCTTCGAGGCGGCTGATCCCGGCGATATTCTGGTGCGTCACGAAGGGTTCAACCAGCTCGTGCGCAGCCTGCCGGGCGGCCATGTGGGACTCTGGTTGCATCGGATTCGCCGGCGCGTGAAGGACCACTTCGCCACGCCGTACGGCAACCCGTTCTGCCAGGCACTCGCCACGCGCTACTACGCGAGCTTTGCTGGCTACCGGATGATGGCCAACGAGCTGTACCTGACGGTCGTGTACCGGCCGCATCGCACGCGCCTGGGGCGTCTTTTCAGCCAGGCGGCGCGGCGCACACCAGACGACATCCGGCGCGACGAGCAGGAGGCGCTGAAAGTGATGGCCGGGATTGCTGCCCAGGTCGAATCGGGCCTCAAGTCGTGGGATCCGGTGGCCCTTGGCGTCTACAGGAAGCCGGCCCTATGCACGCAGCGCCCCGTGCGCCTTTCGGCGGCACTCGAGTTTCTGGGTTACCTCGTCAATGCAGTGTGGGAGCCGGTGCCGATTCCGTCTGCGCGTATCGCCGAGGCACTGCCGACGTCGCGACTATTCTTCCACACCGAGAAGGTGGAGATCCGCATGCCGGGCGCGACGCGCTACGCCGCGCTGCTCGACCTGAAGGACTACCCGGAGGAAACGGAGCCCGGGATGCTTGACGGTCTGCTGTACGGCGACTTCGAGTACATCGAGACACAGAGCTTCACGATTCTCGATCGTCCCACGGCGAAGGCGGCACTTGAGCGCCAGCGCAACCAGCTGATTGCGGGCGAGGACGTGGCCGTGTCGCAGGTCAAGGCGATGGACTGCGCACTGGACGACCTGATCAATGGGGACTTCGTGCTTGGCGAATATCACTATTCGCTGGCCGTGCTCGGCGACCGGCCGGACGAGGTGACGCAGCACGTGGCGAAGGCGCGCACGCAGCTCGCTGACGTGGGCTTTCAGACCGCGCTCGTTGATCTGGTGGCGGACGCTGCGTGGTTCGCGCAGCAGCCGGGCAACTGGCGCTACCGGCCACGCGAGGCGAAGCTCACGTCGCGCAACTTCTGTGGACTCGCGAGCCTGCACAACTTCGCGACGGGCAAGCGCGACGGCAACCCGTGGGGCGAGGCGATCACGATCGTCAAGACGCCAAGCGGTCAGCCACTGTATCTGAACTTCCACGCGACCCCGGACAAGAAGGATTCCGGCGACGAGAAGGCGCTGGCCAATACCCAGATCATCGGGCAGGCCGGCGCCGGCAAGACGGTGCTCGAACTGTTCCTGCTCGCCATGGCGATGAAGTATGGCGTCACGGGTGTCGTCTACGACAAGGACCGTGGCACCGAAATCGGCGTGCGCGCGATGGGTGGCCACTACACGGTCTTTCGCCGGGGCGTCCCGACGGGACTCAATCCATTCCAGCTCGATCCCGACGAGGCCGTGCTGGACTTCTGGGAGCGGCTCGTTCGCCGGCTTGTCGATGGCGGTGTGCCGCTTTCGGCCAGGGACGAACTCGACGTTTCACGCGCCGTAAGGGAGGTCGCCCGTATGGCGCGGCCGCTGCGGCGCCTGTCGATGGTACGGCAGCTGATGCCGGCCGTGGGCGAAAACAGCCTGCACGCACGACTCACCAGATGGTGTGCGGGTGGACGGCTTGGCTGGGTACTGGACAACCCGTCGGACCAGCTGGATTTCAGCCACAACCAGCTGTTCGGTTTCGACGATACCGAACTGCTGGACGATCCCGAGGTGTCGACGCCGGTGACGATGTATCTGTTGCACCTGACCGAAAGCCTGATCGACGGGCGGCGTTTCATCTATGTAATGACCGAGTTCTGGAAGCGTCTGCGCGACCCTGTATTCACCGACTTCGCAAACAACAGGCAGAAAACGATTCGCAAGCAGAACGGTCTGGGCATCTTTGACACGCAGTCACCCGCGGACGTCCTGCGCAGCCCCATCGCTCGGGCGCTCATCGAGCAGACCGCGACGTTCTTCTTCCTGCCGAACCCGCGCGCGGACTACGACGACTATGTGCAGGGCTTCAAGCTGACCGAGGCGGAGTTCAACATCGTGCGCACCCTCGGGGAGAACAGCCGCCTGTTTCTCGTCAAGCAGGGGCACCGGTCCGCGATCGGCCGGCTGGATCTTGCGGGGCTCGGCGACGTGCTCGACGTGCTGTCTGGGACGACCGACAACGTCGAACTGCTCGACGGCATCCGCGCTGAGCTCGGCGACGAACCGGCTGCCTGGCTGCCGGTGTTTCATGAGCGGCTGGCAAGGCGACGTGCGACCGGCGTCGCGCGCAGCCCTCTGGTTTCACACGTACCGGGACGAGGTGCGCGATGAGCGGCCTGTTCACGGCGGTCGGCGGCACGCTGGAGAACGGCATGTCGACGTATGTCACAAGCGTGTCCTCCGCGCTCTCGAGCGCGCTGGTGCCCGTCGTCACGACCGCTCTGACCATCTGGGTGATCGCGTATGGGTTTGCCGTGGTGCGTGGCGAGGCCCACGAGTCGGTCCCCGCCTTTGCGTGGCGCGCAATGAAGGTGGCGATCATGCTCGCTTTCGCGCTCGGCGCGGGCATCTACCAGTCACAGGTGGTTACCGCCGTGAACGGCGCCACGACTGGTCTCGCGCAGACCATCCAGACTGCGGCTGCGAACGCAGGCGCAGGCAACGCGGGGTGCGGGACGGTGAGCGGCAGCGAAGTGGCAGGCACGAGTGCGTCCTCCATTTACCAGACCCTGGACTGCTACGACCGGCAGATCGACATCGTGATGGATGCGTACTTTGACAGGGCGACACACGAAGGCTTGAGTGTCAGCGGCCTTGTTGCAGGCTTCGGTGATCTGGCTGGCGGCTTGATCGTGGGGCTGGGTGGGGCCATTTTCCTGTTGGTCCTCGCCTTCGAGGTCACGATGGCGAGGATGCTGCTGGATCTGGTGCTGGGGTTGGGTCCCGTGTTCATCGCCTGTGGCGCGTTCGGGCCGACGGCACGCTTTTTCGAGGCGTGGACCGCCAAGGTCGCGAACTATGCGCTGCTGCAGATTCTCATCGCGGCCTTCCTTGGCATGGCACTGACGGCGTTTTCCGCCGACCTCGCGCCGTTCAACGTCACCACGACACCGCCGGACGCGAACGCATCCGCACTTTCGGCGGCGGGTCAGGCGGTGCTCACCGCCGTTGCGCCGTGGGGTGCCGCATTCGGTCTGCTCACCACGTCACTGTTCCTGGCCATGATCGGCTGGCAGTTGCCGGCCGTCGCCTCGGGGCTCGCCGGGGGCGCCACGGTGTCCGGATTCGGTGCCTTCGTTGCAGGATTTGCGTCGCGCGGCGCGGTCAAGGGACTGGGCACCCTCGCTCGGCTCGGGCACGGCCCGCGTCAGCCCGGTGGCCGGATTGATAACGGCGGGCAAGCCAGCCGCGCGAAGGCGGCCAGCGGTGCCGCCCAGATCCCGGCGTACCAGCGCGCGGCGCGCGAGCACCTGGGCGACCAGGATAACACGGGAAGGGCATCGCCATGATCAGGTCAATCATCCATATCTGTGTGGCACTTACAGCGGTGGCATCGATCGTCTTCGCGATGCCGTCGGCTCGCGCCCAGGGCATCCCGGTCTACGACGCGCAGAACGTCGTGCAGGCCATCGCCACCGTAGGGCAACTGAAGCAGGAGGTACAGCAGGAGCTCCAGCTGTACCAGTCGCTCAGTGGGACACGTGGATTCGGCTCGCTCATGAGCAATCCGGTCCTGTCGAACTCGCTGCCAGCGAACTGGCAGTCCGTCTATACGGCAATCCAGAACGGCGGATATGCGGGTCTCTCGGGCAGTGCACAGACACTGCGCTCGGCGAGCGAAATCTACAACTGCGAGGACCAGAGTGGCATTGACCAGCAGGTCTGCCAGCGCGCCCTGAACAAGCCGTTCCAGGACAAGGCGTTTGGCACCCAGGCGTACCAGACTGAACTCCAGGAGCTCGACCAGATCCAGGGCTTGATGCAGCAGATCGATGTGACGCAGGACCAGAAGGGCATCTCGGAGCTGCAGGCGCGTATCCAGATCGAGAGCACGGCGGTCAGCAACGAGATGACGAAGCTGCAGCTCTTCAGAATGCTGGCCGATTCGGAGGGCCGGCTGATCGTGGAACAGCAGCAGGAGCTCGTACTTGAGCGCGCTGGCAATACCGTACGGCTGCAGGACCAGATGGTGCCTGCGAGCTTTGGCAACTGAGCTCGCCTGCCGGGTTCGGAAACTGAGGAGACAGACATGATCCGGGCTTTCGTGGTGATCGCGGTCATGCATTTAGTCATGCTGATTAATGGATGCTCGGACAGTCCACCCAAACCTGTCCTGCCGGATGGCTCGCACCGCGTTCCGGTGAACCGTGTTGCACCCGTGCCACCCTCGGTCGGAGGCGCTCATGAGCAGTGACGACGATTATCGGCGGGCACTCGATTTCGAGGTGTCGGTCACACATCTGCAGGAGCGCTCGGAGCGCCGCGCATGGTACGTGGCCGCAGCTTGCGTGGTGGTGGCCATCCTGTGCGCTGTGGCGCTGGCCGTGATGGTCCCGTTCTACCGGGTCGTGCCGTTGCCGATCGAGGTCGATCGTCTGACCGGTGAGGCACAGGTGATCGACGTGCTCGGCGCGAAGCAGGTGCCGATGCGCGAGGTCGAGGACAAGCACTGGGTCGAAGTGTATGTGCGCTCGCGCGAACGTTACGACTGGGGTCTGCTGCAGATGGACTATGACCGCGTGCTCGACATGAGCGACGAGCGGGTTGCGCGGGACTACCGGGCGATCTACGCCGGACCGGACGCGCTGGACCGGCGGCTCGGAGCCGGCACACAGCGTCGTGTGCGTATCCTTTCGACCACACTCGTGCCGGACGAGCCGGGGCACGCCGTCGTGCATATCGAGCAGAGGACGTGGAAAAACGGGATCGATGACGCGCAGCCGCAGCGCTTCGTCATCACGCTTGCGTTCAGCTATCGGCCCACCGTCTTCGCGCGGGAGCGCACGGCGATCGAGAATCCGTTTGGCTTCAAGGTGACGGCATACAGCCGCGATCCTGAATACACGCCTGCGGCTGCCTCTCCGGCGCAACAGCCAGCCAGGGGAGGTACGTCATGAAACCGGCCATCTGCCTGAGAACCGTCACACTGGCTGTCGGGCTCGCAGCGGTATGCAGCGCAGCGCGCGCCTACGACGTACCGGGCTGGTCGGGCGACTCGCGCGTGCGACAGGTCGTGTACCGGCAGGACGAGGTGGTGCGGATCATCGCGCAGCGCGGCTTTGCCACGCACATCGCGCTCGATCCCACCGAGCACATTCTCGTCGTGGCCCCGGGTGACCGGGATGGATGGCAGGTGCTCGCCAGCCGGGGCGACCACGATGTCTATCTCAAGCCGGAGCTCGCCGCGCACGACACGAACCTCGAAATCCGCACGGACCGGCACAGCTACAGCTTCGACCTCGTGGTGCTGCCGCTGAATGCCCGCTTCGACAACGACGATGAGATGTATCGCATCACGTTCGTCTATCCCGATGAAGAGGCAGCGAGGACGAAAGCCGCCGATGCTGCTGCTCTTGTGCGCGCGCGCCTCGCGCAGGCGCCGGTGGTGCGCAATACCGCCTACTCGATGCAGGTGATGCCACATTCGGAGGATATCGCGCCGAGCGCAGCGTGGGATGACGGGCGCTTTACCTATATCCGCATTCCCAACAACCGGCGTATCCCCGCGATCTTCCGTGTTGCCGATGGCGACCGCGAGAGCGTCGTTGACCGGCATATGGAAGATGACGTTATCGTCGTGCACGAGGTGGCTCGACGTTTCGTGCTGCGTCTTGGCGACGAAGTGGTTGGCCTGTGGAACGACGCGTTCGACGTGGACGGCGTACCACCCGTGAATGGCACGACGGCGACGGGTGTCAAGCGTGTCCTGCGGAGCGGCGGCCATGAATGAGCAATCGCCACGCAGTGTGATTGCGCCCGGGTGTCCAGACGAGGGCGACCCCGCAAAGGTTGCGGAAATGTCAAACGGTGACCCCGGGAGGCAGCCCGCCGAGCGCGGCATGCCGGAACTGGGGCAGCAGGGAGGGCGGCCGCGGGCATGGTGGTTCGCGCCGCTGCTGGTCGCCGCCGCCGTGGTCGGTGCGGCGGTCTGGACGATCCACGGGTTTCTTGAGCGGCACGAAGCGGCCGAGAAGGCGAGGCGTGATGCCGTGCAGGAACAGCTGTCGCAGGGGCGCGTGTTCGGCGATGGGCCCACTGCGGCGTCATCGGCGACGGGTGTGGCAAGCGCGGCCGTGGCAGCCGGTGCGGCTGCGTCCGTCGCCGTTGCCGCAGTGCCGCGCCAGGTGCCTGTGCATAGCGCACCGGTTCGCAGTTACTACGATGCGCCGCTGCTTGCGACAGGCGGTAACGGTGCTGCCGGTGGCGAGGCTGATACGGCCGCATCAAGCTCCGCGGCTTCTCGCGGCCTGCAACCGAACGTGACGGTGGTGTCCGGCAGCCAGTCACAGGGTAGCAGCCCGCTTGCCCAGGCGCTCACGCCGACCGAGACGCCGATGGTGCGCGCGCGGTTTCTGGGCAACCGCAGCCTCATTCTCGCAGAAGGCGCCAAGATCGACTGCGCGGGCGACACCGCTTTCGACTCGACCCAGGCCGGGATCTCGAGCTGCACGGTGACGAAAAACGTGTATTCGGATGACGGCCATGTCGTGCTGATCGAAGGTGGTTCGCAGATCAACAGCGAATACCGCTCGAACCTCGCGCCCGGCCAGAAGCGCGTGTTCATCCTGTCTGCGCGAATCAGGACGCCCGACGGCGTGACGGTCGAGATCGATTCGCCAGCCGCGGATGCGCTCGGACGCATGGGCGTGGGCGGGTACGTGAACAACCACTGGGGCGAGCGCATCGGTGCCGCCATGCTGCTCGGCATGACGCAGGATGCGATCGGCTATCTCGCCACACGCGGCGGCAACAGCAACGGTTCGGTCGTCTTCGAAAACACGCAGCAGCAGGGCAATGACATGGCCTCGCGCGTGCTGGACAGCACGATCAACATCCCGCCCACGCTTTCGCAGAACCAGGGGGCGGAGTTCACGATTGTTGTTGCGCGGGACCTGGACTTCAGTCCGGTCTACGCGCTCGAGCCGGAGGGCACGCGATGAACTTCCCGGTCCACGCCCTGGGCGAAGCCACGATCCTCGCGGATGCCCCGCTGCCGAGGCTGGCAGAGGACGCGTCGGTGCGCGAGCTGATGCGACCGTTCGCGGGCCTCCTCGATGACCCTGCCGTCACGGAGCTGGTGATCAACCGCCCGCAACGCGTGCTGACGGAGACGCATCTAGGATGGCACGCGCATGACTGCGCGGAGCTCGACTTCGAGCGTCTGATGTCGTTCGCGGTCGCGATCGCCACGCTCACGAACCAGGAAGTCTCAGCGCTGCATCCGGTGCTCTCCGCACTGTTGCCGGGCGATGCGCGCATCCAGATCGTGATCCCGCCGGTGGTGCCTGCACGTACCGTGTCGGTGACGATCCGCCGCCCGTCCTCGCGCGAGAAGACGCTCGCTGCCTACGAAAGCGAGGGCCTGTTCGCCCGGACAACGTGGCACCGTCCGGCCGGACTCGATGAGGCGATGCCTGCGTTGCGTGAGCTCGATCGCGAGCTCGTCAGGTGCCTCGAAGCCTGCGAATTTCCGGCGTTCTTCGAACTGGCAGTGCGCGGCCGGCTGAACCTCGCAATTGTGGGCAATACGGGTTCGGGCAAGACGAGTTTCATGAAGGTGCTGTGCCGGTACATCCCCGATACCGAGCGCATCGTGACGATCGAGGATGTGCGCGAACTCTTCATGCGTCACATCGAGAACTGCGTTCACCTGATCTACAGCAAGGGCGGTCACGCTCAGGCACGCGTGACGCCTGCGGACCTGATCGCCAGCACGATGCGCATGCGGCCAGACCGCGTTCTGCTCGCCGAGCTTCGGGGCAGCGAGGCGTACGACTTCCTGAAGTTGCTGACGACGGGGCATTCGGGTTCCATCACGAGCTATCACGCGTCGAGCGCCGCGGTGGCTATCGACCGGTTCGCGCTGATGGCGAAGGAACATCCGGAAGCGGCGACGTGGGACGACGCGGCACTGCGCCGGCTGCTGTTCATGACCATAGACGGGGTGGCGCACATGGAATCCAGGGCGCTTTTCGATGGGGCAGGCGAGCAGACCGGCCGGCACTGGTCGATGACGGAAGTCCGGTTCGATCCGCTGCGCCGCCATCAGGCGGATTATCAGTGAAAGGAGGGCAAGCCATGGACGCCGCAAAGGCAGCCGGAACGGCACAGTCAACCATCGCGTATCACGCCGTGCGCGCGCTGGTGATGCTCGCGATTGTGGCCGCAGCTGCTGGTGTTCTGGTACTCGCTCTATGGCTCGCCTCTTTTTTCTTCGTCGCGAGCCAGCATCTCAATGCGCTTCATGCCGGGTTACATGCCTGGGTCGATGCAGCGCTGGCGTGGTACGACGGTCGTTTGCCAAAGCAGGAGCGCGCGAAGCTCGCCGGTGCGGCGCTGTTTGGCCTTGGGCTCGCGTTTGGCGCGCCCGCGGCTGGCGTGTATGCGCTTCTGGAGCGCTCCGGTCGTCGGCGTCTGCATGGCAGCGCGCGATTTGCCAACGAGGCGGACATCCGCCGGGCAGGGCTGCTATGAGTGCGGCAGCGATTTCAGACGCGTATGGCGGGCCGCCGCTGGTCGTAGGCGTGTGGCGTGGCCGCTACCTGAAGTTCGCTGGACAGCAGTTCGTGCTGCTCGCGGCACCGGCGCGTTCGGGCAAGGGCGTGGGTATCGTCGTGCCCAACCTGTTGAGCTATCCGGATTCGGTCGTCGTGCTCGACATCAAGCAGGAGAACTTCAATCTCACGTCGGGCTTCCGGCGAGCGCATGGGCATGAGGTCTATCTGTTCAATCCGTTTGCAGAGGACGGACGTACGCACCGGTATAACCCACTGTCGGCGATCCCGGACGGCGTATTGCGCGTCGGCGACATTCTCGCTATCGGATACGCGCTATATCCGTCCGGTGGTCACGACGACTTCTGGAAGGACCAGGCTCGCAACCTCTTTCTCGGCATCGTATTGCTGCTGTGCGAATGGCACGATGCGCGCCGGGCCGGCAACACCGATGTGCCCCATTTTCCGGTGACGATGGGAGAAGTGTTGCGGCAGTCGTCGGGCAATGGCGTGCCGGTCAAGGCGTACCTGCAGCAGGCCCTGGTGCAGAACCGGCGCCTGCTCAGTGGTGCGTGTACGGACGCCTTGAACCGCTTTCTTGCGAACGATGACAAGGTCCTCGCGAGCATTCTCGCGACGTTCAATGCGCCGCTCACGATCTGGGCCAATCCCGTCGTTGACGCCGCAACAAGCGCGAACGACTTCGATTTGCGTGACGTACGCAGGCGGCGCATGTCGGTCTATGTCGGCATTACGCCGGACCACCTGAGCGAGGCTGCCTTGCTCGTCAACCTCGTGTTCTCGCAACTCGTCAATCTGAACACACGCCAGCTGCCCCAGGACAACCCTGAGCTGAAGGTGCAGTGCCTCCTGCTGATGGACGAATTCACTTCAGTGGGGAAGATCCATATCATTGCCCGCGCAGTCGCCTACATGGCGGGATACAACCTGCGGCTGCTTTCGATCGTGCAGTCGGTGTCGCAGCTCGAGTCGGTCTATGGTCGAGCGGACGCGAGGACCTTCGTCACGAATCACGCGATGCAGATCATCTACGCGCCACGTGAGCAGAAGGATGCGAACGAATACTCGGAGATGCTCGGCACCTTCACGGAGCGCTCGCGCAGTGTGAGCCGCTCGAACGGGATTTTCGGCGGCCGGAGTAGCTCGAGCGAGAGCTTCTCCGAACAGCGCCGTGCGTTGCTGCTGCCGCAGGAGCTGAAGGAACTCGGGCGCGAGAAGGAAATCATCCTGCTCGAAAACACGAAGCCGATCCTGGCTGAACGGATCTGTTACTGGCGCGACCCGGTGTTTACCAGCCGACTGCGCGCGGCTTTGCCCGTTCCGGGCATGGACCTCGTGCGTTTCGTGGCCCAGGTGGAGCGCCGCGTGAGGGACGTGCAACCGGACGACGTGGATGAGGCCGGCGTGATGCGTTTTCCCCCGGAGTATCTGGAAGTGCTCCAGGCCTGGGATCCGCGCGACCTGCCACGCCATCTGAACGATGTGAGCGACGAAGAGGCGGCGGCCTACGTCGAGCGACATTTCACGCTGCTCGGGGTGCCGGCCGCGCATGTTGCCGTGGCCGCGCGCCGGCTATCGCCGTCTGATCTGGACGTGGCCGAATTGCGCCCCGCTGATGGCTTTGCCGGGCGCAGGTCTGCGCGCACTGCGGGCGCGCCTCGCTCCCTGCGCGGGCGAACTGCATCGCGCGCGGGCGACGTCTCTGGCGTCGCAGCGCATCGCGGAGCACGCCGATGAATACCCGGTTCCTGAATGAAGAGGAGCGTGCGCGCGCGGCGCTGGCCATGATACCTGCCGGGGACTACGGGACGTGGGTCGATATGGCGTTCGCGCTCAAGCAGGGATTCGGTGAGGCGGGGTTCGATATCTGGGACGCGTGGAGTCGTACCGCCCACAACTACAGTGAGCGCGCGGCGCGGGTGACGTGGCGCTCGGCTGGACAGACGGGCGGCAAGACGCTCGCGTCGCTCTTCTGGCTCGCGCAGCAGCATGGCTTCGATGTCAGGGCGTCCCGTAGCGCGACGGACCAGGCGGAGCGACCGCGCGTGTCTGCAGCCAGCCCGCCGGTTGACCCGTCACGACTCGATGCACGTATTCGCGCGCGACAGGCGATGGTTGCGCGCGAGGCGCTCGCCATCTGGAAGTGGGCAAGACCGGTGGGTCCCGGCCATCCCTATCTCGAACGCAAGCAGGTCAGGGCGGTCCCCACGCTGCGCGAACTCGAAGCCGAGGAGTTGCACGCGTTGCTCGGTTACGCTCCGCGAAGTGTCGAAGAGCCGCTGACGGGACGTGTGCTGGTGGTGCCGGTGTGCATCGGCGAGACGCTGTCAACCCTGGAACTGATCGATGCGCAGGGACGCAAGTCTGCGCTCGCGGGCGGTGCGAAGTCAGGCGGCCACTGGGTGGTTGAACCGGGCCAGTTTCGCGAGGGCGCAGCCACACCCATCCTGATTGCTGAAGGGGTGGCAACGGCACTTTCGGTGTGGCAGGCGACCGGCTGGTTCAGCGTCGCCGCCCTGTCGAGTGGCAATCTTCGTCCGGCGGCAGCCATGTGGCGCGACCGTTACCCGCAAGCGCAGATCGCGGTGCTGGCGGACCTTGGTGCCGGGTATGAGCACGCGAGGCAGGCCGCGCTGGGTACGTCGTCGTTGCTGGCGCAGCCGCGCTTTGTGCCGGGAGCCCGCATCGATAACGGGACCCCGACCGACTTCAATGACATGGCCGTGCTCTCGGGATCGCGAGCCGTTGGTGAGCTTTTACGGGAGTCAATTTACGAGGCGGCGGCGCGGGATGTCGTGGATGCGCAAGGCGACATAAAGATGGTGGGTGTGGACGGATCGGTCGATGCACTGAAGGAGGGTGAAGTGGGTAATGTCAAAGAGAAACTCGTAGGCGACGCGCAGGCACCGGGCCAGCGTCCTATCTCGCGCCGGCGCTCCGGCATTGCGCACGCACCGGAACCGGTGTCGCAGGCAAACCCGGCGCCGGCGGTCCTTCAGGAGCAGCCACAGCTGCCGCAGCCGGATAGGCGTGAGGACGAAACGCAGAAGGCGCACGCACCACCCGCGCGTGAAGTCGAGGCACCGGCGCGCCGTCAGGCGGGCGAGCCGCTGTATGCACTCGACGAGGTGCCCGGCGAGATCAAGGCCCTGGCCCAGCATCGCTTCGGCGCGCAGATCCGCATGGCGACGCCTCGCGGCAACGGTGGTCCGTACCGTGGCGAGGTGTTCAACACCGAGCACTACCTGATCCAGGAGGTATCGACGCGCAGCGTGGTATTCCACGCGAAGGCGAACGTCGAGTTCATCTCGGACCGGCTACGGTGGATGGACGAGAACCAGCGCCTCAATGGTGCGGAGCTCCAGATCGGGTACGACGGCAATCGCGCGAAGGTGTATCCGTGGGACCGTGCGCGCGATCTGCTCGAGCGCACGGTTGCCTCGCTCAAGAAGTCGGCACGCGAGGTGGGTTTCGGCAATGAACTCGACGCGACACTCGACCAGTTGCAGGGCGTGTCATGGACGCGTATCAGGCAAGCGCGGGCGGCGGCTCTCGCGCAGTCGAAGGAGCGTGCCGGCCGCGAAGAGGGCGAAAGGTAGCAATGCTGATTGCTACGCACGCTGTATCGGACAGCCCGCAGAAGGAGGTTCAGGATGGATGAAACCGCAACCCCTACTACTCCCGCCGGCATACCCGCCGATGATCCGGTTGCCAACGTGATCGAGCCGGAGCCGCCGCCTTTGCCGGATCCACGGGGCCGTGCTGCTGGCGCGGAGCGTTCTGACCAGGCGACGGCAGACGCATTGGCCGCACGCCGGCGCCGCGAGATCGATGCGGTGCGGGAGCGGCTGCGCGATCAGGCGATCCAGGTGGATACGCCGCAGCAGGCAGCGGCGCAGCAACCCGCATCGCAGCAGGGCGCGACCATGAGCAGCGAGGCGGCGGCCGCGCTGCGGTGGCTGCCGCTGGCCAATCCACCGGAGATTGTGCGAAAGCGGTACCTGCGGGCCGGCAACCAGTATTTCCTGAAGGATGCGCCGCATCAGCTTGCGTTCGAGGATATCGGCCCGTGTCTGGTGACGGAACATAACCGCGCCGACGTCGTTGAGTCGATGGTGGATATGGTTCGCGCCAAGTCGTGGGCTCGTGTGCGGGTGTCGGGCCATGAGCAGTTTCGCCGGGAGGTGTGGGTCCAGGCAATGCTGCTGGGCATCGAGGTGACCGGGTACGAGCCGAAGGCTGTCGATCTTGCGTGCCTGGCCGAAGGCCGTCGCGCCCGGATGACGAACCGCGTCGATGTGATGGAAGCGACTGCATCCGCGGCGGCGCCTCACGCTGCGCAAACTCCGAGGGCGCAAACGGCGACGCCCGACGCTTCCCGACAGCCTGAGATGGCTTCGGCGCCGCCGCAGCCATTTGCTCCCGCCTCTGAACCGGCGCCACGCGTTGCAGCGTCCGGGAGCGAGGAACGGCAGCGCTACGCTGGCGAGCTGGTTGAGCACGGCGCGGCGCCGTACCAGCACAACCCCGCGCGCGGTGACTCGTATTACGTTGTCTACCGCGAGGCGCGCGGTGCTGAACACGTCGTGTGGGGGGCGGATCTCGGAAGGGCTGTTGCGCAATCCGGCGCGCTCGCTGGACAGCAGGTCACGCTTGAAAATCTTGGCCGGCGCCTGGTGAGCGTGGCGGTGCCCGTTATCGATACGAGGGGAAACATGACCGGTGAAGAGAAAAAGGACGTCTATCGCAATATCTGGCGCGTCGATGTGGTGGGCCAGGAGCGCACGCACGCTCGCCCCGGCGCGGCGGGGAAAAAGGGTGAGCCCGAATGGGCGGCGGCGCAGCCGCTCGAATCGGAGCCCGTACACGCCGCGCCCAGGCGCAAGCCTCCCCGCGCTTGCCCCGAGGAACTTGCCGTGCAGATGGCGGTGCTGACTGCGGCGATGCGCGAGCATGGTCTGAGCGAGCGATCGATCACGCGGGTGCAGCAGCATGCGCGCCGGCTGCTGGAAGCCTTCGTGGCCGAGGGCGTCACCGTGCCGGCGCCGCGCGTGTTCGATCCGCTGGCGCCTTCCACCCGAAACCGTCGCACCCGCGCGGTGGCGGAGCGCGTTGCGGGCCGTGAGGTTGAACGTGCCCGGGAAGAACCCGCGCCGCCTTCGCGGTAGGAGCGCACACATGACCACGCGGGCGCGACTGTGTGTGGATCTCGGGCCGGCGAAGCCACGGTGGGAGGCGTGGTGCGCCCTTCATGGCGTGGCAGCCGCCGATGGTGTGCGGCTACTGGTCCACGATTTGCTGAGCCAGGCTGAGCCGCAAGGCACAGCGTCCAGGCATGAACGACATCATCTTGTGGCCAGCGGGCATCGCGAACGCCTCGAAATCCGTCTCACGCAGGCCGAACTCGAAGCGGTCAGGCAGCGTGCGTGGGCGGCTGGCCTGAACGTCAACCGCTGGGTGGTTGCAATGGTCCGCTCGCAGCTCGTGCATGAACCGCAGCTGGGCGAGCGCGAGATGCGGCTGCTTGCGGATTCGAACCAGCAACTGGCGACCATCGTGACGCTGCTGGGCCGGTTGCAGGCGCACGACGATGCGTATCGCATGACGGGCATGCCCGACGCAGTCCGTGCCATGATTGAAACGCACCTGCGCGCAGTCGCGCAGGTGCTGCGCGCCAACCTCGATCGCTGGAGCCGGTAGCATGCCGTTCCCGATGACCTGGGTCGACCAGATGCTGCTGGACTGGGGAGACCGGCTCTTTCACGAACCGTTACGGCATGTGCGCGCGCCGCGTATGTCGCGCGGTGAGCTTGGGCGGGAAGGGCGACGCATGCGCGAGAAACTTGCACGCACGCTCAGGCGGACCCCTGAGGTGATGGTCAAGATCACGAACAAGGCGTCGGGCGCGCAGGGTATGGGCGCGGTGCGTCGTCATCTGCGCTACATCTCGCGCAACGGGAAGGTGGAACTCGAGGACCAGGACGGGATGGTCGTACTCGGGCGCGAAGCGCTGCGCGATCTCACGCACGCCTGGCACCTCGGTGGCTGGGGCATTCCGGAGGAAAGCCGCAGGCGCGAGGTATTCAATGTGCTGCTTTCGATGCCGCCAGGCACGAACAGACAGGCGGTGCGCGACGCCGCGCGTGCGTTTGCCGCTGGGGAATTCGGCGACGGCAGACGGTATGTCTTCGCCGCGCACGACGACGAAGCGCACCCGCACGTGCACCTGAGTGTGCAGGTACGCGGGCCGGATGGCAGGCGGCTCAACCCGCGCAAACAGGATCTGCAACGCTGGCGTGAACGGTTTGCGGGGCAACTACGCGAGCTCGGGGTTGAGGCCAATGCCACGCCACGGCACGCCCGTGGCGAAACCCGACGCTATTCGAAGCAGGCCGTCGTTCAGATGATGGCGCGTGGAGAAACGCCGCGCTACTGGCGAGAGGAGCTGGACGGGCCAACGCGCCTTGCCTCGTGGTATGCCCACGCCGGGACGTTCGAAGCATGGCGAGGTATGGCTCACGCAGTGGCTGGCTCACCGAGCCCCGATGACCGGAGCCTGGCGGATGTGATCACCGACTTCGTGCACACGATGCCAGTCCAGCGAGGTCGACCCGGGCCCAGGCCTAGGCTGGGTGACCGCGCAGAAGGTGGGCATCATCGTCACTCGATGCGGGAGCGCGGATTTCATCGCACTGAACGCGATGAGCCCCAGCGCGAGCTGTTTCCAGACGATCCGGATGCCCGCCTGGAGCGGTGAGCCGAGGAGCGATGCATGGCAATGCCGATCCTTCCGTGGCCAGGCGACACGTTCAGATCAACGTTGATTGACGTAGAGAGAGTGCAACCGGGCAGACACAGGCAGTGTCAGGCGGTTGACCAGCGCGGGTTGTAGTTGCGTGCTCATACTTTCATAAACCAGGAAACGCAAGGCGGCTGATGGCCGGCATGATTCCGATGGCCATCGATCCCATTGCTTGGGGAACGCCGGTCTGTGGGGGGCCGGCTTGCGTGCTCCTGGCACGTGTCACGTGTGGTGTTCTACAAGAAGGTCAAGGTGCTTAATGTCGATCTGGCCGCGCGTCAGGCATTGAATCCGGCTGATGCCGGCCGTCCAACTTCGGTCGCCGTGCGCTTCTATCAGTTCAGGGACCTCGAGATCGTCGATGGCGCCTCGTGCGACTATCGGCTATAGACGATCGCACCGTCCTCGCGCAGGACCTGCAGGCCAGCATGGCGGCCACGCTGAACCCCGGGGCTTGCGCAGGCCTGACACAGGCGTTGAAGGGCGATACGCTATACGTAGCGATCGTCGCGTTTTATCGTAATCCCGGTAGTGGCAATGGGAGGAAGTACGTGATCGAAAAAAAACCGATCCGGACAAACCGCTGAAGCTCGAACTTGTGAACCAGCTGCTGCTCGCGGCCGACGCACCTTCACAGAAGGCAACGCAGTAACGCAGCGAACCTACTCCTTCCCCACGGCCGAAAGCGGCGCGGCCACATGTTCGAGCGACTTGCGCTCCGCGTCCACGCCCCAGATCGCGGCTACGAGTGCAGCCGCGATCATGAGCGCCGATCCCACCGCATAGCCCGTGAACACTTCGCTGCGCTGGTGTGTATCGATCAGTCGTCCGAAGAACGCCGGGCCGATGATGCCGCCCAGCGCCGTGCCGAACGCATAGAACACGGCGATGGCAAGCGCCCGGATCTCCAGCGGAAACGATTCGCTCACGGTCAGATAGGCGGAACTCGCCGCCGCCGAGGCGAAAAAGAAAATCACCATCCACGCGCCGGTTTGCATCGTCGCCGTGAGCATGCCGTGCTCGAACATCCAGCCGCTCGCCGTGAGCAGCACGCCCGAGAGCGCATAGGTCGCGGCGATCATCGTGCGCCGGCCAATCACGTCGAAGAGCCGCCCCAGCACGATCGGCCCGAGGAAGTTGCCGAGCGCGAACGGCAGCAGATAGAGGCCCACGTCGCCACCGGGCACGTGATAGAACTCGGTGAGTACGAGCGCGTAGGTGAAGAAAATCGCGTTGTAGAAGAAGGCCTGCGCGGTCATGAGCGATAGGCCCACCAGCGCGCGACGGCGGTGCCGCACGAATATGGCATGAAACACCGCGCCCAGCGGGGTATGGCCGCGCGCATGCAGACGCAGCGGGTCGTCAGGCGGGTCTTCCAGCGTATGGCCCGCATCACGAAAACGCGTCTCGATGCCTTCCACGATGTGCTTCGCCTCGTCGTGCTCGCCGTGCGTGAGCAGCCACCGCGGGCTTTCGGGAATCCAGCGGCGCATGGGCAAAATGATGAGCGCGAGTACCGCGCCAATGAAAAAGCACACGCGCCAGCCCCAGTCCGCGGGCAGCAGGTGCGGATCGAGCAGCACGAGCGAGCCCGCCGCGCCGATGGCCGCGCCCACCCAGAACGTGCCGTTGATGCTGAGGTCGGTCCATCCGCGCACGCGCGCGGGCGTGAACTCCTGGATCGTCGAATTGATGGCGGCGTACTCGCCGCCGATGCCCGCGCCCGTGATCGCGCGAAACGCGACGAAGCTCGCGAAGCTCCATGAAAACGCTGTTGCGGCGGTGGCCAGCAGATACACGGCGAGCGTGATGAAAAAGAGCTTGCGGCGGCCCAACCGGTCCGTGAGCCAGCCGAAGCCGAGCGCACCGCACACCGCGCCGGCAATATACGCGCTACCGGCCAGGCCCACCTGCGCATTGTCGAGATGCAGCACCGGGCTTGTTTTCAGCGCACTCGCTACCGCACCGGCCAGCGTGACTTCGAGACCGTCGAGCAGCCAGGTGACGCCCAGCGCCACGACGATGAGCACGTGAAAGCGGCCCCACGGCAAGCGATCGAGGCGCGCGGGCAGCGTGGTTGCGATGATGGCGGGCTTATCAGTCGTCTCGGTCGTATTGGGAGGATTCATCGGGCAAGGCCGGGTTCAGCACGCGATGCGTAGTAGCATGCGCCGTTCCCGGAATGCGGGGTGCGCGTGAAAACAGAAAAATCAACATGTAAGGAAGCGGTTGACGTAACGTATCGTCTGTTCATACAAAAAGCGGGTGACGTGCAGGGAGCCTATGCCCGGATCATGTCCGGAACGGGGCACGCCATCCATGCACAGGTGTGCCCATGACAAAACCAGCTACGTGGTCTTCGATTCGCAAGTCCCTTTGGTCGGGCCTCACGCCCACGCTCGCCGCCATCGTCACGTTCGTGTGCGCCGCAAGTCTGCTGTTGCTCGCGGCGGCCGCCGGCGTGAGGGAAGGCGACAAGTCGATCCGCAAGCATGAAGGTCTGATCGCGCAGGATATGGTGTCCGCGATCGAGCACATTCTCGATAGCGTGCTCACCGCACAAAGTGCCGCGTTCGCCGCACTTCCGGGGCAGCCCTGCGAGCGTGTGGCGCGGCAGTTCGCCGAGCTGAGAACGCACGTCAACTACGTGCGCGGCATCAATCTCGTGGCGAACGGGCGGCTCTACTGTTCGTCTGCGCTCGGCCCCTACGACCTGCCGCTCGCTCCGTTCTTCGCGCATGTACCTGCGAGCACTGCGGTCACGCTGATCGGCGGCTCGCCCTGGCAGGCCCACGTGCCGGTCATGCCGCTCTATGTACCCACCGGCGAGAACGTTGGCCTGCTTTACGTGATCGAGTCGGCGTATCTGACCGATGCGCTCGCGCACGCCGTGCGCTACGGCGCGGGCCGCGTCACGCTCTCCGTGCCGGGCGCTGCGGCGATAGACGACCGTGGCGCGCTGCTCGCCGCCGTCGACGCGGCGCGCCACGCGGGTGCGGGTGCCACGTCTTCGCGCTGGGGCTTCGCCGTCGACGTGGCGTTCGCGGCAAGCGCGCATCGCGACGCACGCTGGAAATACGGTCTGCGCTTTGGCGCGGCGGCGCTGCTCGTCGATCTGCTGATCGGCGCGGCCTGGCTCATCGCATTCGCGCCGCGCCGGCTGCTGCTCTCGGCGGTGCGCCGCGGCCTGCGGCACGGCCAGTTTCATGTGGTCTACCAGCCCGTGGTCGAACTGGCGACCGGCCGCGTGAGCGGCGCAGAGGCGCTCATTCGCTGGACCCATCCGAAATTCGGCGCAGTGAGTCCCGCCGTGTTCATGGCCGACGTAGAGGGTAGCCGCCTGCTCGGACCGGTCACGCGCTTCGTGCTCGAACGCGCAACCACAGAGATGGTGCGCGCGACGAGCGAGCGTCCGTTTCACCTCGCCGTCAACGTTGCGCCGCTGGACTTCGAACGCAAGGATTTCGTGGCGGACGTGCTCGGCGCAGTCGAGCACCTGCCGCCGGACATCATCCTGATTCTCGAAGTGACCGAGCGTTTCCTGCTCGAACAGCGCGCTCGCACCGAGGCGGTGTTCGAGACGCTGAAGGCGCGCGGCGTGAAATTCGCTATCGACGACTTCGGCACGCATCACAGCAACCTCGACACGCTCGGGCGCTTTCCGTTCGACTACGTGAAGATCGACGGGCAGTTCGTACGACAACTCGAGCGGCGCGGCGATCAGCTTGTCAAGGGGATCGTGGCGCTGGCCAGTCACTTCGGAATGGAAATCATTGCAGAGGGTGTCGAGACCGAGGCGCAACACGAGATGTTGCAACGTCTGGGCATTCGCTATGGGCAGGGGTATTTCTACCGGCGGCCGGGCTCCGCTGCGAGTATTGCCGAAATGCAGCGCGACGCGAGGCTCGTGCGTTATGCGGTGTCGTCGCCGGTGCGCTAGCGCGAATACGTATGAACGGTCTTGAATAACGAATTCCGTAAGCCGAAGTTGCGAAGTCTGCAATCCTTACCGAGGGTTGTCTGCAAAAGCGCACGTGCTTCCGGTTGCGCCATTTCCTGTTTCGATTATTGTCTTTCTCGATTCGACAGTTAAATCAGATACGCGGACCTAGAAGCCGCGCCGAACGGTAACCGTTGCGCCTGTGCTATGCGAATGAAGAATGGCGACGCGTGCGGTGGCGGAAAACACCCACTCGTCGACGGTCAGCGAGAGCCTGCGCTGAGGCTGCGCGCCGATGTTCAGCGTGCTGTCCGGCACCTGAAGAATCGAGATTTGCGGCGCTGTGGAAGGGCCCATCTGCAGATAATCGGCACTCGACCGTGCAGCCTGCTGCTCACCGTAACGGCTTCCGGGCGCGGATTTCACGAAGTCGTAATGGTATTTGTCCTGTGCCACCGGCGCGCTATAAAAGCTTTCGACTTCCGCGTAAAACGGCTTTGACTGATTCGCGTGATATTCCATTTCGTACCGGTGGAGGTACGCCTGGGGTTCCGGTGGCAGCGCTGGAACCACTTCCATCGGCATTGACGGGATATTGGCGACCGTCATGGTTTCGGGAATGTTCAAACCGGTGCTCTGAGCGAATGCGTAACCGCTCAGCATAAAAAAGGCTGCACCGACAATCTTTTCGTTCAGGCACGTCATGAGCATGCCTCCAATGACGAACTCGAAACATCAAACTGTCGAACGTTCCTGCCGAACTGACTGCCTTTGCATCACTTGCACCAATGCATTCTAGTACCTGATTTGCTTCCTGCCAGCCGAATGTGTGCGTACGCGATGCAGATGGATGCGAAGTCCACCAGAGCGCGGTTGACGTGCACCGTCGTTGCCTAACATCGCGGACGTTATGACCGATTCGAGCTGCGCGAGGCGCACTCGCAGCGGAAGAAATTGCGCATGGACGTGCGCATGCTCGATGGGCTCACGCAGCAGGCGAGCCCATCGACGCCACATCGACGCCAACCCATTGGGGAAAATCCGGGTGCGGCCTAGATCGTGCCGAAGAGCGCGCGCGGCCGGTCCTGCAGTGTGCGAGCGAGAACCTTCAGTGCGCGCGCGAGTTGCTCCCGCGAGGTTGCACACGCGAGGTTGACACGCACGCCGTGCTCGAGCGTCGAGCGGTCCACCGCGAAGGCCGAAGCGGGCATGGTATTCACGCCGCGCGCGAGCGCATTCGCGGCGAAGTCGTCGGAACGCCACGGCGCCGGTACACGCAGCCAGACGAACATGCACGCCGGGTCGCTGTTGAGCAACTCGCGCGGCAGGATCTGGAGAGCGAGTTCCTGGCGCGCCTGCAGCTCCGCACGCTGCGCTTCGAGGATGAGGTGAGCGGTGCCGTCCTCGATCCAACGCGTGGTGATGAGCGTGGTGAGCGGCGCAGGCATCCAGGCCGTCGTGCGCACGGCTTCGGCTGCGAGCGGTGCACCGTGCGGCGGCGTGAGCAGATAGCCGATGCGCAGCCCCGGCGCGAGCACCTTCGAGGTGGAGGCCACGTGGAAGGTCAGCTCGGGACACAGGCTCGCGATGGTCGGCAGGCGCTTGCGCAGCAACGGCCCGTACACGTCGTCCTCGATGATGGCGACGTGATGGCGCCGCGCGATCTCCACGAGCGCGAGGCGCCGCTCGAGGCTCATCGTGACCACGCTGGGGTTCTGCAGGTTCGGCACGGTGAAGATGGCCTTCACCGGCATGCGGCGGCAGGCATCGTCGAGCTGGTCGGGCAGGAGGCCTTCGGCGTCGCTCGGGATACCGACCAGCTCGAACTGGAATACGGGCGCGAGCGCCTTGAGGCCGTAGTACGTCAGCTTGTCGGAAAGGATCACGCCTTCGTGTCCCATCAGGCTGCTCAGGACCGCATAGAGGCCGTGCTGCGCGCCGCTCGTCACGACGAGATTCTCGGGCGAGGGCGTGAAGCCCGGTGCGGCGATCCACTGCGCGCCCGCGGCGCGCGCCCATTCGGCGCCCTGGGGCGGCTGGTATTCCTGGGTTTCGGCAAAGCGCGGGTCGCGCGAGATCGACGCCATCGTGCGGGCGAGCTGCGCGAGAAATTCTCCGGTCGCCGGCCGGTTGACGGTGAGGTCCACCACGCCACCCGCTTCAGCGCCGCTCGCCTGACTGCCGCGCTGCGCCGCCGCGCCGACGGCAGGCATGGCCCCGCCGGTGACGATCGAGCCGCGCCGCTTGCTCGCCACGATCAGCCCGCGCGCCTGCAATTCCTTATACGCGCGCGAGACCGTGGAGACGTTGATGCCCAGTTCCACGGCCAGATCGCGCTGCGGCGGCAGGCGGCTGCCGGGTGGGTACTGACCGCTGCGCACCTGCTCCTCGAGATTGCGGGAGACCTCCAGATACGTGGCTTGTCGACCTTTTGTCTGGAGATCGTCATCCGATTTTGTCTGGTAATCGTCGGCTTTCATGCAAGTAGTAACTCCATACAAAATTCGATCGTCTGCCACGTTGCCTTGCTGCTGTGAAATGGACTGCTAGCGCCGCCGCCGCATCGTTACGCCAATAGTACGATATCTGGCCGGAGTTTAGCTGCCTTTGTCCCGGGCCGAAAGGTCACCCACCAGGGAATTTCCTAGTCTCCACACAAAGCATTTTTAATTGCACACAAAAAATTATTGTGTGAGTATGAATTCAAGGTTTTGTTCGGTCGGCAGTTCGGCGCAACACGCACTGTATTACAGGAGGACAGGCTCGTGGCAACCCGGCAACCCACACCCGCTTCAGACGCAACATCCACACCCCTTGGCCACTCGCTGCGCAAGCGGCACGTCACGATGATTTCGCTCGGCGGAATCATCGGCGCGGGGCTCTTCGTCGGGAGCAGCGCGACCATCAGCGCGATGGGGCCGGCTGCCTGCCTGAGCTATCTGCTGGCCGGCATCGTCGTGCTGTTCGTCATGCGTATGCTCGGCGAGATGGCGCTCGCGCATCCGGGTGTCGGCTCGTTCACGGAGTTCACGCGCATCGGTCTCGGCGACTGGGCCGGTTTCACGAACGGCTGGCTCTACTGGTACTTCTGGGTCATCGTGGTCGCCGTGGAGGCGGTGGCGGGCGCGGGCATCCTGCAGCGCTGGATTCCCGCACCGGTCTGGGTAATCGGGCTCGTGCTCCTGTCGCTCATGACGGCCGTGAACCTGCTCTCGGTGAAATCGTATGGAGAATTCGAGTACTGGTTCGCGTCGATCAAGGTGGCGGCGATCATCGTGTTCATCGTGGTGGGCGCGAGCTATCTGTTCGGGTTCAGCTCGTGGCACCAGACCGTGAACAACCTGAGCGGCGACCACGGATTCATGCCGTTCGGCGCGATGTCGATCTTCGCGGGCGTGCCCACGGTGATTTTCGCCGTGGGCGGTGCGGAGATCGCGACCATTGCCGCGGCCGAATCCGACGATCCGGGCCGCAACGTGGCGTCGATGACACGCTCGGTCATCCTGCGCGTCATCACGTTCTATGTCGGCTCGCTCTTCGTGATCGCGTGCATCGTGCCGTGGGCGAGCATCAAGGTGGGCTACTCGCCGTTCGTGGCCGCGCTCGAAACCATGCATATTCCGGGCGCCGCGGACATCATGAATGCAATCGTTCTGGTGGCCGTGCTCTCGGCGCTGAACTCCGGGCTCTATGTCTCCTCGCGCATCGTGTTCCGGCTCGCCGAGCGCCGCGACGCCCCGCGCGCGCTGCTCTCGCTCTCGAAGAGCCGCGTGCCGCGCCTCGCCGTGCTGGCGAGCAGCATCGTCGGCTACGTGGCCATCGTCGCGGCCTTCGTTTCGCCCCAGGGCGTGTTCCTCTATCTCGTCAGTGCATCGGGCGCGATCATGCTGTTCGTGTATCTCTCCATCGCCGTTTCGCAGATCGTGATTCGCCGGCGCCTCGAGGCGACGGCGCCCGAACGGCTCACATTCAAAATGTGGCTCTTTCCCTGGCTTTCGTGGGCCGTGGTGGCCGCGATTGCCGGCGTGCTCTGCGCGATGGGCTTCGACCATGCGCTCGCGGGCCAGCTCATGGCGAGCCTGGCGAGCCTGGCGGTGGTGTCGGCGGCTTACCTGCTCACACGCAAGAGGACTCACGTGCAGGAATTCCGTGAGCCTGCAACCAACTGGAAGAAGTAATGGCGCAAGTGGCTGTCATCGGCGCGGGCTTCGTGGGGTTGTCGTGCGCGTACTGGCTCATGCGCGACGGGCACAGCGTGACGCTGTACGACGCGCAGGGGCCGGGCGAGGGCGCTTCATACGGCAACGCGGGCACGTTCGCGAACTATGCGTGCATTCCCGTGAACAACCCGGACGTGTTCCGCAACATCCCGCGCTTTCTATTCTCGTCGACGAGCCCGCTGCGCATCCGCTGGGGCGACGTGCCGGCGCTCGCGCCCTGGCTCACGCGTTTCCTGCTGAGCGCGACGCCTCGCCGCTATGAGGGCAGCGTGAATGCGCTCGCGCAATTGCTGTCGCGCGCCTTCGAAGGCTACCGCGAAATGCTGGCCGTCGACACGCTCGCGGCCTTCGTGCGTGAACGCGAATGCCTTTACCTGTATTCGAGCGCAGCGTCGTTCAAGGCCGCGCAGCCGGCGCTCGAGCTACGGCGCTCGCTCGGCGTGGCGTTCGAAACGCTCGCGCGCAACGAGATCGCCCAACTGGAGCCCGGCCTCGCGCCGCTCTTCTCTCAAGGCACGCTCTTCAAGGGCAGCTGGTTTCTGAGCGATCCGCGCGGCTTTCTGCAGGCCTTGCACGCGATGCTGACGCAGCGCGGCCTGGTGCACCGGCGCGTGGCGGTCGATACGCTGAAGCCAACGTCTGGTGCGGTGAAGCTGATCGATACGGCGGGCGAGGCACATGACGCGGAACAGGCCATTGTCTGCGCGGGTGCGTTTTCGGGGCGCCTCGCGCGCCAATGCGGCGACGCAGTGCCGCTAGGTGTGGAACGTGGCTATCACGTGCGCTTTCCTGGCACCGCTAATCGAATTTCGCGTCCGTGCGGCTGGGCCGAACGCGGCTTCTACATGACGCCGATGGACGGCGGCATCCGCGCGGCGGGCACCGTCGAGCTGGCGGCCAGCGGCGCGGGCAAGAACGCGGACCTGCTGCGCCTCTTGACGCGCTCCGCGCAGGAGGCGCTGCCCGGGCTGCCGGAACCGGACAGCGACTGGCTGGGTTTCAGGCCGAGCCTGCCCGACGCGTTGCCCGTGGTGGGCGCGTCGAGCCGCTCGCCGCGCGTGATCTACGCGTTCGGGCACCAGCATCTGGGCGTGACGCTCGGCGGCGTGACGGGCAGCGTGGTCGCCGATCTCGTTGCAAGGCGTGCGCCTCCTTTCGATCTCGCGCCTTATAGTCCGCGACGCTTTTAACCCGTGATTCAAGCCACTTTCCAGCCAACCGCCACATAACACCCACCGCAACAGTCTCCCAGCGAGGATGAGCATCATGAACCGCCGCACTCTCGTACTAACGATGGCCCTCGGGCTGATGGGCTTGCACGGCCCCGCGCAGGCGGCCGACCCCGAGGTTGTGAAGATCGGCTTCGCGGGTCCGCTCACCGGCCCGGTGGCGCGCGTCGGCAAGGACTTGCAGTACGGCGCGCAGCTCGCGATCGACGAGGAGAACGCCAAACACCCCATGATTGCGGGCAAGCCGGTGAAGTACGTGCTCGACGTGCAGGACGACCAGGCCGATCCGCACGTGGCCGTGCAGGTGGCGCAAAAGCTCGTGGACGACGGCGTGGTCGGCGTGATCGGCCACTACAACTCGGGCTGCAGCATTCCCGCTTCGACGGTGTATCACAATGCGAATGTCGCGATGATCACGCCGGGCTCGACGAATCCGGCGCTGACCCAGCAGGGCTACGCGAACGTGTTTCGCACCATGGGCAACGACGGCATCGGCGGCGTGATCGCCGGCAAGTTCGCGGTGGAGCAGTTGAAGGCGAAGCGCATCGGCATCATCGACGACCGCACGGCCTTTGGCCAGGGGCTCGCCGACGCGTTCGAGAAAGGCGCGAAGGAGGCCAACGGCAATATCGTCGACCGCGAGTTCACCAATGACAAAGCCGTCGATTTTCGCGCCATTCTTACCTCGCTCAAGCAGAAGAACGTCGACGTGATTTTCTTTGGCGGCCTCGACGAACAGGGTGCGATGCTCGCCAAGCAGATGCGCACGCTCGGCATGCCGGCGCGCCTGTTCGGCGCGGGCGCATTGAAGAGCAATGCCTTCCTGCAGATCGCGGGCCCGGCGGGCGAAGGCACGCAGGATCTCGAACCAGGGCCGGCGCTCGACAAGCTGCCTTCCGCGCAAGCATTCGCGAAGCGCTACAAGGCGCGCTTCAATCAGGATGTCGAACTGTATGCGCCGTTCGCCTATGATGCCGCGCTCGCGATGATCAAGGCGATTCGCGACGCCGATTCGCTCGACCGCTCGAAGATCGTCGCGAGTTTCCCGAAAGTGACGGTGGTGGGCGTGACGGGCAATATCGCGTTCGATCCGCACGGCGACCTCATCAAGCCGCCTTATACGCTCTTCGAGGTGCAGCAGGGCCAGTGGAAGAGCCTCAAGACGCTCGGGGGCAATGGCGTGTAAAGCGCGTGAGGGGCCTTTCAGCGCGCGACCAGCAGCTCGAATAGCGTGTGGAAATCGACCGGCTTCGTGAGATGCGAATCGATTCCGCTCATGCGCGAGCGCAGTCGGTCGGCGTGCTGGCCCCAACCCGTTAGCGCGATGATCTGCAGGCCGACGTACCGCGGGCTTTGACGGATCTGTCGCGCGATTTCATAGCCGTCCATGCCGGGCATGCCGATGTCGAGCACGACCGCATGTGGCACCGACTGCGCCAGCGCACCGAGCGCGGCGGCGCCGTCGTAGACCACGCGCACCTGCGCGCCTTCGCCCGAGAGCACCATGGCGAGCGAATCGGCGGCGTCGCGGTTGTCGTCGACCACGAGAATGCGCTTGCCCGCGAGCGGCTTCGCAGCGCGCGCCACGCTCGCCGGGGTCTCGCGCGCTTCCGTGGTTGTCTGCTGCGAGAGCGGCAGGCGCACCGTGAAGGTGCTGCCTTTGCCGGGGCCGGCGCTTGCCGCCTCGACGGTGCCCCCGTGCATGCGCACGAGATGTCGCACCATGGTGAGGCCAATGCCGAGGCCCCCCTGGTTGCGGTCGGCGGGGCGGCTGACCTGGGTGAACATTTCGAACACCTGATCGATCTGCCCCGCCGACATGCCGATTCCGGTATCGCTCAGTGCGACGACGACCCACTCGCCTTCGCGCGTGGCGTCGAGCCGGATCTGGCCGCCCGTGTCGGTGTAGCGCGCCGCGTTGTTGAGCATGTTCGCGAAGACCTGCGTGAGCCGCACGCGATCGGCGTCGAGAACGAGCGGCGTGTCGGGAAGCGTGATGCTCAGTTCATGATGGGCCTGATCGATGGCGGGTCGGCTCGTCTCGACGGCATTCTCGATGATTTCCGCGAGCGCCACGGGCGCCTTCACGAGGCCGATCTTGCCGCGCGTGATGCGCGACACTTCCATCAGGTCGTCGATCAGCCGCACCATGTGATGCACCTGACGATCGAGCATGTCGAGGATCGGCGCGGAGTCCGCTGGAAACTCGCTGTGCCGGATGAGGTGCAGCGCATTGGCGATCGGCGCGAGCGGATTGCGCAGCTCGTGCGCGAGCGTGGCGAGGAATTCGTCCTTGCGCCGGTCCGCTTCCTTGAGCGCGTCTTCGGCATTCACGGCTTCGGTCACGTCGATCGATACACACACGTGGCCGCGAAACTCGCCGTTCGCGGAAAACCACGGCGCACAACAGGTTTCGAACCAGTGCCAGCCTGCATCCTTGATTTTCACGCGCAGCCGGCTCTGGAACGCGCAATGGTCGAGTTGCGCAGCCTGTAGGCGCGACAGAAAGCCGGGCAGATCGCGCGGATGCACGATGGTTTGCCAGCCGGTTTCGAGCAGCTGTCCGGGCGTGAGGCCGATCGCCGTGAGATAGCGCTGGTTCAGATAGACCGTATTGCCTTGCGTGTCGATTTGCCAGATCAGTGCGGGCGACGCTTCGGCTAGCGCGCGAAAGCGCGCCTCGCTCTCGCGCAGCGCTTCCTGTGCGCTGCGGCGGTCGTCCACGTCGATATTCATGCCCACCCACTTGCGCACCGTGCCGTCCGGATTCCAGATCGGCGCGGCGCGCACGTTGGTCCAGCGCCAGCCACCCGCGGCGACGTGCAGGCGATATTCCGCGTTCACCACGCGTTGTGCCGCAATCGCGTCTTTCCATTGGCGCAGCGCGTAGGCGCGGTCATCGGGATGGACGGCGTTCGCCCAGCCTTCGCCGAGCCATTCTTCGCCGGGCTGCCCGGTATATTCCGACCAGCCCGGCGAGACCGACTCGGCCTGACCTTGGGCATCGGCTTCCCATACGGCCTGCGCAAATCCTTCCACCAACGCGCGAAAGCGCTCCTCGCTGTCAGCGCATTCAGTTTCCACGCGCTTGCGTTCCGTAATGTCCAGTGCGAATTCGGCGCACCTGGAAGCCATGCCCGTGCCCGAGATCCGCGTGGGCGCGAAAAGGCCCCACCAGCGCGTGCCGTCCTTGCGGATCAACTGCCGTTCATAAGGCTGTGTGCGTCCGGTGGTGGCGAGGTCGGTGACCGCACGCGTCGTGACGCCGAGAAATTCGAGCGGCACGAGCCGGTCCCAGTGCGCCGCGGCGCGCAAATCCTCGCGGCTATAGCCGCTCATCTGTTCGAAAGCGCCGTTGGCGTCGGCCATGGTGCCGTCGAGGTCGAAGAACAGCACGCCCACGGTTTCGATGGAGATGGCGGCCTGCAGGCGCGCCTCGCTCTCGCGCAGCGCCTCTTCGACCTGCTTGCGGTGCTCGGCTTCGTCGTGGAGCTTCGTATTGATGTTCTGCAGCGTGCGCGTGCGTTCGGCCACCTGCTGCGCGAGATTGCGGCCCGCGTCCTGGGCGTCGCTCAGCGCGCTCGTCAACTGGTGGGCGGCGCTCGCGCAGGAGGCGAGACCTTGTAGCTGGCGCGCGTCCTCGGCGTCGAAATGTCTTTCTTCGCCGTGCGTCACGGCCCAGACCGTGCCGACCACCGTGCCGTTGACGCGCCATGGCACGTGCAACGCCTCGCTGATGGGTGGATCGATCGCGCGGTACGAAGCAAAGCTGCGTGCCGGCCGGTCGAAGAGAAGCATGGTATTGCGCCCCTCGGTCACGCCGCAGGGACAATCGTCGCCGGGAAGCGTGCGGTCCACGTCGGCAGCCAGTTCGCCGGCCACCGCGCCCCAGCGGAAGCGGGCCGTGGGGCCGTCGCGCTCGGGCACGCTCACGCCGGCCGACTCGGCGCGGCAAAGCGTGAGGGCGAGCCGCGCGAGCATAGGCAGCACACCTGAGGGATTGTTCGCCATTTCATGCGCGAGCGCAGCAAGCGCACGGCTCTCGCCCTGGTAGTCGGGCAGTCGGTTCGGGCGGTTCACCAGGGCTTCGGTGATCAGCGTTTCCTCGACCGTGAGCGCAGGTGCGCCGTTGTCTTGCATGCTGCCTCCGCTTTAGTCGTCCGCCGCCCCGGCGTTCGCATCTTCGGTGCAAAGTTGCTAACGCAGGTGAGCCCATTGTGTTTGCGGGTAAGCATCGCGTATTCCCGTAGATAAAAACCGGGAGATGCCAGCACGTTTTGTTGCGTCCCTTTGAACACAGTGCACTTCTGAACGGGCCGCAAGGGCGGCGGGCATTGTATTTGCGTGATGGCCGCACGATACGGAAGGCGAGGAGGATGCGAGCATGCCACGCGCGATATGGAGAGGCGCCATCACCTTCGGGCTCGTGTATGTGCCGGTCGAAGTGTTCCCGGCTACGCAGAGCGAGCGTACCGGCTTCAACCTGCTCGATCGGCGCACGCTGGACCCAGTTGGCTATCAGCAGATCAACAAGCGCACGGGCAAGGCGGTCCAGCACGCCGACATCGTGCGCGGCTACGAGTATGAAAAAGGCGCCTACGTGGTGATGTCCGACGAGGAGATCAAGGCCGCGAGTCCCGAATCGACGCAGACGGTCGAGCTGCTCGCGTTCGTCGAGGCGTCGCAGGTCTCCTTTCTCTACCTCGACACGCCGTACTGGCTCGCCCCCGATAAGCGCGCGGGCAAGACCTACGCGCTCTTGCGCGACGCGCTCGCGGCGAGCGGCAAGCTCGGCATTGCGAGCGTCGTGCTGCACAGCCGGCAGCATCTCGCGGCGCTCGTGGCGGTGGGCCCCGCGCTTGCGCTGCAAACGCTGCGGTGGGCCACCGAGGTGCGCGAGTTCGATGCGGTGAAGCGGCTGCCCAGCAGTGCAAAAGCCGCGGGCGTGAGCACACAGGAACTGCAAATGGCGCGCAAGCTCATCGACGACATGAGCACGGACTGGGACCCCGAAACGTATCGCGACACCTACCTCGACGCGATTCTCGAACTGGCCGGGCGCAAGGCGCGCGAAGGCAAGGCGCACGAACTCACGCCCGTTGCGGCACCCGCGCCCGAGCGGCGCGGCGCGGATATCGTCGACCTTTCCGAGCTGCTCAAGCGCAGTCTCGGCAAGCGCAGCGAGCGCGGCGCGAGTGCGCCGCCGCGGAAAACGGCGCCGAAGCGCGGACGGCGCGCGGCATGATGAACGCAAATGCGGCTCAGAGAGCGCAACAAGGGTGAACGATGAAGCACAAACTCGAAGTCTACGAACAGAAGCGCCGCTTCGATGAAACCCCGGAGCCGCGTGGTCGCACTGCGCGACGCAGCGCGAAACCGCGAGAGGGTGAAGGATCGTTCGTGATACAGCGTCACGATGCGCGGCGGCTGCACTACGATTTTCGCCTCGAGCTGGACGGCACGCTCAAGTCGTGGGCTATTCCCAAGGGCCCGAGCCTCGACCCGACGGTGAAACGGCTCGCCGTGCATGTGGAGGATCATCCGCTCGAATATGGCTCGTTCGAAGGGCGCATTCCCGAAGGCAGCTATGGCGCAGGCACGGTGGCGATCTGGGACCACGGTGTGTGGCGCCCCGAGGGCGGTTTGCGCGGCGCGCGCGAAGGGTATGCGCAAGGCAAGCTCAAATTCACGCTGGAGGGCGAGCGGCTGCACGGCGGCTGGGCGCTCGTGCGGAGTCCCATGCACGACGGCAAACAGGAGAGCTGGTTGCTGATCAAGCAGCGCGACGACGAGGCCATGCCTGAAGACAAATTCCATGTAGTCGAGGACGAACCTGCTACGTCGAATACGTCGAAAACATCAAAAAAGGGCGCCCGCGCGGGCAACCGGGCCGCGGAGCAGGAGGCAGCCACGGCACTGGAAGGCGCAGTGCGCGCATCGATGCCAGAGACACTTGCCCCGGAACTTGCTACGCCGGTCGACGCTCCCCCGCACGGCGACAACTGGCTCTACGAAATGAAGTTCGACGGCTACCGCGTGCTGGCGCGCATCGACCGCCACGCGCGCGGCAAGGGCGATGTGCGTATCTTTACCCGCACCGGCAACGACTGGACAGCGAAGTTTCCGCGTCAGGTGCAAGCGCTGCGCGCGCTGAAGGTCGAATCGGCGTGGCTGGACGGCGAGGCCGTTGTGCTCGACGCGGCGGGCGTGCCCAACTTCCAGGCGTTGCAGAACGCGTTCGACGCGGGCCGTGCGGGCGACATCACGTTCTGGCTCTTCGATCTGCCTTGGCTAGACGGCGCGGACTTGCGCGGCGTGGCGCTCGAGGCGCGCCGCAATAAGCTCTCGGCGCTGCTCTCACAAAAGCCTGACGATGCGCTGCGCTTTTCGGCGGCCTTCGAGGGCGAACCGCAGGCCCTGCTCGAAGCCGCCTGCGAGGCGAATCTCGAAGGACTCGTCGCCAAGCGGCGCGATAGTCGCTACACGTCCACGCGCAGCGCAGCGTGGCTCAAGCTGCGCTGCTCGCGGCGCCAGGAATTCGTGATCGGCGGCTATACGGAACCGAAGGGCAGCCGCGAGGGGTTCGGCGCACTGCTGCTCGGCGTGTATGGCGACGATGGCGCGTTGCAATATGCCGGCAAAGTGGGAACGGGTTTCGACGCGGCGCGGCTCGAAGCGATGGCGGGCGAACTGCGTGCGCGCGAGCGCCAGAACTCGCCGTTCGCGGCGGTGCCGGCGGCCGAGCGTCGCGCGGGCGTGCACTGGGTGCGGCCCGAACTCGTGGCGGAGGTGCGCTTCAAGACATGGACGAGCGCGGGCGTGGTGCGCCAGGCGTCGTTCGTCGGACTGCGCGAGGACAAGCCCGCAAAGGACATCGTGCGCGAAGGGCAGTCCACGCCCGTGCAGGCGGTGGCGAACCAACGCGAAAAGAAGGTCGCGAAGCAAGCCTCGACGGACGCACCAAAGACTGTGAGCCGCACGCGCCGGGCCGCGCACGACGAAGCCGAAGTCGCCGGCGTGCGAATCACCCATCCCGAGCGGGTGATCGACGCGCAAAGCGGACTGCGCAAGATCGATCTCGTTGAGTACTTCGAAGCGATTTCCGCATGGCTGCTGCCGCACGTGCAAGGGCGCCCCGTTGCGCTTGCGCGTGCGCCCAAGGGCGTGGGAGGCGAGCTGTTTTTCCAGAAACACGCCAAAGCGTTGCAGATTCCCCATGCCACGCAGCACGCCGGTCTCGATCCAGGCCATGCACCTCTGCTCACGCTCGATTCCACCGAAGCGCTGGTCGGCGCCGCGCAGATGGATACGATCGAACTGCACACCTGGAATGCGCTCGCGGCAAGCATCGAAAAGCCCGACCGCATCGTCTTCGACCTGGACCCCGATCCCTCGCTCGGTTGGGAGCGCATGCTCGAGGCCGCGCAGCTCACGCGCGAACTGCTCGAGGCGCTGGGCCTACGGGCATGGTGCAAGACGAGCGGCGGACGGGGCCTGCACCTGGTGGTGCCGCTCACGCGCCATGCCGGCTGGGACGAGGCGAAGGACTTCGCGCGCGCGGTGGCGGGCCACATGGCGGCGACGCTGCCCGAGCGCTTCAGCGCGAAGATGGGGGCGCAGAACCGCAAGGGCCGGATCTTCGTGGATTATTTGCGCAACAACCGCGGCGCGAGCACAGCTGCGGCTTATGCGCCGCGGGCGCGGCCCGGTCTTGGCGTATCGGTGCCGGTCGACTGGGACGAACTGCACACGCTCACAAGCGGCGACCAGTGGAATGTCGCGAACGTGCGCGGGCGGCTCGAAGCGCTGCGCGCCGATCCGTGGAGCGGCTACGAAAAGGCGCGCCAACGGATTACGGCCGCTATGTGGAAACAACTCGGCGTGAAGTGAAAGCTTATCGTCAGATGCCAACCAGGCTCGCCAGCTCGTCGCCTCCGAAGTCGGTTCGCTGGCGCAGCGCGAGCGCGGCGCGCGAAATCGAGGTGCTGACCGACGCAGGCTCTGTCGATTTTCCGGACCTGATTGTCCTTTTTTTACACGCAATTGTCCTGAGACAATAATTTTCCGCCCCGTTTCTGAGCGACCATGAACGCTTACCGAGGAGCGGATCGAGATGGCGTGGGCGACGATTTCGGGCGAGTGGCGTGACGCGGTCGGGGCCGCGCACGGCGCAGAGTCCAAATACAAACGGCTGGTCAAGGCGATTGCACAGGACATCGAGCGCGGCGCGCTCGTTTCCGGCGTGCGCCTCGCACCGCAGCGCGAGGTGGCCTCGGAACTGGGCGTGAGCGTGCAGACGGTCACCAATGCCTACAAGGAACTCGAAAGACAGGGCCTGATTCGCTGCGAGGTGGGGCGCGGCAGCTTCGTCGCCGCGCGCGTGACCGAGTCGATGTCGAACTATATTCTCGACACGGCCGAGCGCGAGATCGTCGACTTTTCCATAGCGCGCATCGTTCACACGCCGCAGCACGACGCCGCGTGGCGTGATGTGTGCGCCACGCTCGCCACGCTGGACGATCAACCGTGGATTCGCTCGTTTCGCCCCATCGCGGGCTTCGAGCATCATCGCCAGGCAGGTGCGGCGTGGCTCGCCTCGCTCAACATGCCGGTGAAACCCGAATCGCTCCTCATCACCAATGGCGCGGCACACGGCATTTTCCTCGCGCTCGCGTCCACGGTGGGCCCCGGAGACACGGTGCTCTGCGAAAGCCTCACGGACCACGGCGTAATCGGCTCGGCAAACGTGCTAGGCTTCACGCTCAAGGGGCTCGAAATCGACGAGTACGGCATCCGTCCCGAGCATTTCGAGGAGATGTGCGACAGCGAGCGCGTGAGCGCGCTCGTGTGCACGCCGACCTTCAACAATCCCACCATGGCCGTCTTGCCCGATTCGCGCCGCCGCGCGATTGCGCGCATTGCGGAGCGCTATGGCGTGTACGTGATCGAGGACGATGTGTATGGCGCGCTGCCCGCGAAAGCCAACACGCCTGTCGCGAGCCTGATTCCCGAGCTGGCGTTCTATTGCACGAGCATGACCAAGTCGGTGCTCACCGGTCTGCGCACGGGCTATCTCGCCATGCCGCGCCGCCTTGCGCTGCGCGTGGAAAGCGTGTTGCGCGTGAGCAGCTGGATGGCGACCTCGCCGATTGCGGAGATTGCCACGCGTTGGATCATGGACGGCACCGCGCGGCGCCTCGTGGAACTGCAGCGGGAGCGGCTCGCCGCGCGCCAGGCGATGGTGCGCGAGGCGTTGGGCGACTATGTGCTCGGCGCGCATCCCAACGCGCTGTCCGCCTGGCTGCGCGTGCCCGACTACTGGCAGGCGGACCGCCTCGTGCGCGAATTGCGCAATCGCCAGATTGCCGTGACTTCACCGGACCCATTTCTCGTGGGCGGCACAGCGCGTCCCAATGCGGTGCGCATCAGCCTTGGCGCGGAAGCGTCGGACACCGCGTGCCGCAACGCGCTGCAGACCATGGCGGGCGTGTTCGAGCAGTATCCGCACGTGCACGATTTCAACTAGACGTTGCGTCTGCCCATCCGGGCGCGCGGATTGTACCAGGACATTAGAAAGCCCGTTTTGGCTCATTAGACTGGATTGCACAGATTCACAGGAAGGAACGTGCATTTCATGTCGTCGCTTTCGTTTTCGTCACTCTCGCTTGCCGATGTCTACCGCGCGCGCCAGCGGCTCGCCGGCCGCGTAGCGCACACCCCGCTCGTGGCGTCTCCCACTTTGTCGGCGCGCGTGGGCGTGCCGGTCTACTTCAAGCTCGAAACCGTGCAGCCCACGGGCAGCTTCAAGTTGCGCGGCGCGACCAACGCGGTGGCGCATCTCGCCGAGTCGGGCGTGAAGCGCGTCGTCACCGCGTCCACCGGCAATCATGGCCGTGCACTCGCGTATGCGGCACACGCGCTCGGCATGGAGTCGGCCGTCTGCATGTCGTCGCTCGTGCCGCCCAACAAGGTCGAAGCCGTGGCTGCGCTGGGCGCGCGCGTGGTGATCGCGGGCAAGAGCCAGGACGAAGCGCAGATCGAAGCGCAACGCCTCATGCGCGAAGAAGGCTATGCGTTCGTGCCGCCGTTCGACGACTTGCACGTGATCGCCGGGCAGGCCACCATCGGCCTCGAAATTCTCGAAGCGCTGCCCGACACCGCGACCCTCGTGGTGCCGCTTTCGGGCGGCGGACTGTTCAGCGGCGCAGCGTTTGCGGCGAAGCAGATCCGGCTGGACGTGCGCGCCATCGGCGTTTCGATGGCGCGCGGCGCGGCCATGCATGCGAGCCTCGCGGCGGGCCATCCCGTCGACGTTGAGGAAAGCGAAACATTGGCCGATTCGCTGGGCGGCGGCATTGGTCTCGACAATCGCCACACCTTCGCGCTGACTCGCGCGCTGGCCGATGAAGTCATCCTGCTCGGCGAGCCTTCGATCGCGCACGGCGTGGCCCATGCGTACCGCGAAGAACGCCTCGTGGTGGAAGGCGCGGGCGCGGTGGGCATGGCGGCGCTGCTCGACGGGCACATCGAGCGCAGCAAAGGCCCGCTCGTGATCGTCGTGAGCGGCGCGAACATCGACATGACGGTGCACCGCCGTCTCGTGACGGAGGTTTGAAATGCATTCCGAGTTGTCACCTGAGTTGCCGCCGGTTACGTTGCTGGGCGCACAGCAACTGCGCGAACTCGTCCCGCTCGATCTTGCGGCCGTGGATCAGGTCGAATCCGCATTCGTTGCGCTCGCAACCGAAGCCGTTGTCATGCCGCCCATTCTCAATCTCGCGCTGCCCGAGCGGCATGGCGAGGTCGATGTGAAAACGGCGTATCTGCCACGCTTCGAACAGTTCGCCATCAAGATCAGCCCCGGCTTTTTCGACAATCCCTCGTTGGGCCTCCCGAGCCTGAACGGGCTGATGCTCGTGCTCTCTGCGCGCACGGGTCTTACCGAGGCCGTGCTGCTCGACAACGGTTATCTGACTGCCGTGCGCACCGCCGCGGCGGGCGCCGTGGCCGCGCGCTGGCTTGCGCGTCCCGATGCGCGCCATGCGGCGATCATCGGCGCGGGTGAGCAGGCGCGCCTGCAACTCGATGCGCTCATGCTGGTGCGCAAAATCGACAGCGTGAGCGTTTGGGCCCGCGATGCGGCGCGGGCTTCCGACTTCGCCGCCGACACCGAACGCCGCCACGGCGTGCGCGCTCGCGTCGTCGCTTCGGTGCACGACGCGCTCGCGCAGGCCGACGTGGCCGTGACGACCACCCCCAGCCGCACACCGCTCGTGCACGCGGCGGACTTGCACGCCGGTTTGCACCTCACGGCCATGGGCTCCGACGCCGAGTACAAGAACGAACTCGCGCCCTCGGTATTCGAATCGGCGCGCTATGTCTGCGACCGCTTGCAGCAAACGCGCGTGCTCGGCGAACTCAGGCACGCGATCGAAGCGCACAAGGTCGCGCCCGATCGCGGCTTCGCGGAGCTGGGCGAAGTGATCGCGGGCCGCCGCGAGGGCCGCGTAAGTGCCAACGACATCACGATCTGCGACCTCACCGGCACCGGGGCGCAGGACACCGCCATTGCCGTTCTCGCCTTGCAGCGCGCCCGCGCGACCGGTGCGGGCGCGGTGTTTCACAACGCAGTCACGCCTTGAGAGGGAAAGATGTCCGCAGCAACTGAAAAGAGTGAGGTGGCGCCGCGCCTCGTGTTCGCACGCAGCGAATACGACGCGCGCATTGCGAAGACGCGCCGCGCGATGCAGGACGAAGGCATCGATCTGCTGATCGTCACGGACCCGACCAACATGAACTGGCTGACCGGCTACGACGGCTGGTCGTTCTATGTCCATCAATGCGTGCTGCTGACCATGGACGGCGAACCCGTCTGGTTCGGTCGGGGCCAGGACGCAAACGGCGCGAAGCGCACGGCGTTCATGTCGCACGACAATATCATTGGCTATCCTGATCATTACGTTCAGTCGCCTGTGCGTCACCCCATGGACTATCTGAGCACGGAAGTCATCGCCGCGCGCGGCTGGGACTCGCTGAGCGTTGGCGTGGAGATGGACAACTATTACTTCAGTGCAGCAGCCTACGCGTCGCTCCAGCGCCATTTGCCCAAGGCGCGCTGGGTGGACGCCACCGCGCTCGTGAACTGGCAACGCGCGGTGAAGTCGCCGCGCGAGATCGAGTACATGCGCGTCGCGGCGCGCATCGTCGAGAAGATGCATGCGCGCATTCTCGATGTGGTCGAGCCGGGCATGAGGAAGTGCGACCTCGTTGCGCAGATCTATGAGGCGGGCATTACCGGCGTGGAGGGCCGCGGCGGCGACTATCCCGCCATCGTGCCGCTCCTGCCCACCGGCGCCGATGCCGCCGCCCCGCACCTCACGTGGGACGATTCGGCATTCACGGCGAACGCGGGCACGTTCTTCGAGATCGCGGGCTGCTACCACCGCTATCACTGCCCGCAGTCGCGCACGGTCTATCTCGGCAAGCCGCCAAAGCACTTTCTCGATGCGGAGAAAGCCGTGGTGGAAGGCATCGAGGCCGGCCTTGCCGCCGCGAAGCCCGGCAACGTGTGCGAGGACATCGCCAATGCGTTCTTTGCAGTGCTGCGCAAGTCGGGCATCGAGAAAAACAGCCGCTGTGGCTACCCCATCGGCGCGAGTTTTCCGCCCGACTGGGGCGAGCGCACCATGAGCTTGCGTCCGGGCGACCGCACGGTGCTCGAACCCGGCATGACGTTTCACTTCATGCCGGGGCTGTGGCTCGACGATTGGGGTCTCGAGATCACCGAAAGCATTCTGATCACTGAAACCGGCGTCGAAACGTTCTGCACCACGCCGCGCAAACTGTTCGTGAAGGAGTAGGGCCGATGCGTGCGTCACCGATTACGCCGACCGTCGATTACGACGCCAATGGCGTGCAACACGGCTTTTTGAGGCTGCCTTATTCGCGCGACGATTCCGCGTGGGGCGCGATCATGATTCCGCTTACCGTGGTCAAGCACGGCGAGGGGCCGACGGTGCTCCTCACGGGCGGCAATCACGGCGACGAATACGAAGGCCCGATCGCGCTCGCCAAGCTGGCGGGCTCGTTGCAGGCCGCGGACGTGAATGGCCGCGTGATCATCGTGCCGTACATGAACTATCCCGCGTTTCGTGCGGGCACGCGCACCTCGCCGATCGATGCGGGCAATCTGAACCGCAGCTTTCCAGGTCGCCCCGATGGCAGCGTGACCGAAAAGATCGCCGACTACTTCCAGCGTGAGTTGCTGGCGCGCGCCGATTACGTGCTCGATATTCACGCGGGCGGGCGCACGCTCGACTTCGTACCGTTCGCGGCGATTCATGTGCTGCCCGATGGTGATCAGCAGGCGCGTTGCGAGCGTGCGATGCGTGCGTTCGGCGCGCCGTACTCCATGCGCATGCTGGAACTCGATAGCGTGGGCCTGTTCGACAGCGCGGTGGAGGAAGCGGGCAAGGTGTTCGTTTCGACCGAGCTGGGCGGTGGCGGCACGTCCACCGCGCAGAGCGTGGCGATTGCGGATCGCGGCGTGCGCGGCTTTCTTGCGCACGCCGGCGTCATCGAGCGCAAGGCCAGCGAGCGCAGTGGGGGTCCGCGCACGACCACCTTGCTCGACATGCCCGACGGCACCTGCTACACCACGAGCGAGCATCGCGGCATGCTCGAGATGTGCCGCGATCTCGGCGATACCGTCGAGGCGGGCGACGTGCTCGCGCGCGTGCACGACATCGACCGAACCGGAGGGCGCGCCGTGGAATATCGCGCGCAATGCGGGGGGCTGTTAGCTGCGCGCCATTTCCCCGGCCTCGTGCAGGCGGGCGACACCGTGGCCGTGGTTGCCGACGTGGTCGAACGCAACCTGCCCGTCGCGGCATGAGCACGCCGTGATCAAGCTCGACCGTTACGATCTGGCCATCCTGCGCATCCTCGAGCGCGATGGCCGCATCACGAAATCGAAGCTCGCCGAAGAGGTCAACCTTTCCATTTCGCCGGCCTGGGAGCGCGTGCGCAAGCTCGAGGAAAGCGGCGTGATACGCGGCTACCACGCCGAGGTGGACTGGGTCGGCGCGATGCGTGGCAGCCGCATCGTCGTGGAAGTGACGCTATCGCGCCATACCGCACCCGAGATGCGACGTTTCGAAGAGCGCGTGAGCGCGGCCGAAGAAGTCATGCAGTGCTATGCCACAGGCGGCGGCGTGGACTACGTGCTGCACGTGATGGCGCGCGACATCGACCATTACCAGCGCTTTATCGACGCGCTGCTGATGGAGGATCTCGGGATCGAGCGCTACTTCACCTACATCGTGACAAAGGTGGTGAAGTGTGCACCGAGTCACGCGCCAGCGTGGGCCCTGGAAAGCGCATGAATTTTTCGCGCCCGCGCGGGGTGGTTCAAAAGAAACCGCAAGTGTGCGGGGCCGAAAACCGAAAAAATCGCGACGCCGCCGGCCCCAGAATGGATTGCATGTCGACAGACCTGACAAGGAGTAGACGAGATGCTGCCACGACACCCCATTCTGTTCAAATCGCTGTGCTACGTGGACGGCCGCTGGGTACATAGCGACAGCGCGGCCACCGTGGCCGTGCAGAACCCTGCGGACCAGTCGGTGATCGGCCACGTGCCTATGCTCGTGCGTGCGCAGATCACCGGTGCAGTCGACGCCGCCCAGCGCGCCTTCGAATCGTGGCGCTGGGTTTCGCAAACGCAGCGCAGCGCGGCGCTCCTGCGCTGGCACGAGCGGATCGTGCGGCACCAGGAGGATCTAGCGGCGCTGCTCTCGCTGGAGCAGGGCAAGCCGCTGGCCGAATCACGCGGCGAAATCCGCTATGCGGCGAGCTTCGTCGAGTGGTATGCGCACGAGGCGAAACGCCTGGCAGGCCGTACGATTCCCACGCACATCGACGGCGCGCATCTGGGCACGGTGATGGAACCGGTGGGCGTCGCGGCGCTCATCACGCCATGGAATTTTCCGGTGGCGATGATCACCCGCAAGGCCGCCGCCGCGCTCGCCGCCGGCTGCACGGTCGTCGTGAAACCCGCGCACGAAACGCCGTATTCGGCGCTCGCTTTGGCGCAACTCGCGGAGGAGGCCGGCTTTCCGGCTGGTGTCTATAACGTAGTGCTCGGCGAGCCGCAAATGGCGATGGAAACGCTGGTGGGCGACACGCGCGTGCGTGCCGTGAGTTTCACGGGATCGACGCGCGTGGGCTCGCTCGTCACGCAGGCGGCGGCGCGTGCGGGCATCAAGAAGGTCGCGCTCGAACTCGGCGGCAATGCACCGTTCATCGTCACGGAAGACGCCGATCTCGAGCAGTCCGTAAGGATTGCCGTGGGGGCGAAATTCCAGACTTCAGGCCAGGACTGCTGCGCGGCGAACCGTATTTTCGTGGCACGGCCGCTTTACGAAGCGTTCGTCGAGCGCTATGCGGCAGCGGTGCGCGAGCTCAAGACCGGCCCCGCATTCGAGAAAGACGTGGATGTGGGCCCGCTCATGCACCAGGCCGCGTTCGACAGCACCGCACAGCGCGTGGACGATGCGCGCGAGAAGGGCGCGCGGATCGTGGCGGGCGGCCAGCCGCATGCGCTGGGCGGCTGGTACTACGAGCCCACGGTGATCGCCGATGCCGCGCCCGGCATGCGCGTGTACGACGAGGAAAACTTCGCGCCCATTTCGGCAGTCTGCGCGTTCGACACGCTCGACGAAGCGATCGCCAAGGCGAACGACACGGAATACGGCCTCGCGGCCTACGTGTGCGCGACGCGCATGGACACGATCTTCCAGTTGGTGCGGCGGCTCGACTTCGCGATGGTCTCGGTGAACGGCGTGAAGTTCACGGGCGCACCCATTCCGTTCGGCGGCATGAAGGCCTCGGGCCTGGGCCGCGAAGGTGGCGCGGAGGGCTTCGAGCCGTTCGTGGAAACCAAATATTTTTGTCTTGGCAATCTCGGCCTGCCGCTCGCGGCCATGGCCTGAACCGGAATCAGGAGGACAACATGACTCAACGTATCGACGCACTCTTCGAGCAGGACCGCGCGCACTTCATGCACCCGTCCACGCACGCCTACGATCACGAGAGCGGCGCGCTGCCGGGCAAGATCGTGCGCGGCGGCAAGGGCATCCGCATCGAGGACCATCAGGGCAAGCAGTATATCGACGCCTTTGCGGGTCTTTACTGCGTGAACATCGGCTACGGCCGCACCGAAGTTGCGGACGCCATGTACGAGCAGGCGAAGCAGCTCGCGTACTACCACACCTATGTGGGCCATTCTTCGGATGCAATCATCGAGCTGTCGTCGCGCATCATCGACTGGGCGCCTGCCGGCATGAAGAAGGTGTATTACGGCATGTCCGGTTCGGATGCGAACGAAACGCAGGTCAAGATCGTCTGGTACTACAACAACGTGCTGGGCCGCCCGAACAAGAAGAAGATCATCTCGCGCGACCGCGGCTATCACGGCTCGGGCATCGTCACGGGCAGCCTCACCGGCTTGCCGAGCTTCCATCAGCATTTCGATCTGCCGATCGATCGCGTGAAGCATACGGTCTGCCCACACTGGTATCGCAAGGCGCCCGCGGGCATGAACGAGGCGCAGTTCGTCGCGTACTGCGTGGAAGAGCTCGAAAAGCTGATCGCGCGTGAAGGCGCGGACACGGTTGCCGCGTTCATCGCCGAGCCGGTGATGGGCACGGGCGGCATCATCGAGCCGCCCAAAGGCTACTGGCCGGCCATTCAGGCGGTGCTGCGCAAGCACGACATCCTGCTGATCTCCGACGAGGTGGTGTGCGGTTTCGGGCGTCTGGGCTCGAAGATGGGCGCGCAGCACTTCGGCATCGAACCGGATCTCATCACGGTCGCGAAGGGCCTCACGAGCGCATATGCGCCGCTTTCCGGCGTGATCGTGGGCGAGAAGGTCTGGGACGTGATCGCGCGCGGCTCACAGGAACACGGGCCGATGGGCCACGGCTGGACCTATTCGGGACACCCGGTGTGTGCCGCCGCGGCGCTTGCCAATCTGGCGATCCTCGAGCGTGAAAAGCTCGTGGAGAACGCGGCGCAGGTCGGCTCGTACTTCGGCGCGAAGCTGCGCGAGGCGTTCGGCGCGCATCCGCTCGTGGGCGAGGTGCGCAGCGTGGGCATGCTGGCGGCGCTGGAATTCATGGCCGACAAGGAAGCGCGCAAGCCGTTCGACCCGGCGCTGAAGATCGGGCCGAAGGTTTCGGCGGCGGCGCTGGAGCGTGGCGTGATCGCGCGCGCCATGCCGCATGGCGATATCCTGGGCTTTGCGCCGCCGCTCGTCATGACGCGCGCCGAAGCCGACGAGATCGTCGGCGTCGTCAGACAGGCCGTGGACGAGGTGGCCGAGCGCAATCTTGTCGCGGCGGGGTGAGCCGCAAGGCACGCGTCAACCGTCAAAGGTGTAATTCCACGAGCCGCCGTACGCCAGTACGGCGGCTTTTTTGTTCCCGCTGGGCTTGCGCAGGTGTTGCTTTTCGGTCGCTTGCGCTTGCGCAATAGGCCGTGAAACCGTTGCCTGACAAGGCTCAAAAGCCCGCGGTTCTAGCGCGCGGCATTTTGCCACCACGTTGACGCACGCGCATGGTGTGACAATGCGTCGAAATCTTAAAAAATGTTAAAGAAGGAGTCGTTCGATGCTCTCACCCGTCGCAGGATCGGCTATCGTCGTGCGCCAAAGCAGCCGCGCTCCTCTCACCGGAACGCCACCCAGCGCACGCTGTTCGGGGTGCGCGATGCGCCATCTTTGCATGCCGCAGGGTCTGCCGGCAGAAGACCTGCCGAAGCTCGAGGCGCTGATCTGCGGGGCGCGCAAGGTGCGCCGTGGCGAGGCCCTGTATCGCTCGGGCGACCGCTTCGACAGCCTGTACGCCGTGCGCTCCGGCTCGCTCAAGACGCTGATTGTCAACCGCGACGGCCGCGAGCAGATCACCGGGCTGCGTCTCGCGGGTGACGCGCTGGGGCTCGACGGCATCGCCACCGACGTGCACGCGTTCAGCGCCGTTGCGCTCGAAGACAGCTCGATTTGCACGCTTCCCTACGCGGCGCTCAAGGGCTTGTGCCGCGAAAGCGGCACGATGCAGGACCGGCTGCACCGGCTCATGGGCGACCAGTTCAACCAGGAAGCCTCGCAGATGATGGTGCTGGGCTCGCTCACCGCCGAAGAACGCGTGGCCGCCTTCCTGCTCGACGTGTCGTCGCGCAACTGGCAGCGCGGTTATTCGCAGGCCGAGTTCCGTCTGCGCATGTCACGCGAGGACATGGGCAGCTACCTGGGCATCACGCTCGAAACCGTGAGCCGGATCTTGTCGCGCTTCCAGAAGCGCGGCCTCATCGACGCGCAGGGCAAGCTGATCCGCATCTGCGATATCGAGGGCTTGCAGACGGTTTGAGCGGGCCGCCGACGCGGCAGCCATCGAACCTCCGATGACTGCCGCAGCCAGCCACGCCTTACTTCTCGTCGAGACCCAGCCCCGGCAGGCGATGCGTGCCTTCGAGCTGAACCGCGTGCAGCAGATGCGGATCCAGGTCGAGCGCGCTCAGGATCGTCGGTGCGACCTGGGTCGTGAAGACGTAGTGGTCGTCCGTACGGCCGGCGTGGTGAATACCGGGGAACGACACGACGAGACCGAGGTGGCTGTCGTCGGGCGCGTTGCCGCCGTGCTCTTCATCCTTCGCCGTGCTCGACGTATAGATCACGCCCGGATTCGGCTGCACGATGATATCCGGCGTGCGGCCGTTCGACGGATTGCCGAACCAGTCCGCAAGGCGGTCGCCCGTGAGGATGTACGCCTGCGGGCCATCCGCGCAAATGCCCGGCGCGTTACAGCTCAGGTTCGCCTGCAGCGTCTTCACCACGGCGTCCTTCTGGCTCTGATCGCGCAGCCAGATCAGGCCAACGTCGTCGGTCTGCACCATGCCCGTGCCCGAGAGGCCCGAGCCGTCGTTCAGGTTGCCCGTCTTCGTGTTGTTCTGGCCGAAGTTGCCGGTCGAGTCCAGATAGTTGTTGGCTTCGAGCAGCTTCGTGAGCGTGTCGCCGTTCTTCACCAGCTTCGAGTGATCGGTCGGCGACTGGCCGTGCTTGGCCGTCACGATGATGAGCGTCGACGAGTACAGATTGCGCTGCTTCAGTTCCTGCACCACGCGGCCGAGCGAGTTGTCCAGATACGTGATGGCCGCGGCGACCTGCGGGCCCGGCGTGAAGTCGGCGTCGAGATAGCCGCCTTGTTTCGCCACAGGCGACTTCTGCGCGACGCTAAGCGTCTGGAAGTTCGTGCCGAACATCGTGGGCACCGGCGCGCTCGTCTTGCCCGTCGAGTCGAGGCCGTCGATCTCGTTGATCAGCGCCTGCACGTGGATGTTGTCGAAGACTTCGGTATGCGTGTAGGTGTCCAGATAATACGTGCCGGTCTTCGGATCGATCGAGTTGATCTCGGTGCGCGCCAGATCGTCCACGCCCTTGCCCGACGGACCGTTGACCCAGTCGTAGCCCCACGCATGCTTGTCCGCCCACGCGGTGCGCGCGCCGTGGATGTTCTGCTTGATGACTTCGAAGACGGTGTTCGTCTTGATGTAATTGTGCGGGTACACGGGCGTGCAAACGCCGTTGACCTTCGCGTAGGGAATGGCTTGCGGATTGAACGCGCCGCCGCCGTCGAGGTGGATCAGCGCGCCGCCGTTCTCTCCGTCGATGCCGGTCGTTTCATCGAACACGACGTTCCAGCCTTGCGGGCCCTTGCACTGCGAATCGAGCGGTGCGTAGAGCGTACGGTCATATGACACGTCATAGAAGAGGCCCGCGCTCTTCGGCGAGCCGCCCGTGACCAGCGCCGTGAGGCCGGGGAACGAATCGGACAGATGCGGCGTATGGGCGTTCGTGTAGGTCACGCCCGACTTCGCGAGCAGCGCGAGGTTGGGGCAGGCATTGCTGCCGATGCAACGAGCCACATCCTGTTCATGCAGACCGTCGAAACTGATGAGCAGGACGTGCTTCACGTCCTTCATGTCGCCTGCATAAGCCGTTGTGTGCACACCCGCAAGTGCCATTGCACTCGCGCCAACGACTGCGCCTAACCGCGACCACCGGCTCGTATTCTCCATCTTTCACCTCGTTTTTGTATTGCATTTGTGGGGACCTGCGCACAGCCCGAGCAATGTGGGGCTGGAAGGCGAATCTCTCGTGACGGCGTGCTTTCATCTTGCCGTCAGTTGTTATCAGTTGTTGCAAGACGCGTTTGCGGACGCGTGAAGTGAGGGTTTTCGCGGGTGTAGACTCCTGCATTCGAGCGTTCACGGTTCGCGCTGGAGCGCTCGTTAAGAGTGAGTTCCATTCAGTCCATTCCGGGCATCGCATAATCGAATCCAAAAGGAACGTCATGGCAAAGGATGAAATCGTCTGGGGTATCCTGGGTACGTCGAAGATCAACGACAAGGTCGTCGTGCCCATGCACCACGCACCGAAGTGCCGCGTAAAAGCGATTGCTTCGCGTTCAGCACAGAAGGCCCAGGCTGCCGCGGCGAAATATGGACTCGCGCAGGCGTACGACAGTTACGAGGCGCTGCTGGCGGACCCGGAAATCGATGCGGTCTATATCCCGTTGCCCAATCACCTTCACGTGGAGTGGACGATCAAGGCCGTCGAGGCGGGCAAGCATGTGCTGTGCGAAAAGCCGATCGGGCTCGATGCGCAACAGGCGCAACGATTGATCGCCGCGCGCGACAAGAGCGGGCGGTATATCCAGGAAGCCTTCATGGTTCGTACGCATCCGCAGTGGCTGAAGGTGCAGGCGTTGATCGAAGAGGGCGCCATAGGCGAATTGCGGGCGGTGACAGGCGGCTTTACCTACTACAACACCAATGCGCAGGACATTCGCAACCATAGCGATATGGGCGGCGGCGGCTTGCTGGACATCGGCTGTTATCCGATCACGACCTCGCGCCTCATTCTCGGGCGGGAGCCGAAGCGCGTGGTCGCGCTCGTGGAGCGCGACCCGTCGTTCGAAGTAGACCGCCTTGGCTCCGTGCTCATGGATTTCGACGGCGTGCAAGCGAGCTTCTTTTACTCCACCCAGATTCATCCCTACCAGCGCATGCAGTTTCACGGCACGACGGGGCGCGTCGAGGTCGAGATTCCATTCAACGCGCCGAACGACCGGCCGACGCGGCTGCTGTTGAGCCAGCAGGGAGAAGCCGATCGCTGGCTGGAGCTTCCGGTATGCGATCAGTACGGCGTGGCAGCGGCGGTTTTTGCCGAGGCGATTTTGAACGGCACGCCCCAGGCGATTGCGCTGGAAGATGCCTGCGCGAACATGCGCGTAATCGACGCCGTGTTCCGCTCGGCCCGCTCGGGCGCCTGGGAAAGCATTGCTTGACGTCGAAGCGCCGCGGGCGGGTTCAACGGGTTTTGGCTTGACCCGCGCCCGCCTTGCGGCTTTTCACATGGTCGATGAATGCGCGCAGCTTGGGCATGATCTGCCGGCGGCTGGGATAGCAGAGAAACACGCCCGGCAGCATCGGCGCGTAGGCGTCGAGCACGCGCACGAGTTTGCCCGCTTTCACGGCATCGGAAACCATCGGCTCGGGTAGCTGCGCGAGGCCGATGCCTTCGAGCGCCGCGCCCATCATGGTCGGGAAGTCGCTGGCGATCAGCGGTCCGGAGACGGCGATTTCCATAGCGTGCCCGTGGTCGTCGAATGACCATGAGGCCAGCGCGCCGTTGGAGCGCCGCCAGCGCAAGCAGGCGTGCTCGCGCAGATCGTCCGTGTGGCGGGGCCGTTTATTGCCGGAGAAGTAGGCAGGACTACCTACGACAACGAGACGAAACGGCGGCGTCAGTGGCACCGCCACCATGTCGGCGGCGACGAGCTGTCCGAGCCGGATGCCGGCGTCGAAGCCTTCCGCCGCGAGATCGACCACTTCCTTGCTCACCGCAATTTCCACCTCCACTTCGGGATAAGCCTGGCAAAACGAAGCGAGCAGCGGCTCGAGCAGCAGTGGGACGACCGCGCGCGGCACGGAGAGCCGCAACAAACCCGTAGGGCGCTGCCCGAGGTCGCGCGCGACTTCGCTCGCGGCGACCAGTTCCTCGAAGGCGGGTTTTGCGCGCGAAAGAAACCGTTCGCCGGCTTCGGTCAGGCCGACGCTGCGCGTGGTGCGCACGAACAGCGCCGCGCCGATGCGCTCTTCGAGCACACGCACCGCCTGGCTGATAGCCGAAGGCGTCACCCCGAGGTCCGCCGCCGCCTTGCGAAAGCTGCGGTGCCTGGCGACGCTCAGAAACGCCTCCACGCCATCGAGCGCACCTTGCCTGACTGTGAAGTTCTGCTTCATAGCGCATCAACATTGTGATGAATAGTCGCTCGCGGGAAACGATGGTACACCTAACGTGCCAGCCGATGACGCGCGCAAATCGCGTCGCGCGCAGGCAGGATCCAGCGCGAAGTCTGGCATTCATCTGGAGAACCGCTGATGAGCACACCCGCCGTTCCCGTTGGCATCATCCCGCCGCGCCCGGCCTGGCGCAGCCTGCGCTGGATTGCGCCGCTCACGTTGCTGTGGATTGCCGTGATGTACTGGCTGCCGGCGATCCCTGGCAGCGGTTTTCAAACCACGGCGCACCAGCTCGTCGCCCAGATGTTCATGGCGCTCGGATTGGGGCTCGGCCTCGAGCGCACCGGCCTGACGCTGAGCCAGCGCCGCGCGACCTGGCTCGTGATTCTCATGGCGCATGCGCTTTGGTTCGCAGTCGTCTGGAGTGCGGCGATCCATGGCGTCTTTCGACTGAGCGCCGTCCCGCCGCCGTTGCCCATGCTGCCGTTGGCGATATTCCTGCCTGTGATGGTCGGCGCGCCGCTATTGCTGATGTCGAAGCGAATCGGGCAAGTACTCGACGCGATGCCGGCCGCATGGCTCATTGCGCTGCAGTTTTATCGCGTGTTCGGCAGTTGGGCGATCGCTGCGTGGCTGCACGGCGCGATGGCCGGCGTGGACGCGTTGCCGGCGGGCACCGGCGACCTGCTGACGGGCCTGTTCGCCGTGCCGGCGGCCATCGCGGTGGCAAGCGGCACGGCGCAGGGGCACAAGGCCGCCATCGCCTGGAACATTTTCGGGCTGATCGATTTCGCCGTTGCCGTGACCCTGGGGATGATCACGGCGCCCGGCCGATTCCAGCTGATCGCGCCGGATATGCCGAGCCTCAACGCGGGCACGTACCCGTATGTACTGACGCCCGCGTTCGTCGTGCCCAGTTCGATCCTGTTGCATGCGCTTTCGCTGCGTCAATTGTTCCGGCGCCGCGCCGCGTGAGCTCCCTTCATTTCATCCGCACATCGCAACGCACCTTGCAGGAGGCAACATGTCACCGGAATCGATCTTTCGCTTGCACCTCGCGCTCGGGTATGTCGCGTGGCTCCTTTGTTTTACCGTCTACGTCTGGCCCCGGCTCAGGTCGATGGAGCCATTCGAGGCGCAACGCGCGATCGCCACGCTGCACAGCTTCCGCTTCTTCGGGCTGGTCTTCATGCTGCCGGGCGTCGTGAGTCCCGATCTGCCCGCGAGTTTCGCCGTGCCCACGGCTTATGGGGACCTCGCAACGGGTGCGCTGGCCATGCTGGCGCTACTCGCGGCAAGAAAGCGGCCGGTGTTCTGGTTCTTCGTCGTGGCGTTCAATCTCGTCGGCGCGGTGGACCTGGTTCTTGCCTACTACCACGCCATCCAGGCCGGTGTGCCTGTACACGCAGGAGAGTTGGCAGCGACCTACGTGATTCCCGTAATTGTCGTGCCGCTGCTGGCAATTACGCACGGCGCCGCCTTTTATTTGCTGCTGCGTCCGCAGAGCAAGGGCGCCCGCGTGCTCGCCAACGCTTCGCGCACCTGAAAGGCGGGGCCGCAAATTCACTGGACAGAGGCCAGGCGGCGTTGCTTTAATAAACAGCCGTTCATTCGCCAACGCAACCTGGTCCAGGAGACAACCCAGTGGACAAAGCCGCCGATCCGATCCTGCAGGTGCTGCACCAGTACAAGGCCGCGGTATTGGCCAAAGACGTCGATGCGTTCATCGCGCTCTACGACCCCGACATCCTGGCCTTCGACATGTGGGGCGCGTGGACGTACGAGGGCATCGCGTCATGGCGCAACATGGTGGAGGGCTGGTTCGGCTCGCTGGGCGCCGAGCGCGTGATCGTGGATTTCAGCGAGGCGCAGACCGTCGTCTCCCAGGACCTTGCCGTGGTCCACGCCTTCGTGAGCTACAAAGCGGTGGCGGCGGACGGCGAGGAATTGCGCTCGATGGACAATCGCATCACCGCGACGCTCAGGCAAACGGACGAGGGCTGGAAGATCTTCCACCAGCATTCGTCTTCACCGATCGATCCCGCGACGACGAAGGTCATTTTCAAACGTTAGTCGCCGAAAAGAAAATGCCCGACACGCGGTCGGGCATTTCGATCGGAGCATGACGGGCGCGAGCGGCCCGCCATGCCGTTACTGCTGGGCCTTGCCAGGCACCTGTTGCCCGCGCAACGAACAGCCCTTCGTTTCGATCACGAAGAAGAGTGCGACGGCGCCCACCGCGCATGCGGCCATCATGTAGTACGCCGGAACGAGCGGGCTGCCGGTCTTGTCCACGAGCCAGTCGCTCACGATCGGCGCGGTGCCGCCGAACAGCGAGGTCGAGACGTTGTAGGCAATCGCCATCCCCGCGTAACGCACTTGCGTCGGGAACATGGCGGGGAACATCGCCGAGATGGTCGCGAGCTGCGGCGCATAGAGCAGGCCGAGCACGGCGAAGCCGATCAGCGCGCCGCCCACGCCGTGGCGCATCAGCATGAACATCGGCACGGCGGCGACGAACAGCCCGACGAGCGAAAACCACCAGAGCGTCTTGCGCCCCACGTGATCGGAGAGCCGGCCAGCGAACGGCAGCAGGGCCATCATCGCCAGCATGCCGATGAGCGGAATGAGCAGCGACATGTTCTCGCTCACGCCCAATTCCTTGTGCATGTACGTCGGCATATACGCGAGCAGCACGTAGTTCACGACATTGAGCGCGACCACGAGCCCGCCCAGCAGCACGAGCGGCACGCGATGCTCGCGCAGCAGGGTGCGCAGCGAAATGGCCGGGCGCTCCCGCTCCTGTTGCTCGAACTTCTCTTCCATCTCGCGGAATACCGGCGTGTCTTCGATGCGCGAACGCAGATAGAAGCCGATCAAGCCCAGCGGCGCCGCGACGAGGAACGGCAGACGCCAGCCCCACGCATGCATCGCATCGTTGCCGAGCGCGAGCGATGCCGCGAGCATCAGCAAGGCGCCCAGCGAAAAGCCGGCCAGCGTGGCGAACTCGAGGAAACTCCCGCAGAAGCCGCGCCGCGCGTCGGGCGCGTATTCGGCCATGAAGGTGGCTGCACCGCCATATTCACCGCCGGTGGAGAAGCCCTGGATCATGCGCAAAACGATGAGCGCGGCCGGAGCGATCCAGCCGGCTTTCGCATAGGTCGGCAGCAAGCCCACGAGCAGCGTGGCGCCCGACATCAGCAGCACGGTCAGCGCGAGCACTTTCTTGCGCCCGAAGCGGTCGCCGAGCGGCCCCCAGAACAGGCCGCCGAGCGGGCGAATCAGAAATGAAATGGCGAAGGTGCCGAGCGCGAACAGCGTGGCGCTTGCCGTGCTGCCCGGAAACAGCGCCGCGGAGATATACGCGAGCCCATAGGCGTAGATGCCGTAGTCGAACCACTCGGTTGCGTTGCCGAGCGCGGCGGCGGTAATGGCGCGGCGTGGCAGCGTGTGCGCGCTGCCGGTGGGGGCGGCGTGCTGGTCGTGGTCGGGAGTCGACGTATCGTCCCATAGGGACCGGCCCGGCGTGGGGGAATGCCAAGTTTCGGCGAATCGCATAAGACGTCCTCTTGTCAGGAACCGCGGCCCGAATGGCGCGCTTGAGCGATCAAGTTAGTCCCGTCAATTTCTGTTTCCGATGTCATAGGACGATTTCGCATCGGGACTTTCCCTGCCTGCGCATCGCGCGTCCCTGTCGAGCGGGTGCGGTGGCGACTTTTGACCGCTCTTCGGGATTCGCCCTCGAGCGAGCGGCAGCAACATTTGCCGTTTTTCTGGTGGTTGGGCTGTCGCGCGGTTCGCTAGTGACAACTGTTGCGATGCACAAAAATTGACTTCCGGCACACTGGAATCGGCCCAGGACTAACCCGAATGCAAGAAAGTATCAGTCTGCGGTCTGATTTTCAGTGGTGGAGGCGTGCCGCGGCGGGTAATTTTCAGACATGGCGGCGCGCGGTCCGAAGACAGGTCGAGCGTATGCGCAAGTAGCCGTCGCAGAACAAGAAAAAACTGTGCAGGAGGAGTCGAGATGCAAACCATTGGGGCACCCGCGGCGCGCACGAACGCGCCCGGCGCCACGCATTCCCAGCCTGACCTCGAACTGGTCGCCGTGCCGCGCGACGAGTCGTTCAAGGTCTGGTCGCACGGCTACCCCTATCGGACGGTGCGCTGGCACTTCCATCCCGAGTACGAGATCCACCTCATCACCTCGACCACGGGCAAGTATTTCGTGGGCGATTTCATCGGCAGCTTCACGCCCGGCAATCTCGTGATGATCGGCCCGAACCTGCCGCACAACTGGGTGAGCAGCGTGCCGCACGGCGAGGCGGTGGACGAACGTTGTCTCGTCCTCCAGTTCGACGCGGCTTTCATTGCCCGCGCGATCGATGCGTTTCCCGAATTCAGGCGCGTGGAGGCGCTGCTCGATGCGTCGCGCTGGGGGCTGCTGTTCACGCCGGCAACGGGCGCGGCCGCCGAGCCGATCCTGCGCGAGATGCTGGGCGCACAGGGCATGCGACGCGTCACGCTCTTCATCGACCTGCTCGATCTGCTCGTGCAAAGCGAGGAGCCCGCGGCGCTCGCAAGCGAGGCGTATCGCGCCGACCCGGCCCGCTATGCGGGTACGCGCATCAATCACGTGCTCGCCTTCATCGGCAAGAATCTCTCGCAGGAGTTGCGCGAAACGGAGCTGGCGGAACTGGCCGGGCAGAGCGTGAGCGCATTCTCGCGCTATTTCCGCCGCCATACGGGCGTGTCGTTCGTGCGTTACGTGAACCAGCTGCGCATCAATCTGGCGTGCCAGCTGCTGATGTCGGGCGAACTGAACATCACGGACATCTGTTATCAGGTGGGCTTCAACAACCTCTCGAATTTCAACCGCCAGTTCCTGTTGATCAAGGAAATGTCGCCGTCGCGCTGGCGATCCTATCAGCGGCTCAACGCCGCGAGCGCGGCCAGCAAGAGCGAAGCCGTGTACGGCGCGCCCGCGATCGGCTAGCGGATCGCCCAGCAAAAGAGGTTCAAGCGCAGTGCGCATTTCAGGCATTGCGCAGGACGAACTCACACGTTCACAAGGCAGCACGACAGCACCGGCCACCCTACCAGGCATTCAACCAAAAAACGGAGACACCCAATGACCCGACTTCACACCCAACTGATCCGCGCCGCCGCGCTCAGTCTCGCCCTCGCGGGCATCACGTCGGCTTACGCCGCGCCGAGCGGCACGGTCGCGTTCCTGATGCCCGATCAGGCCTCCACGCGCTACGAGCAGCACGACTTCCCCGGTTTCAAGGCCGAAATGGGCAAGCTCTGCCCCGACTGTAAGGTGCTGTACCAGAACGCGAATGCCGATGCCTCGCAGCAGCAGCAACAATTCAATTCGGTGATCGCCCAGGGCGCGAAGGTCATCGTGCTCGACCCGGTGGACTCCACGGCCGCGGCTTCGCTCGTGCACATGGCGCAAAGCCAGGGCATCAAGGTCATCGCGTATGACCGGCCCGTGCCGTCCACGCCTGCCGACTACTACGTGTCGTTCGACAACGAGGAAATCGGCAAGTCCATCGCCCAATCGCTCGTGCAGCATCTGAAGGAGTCGGGCGTGGCCGGGAGCAAGGGCGGCGTGCTCGAAGTGAACGGCTCGCCGACCGACGCCGCCGCGGGGCTCATCAAGAAGGGCATTCACGAAGGGCTGCAGGGCAGCGGCTACAAGACGCTCTCCGAGTACGACACGCCGGAGTGGGCGCCGCCCAAGGCGCAGCAATGGGTGAGCGGGCAGATCACGCGTTTTGGACCGCAGATCGTGGGCGTCGTGGCCGCCAACGACGGTACGGCGGGCGGTACCATCGCGGCCTTCAAGGCGGCGGGACTCAATCCGGTTCCGCCGGTCACGGGTAACGATGCGACCACCGCGGGCCTGCAACTGATCATCGCGGGCGACCAGTACAACACGATCCTCAAGCCCAGCGAGATCGTGGCGGGCGCGGCGGCGAAGGTGGCCGTTGGCTTCCTCGACGGCAAGCCCGTGAAGGGCGAAACGACGCTCTTCAAGACGCCCACGCAGCTCTTCAAGCCGGCCGTCATCACGCAGAAGAACATCAAGGCGGAAGTGGTGGACAAGGGCTTCGCGAAAGCGTCGGATCTGTGCACGGGCCGTTACGCCGATGGCTGCAAGAAGCTCGGCATTGGCGGCTGATACGCATGGCAGGGCCCGGCGCGCGCCGGGCCTCGTGAGCAACGAAGAGGTACCCATTTCATGACTGACGAATCCACCAACCGCGCAACGGACAGCGCCACGGACCGAGCCACGACAAGCGACGGCGCGCCCGGCGAGCTGGTGCTGAGCCTGCGCGGCATCTCGAAGCACTTCGGCGCGGTTTCGGCCCTCACGGATATCGAGCTCGACGTGCATGCGGGCGAGGTGGTCGCCCTCGTCGGCGACAACGGCGCGGGCAAATCGACGCTCGTGAAGATTCTTGCGGGCGTGCACCAGCCGAGCGCCGGGACGATCACGTTTCGCGGCCAGCCGGTGAACCTGTCCGATCCGGGCACGGCGCTCGACCTGGGGATCGCGACGGTGTTCCAGGACCTCGCGCTTTGCGAAAACCTCGACGTCGTGGCGAACATCTTCCTCGGCCGCGAATTGAGCCCTTACCGGCTCGACGAGGTCACGATGGAAGTGAAGGCCTGGACGCTCCTCAACGAGCTTTCGGCGCGTATTCCCAGCGTGCGCGACGTGGTCGCCTCGCTCTCGGGCGGCCAGCGCCAGACCGTGGCGATCGCGCGCTCGCTGCTGCTCGACCCGAAGCTCATCATGCTCGACGAACCGACCGCCGCGCTCGGCGTGGCCCAGACCGCCGAGGTGCTGAACCTGATCGAGCGCGTGCGCGACCGCGGGCACGCCGTCATCATGATCAGCCACAACATGGAAGACGTGCGCGCCGTCGCCGACCGCATCGTCGTGCTGCGCCTTGGCCGTAACAACGGGATTTTCTATCCCGACTCCTCCAACGCCGAACTCGTGGCGGCGATCACCGGCGCGACGGAAAACGCGGTGTCGCGCCGCGCGGGCCGCCGCCAGGCGCAACAGGATGTCCAGTGAAAGGAACGATCGTGAGCAAGACTATCCATGGCGCTGCGCAGCCTGAAAACCCGGATGCCTCAAAGCCCGATGCGAAGCCATCCACGCTGCTCGACCGCAGCGACGTGCGCGTGAAGCATGCGAGCGGAATCGGCGAGAGCGTGTCGGCATTCGTCGACCGCGTGCGCTCGGGCGACCTGGGTTCGCTCCCGGTCATCGCGGGGCTCGTCATCATCTGGACGGTGTTCACGAGCCTGAACCCCGTGTTTCTCTCCGCCGACAACCTCGTGAACATGCTGTTCGACTGCTCGACGGTCGGCGTCATTTCGCTTGGCATTGTCTGCGTGCTGCTGCTCGGGCAGATCGATCTCTCCGTGGGCTCGATGAGCGGCTTCGCTTCGGCGCTCGTCGGCACGCTGTGGGTCAACGACGGCTGGCCCGTGCTGCTCGCCATCATCGCGGCCATTGCGGTGGGCGCGGTGATCGGCGCACTGTATGCGCTGCTGCTCAACTGGATAGGCATGCCAAGTTTCGTCTCGACGCTCGCGGGCCTGCTCGCCATCCTCGGCATGCAGCTCTACGTGCTCGGCTCGACGGGCTCTATCAATTTGCCCTACGGCTCGGCGATGGTGAACTTCGGACAACTGATGGTGATTCCGCCGCTCGTCTCGCACGTGATCGCGCTGCTCCCCGGTATCGTGCTCCTGCTGCTCGGCCTGCGTACGCGCACGCGCCGCCATGCGGCCAGGCTTTCGGCACCTTCGGTCGCAGGCCTGCTCGGGCGCGCGGCGGCGCTGACCGTGTTCCTCGAAATCGTCGTGGCCTATCTCAACCGCGGGCGTGGCGTGCCGCTGATGTTCGGCCTCTTTCTGGGTCTCGCCGTCGTCATGCAGTACGCGCTCACGCGCACGCGCTGGGGCCGCTCGATGCACGCCGTGGGCGGCAATCACGAAGCCGCGCGGCGCGCGGGTATCAAGGTCGGCGCGATCTATACGAGCGCCTTCGTGCTGTGCGCGAGCCTGGCCGCAATCGGCGGCGTGCTGACCGCGGCGCGACTCGCTTCGGCGAGCCAGCAGGCCGGCACCGGAGACGTCAACCTCAACGCGATCGCGGCGGCCGTGATCGGCGGCACGAGCCTTTTCGGCGGGCGCGGCAGCGCATGGTCGGCCGTGCTCGGCATCATCGTGATCCAGTCGATTGCGAGCGGCCTGACGCTGCTGAACCTGTCGTCGTCGCTGCGCTTCATGATCACCGGCGCCGTGCTGGCCATTGCCGTGATCGTCGATTCGCTCGCCCGCCAGTCGCGTGTTTCGCATGGCCGCGCCTGAGGCGTCGGCACCTGATTCAAGGAGAAAGTCACCCATGTCTGAATCGATCAAGGGTAAGGTCGCCGCCATTACCGGCGCGGCGTCCGGCATCGGCTTCGCGTGCGCGCGTGCGTTCGTGGACGAAGGCGCGAAAGTCGTGCTGATCGACCGCGCAGAGGACCGGCTCGCGAAATGTTGCGCGGAGCTGGGGCCCAACGCGCTGCCCCTCGCCATGGACCTGCTCAACGCGGCGGACTATGCGACGATGCTGCCCAGGATTCTCGATCTCGCGGGCGGGCTCGACATCTTTCACGCCAACGCCGGCGCGTATATCGGCGGCGAAGTGGCGAACGGCAACCCCGACGAGTGGGATCGCATGCTCAACCTGAACATCAACGCCGCGTTTCGCTCGGTGCATGCGGTGCTGCCGCACATGATCGCGCAGAAGTCCGGCGACATCGTTTTCACGAGTTCGGTGGCGGGCGTCGTGCCGGTGGTGTGGGAGCCCATTTACACGGCCTCGAAGTTCGCGGTGCAGGCGTTTGTGCACACCGTGCGCCGCCAGGTCGCGAAGCACGGCGTGCGCGTGGGCGCGGTGCTGCCGGGCCCTGTGGTCACGGCCTTGCTCGACGACTGGCCCCAGGCGAAGATGGATGAAGCGCTGGCCCAGGGCAGTCTCATGCAGCCGAAGGAAGTGGCCGATTCCGTGGTATTCATGCTCACGCGGCCGCGCAACGTCACCATTCGCGACCTCGTGATCCTGCCGAACAGTGTCGATCTTTAGGGCCTGTTATCAGCGTGAACAGGCCCTAACCACAATCAACGAGCCATGACCTCAATTAACCAGGCCGGCGGCGCACGCCATACCGTCGGTGTCGATGTGGGCACGGGCAGCGCCCGCGCCGGCATTTTCGATTCCGCCGGTCGCATGCTTGCGTCGGCGAAACACGACATCAGCGTGTTTCATGAGAGCGGCGCCATCGTCGAGCAATCGAGCACGCAGATCTGGAACGCCGTGTGCCAGGCCGTGAAGGAAGCGCTCGCGCAGGCCGCGATCTCGCCGGAGCAGATCGCCGGCATCGGCTTCGACGCCACCTGTTCGCTCGTCGTGCTGGGCGAGGGCGGCACGCCGTTGCCCGTTGGCCCGTCCGAAGTCGCCGAGCGCGACATCATCGTGTGGATGGACCATCGCGCCGTGGAGCAGGCTGAGCGCATCAACGCCACGGGCCACGATGTGCTGCGCTTCGTGGGCGGCAAGATCTCTCCGGAGATGGAAACGCCCAAGCTGCTGTGGCTGCTGGAAAACCGGCCCGAGGTGTTCGCCGCGGCCTGGCAGTTCTTCGACCTGACCGACTTCCTCACATGGCGCGCCACGGGCGATCTTTCGCGCTCCACCTGCACCGTGACCTGCAAGTGGACCTATCTCGCGCACGAGCAGCGCTGGGACGAGAGCTACTTCCGCAACGTGGGTCTGGGCGTGCTTGCCGATGAAGGCTTTGCGCGCATCGGCCGCACGATCGTCGAGCCCGGGACGCCGCTCGGCAGCGGGCTCACGCCGGAGGCCGCCGCGCAGCTCGGCCTGCGCGCGGGCACTGCCGTCGCGACGGGCGTGATCGACGCGCACGCGGGCGGCATCGGCACGGTCGGCGCGCAGGGGCAGCCCGAGGCGTGCCTCGCGTACGTGTTCGGCACCTCGTCGTGCACGATGACGACCACGCGCGACCCCGTGTTCGTGCCCGGCGTGTGGGGGCCGTACTACGCGGCGATGGTGCCCGGTGCCTGGCTCAACGAAGGCGGGCAGTCGGTGGCGGGCGCGGCAATTGAGCGCTTGCTCGCGATGCATCCGCTCGCTGCAGAAGCCGCGAGCCGCGCGGCGAGCGAAGGCCAGTCGCTGCCGACGATGCTTGCCGGGCTGGCGGTTCAGGCTGCGCAGAGCGAATCGGGCGCGGTGCGCCTCGCGCACGATCAGGGCCTGCATGTGGTGCCCGAATTCCTCGGCAACCGCGCGCCATTTGCCGATCCGCACGCGCGGGCCGTCATCGCGGGACTCGGCATGGAGACGGACATGGAGAGCCTCGTCGCGCTCTATGTCGCGGGCATCGGCAGCATCGGCTATGGGCTGCGGCAGATCGTCGAGGTGCAGGCCCAGGCGGGCGCGCCGATCGAGCAGGTCGTGATCAGCGGCGGTGCGGGCAGGCTCGACCTCGTGCGCCAGCTGCTGGCGGACGCAACGGGCAAGCCCGTGCTGGCCACCCACGCCGAGGAGCCGGTCCTGCTGGGCGCGGCCATGCTGGGCGCCGTGGCTGGCGGCCTATACGATAACGCGCGCGACGCGATGGCCGCGATGTCCCGGATCAGCAAGGTCTACGCACCGGCCACGGGCGAGATCGCGGCGCTGCACGAAGCGCGTTACCGCGCCTTCACGCAGTTGCAGGACGTGGCGCGCGCGATCCGATAGCGGCTGGACCGGGAGCTAGCGGCTCACGCCGCCTCGCCGCTGCGCTGCGCGAGCGCGGCGGCAGCAGCCTGACTTTGCGCGAGGTGGCGCAGCAGCTTCGTCACCATCACGACGACGGTGAGCGCGAGCAGTACGAAGAACACCGCTAGCGGCGTGAGCACGTGCACGGAGACGAAACCGGCCAGCCCCATCATCGCCGAGGAAACGAGCAGCAGCGCGCAGCCGAGAATCGCACTCGTCAAACCCGCGATATGCGGGAACAGCGAATTGCCCTTGGCCATCAGCGTGGGATACATCGCACCCGCGCACAGACCCATCACGAGTACAGGAACGGCGAGCGTCCACACGCGCAGGCCCACCGTGAGCGCGAGCACGAGCATCGCGATGGCCGCGCCCGCCATCACGCGCGCCCCCACACGCAGACGTTGCTCCGGGGTAGGCAGGCGCGGGCCATGGAGCCGGTTCGAGAGGCCGCCCAGGAAATACATCAGGCCGATGCCGAGCGCGAGATAGCCGAAGAAGGTGGGCGGCCTGTGCAGCGTGTTCTGCACCATGAACGGCCCGACGACGTTGAAGACGAGCAGGATGCTGTAGCACAAGCCCTGGGCGAGAAAGCAGCTCTGGAACACGGGGCTCGCGAGCACCTTGCCCGCGTTCGCGATGAGCGTGCGCGGCTCCAGCCGCACCGGTTGCCGCAAGGTCTCGCGAAAGCGCCACAGCAACGCCCACATCACCAACGAATAGACGAGCAGGAACACGAGGCAGGCCTTCCAGCCGAACAGCTCCTGCAGATGCGCGCCGATCACCGGCGCGATGATCGGCGCGAGCCCCCACGTAATCGACATGTAGGTGAACGCGTGCATGAGCGCGGTGCCCACGAACGAATCCGTGATGATGGCCTTCGCGAGCAGGTTGGTCGCGGCGATGCCGAAGCCCTGCAGGCAGCGCGCCAGCACGAAAGTTTCCAGATTCGGCGCGGCGAGCGAGAGCAGACAGCCGAGCGTATAGATCACGAGCCCGAAAGCCAGCACGCGCTTGCGCCCGAGCGCGTCGGAAATCGGTCCGAAGATGAGTTGGCCGAACGCGTAGGCGGCGAGATAAACGGACACGCTCGACTGGATCGCCTGTGGCGACGTCGCGAAGTAGCGCGCCATGGCCGGCAGCGCGGGCACGTAGATGTCGATGGCGAGCTGTCCGGCGGAGGCGAACAGGCAGATCAGGAACAGCAGGAAGCGCGGCGAGTTCGCCTGGCGTGCGGCGGTGGCGGGACGTTCGGGCAGATCGTGAGTCATGACAGCGTGAAAAGGGCGGGTTCCGGTGCGGCGGCGCTGGGGGGCGTTGGGGCAGCTGTTCGGAAAGCACGTTCGGAACACGAACACGGCGTCCGGCGCGGCGGCGCAGGCGCGTATTGTGCCCGTTATCGCCGACTTCCGTGCGACGCGCCTCTCAGGCCCGGCGCTTGCTGAGCTTCCACTTATCTCGCCCAGGATAGTCCCGGAGTGCCGAAATGCCAGAGAAAAGGCCGAAAGAGGCCGTGCGCCGTCCGACCACCGCGGAAGACTATGAAGTCTTCTGCGGCGAGCAGATCGACGGTGCGGGCCGCTACTACGGATTGCTGCGGATTCGCCGCAAGACCGATGGGCGGCTCATCTATCCGTTCGACGGCTGTCCGCGTCCGGGGCCGTGCGCGACCGGTCCGCAGGCAAGGCAACAGGCACTCACGCTCGCGGATGAGCTGATTCGCGCGGACATTGCCACGCCCGAAGGGTGAGCAGACGTGCGCGCCGAAGGGGGAGCCTGCCCAGCTCAAAGGGAAAACACTTCGTGCACCGAAGTCTGAATCACGCCGCCATTCATCGGGCCGCCGCCCGCCACATGAATTGCATCGCCCACGACTGCCGCGCCCATGCCATGACGCGGCGTGAGCATGGGCGCATAGGCCTGCCATGAATCGGTCGCCGGATCGTAGCCCTCGTTCTGCCCGAAGACGCGCCGCGTGCCTTCCCCGCCCATGCAGAAGAAGCGTCCCCGCCACGCCGCGCCGCCGTGACCGGAGCGCGGCGTGGGCATGGGCGCGCGTTCTTCCCAGGCGTCGCGCTTCGCGTCGTAGGCCACGTGCATGCCGGTGTTGAAGTCGAACGTATCCATGCGGCCGCCGGCCACGAGTATCCAGCCCCCAAGCGAGACGGCCGCCGTGTGGTCGCGCGGACCGGGAATGGGCGCGAGCGTTTTCCAGCTGTCGCTCTGCGGGTCGTATGCCTCGTGCCAGTCCACCGAGCGCGTGTCGCGGCCGCCGATCGCGTGCAGCATGCCCTCGTGCGCCACGACGGAAATCGCGCCGCGCGAGCCGCGCGAAAGCGGGTGAATCGCGTGCCAGCGGTCGTCGGCCACGACATAGGCGTAGCAGTCGGGCACGGCAATGCGGTTCTGCTCGACGAACCCACCCATCGCATAGACCACGCCGTCGAGCGCCGCCACGCCGATATGATTCGCGCCGCGCGGAACAGGCGCGGCGTTGCGCCAGGCGCCGCGCGCCGCATCGAATACATGGTGATAGGGCCGCGCGACCTGGCCCGCGCCGTAGCCGCCGATCACATGCATGCGCTCGCCCTCGCTCGTCGCCCACGCCATTTCGCTGCGCGGCAGCGGCAAGGGGGGCGCCGTGGTCCATGCGCCTTGCGGCGCGGCGCTCGGCGCGCTCGAGTAGAAGAAGCGCTGCATGAACGCTTCGGGTGGCAGCTGCGTGGCGTTGGGGTCGTGCAGGCTCGCGTAGAGGCCGCCACGCTGGGCCGTTTGCATCGCTTGCGGGTCTTCTTCGGGCATGGCCTGCATGTCCGCAGCCATCGCTTCACGCTGCGTGCACCAGGCGGTGCTGCTCGCGGCGAGGCTCAGTTCGAGGAAGCGGCGACGGGAAAGCGGCATGGCGAACCTCGCGGAGGTGGAGGGGACGGCATTGGGCGCGCTTTTCCCGGGGCGTTTTTCTCGCTCGCACAGCGCGCAGTGGATACGGTACACGGGAACGTTGTCGCCCACTTTGTGTTACTACGCGGCGATCCAGGGCGCGATCGGTTTCGCGCCGCCAGGCTGCCTGGTCGACCGTCTTGAGAATTTAATTTCAAGTTACGTCGGCGGAAGAGAATCGAATACTCCGTCATCTGGAGAATCCACTTAATTTTGGAACCATTTTTTAGTGCCCGGGGCGTAGCATTTTCGACATTCCGTTGTGCGAGAAACGAAGATGAGCGAGAAGGGCGATTTGCGTTACTTTGACTATGCCGCGACCACCCCGGCGGACCCGCGGGTGATCGAGGCGATGTTCGGCTGTCTGGGCATGGAAGGCGATTTCGGCAACCCGGCCTCCAGCTCGCATGGCGTGGGCCAGCGGGCGCGCCGGCTAGTCGAGCAGGCGCGCAAGGACGTGGCGGCGCTCATCGGCGCCGATGCCGCGGAGATCGTCTGGACTTCCGGCGCGACCGAGTCGAACAATCTCGCGCTCAAGGGCTATGCGGACCGCGCGACGCAAAAGCGCCATCTCATCACGAGCCAGCTCGAGCACAAGGCCATTCTCGATACGATGACGAGCCTCGAAGCGCGCGGCATGACCGTCACGCGGCTCGCACCGGACGCGCAGGGCGAAATCACGGCAGCGGCCGTGGCCGCCGCGCTCACGCCCGACACCGGTCTCGTCTCGCTCATGCTGGTCAACAACGAACTGGGCACGCTCACCGATGTCGCGTCGATTGCGAGCGTGGTGCATGCCGCCGGCGCGCTGCTGCACGTCGACGCGGCGCAGGCGCTCGGCAAGACGCCCATCGACGTGAAAGCGATGGGCATCGACCTCCTTTCGATGTCGGCGCACAAGGTGTACGGGCCGAAGGGCATCGGTGCGATCTACGTGAGCCGCGAGGCGTTCGAGCGCATCGCGCCGCAAATGCATGGCGGCGGTCACGAGCGCGGTCTGCGCTCGGGCACGCTGGCCACGCATCAGATCGTCGGCATGGGCGTGGCGTGCGTGATTGCGCGCGAGGCGCTGCAAGCGGACAGCGAGCGCATTGCGCGGCTGGGCGAGCGCCTGCTGGCCGAGGTGCTCGCGTTGCCGGGCGTCACGCTCAACGCCGCGCGCGCGCAGCGCATTCCCCACACGCTGAGCCTCACGATCGATCTGCCGGGCTTCTTCCCGTTCCTGCTGACCGGGGACCTCGCGATCTCGTCGACTTCGGCCTGTAACTCGGCGGCGGGCACGCCTTCGCACGTGCTCACTGCCATCGGGCTTGGCGAAGAGGCGGCAAACCGCACGGTGCGCCTGAGCCTCGGGCGCTTCACGAAGCCGGAAGACGTCGATTTCGCGGTGGACTGCATTCGTCGCGTTGTGGCGCCGTGTCTGCCGGCGGCTGTGCCCGCCTGATTTCGTCGGTCAAGGTCACGATGAACATCGAAACCCGATGATCGTTTCACTCGTACTCGGCGCCATGATCGGCGCGATGCTGGGACTCACGGGCGCGGGCGGCGGCATTCTCGCCGTGCCGGCCATCGTGGTGGGAATGGGCTGGCCCATGCAGCAGGCCACACCGGTCGCCTTGATCGCCGTGGCGAGCAGCGCGGGGATCGGCGCGCTCGAAGCCTTCCGCAAGCGTCTCGTGCGCTATCGCGCGGCGTTCTGCATGGCGCTCGCGGGCGTGCCGACCACGTGGCTCGGCGTGCGCCTCGCTCAAGCCATGCCGCAACGCCTGCTCCTCGCGCTCTTTGCCGGCGTGATGCTGTTCGTGGCGGTGCGGCTGCTACGTCAGACCATCGGGAAAAAGCGCGCGCTGCCCGAAGCGTCGCCGCTTTGCGTGGGCCGCGTCAATCCCGACACCGGCCGCCTCGTGTGGTCGAAAGCGACGGCGCTCGCGCTGGCCTCGACCGGCGCGTTGACGGGACTGATGACCGGCCTGCTCGGCGTGGGCGGCGGCTTCATCATCGTGCCCATGCTGCGCAAGCTCACGAACATCTCTATGCACGGTATCGTCGCGACGTCGTTGATGGTCATTGCGCTCGTGGGCTCCGGCGGCGTGGTGGCGACGGTGCTGCATGGCGTGCCGCTGCGGCTCGACCTCACGCTGTGGTTCAGCGTCGCGACCGTCGTCGGCATGATGCTGGGGCGTCACGTTTCGCACCGCGTTTCCTCGCGGCATACGCAGATGGGCTTTGCCGCCATTCTGGTGTGCGTGGCGTGCGGCATGCTCGCCAAGGTGGTGCTCGGTTACTGAGACCTTGCGCTTGGTTCGCGCTCAACCGGCCGGGGCGAGAAAGACGCGGATTTCGTCGGCGAGCCAGTCGCGCACGGCACGCACCTTGGGGTCGTCGCGGCTGCCAATCCGATAGACGAGATCATGGCCGCGCTCGGACTCGAGACGCAGTTCCGGGAACGGCGCGACGAGCCGGCCGGCCGCGATGTCGTCCGCCACGATCACGCTGCGCCCGAGCGCGACGCCTTCCCCTCGAATCGCCGCCTCGATCGCGAGGCTCCCATGGCTGTATGCCGTGCCGCGATCGCTGCGCACGCCGCTCAATCCCGCCAGCGCCAGCCATTGCTCCCAGTTCGCAAGCATGCCGCCCTCATGCAGCAAGGTGCAGCGCGCGAGACTCTCGACCGATGCCATGCCGCCCATCTTCGCCCGATAGTCAGCACTGCAAACCGGCGTCACGGTTTCGTCGAGAATGCGCTCGGCCAGCACGCGCGGATAGCGTCCGCTGCCGTAGCGAATCGCCACATCGACATCCGAGTCGTTGAGATCGACGTATTTGTCGGTCACGTCGAGGTGGACGTCGAGTTCCGGATGGCGAGCCTTGAGGCGATGCAGGCGCGGCGCGAGCCAGCGGTTCGCAAAGGACACGCTGGCGTTGATCTTCAGGCGCGTGACGCTGTCGTGCGTGCGCAGGCGCTCGGACTCCTTGGTCAATTCAGCGAGCGCGCGGTTCACGGCCAGCAGGAACTCGGCGCCCGCTTCGGTCAGGACAATGCGACGCGTGAGGCGCTGGAACAGCGCCACGCCCAAATGGCTTTCGAGCGTCTTGATGTGCCGGCTCACGGCGCCATGCGTGACGTGCAGTTCCTGCGCCGCCAGCGTCATGCTGAGGAGCCGCCCGGTGGCTTCGAAGGCGCGCAGGGTTTGCAGCGGGGGAAGGCGGTCGAACATGGAGCCGGGGGTGTACGTGACGTGTGAGTTTTGCTCACGCATTATATGACGACAAATGGTTTGTCAGCCACATCGACCGGCTTCAATATGGGCATAAAGCCGCGGGACGTAACGTAACCAGTGCGACGCCCGCCGCGCATTCCTGACAGTTGGCATTCTCCGCATTGCGTCGCCCATCATGGATCTTCTGCTTTTCAAGCTCGTCTTTACGCCGTTGTTGCTGTTGGCCGCCAGTCTTGCCGCTCGCCGCTGGGGCGAAGCGGTCGGCGGGCTGCTCGTGGGACTGCCGCTTACTTCGGGGCCGGTTTCGGTTTTTCTCGCGCTGGAGCACGGACCGGCGTTCGCCGCGCAAGCGACTGCGGGTTCGCTTGTCGCAACGGCTGCGCAGGCGGCGTTTTGCGTCGTCTATTGCCGCCTCGCGGCGCGTGGGTGGAAGGTGGCGCTGGCAGGCGCAGGCGCCACGTTCGCCCTGGTGGCCCTCGTGCTGCAATGGGGCGCGCTGCCTACGCATGGTCTTTATCTCTTCGCCATTCTGGCCATTGCTCTTGCGCTCAACCTGATTCCGAACAAGCCGGCAAGAACGGTGCGCCTCTCGCCGCCGTGGTGGGATTTGCCGTCGCGCATGGCGCTCATCGCCGGCCTTGTGGTGAGCGTGACGCTGATCGCACCTTACGTCGGACCCGAGGCGAGCGGCGTGCTCGCATCGTTCCCGTTCATGGCGATCATCCTCGCCGTGTTCGCGCACCGCCTGATCGGCCACGAAGCGGCGCAGCAACTGATGCGCGGCATGACCACGGGACTGCTGGGATTTGCGTCGTTCTTCTTCGTCCTGAGCCTCACGCTCACGCACTGGAATCTACTGGCTGCCTACGGAACAGCGATAATCTGCGTGCTCACGATTCAGGCGATTTCCCTGTACCGCATGCGTCTGCCGACACCTTGCCTGCACGGCAAGGCCAAGGCCGAAGGCAGCACGCCTTAACCGCTGGCTTTGCGTCTGGCGGGTCTGGGCTGACGGCGCCGCGCTTGCTGCGGTGCATCGCAGGACTTCGGCTTCGGGGCGCGCCAACGCCTCGACGCCCACGGCGAATGGCCTAAACTACAGATCCGGCGGACGCGGCCGTTTCCGCATCGCCGGCCCGCCATGGCGCACCTCTTCTTCGCAGCTTCGATTCAGCGGCACGTCGCGACGCCCGAGCGCGAGATCGACGCGCGCACGCTTCGCGAAGCGTTCGATGCCGTGTTTGCCGAGCAGCCGCGTTTGCGCGGCTATATCCTCGACGATCAGGGCGCATTGCGTAAGCATCTGGCGGTATTCGTGGACGGCGTTCGCCTGCGCGATCGGGAACATTTGAGCGACGCGCTCGGCGATGAGAGCCGGGTGTACGTCGTGCAGGCGCTGTCCGGCGGATGAGTCACCACTTTGCGTGGGACCGGAGCGCTGACTCTGGATCGACAGGAGGGTACGCGAGATGAGCGATCGACTGCTGGTCGCAACCCGCAAGGGGCTGTTCGTTCTGCAAGCCGATGGAGAGGGCGGCTGGACAATCGGCGAACCTGAATTCGTCGGCGAGCCGGTGAGCATGGTGATGCCCGATACGCGCGACGGCTCGCTCTATGCCGCACTCAACCTGGGCCACTTCGGCGTGAAGCTGCATCGCCGGCGCGCGGGCATGGCGCACTGGGAAGAATGCGCGGTGCCCGTCTATCCGCCACAGCCTGCCGAGGAGATTCAGGCCAGCGAACCGGATGCATTGGGCCGCCTGCCTGCGCCGTGGTCGCTCCAGCAGATCTGGTCGCTCGAACCGGGCGGCGCGGACGAGCCGGGCGTGCTGTGGGCGGGCACGATACCTGGCGGCCTGTTTCGCTCCGGCGACGGCGGCGACAGCTGGGAACTCAACCGCCCGCTGTGGGACCGCCCGGAGCGCCGCGAATGGGCGGGCGGTGGCTACGACGCGCCGGGCATTCACTCGGTGATGGTCGATCCGCGCGACAGCCGGCACGTGACAGTGGGCGTGTCGTGCGGCGGCGTGTGGCAGACCGGCGACGGCGGCGCGAGCTGGCGCCTCACCGCCGAGGGCATGGAGGCCGACTACATGCCGCCCGAGCGGCGCGGCGAACCCAATGCGCAAGACCCGCACCGCGTGGTGCAATGCGCGGCGAATCCGGATGTGCTGTGGACCCAGCATCACTGCGCAATCTTCCGCTCGACCGATGGCGCGGCCCACTGGCGCCGCATCGAAGCGCAGCCGTCGAGCTTCGGTTTCGCGGTCGTGGTGCATCCGCGCGAGCCGGACACCGCGTGGTTCGTGCCGGCCCAAAAAGACCAGTACCGCGTTCCTGTGGACGGCCGGTTCGTCGTCACGCGCACGCGCGACGGCGGGCGTACATTCGAGCGCTTCTCGAACGGCTTGCCGGCCGCACCGGCATACGACCTCGTGTACCGCCACGGTCTCGACATCGACGGTACCGGCACGCGCCTCGCCATGGGCTCGACCACGGGCGCGCTCTGGACCTCGGACGATGGCGGCGAAAACTGGCGGCTCGTTTCGGCGCACTTGCCGCCGGTGTATTGCGTGCGCTTCGGGTGATGGCGGCCTTCCAGCCCGCCGCGCGGCCATGGTCGCGGCATGCGCACGCTCGCGGAGCCGGCGCGCAGCACGTACGCGCATCTCGCGCAGCGGGAGGCGGCGTGCGGATCGCGCTCAGCTCGGTCAAGATGCAGATCTTCGCCGCAATCTGTCTCGCGCGGCGGGTATCGAGCGAAATGCGGGAGTAGCGAGGGGTTTTGTATCGTTGTGTATCCGCCGTGGCAATGGACAAAGAGGCTTGCAAAAGCAGGGGTTCGTGGAAACAAGCGGGATACGTGCGGGAGTTCAAATACACCCATGCCAGTCAGCGACGTCGCACAAGAGACATCGAAAAAGACTGGACGCGCGAGCCACGCCATCGTGGTCCGAACCAACTCATTGCTTACAGGTGGATACCATGAAACTCATCAAGTCGCTGATCGTTGCCGCTGTTGTCGCCGTTCCCGTCGTCTCTTTCGCCCAGTCGGCCGAGCCGCTCACGCGTGCCCAGGTCCGCGCCGAACTGGTGCAGCTCCAACAGGCCGGCTACAACCCGGCGGCCGACTACAACGACTATCCGCAGCACATCGAGGCCGCCGAAGCGAAGGTGAGTGCGCAGAACGGCGCGGTGGCGTCGGCGTTCGGCGGCGTGGCGAATGGGTCGTCGGCAGCGGGCGCGGTTACGGCTTCGGCGTCGCACGACATTCCCGGCCTGGGTTCGATCTACGCGCACCAATGATCGGTGCGTGAAGGTGCGAGTGCAAGAGCGGTCCGCTTCGAGCGGGCCGTTGTTCATGTCGCGACTTGCCTCGTGCTTCGTCCCGGCCTAACCTGTGCCGGATACGACGCCCCCCGAGGCCAGCATGCAAATCCATCCCGTACGGCTGTCTCCCGGCGACGATCTGCGCGCCACCGTCGAAAGCTTGCTGGGCCAGCAAGCCTCGCATGCGGCGTTCGTCATTCAGGGCATCGGCAGCCTGAGCGTCGCGCAGTTGCGCTTCGCCGGCGCCGAAACGCCGACCGCATTGCGCGGCGACCTCGAAATCCTCACGCTCGCGGGCTCGGTGTCGCCCGATGGCGCCCATTTGCACATGTCCGTGTCCGACGCGCAAGGCCGCGTGATGGGCGGCCACGTCGCGCGCGGCTGCACCGTGCGCACCACGGCGGAGCTGCTGCTGGTGCTGCTGCCTGGCCATCGTTTCTCACGCGAGCTCGATTCCGCGACCGGATACGCGGAGCTGCAGATCCGCAACGCGCCAGGCTGATCCGCCTGCGCCGCCATTCGCGCGACCCCACGCACCGTCACAAAATTTAAAAGCGGCATCGCTATGCTTCGGCGTTGCCTCGCCGCTGTCCGTGCTGCGCGCGAGGCCCCGCTCGGGCCGCTCCTCGAGCCGTTGTTGTGCCTCTATCTGGACGGAGACTTCGATGACGGTCGAATCCGCGCCGGCGCGCTTGCCATGGCAACGCGCGTCGCGCAGACGTTTGTGCCTGCCCGCTGCATTCAAAACGATGCGTGCGCCCGCCATGCTGTTTGCATGCGCAGCCGCGCTGTGTACGCTGGGCGCGTGCAGCGCACGTGATAGCGACGCGCGCGTCGCGCTCACCACGAACGCGGCACGCGAACTCGCGCAAGCGCAGCCAGGTACCAATCCACAGCGCCCGGCGCTCGCCAACGCATTCACGCTGGCGTCGGATGCGGGCGCATCGAATCTCCCAGATAGTGCGAACGGCATGGTGAACGCCGGCGTCGCCTTGCCCGCGAACGCCGTGCGCTCGCCGGCGAAGCCACCCGCCGGCGGGAGCGCGCAAGACACACAAGCCGCGCAGATCGAACCGCTTGTCACACCCGTTATCCACACCGCTGACTGACGTACCCGGCCGCGCGGCCTGGCCGCCTGCCGCCCGTCAAGGCGGCGTGCCGTGCGTGCCTTTCTCAACCTGAAGATGGAAACCACAAGATGACCTCGAGAAGCCGCCGTGACTTTCTCCGCACCGCCGCGATGAGCGCCGGTTCGGCCACCGCCCTGACGATGCTGCCGCAGGGCATCCGCAATGCGCTCGCGATTCCCGCGAACAATCGCACGGGGAGCATCCGCGATGTCGAACACATCGTGATCCTCATGCAGGAGAACCGCTCGTTCGATCATTACTTCGGCACGCTGCGCGGCGTGCGCGGCTTCGGCGACACACGCGCGATCACGCTGCCTACCGGCAAGCCGGTGTGGAACCAGCCGCTCGCGGCCGGCGCGGGCGAAGTGCTGCCGTTTCATCCCACGGCGTCCAACCTGGGCCTGCAGTTCATCCAGGACCTGCCGCACGACTGGACCACGACGCACGCTGCGTGGAATGGCGGCCGCTACGACCAGTGGGTGCCCGCCAAGGGCACGACCACGATGGCCTACCTCACGCGCGACGACATTCCGTTCCACTACCAGCTCGCCGACGCGTTCACGATTTGCGACGCGTACCACTGCTCGACGATGACCGCGACCGACCCGAACCGCTACTACATGTGGACGGGCTGGGTGGGCAACGACGGCAGCGGCGGCGGCCCGGTGATCGACAACGCGGAAGCGGGCTATGGCTGGTCCACGTATCCCGAAGTCCTGCAGAGCGCGGGTATTACGTGGAAGATCTATCAGGACGCGGGCGAAGGCCTGGATGCCAAGGGCTCGTGGGGCTGGACGGGCGACAACCCGTACATCGGCAATTACGGCGACAACTCGCTCCTGTATTTCCATCAATACCAGAACGCCCAGCCCGGCAATCCGCTGTATGACCGCGCACGCACGGGCACGAACGTGCTGGCGGGCGGCGGCTATTTCGACGTGCTCAAGCAGGACGTGGCGAACAATGCGCTGCCGCAGGTCTCGTGGATCGTCGCGCCCGAGGCGTATTCGGAGCATCCGAACTGGCCAGCCAACTATGGCGCGTGGTACGTCGACCAGGTGCTGCAGATCCTCACGTCGAACCCGGACCTGTGGAGCAAGACCGTGCTGCTCGTGAACTACGACGAGAACGACGGCTTCTTCGATCACCTGGCGCCCCCGTTCCCGCCGGCTTCGAGCGCGAACGGCCTTTCGACCGTCGACACGACGAACGAAATTTTCCCGGGCAGCAGCAAGTACGCGGCGGGCCCGTACGGCCTCGGACCGCGCGTGCCGATGCTCGTGGTCTCGCCGTGGTCGCGCGGCGGTTGGGTGTGCTCGGAGACGTTCGACCATACTTCCGTGATCCGCTTCATCGAGAAGCGCTTCGGTCTGCATCACGACCTGCGCGAGCCGAACATCACGCCATGGCGCCGCGCCGTGTGCGGCGACCTCACGTCGGCATTCAACTTCGCCACGCCTAACGCGGCGATTCCCGCGCTGCCTTCCACGACGGGCTATGCGCCGCCCGACAAGCTGCGTCACCCCGACTACGTGCCGGTGCCGCCGGTCGTGGGCAGCGTGCCGAAGCAGGAAGCGGGCGTGCGCAACGCGCGGGCGCTGCCGTACGAGCTGTTCGTGCGCTTCGATTCGAACGCCAGCTCGGGCGACGTTTCCACGCGCTTCGTCAATTCGGGCCGCGCCGGTGCGGTGTTCCTCGTCTACACGGCGGGCAGCACCGATGCGCCGCGCACCTATACGGTCGAAGCCGGCAAGCATCTGCAGGACAAGCTCGCGATTGGCGCGAGCGGCGCATACGACTTCAGCGTGCATGGACCGAACGGGTTTCTGCGCCGTTTCGCGGGCACGCAGGTCAAGTCGGACTGGTTCGGCGGCAACGAAACGGCGCGCCCCGAAGTGGCCGAGGGCTACGACGTGGCGAACGGCAACCTGCAACTGCGCCTCGAGAACAAGGGCGGCGCGCGCTGCCAGTTCACGATCGTCAACGCGTACGACCCGGGCACGAAGATCCAGCGCACGGTGCCCGGCGGCGACACCGAGCAGCTTTATCTCGACCTGCGCAACGCGTACGGCTGGTACGACCTGACGATCACGGTCGATAGCGATGCGACGTTCGTGCGCCGCATTGCGGGGCATGTCGAAACGGGCCACGCGAGCTATAGCGATCCCGCGCTCGGCGCCTGATACCGCTGAGGAGTGAGATGAGCCGCGGCTTTTGCGAGCCGTGGCTTTTTTTGTTTACCACGTAGTGGAGCAGGTGGATCAGGGGCGATCACGGCGCCTCTAGCGCCAGCGTGGCGGTGGCGGTCCCCAGCCGGGATGCCGGACGTGTCGCGGACCCATGAAATGCGGAGGGCGGTGCCACGGAGAAAAGCCGTGCCGCGAATACACAACGGGAGGCGGCCACATCGGCGCGGCGGGATGCATGAAGAATACGGGCGGCGGCGGCGCGTAGAACGCCCCAGGAATCCCGATGCCCACGCCGACATTGACGTTCACGCGCGCCTGTGCGGTTTGCATCGCGCACAGCGTCGTCGCGATACAGAGGAATGCAAACTTCAACACACGGAGTTTCATCGCCGATCCTCCGTCGCGAGCGCGCGTTGCGGACGCTCGCGGCTGGTTATTTCGTGTGCGCTTCAGCGGGCCGGAAAGCGGCGTCCGCAAGCTTCTTCTGCGAGTCGGGCATGGTCGCGTAAAGCGCCGAGAAGGCATCGAGCATCGCCTTGCTGCCGTCGGCATTCGCCTGGGCGATTTCGTTCCACGATTGAAGGTTCTCCACCGCGGTTTGCTGCTGGGCATTATCGTGCCGCTGCTGGATCAGATCATCCACCGTTTTCGCGTTATTGCGCATGACGTCGGCCACTTTCGCCCACTGATCCTCTTCGGCGGGAGTAATCTTCAGTTCGGCATGCAGTTCTTTCACGCGGTCGTCGACAGTTTCGACGTGATGCTGATGCGACGACGCAGCCGGAGCGCTGGCCTGCGCCCAGCACGTGGAAGTGCCGAGCAGGGCTAGCGCAAGCAGGACAGGTTTCATTGTCAGCCCTCGCGAAAAGCGTTCGCCGGCAATGGCCGGCAAGTCGGAACGAACCATTTTGATCATAGCAGCGGCGGCAACCAAATTCGGCATCCTCTATGTAACAGCGAATAACAGGGAAAAGAGGGAATAGGGCACGATTCCCGCAAAGCACCACGCTTCACTCACGCAGAAAATCGGCTTGGCTCGCCCGGCAGCGAGGCATTCTGACGATACAAGGAGGCAACGTGGCGATTCGATTGGCATTTCAGAGGGCATCCCATTCGCATTCCGCTCCCGTCGCCCGGTTAGCGTGGGGAAGACTGGCGTGCGCCACGCTGGCCGTGGCAACTTTGGCGGGCTATGTGCCTGCGAGCCGCGCCGCCGTGTCCATCATGCGCCCGCCGCGCGAGGCGAGATCGGACGAACCGCTCGTCGTGACGATCGTGTATACCGGCGATGCGCCGACCGGCACTTCGATCGACGTGCCGCGCGATTTGAGCATCACGCTGACCAATGGAGAGGCGTTGCCGAAGGCCGTGCTGCTCGCGCGCGAACCAGGCGCACCCGAGCATTTGCGGCTCGCCGCCGGAGAGATGAAGGCCGTGAGCTATAGCGCGGCATGGCCCAAGTGGGCGCGCGGCGCTTTGAGAGTGGACGTGCCGGGCGTGGACGTTTCGCCTTCCGTGGTCCTGCTCACGCGCATGCCGGCTTCGGCAACGGCGAACGCCGCGGCGCCTGCCTCCGCGCCTTTGGTGCCAGCGGCAACGGTTGCGTCCGCATCGGAACCGGTCGCCACGGCGCCAGCCGAAGGACCCATGGCGGGCAATGCTTCACTTGCGGCGCAAATGCCGCCTTCCACCGTAAAGCCCTCGAATTCGCTGGTGCCCGATATTGGCACTTTCCTCGCGGGCCGTCTTTCGTTCTACCAGCCAAACTATTTCGCGGACGGCTGGTCATCGAGCGACGCGGATCTCGCAAGATTCCAGATCAGTATCAAATTCCGCTTCATCTTGCCGGACGATCCGCGCTCACGCGGTTTCCTCGACAACCTCTATTTTGCTTATACGCAGACTTCGCTTTGGGATGTCCGCGGGGACGAGTCGCCGTTCCACGATACGAGCTACATGCCCGCGCTTTTCTACTACCTCGAGGACACCGGTTGGAGGTCCAGCTGGTTCACCCGGATGGGTATCGAGACCGGCTACGAGCACGAATCGAACGGGACGCCCGGTCCGGGTTCACGCGGCGTCGACATCGTGTACGTGAAGCCGATCTGGGATTTCGGCGACCTCAACGCGAACCACCTGACCATCGAGCCGAAAATCTACGCGTACGAGCACATCCAGGAGACGAATGGGGATATAGCCCACTATCGCGGCTATGTCGATCTGCTGTTCAAATACGGCAGCCCTGATGGCTGGCAACTCGCAACGACGCTGAGAAAAGGCACGAGATCGACCTATGGAAGCGTCGATGTGCAATTTACATACCCGCTTGCCAAGCTATTCGGCAATGCATGGGGCGGGTATCTGTTCCTCAACTACTTCAACGGCTACGCCGAAGATCTTCTCGATTACAACCAGCACCGCTGGGCTGCGCGCATCGGTTTCGCCGTGTCGCGCTGACTGACTTTGGCGTGCGAATGTTGGGAAACGTCACTCGTGCGGCGGGTATCGTAGAGAGACACCAGGCGTGGGTCACGTAATGCTTTGACCCACTACGAACCGGTGGCCATCCGGTGTGGCCACGGTGCATTCGCGCATGCCGTACGGGCGATCGAGCGGAGGCTGCAGGACAATTGCACCTCGTTGCGCGATTTCATCGTGAAACGCTTGAACGTCATCGACTTCCAGATAGCCGAAGTAGCTGTGATCGCCCGTCGCCGCCGGGGACAACGCATCGGGGCAATGGCCGAGCATGATCCGCACGCCGCCCCTCTCGACGATTCGCCAGTCGGTCGAATCGGCCCAATCTACCCGAAAGCCAAGCACGTCGCGAAAGTATGCCGCGTTGCGTTCGAGGTCCTGGACGGCAAGGACGAAAGCGAAGGGACGTAGCGTGTTCGTGTCGGTCATGAGCGATCTTCTTCGACAGGGATTCGATTGGGGGTGGCGTAAGTATGACGCACGCATCGGGCACCGTGTTTGCTCGCTGTACATGCAGTGCGCCATCCGCAGTCGCGGCTAGCCGGTTGCCGCGCTGCTCACACGCGCACCATCGGAGGAATGACCATGAATGAGCAACGGGAAGAGCGCATCCGGCGACGCGCTTATCAACTCTGGGAAGACGACGGCGCGCCGGAAGGTCGGGCGGACGAATATTGGAGCCGCGCCGAAAAACAGGTTGCCGCCGAATATGACGCAGAAGGAGAAGCGTCGAGCATCGCCAGCGATCAGGCCGGCAAGCGCCGGTTTGCCGGTGAACCCCTGCAGGAAAGCGACGCCATGCCGCCGAGTGAACTGGCGCGCGACAAGCGGCGCGGTGGCGGGTGAACTCACGCGTTGATCGCGCATGTGCCGCGCTTCAGGCCATCGTCACGCCAGCCGGCGCGACCTGTTCGCACATCAATGATGCGCGAACAGGTCGTTGCGGCCCTCGTGTGACATGAGTGCGTCGTGGCGCGACATTTGCGCAACCGACGCATTCGAGGTGCCCGAGCTTTCCATGCCATAGCCGGAATCGTCGGTGCGTTGCGTGCTGGCGCGCTGCGGGTTTGCCGGTTGCTGCATCTGCGTCTGCATTTGCCTGGTTTGTGCCGCAGGTTCAGTGTCCTGTGCGAAGGCGGCGGCGGGCAACGCGACGGCAAGCGAGACAATAGCAGTAGCAAGTATAAGTTTCATGATACAGACTCCATGTAACAAAAGTTACTTCGGATTACTGAAAAAATGTACGGATCGCAAAACCGTTTTGCAACCGCGCATTCAACATCGCGACGTCCGATCACCGCGACGTATGTCCACAGGCTACGCAGCCAACCTTAGAGTTTGCTTATGCGCAGGCAACGATGCGCATCTAGTGCATATTCGACCGTGGTTAAGGTTTAGTTAAGCAACGGCGGCATATAGTCCCAAGCTGTTTCGTTCCGCCCGTCATGCGGCGCAAGGAGTGTTCATGTCCACCACCACACGAAGTCTCATCGAAGATACGGTCAGCAAGGTCCCCGCCGTGACGCTCGGCTTCTGGATCATCAAGATTGCTTGCACCACGCTCGGCGAAACCGGCGGTGACTGGGTGACGATGTCACTGAATCTGGGCTATCTGGTTGGCACCCTCATTTTTCTCGCATGCTTCGTCGTGCTGGTGGGGGCGCAGATCCGTGCACAGCGCTTCTACCCGTGGCTTTATTGGGCGACGATCGTCGCCACGACCACGCTCGGCACGACGCTCGCCGACTTTTGCGACCGTTCGCTCGGCGTAGGCTATCCCGGCGGCGTATCGATCATTCTGCTGCTGCTCGTGGCCAGTCTCGCGATCTGGTACCGCGTAGAAGGTACGGTGTCGATCGAGAGCGTCGCGACGCCGCGCGTCGAGTGGTTTTACTGGATTACGATCCTGTTTTCGCAGACGCTCGGCACCGCGCTGGGCGACTGGGTGGCGGGCGAAGACCGCGGCGGCCTTGGCGTGGGCTACGAATATGGCGCTGCGATCTTCGGCGCAGGCCTCGTCGTCGTCGCGCTGCTGTGGTTGTGGCCGCGCGTTTCGCGCACGGCGCTTTTCTGGTTCGCGTTCGTGCTCACGCGTCCGCTCGGCGCGACGCTGGGCGATCTGCTCGACAAGCCCGTCGCTGACGGCGGCCTGCACTTCAGCCGCTTTTATGCATCGGCGCTGCTGATGATCTTCATCGTCGGCTGCATCGTGGTGCTGCCTCAGCGTGCCGCTCGCCGGGTGCGCGACGCGTAGCGCGCATCGGTCATTGCGGCATCACGCACGTGAAACTGGTCGCGCGGTTCAGATTACCCTTGCCCAGATAGCGCGGAAACGCCGGGTAGCGGCACAGCGGACGCGTGCGGCCGTTCGTGGCCTGGGCAATGTCGGTCGCGAACAAGGTTTCCGGCGCGCTGTCATGCGTGACCCAGTCGTCGAGCGCGCCCAGCAGATCGACGGACGGAATGAACACGCCGTTGCCGTGCTGGTAACCCGGCACCATGTAGAGCCGCATGAAGCTGTCCACGCGCTCTTCGCCGTAGCGCCCCACCAGCCCCTGGTAGTAGGCGATGGTCTGGTTTGGGCTGATGACCTCATCGGCGAGTCCTTGCAAGGTGATGAGCTTGCCGCCTCGCGCGATATAGCGCGACACGTCCGGATTCATCGCGCCGATCGTCGTCGACAGCGTAAACAGGCGCTCGCGGTGACGGCCGGGATGCATTACGTCGAAGTTCGTCGAATCGAAAGTCGGGTCGTGCGTGATGAAGTATTTGAGGTACGCATCGCCCTGCGCGTACAGGTAGCCATTGGCGACGAACCCCAGTTGAGTCAGCCGCTGCGGCGCATGCGCGAGGCCCAGCATGCTCGTGAAGCGCGTGCCCTGGAAGACGTTGTAGCCGCGATAGGTGTCCGCATTCCAGGCGAGCGCGTAGGGCAGGCGCAGGCCGTCTCGCAGGCTTTCCAGCGTCGCCAGTTGCGGTGGCGTCAGGCAGTCGTCGGGGGCGTGCTGGCGATCCGTCTGATCCTGTGAGGAGCAACGCAGCGAGTCGATGATCTCGGGCTCTTTCGCGCGGCAGGCTTCGACGTCGCTGATCAGGCCGTCCGCCGCGCCGTCGAGCGTATCGCATACCTGCATCACGCGCTCGTACACGCGCTCCAGCAGTTGCGGCGACAGATAGCCGCCCGGCGTGCGGTATTCGTGCTGGCCCACCACGACGCCCGTCAAGCGCACGCCCGAGAAGTTCAGCGCGGGCGAATTCGCGATCACGCCGTCGTAGTCATCGGGATAGCGCTGGATCACGGTATAGCCTTCGCGGCCGCCTGTCGAGCCGCCCGCGAAATACACGTGCTCCGGCGGCTTGCCATAGCCGAGCGTGATCAGTGCGAGCGCAACGTCATGCGCTTTCTTCAAATGCGCGTAGCCGAAGTTGGTCACGGCTTCTTCGAGCAGTCCGAAGTTGGCCTCGGACGAGGTGCCATTGTGGCCGGAGTCGTCGCCGAAGGTCGCATAGCCGCGCGCGAGCGGCGCGCGGTCGGGCGAGAAGGGCATCGGGCCGGTTCCCGTCACCACGACGCCGCTGTAGCCGCCACCGCCGAATTGCAGCGCACGGCCGTTCCAGCGGCTCGGAAGATTGACTTCGAAGCGGATGTCCGGCGTCCCGGCGCTCCGGGCGCGGATCACGCCGGTCAAGCGGCAGAAGTCGCCGTTGAGATTGCCTGTGGCGGTCGCGGAGATCATCGCGGCGCTCTGCACGAGCGCACCGTTGGTCGGCAGGCCGATGCTCGTGGGCGGCAGCAGCGCGCCGGCAAGGTCGGTGCAATGCAGCGGCAGCGAAGGCGTGTGCTGGGCGAAAACGGGGCCGCTAGCGATGAGCGTGAGCGTGGCGATGGCGCTCGCCTTGAGGGATCCGAGTGCGCGCTTGCCCCGTCGTATCATCCGCAGCCGGCTCCGTTGACGCTCGCCCGGGCCTTCTCCTTCTGGCGCCCGAGGGTGCCGCGCCACGCCCTGGCGAGCAT